>JAKDJD010000011.1 GCA_030454085.1 Kocuria sp.
CCCGCCCTCAGAGATTCAGGCAAAGCCCCAGGTCGTGGCCGGTGTGGTTCATTGCGCATCGCTTAGACTGGCACCATGAGCGCTATCACAGACCTCAGGAACCAGCTCGTCTCCGTCCTGCTCAGGACCGGTCCCGGGAAGCCGACACTTTGCGAGGGGTGGAACACGGAGCACATGGTTGCGCACCTGGTGTTGCGCGAAACCCGCCCGGACATCGCGGCCGGCGTCGTGATTCCGCCGCTCGCCTCGCGCACGGATCGGAAAACCGAAGAACTCGCCGGACAGCTGACCGACGGACGCTCCTACATGGAGGCGGTCGAGAAATTCGGTTCGACCAATGCTCCGCAGCGCAGGAGCGAGACCGTGGACTACGGCATGAACTTCGCCGAATACGTGATCCACCGCGAGGACGTGTTGCGAGGCTCGTCCGACTCGACCGAGATGAACGGTGCGGAATCGCGGATCGAGGGAGAGGACGAGCGGATCTGGAAGACCATCGGCTCCCAGGGCAAGATGTTCGCGAAGGACTACCCCGACGGCCTGACCGTGATGGGGACCAACGACGACGGCGAACCCGCTTTCGGCTCGAAGACGCTGCGTGAACCGTCCGCGTCCTCGCGAATCAGTGGACTGGTCCAGAAAATCGTCAAAGCTCCGAGCACGGGTGAGCACGTCACGATCACGGGCACCCCGCTCGAGATTCTCCTGTACCTCTTCGGGCGACGTGAGGCCGCGAACGTCCAGATCAGTTACTGAGGCACGGCCCGGGCGCGCCGGCCGGACACCGAGCCAGCGCACCGACCCCAGACACCGGGCCTGAGCGCGGAGCCGCACACGGGGTCAGCCCACGGGGTCAGCGCACGGGGAACCCGGCCTCGCGGATCGCGGTCTTGACGTCGCGAATCGCATGGTCGGGGCCGAAATGGAAGATCGACGCCGCAAGCACCGCGTCGGCTCCTGCCCTGACAGCTTCGGGAAAGTGAGCCGGTTCGCCCGCGCCCCCGGAGGCAATCAGCGGAATGCCGACGACGCCGCGCACCGCCCGAATCATCTCCAGGTCGAAACCGTCACGGGTTCCGTCGGCGTCGATCGAGTTGAGAAGGATCTCGCCGACGCCGCGCTCGGCCGCCTCGGATGCCCAGTCGAGCGCGTCGATCCCGGTCGAGCGGCGTCCTCCGTGGGTCGTGACCTCGAAGCCGGAGGCCGTGTTGTCCGTGCGCTTGGCGTCGACCGACAGGACGAGGACCTGGTTGCCGAACCTCTCCGTGATGTCGTTGATGACCTCGGGTCGGTTGATGGCTGCGGTGTTGATCGAGGCCTTGTCGGCGCCCGCACGCAGCAACCTGTCGACGTCCTCAGCGGTGCGCACTCCCCCACCGACGGTCAACGGGATGAAGACTTCCTCGGCGGTTCGGGCGACGATGTCGTAGGTGGTCTCTCGGTCGGAGGACGACGCCGTGACGTCGAGAAAAGTCAGTTCGTCGGCACCGACGGCGTCGTACCGTTTGGCCAGCTCCACCGGGTCGCCCGCATCGCGCAGACCCTCGAAGTTCACTCCTTTGACCACCCGCCCGGCGTCGACATCCAGGCAGGGAATCACTCGCACAGCTACGCTCATCGTGCTTTCCTTTCGAGAGGCGTCCCGCGCGTCAGATTCGGGCCGCACCGATCGGCGACACCAGGATGGCTCGCGCGCCGGCTTCGTACAGACTGTCCATCAGCTGGTTGGTCGAACGTTTCGGAACCATGGATCGCACCGCGTACCAGCCTTCGCGTTGCAGGGGCGAAACCGTCGGCGCCTCGAGGCCCGGCGTGATCGCGGTCGCCGCCTCGAGGTTCTCCTCGCTCACGTCGAAATCCATCAGTACGTACTGTCGCGCGACCAGCACCCCGCGCAGACGACGACGGAGGACCTCGAGGCTCGCACCGTCCTCGAGCCCGTGCCTCTTGATGAGCAACGCCTCCGACCGCATGATCGGGTCACCGAAGGGCTCCAACCCTGCGGCCCGCATCGTGTTGCCGGTCTCGACGACGTCGGCGATAGCGTCGGCCACTCCGAGCCGGATGGATGACTCAATGGCCCCGTCCAATCGGACCACCTCGGCGTCGATCCTCTGTTCCTTCAAGTAGTTGCGCACCAGGCTCGAGTAGCTTGTGGCCACCCGCTTGCCGTGCAACTCCTCGGGTGAGGTGAAACGCCCGATCGGGCCGGCGAAGTGGAAGGTTGAACGGGCAAAGTCCAGCCCGAGCGCCTCCTCGGCGTCGGCCTCCGAGTCCAGGAGCAGGTCTCGGCCCGTGATTCCCACATCCAGGGTTCCGTGTCCCACGTAGACCGCGATGTCACGCGGCCGGAGATAGAAGAACTCGACCTGGTTCTCCTCGTCGACGATCGCCAGTTCTCGGCTCTCGCGCCGCTGGAGGTATCCCGCTTCCGAGAGCATGGTCTGGGCGGCCTGAGAGAGTGCCCCCTTGTTGGGCACGGCAATTCGCAGCATGAAAATCCTTTGGTTCCGGGGAGGGGCCGGACAAGTCCGGGGTCAGGTCGGGTTCAGAGAAACTTGTAGACGTCTTCCGGGGTCAGACCGCGCGCGATCATCAGGACCTGAAGATGATAGAGCAACTGCGAGATCTCTTCGGAGAGCTCGTCGTCGGTCTGGTATTCGCCGGCCATCCAGACCTCAGCGGCTTCCTCGACCACCTTCTTGCCGATCCCATGGATCCCGGAATCGAGCTCGGCGACGGTCTTGGATCCCGCCGGCCGATCGGTGGCTTTGGTGGTCAGTTCAGAGAACAGGTCTTCGAAGGTTTTCACCCGCCCAGGTTACCCCGGGACCCGCCGACATGAGCGAGTGTTACCGCCGTCTGGATCGCGGCGACCGTGGCCTCGTAGCCTTTGTCCTCGCTGGATCCCTCCAAACCGGCCCGGTCTAGCGCCTGCTCGTCGTCGTCGCAGGTCAGGACGCCGAAACCGACGGGCGTACCGGTCTGGACGCTGACCTGGGTCAGCCCGGCCGTCGCCGCATCGCAGACGTAGTCGAAGTGCGGGGTTCCACCACGGACCACGACGCCGAGCGCGACGACGGCGTCGTGGGTCTCGGCCAGGTGCTTCGCGGCGACCGGGAGTTCGAAGGAGCCCGGAACGCGAACGATCGTCGCGGCGTCCTCGAGCGATGCGTCCGCGAGCGCTCTGCGCGCCCCATCGACCAGGCCGTCCATGACCTGCTCGTGCCATGATGCCGCGACAACGGCAACTTTCAGTCCGTCGGTCGGCAGCTGTCCCAGTTCGGTGCCTGGGGCTCCGAATCCACTCATGATGTCTCCTCACTCGGTAGTTGGTCTGTTGGTGTGGGGATCCTCCGACGACGCGGGGTCCATGGGCCCTCGCGACGTCGACTCATCCTGGTCGGTCTCCACCGGCACGAGGGACCAGGCGGTGATGCATCCGGTCCCTCTTGGTGGCCAGGTAGCGCGCGTTTTCTTTGCGCGGGGAAATTTCGTCCGGTTCCAAGGATCCGACGACGAGACCCAGCTCGGTCAGCGCCTCGGCCTTGACGGGATTGTTGGTGATCAGCCGCAGGGTCGTGATGCCCAGCTCGCGCAGGACGCGCGCGGACTGGCGGTAGGCGCGGTCATCGGCCTGGAAGCCGAGGGCTAGGTTGGCGTCGACCGTGTCGAGGCCGTCGTCCTGGAGTCGATAGGCCTTCAGCTTGTTGACCAACCCGATGCCCCTTCCCTCGTGTCCCTTGACGTAGATCAAGGTGCCGCCGCGCTCGGAGATCTGCTCGAGGCCCTGGTGCAATTGCGGTCCGCAGTCACATCTGAGGGAACCGAAGACGTCTCCGGTCAGGCATTCCGAGTGGATCCGAACGAGCGGCGCCGGGTTGTCGGCGTCGATCGCCTGGCCGGCGTCGTCCAGCGCGGTCGCGCTCATGATCTCGTGGCCGTCGGGAAAGGACCATGCCCTCATGCTGAAGTTGCCCTGCGGGGTGGGCACCACCACGGACTGCGAGGAGTCGACGGGTTCGTCGGGGTCGTCGTGGGTATGGGTCATTCGGCGTCGGCGCTCTCGTCGTCGAGCTGGGCCAAACGTTCGGCGAGTGCTTCGATCGAGATCATGGGCAGGCCATGCAGGTCGGCGAAGGCTCGCAGATCGTCGAAGCGCATCAGCGTTCCGTCGTCGTGGATGATTTCCGCGATGTAGCCGACTTCCGGGAGCCCCGCGAGCCGCACGAGTTCGACCGCGGCCTCCGTGTGTCCGGCTCGTGCCCGAACACCACCCTCGACGGCGCGCAACGGAAGGATGTGGCCGGGACGGGTGAGATCCGAGGCAGTCGATGATGACCCTGCCAGCACGTTCAAGGTTTTGGCGCGGTCCTGGGCGCTGATTCCGGTATCGATTCCGTGGGCGGCATCGCAGGTGATCGTGTATGCGGTTGCCTTGGGGTCCTCGTTGGTGGCGACCATGGGCGGTAGGTCCAGGGCGTCGGCTCGTTCACCCGTCATCGGTGCGCACACCACCCCGGAGGAGTACCTGACCATGAATCCCAGACGCGCGGGGTCCGCGAGCGCGGCGGCCCCAATGAGGTCTCCCTCGTTCTCCCGGTCCTCGTCGTCGACGACGACGGCGAGTCCGCCCGCGGCGATGATGCGGATGGCGTCGTCGATGGAGTCGAAGCTGCCGTCCACGTGCCCCGAGGCCTCCGGGACGGATCCGTCATTCGGCGCTCGTGTCAGGTCGAAGTCGCGGGCGCGGAGGAGGTACTTGGCCACGGCGTCGGTTTCGAGATTGACGGTGTCCCCCGGTTGTGCGGTTCCGAGCGTCGTCGCCCGGAGCGTGGTCGGTATGCCGCCGATCTCGAACCAGGCGAATGGGTCGGCGGGTGCGCTGACCGCGGTGACGGTCAGCGAGATCCCGTCGACGGCGATGGACCCCTTTTCGGCGATCTGGGGTGCGAGGTCTTCCGGCACGGCCACGCGAATCACGGACCACTCGGGGTGTTCCTCGACGGACAGGATGGCGCCGGTCGCATCCACGTGTCCTTGGACGATGTGACCGTCGAACCGTCCGTTGGCGGGCAGGCACCTTTCCAGGTTGACTCGGGACCCTTCGCTCAGTTCGCCCAAGTTGGTGCGGTCCAGAGTCTCCCCGATCACGTCCGCCACGAAGAGTCCGTCTCCTTCGTGCGTTCCTGTCGCGGTCAGGCAGACGCCGTTGACGGCGAGGGATCCCCCGGCGGGCAGGTCCGAGGCCAGGTCACCGGCCCGGACGCGGAGCACGGCAGAATCGGCCTGCCTGTCGATGGCTTCGACCGTTCCCAAGGATTCGATGATTCCGGTGAACATGGCTACTACTTTCTTTCGGTCGCCGGAGCAGGCTCGGCGGCGAGATGGGTGAGTGTGTCCTGGCCCAGGAGGCCGATGCCGTGGGTCGTTGCGTCTGCTTCCGCCCCGGCGGGGTCGACGTTCAGGGGCAGCGCGTCGGAGAGGGTTGTCGCATCCAGCTGCGTGATCGCGCGTCGTCCGGCACCGAGCAGTTTCGGGGCGGTGTACCAGTAGAGCTCGTCGACGAGTCCTTCGGCCAGGAAGGCCGAGACGATTCCGGGGCCGCCTTCGATCAGCACGTGCCGTGAGTTTTCCCTGGCGAGACGATCGAGGGCCTCGCGTGGTGAACGGGTCGGGAGTCGGAGGGCTTCTTCGCCGTCATCAAGAGCCGTCTCAGCAGGAAGTCGCCTCAGACCCATGACGGCCCGGCGGGGTTGTTCGGGCAGGGCCTCTCCCTCGGGTCCACGGGCCGTGAGCCGAGGATTGTCGGTGAGCGCGGTTCCCGTGCCGACCATGATCGTGTCCGCCCTGACGCGGAGCCTGTGACCGTGGGCGCGCGCTTCCGGCCCCGTGATCCACTGGCTCGTTCCGTCGTCGGCGGCGACGACGCCGTCCTGCGTCGCCGCGATCTTGGCGGTCACGAAGGGGCGGCCCTCCTCCTGGCACTTCCACCAGCGCGCGTTCATCCTGCGGGCACGGTCGGCGTGCAACCCCGACCGGACATCCGCGCCGTTGGCCGAGAGGAACCGGGCGCCACCGGCCGCGGTGTCGGTCGTGTCCGCGGTCGCGCACACCACCGAGCGGATCCCGGCCTCGAGAATCGCTTCCGAGCAGGGTCCTGTCCGGCCCGTGTGATTGCACGGTTCGAGGGTCACGTACAGCGTGGTTCCGCGAAGGTCCGTTCCGGCAGCTTGGGCCGCCGAGATGAGATCGACCTCCGCGTGAGGGGTTCCGCTTCCCATGTGTCGGCCCGTGTGCAGTATCCGTCCCGACTCGTCGGTGAGCACCGCACCGACCAGCGGATTGGCGCCTCGGGGCCCACGGAGGGCCGCGTCGAGGGCCGAGTCCATGGCGGACTCGTCACGGGCGTCGAATTCGGGCATCATTTCCGTTTCCCTTCGGTGACTTCGACCGTCGGGTCGGGGAAGCGGGTCTCGACCTGGACTCGACGTTGGCGATTTCGAGTGCGCCACCAGATGAAGAAGCCGGTCAGGGTGAAGCAGCCGTAGAAGAGGTACATGAGGCCTGAGGCGTAGTAGCCGGCCGAGAAGAGAAGGGGCACTCCCACGACGTCGACGGCGACCCAGATCAGCCAGAATTCGACCCACCCGCGGGCCATGCCCCAAGTGGCCAGGAGCGATCCCACGAAGATCCAGGCATCGGACCACACGGGCTCGTAGGATCCGAGGACCTTGAACACGGGGGTCAGAGCGGCCGTGCCGCCGAACAGGCCGATGAGGAGGACCAGCCGTTCCTTCCAGGTGGCCCAGCGCGGAGAGACCGCCGCGTCGCCACGCGAGGTGGCTGCCTTCCACTGGTACCAGCCGTACACGGAGACAATGATGAACATGACCTGCCGGCCGGCTTGGCCAAGGAGGTTCACGGGGTTGGGGGAACCGAACACGGCGCCGAGAAAGACGGTGAAGAGGAGCAGGTTGCCGACGATTCCGATCGGCCACGCCCAGACCTTGCGTCTCATCCCGCCCAGGGCGGACGCGAGTCCGAAGAAATTGCCCAGGACCTCTCGCCAGAGGATGAACCCTCCACCAATGGTCAGCTGAGCGTCGAAGAGCCACCGCAGGATGCTCACTGTTCTCCTTCCGAGCTGCGGAGGCTCCGGGGAGAACACAACGTACGACATCGTCTGCGGGAGATCGGCCCCGATTCGGGCCGACCGCCCACGGCATGTGCCGCGTTCTGCTCGTGCGCCTTTATCCAGACTGTACTGTCGGTACCGGATTTTCGCCGGTTCGGCCGCAGGCCCCGAAATCATTCGAGTGCACTGTGGGTCGCGGACTATGACCGCCGGTTCGGAATTTCACCGACCCCCGGAGCACGATTGCGTGACACCGATTATGGCATATTTGTGATTCGCGTCGAATTCTCGGCGGCACGTTCCGCAACGGAACGCAATCCCTCGATCGCCGCGGCCGGGTCATCGGCGCCGTAGACGGAGGACCCCGCCACGAAAACGTTGGCTCCAGCTTCCGCTGCCCGACCGATCGTCTCCTCGGACACCCCGCCGTCGACCTGCAGGGCAACCGAGGCTCCGCTCCCCCGGACGGCTTCGGCCGCACGGCGAAGTTTGGGAAGGGTCAGGTCCAGGAATTTCTGGCCGCCGAAGCCTGGTTCGACCGTCATGATGAGGAGCAAGTCGAGTTCTTCGAGCATGTCCAGATACGGTTCCACCGGTGTGGCCGGCCGCAGCGCCATCCCCGCCTTGGAGCCCTGGGCTCTCAGCTCCCTCGCGAGTTTGATCGGTGCTATGGCGGCCTCGGCGTGGAAGGTCACCGATTCGCACCCGATCTCCGCATACCGTGGGGCCCAGCGATCGGCGTCCTCGATCATGAGATGGACGTCGAAAGGGACGGGAGAGACCTCGTGCAGGCGCTCGACCACGGGCGGCCCCCACGTCAGGTTCGGCACGAAGTGATTATCCATCACATCGATGTGAGCCGCGTCGGCATCCGAGATCGCCCGCAACTCCTCTCCCAGCCGGGAGAAATCGGCGGAAAGAATCGAGGGGTTGATGTGGAGATGGCTCACGTGTCCTCCTGTCGACGCGTCGCTTCGGGTCTCGACCGACCTTTGACGGCTGAACGGTACGACTCCAGCCTATAGGGCGGCCACGCTCTACTTCTTGCGCAACAGAGCCATGAACATCGCGTCGGTCCCGTGGACGTGTGGCCAGAGTTGAACCGTGGTTGCGGCCTCCTGGCCCTCGGCCGGTTCAATACCTGGGACTGCGGTGCCGGGATCGGCGTCGCCCTCGAGTACGCCCGGGAGGGCAACCGACCGCACAGCGGCCGCGGTGTCCAGCAACTCGACCTCGCCTCCGTCAAGGACATCGAGGAGAACGTTCTGTGTTTCTGCCGGGTGGGGCGAGCACGTCACGTAGGCGACGACGCCGCCGGGTCGCGTGACCGAGATGGCGGCCTGGGTGAGTTCGAGCTGCAGGGGCAGAAGATCGGCGACGTCGCCCGGCTTCTTCCGCCACCTCGCCTCGGGACGCCGCCGCAACGCGCCCAGCCCCGAGCAGGGAGCGTCGACCATGACACGGTCGAAGACATCACCGTCTTCGCCGAAGGCCTCGACCGCGAGCCCGATATTCTCCGGCAGGTCGGCGGCGTCCATGATGTTCTCGCGGATCTTCCTGCCGTCCCCGATCATCACCCTGTAGGCGCTCTTCGGGAGAGGCTCCAGGGCGTGGGAGACCAGGTCCGCCCTGTGCTTGGCCGACTCGTTGGCCACCAGCTCCGCGTTCCGCTCGATCGCGAGCGCACCCATCAGGGCCGCTTTGCCACCGGGGCCCGCGCACAGGTCGAGCCATGCTTGGTCGGACCCCTCGATCTGGACGCCGGCCAGGGCTCGAGCGACGAGTTGCGACCCGACGTCCTGAGCCCGGATCCGACCGGATCGCACGGACTCGAGGCGCCCCAGGTCGCCGTGGCTGTAGACCGCGGAACCTTCGACGAGTTGGCCCGGGACGGCGTCGTTGTCCAGCGCCTCCCCCAGGTCACCGATGCCGGGCAGAGCCACCAGATGGACGGACGGGCTCTCGTTGTCCGCGGCGAGCAGCTCCTGGATCTCCGTGGGTACGCGCCCGTGGGCGGCGAGCGCCTGACGGAACGCGCGCACGATCCACACCGGGTGGGATTCTTCGATCGACATCCTCTTGATGTCGTCGGTCAGATCGGCGGTGAGCTCGACCATCCATTCTTCGCGGCTCTTCTCGCTCACCCGACGCAGCACGGCGTTGACCATGGTCGATGGTCCTGCCCCGATGACGCCGCGGGCCAGGCCGACGGTCTGGTTCAGGGCAGCGTGGTTCGGGACCCTCATGCCGAGAATCTGGTGGGCTCCGAGACGCAGCGCGTTGAGGATTTTCGGATCAGTTTTCTCGAGCGGACGGTCGAGGCACCGGGACAGGATCGCATCATAGGTCCCGCGTTCGCGCAGCGTCCCGTAGGCCAGTTCCGTCGCGAATGCGGCGTCGCGCCGGTCCAGGCGATGCTTCCGGATCGCCTGTGGAAGCACGAGGTTCGCGTAGGAATCCTGATTGTCGACCGCTTGCATGACCTCGAAGGCGACCAGGCGGTCCGGGTCCGCAACGCGACGCCGAGCGCTGGGGGCCGAGGCCGAGAAATCTCGTCTGCCCTGGGACTTCCTGTTTCTCTCGCGTCCCTGGGCGTCACGCCGCGAATTCCTCCCGCCGGAGTTTTCGTTCCGCTGTTGGCGTCGGTTGAAGTTGTCACTCATTCGAAGATCACGGTCTCCTGATCGATTCGTCCTGCTCCACGAGCCCAGTCGGCCGCGTTCATCATCTTTTTCCCTGCGGGCTGAATGCGCTCGACGACCACTTCGCCGTCGCCGCAGGCCACCAGTACCCGCCGGCCCTCCGATCTTGCTGTCCCCGGGGCGGCGGAGCACGACGGTGCCTGGGAGTCGACCGGGTACACGCCCTGCATCTTGACCCTTTGGCCCGCCAGAAGCGTCCAGGCCCCTGGCTCCGGGGTCGTCCCACGGACGTGGGCCTCGATGTCGGCCGCGGGCCGGCCCCAATCGATGCGTCCGTCCTCGAGGGAAAGTTTCGGGGCGAAGGTTGGCTCGCCAGTCTGCTCTGCGGGCCTCGCGCGGCCGTTCTCGATGTCGCGAAGAGTTTCTGCGAGGAGCGAGCCGCCGCGGGCGGACAGAGAGCCGAGCATGGTTCCTGCGGTGTCTTCGTCCCCTACCTGTTGGAGGATGGTTCCGTACACGGGACCCGTATCGAGACCTTCCTCGATCAGGAAGGTCGAGGCCCCGAGCTCGCGCTCCCCCGCCATGAGCGCCCTCTGCACCGGTGCGGCGCCGCGCCACTGAGGCAAGACGGAGAAGTGCAGGTTGATCCACCCGTAGGGAAGCAGGTCGATGGCTTTGCGCGGAAGGATCGCGCCATAGGCCACGACCCCCGCGACGTCCGGTGCCAGGTCGGCGACGGCGGCGTGCGCGACGTCGTCGTACGTATTCGCCTTGACGACCGGTAGACCCAGGGCTTCGGCCCGCTGGGCGACCGGCGAGGGTGTCAGGACCCTTTTCCGCCCGAGCGGCGCATCCTGCCTCGTCAGGACGCCGACGACGTCCAGTCCCGCGTCCACCAGGGCGTTCAAGGGGCCGACGGCGGTGTCCGGTGTTCCGGCGAAGAGCACTCGCATCAGCGTGCGCCCCCGCCGAATGCCGCCCCCGGTGCGGAACCGGCGGCCGCACCGAAGGAAGCGCCCGCCCCGAAGCCGCTCGAGACGTTGCCGGCGCGTTGACGCTGCACCCCGGCGGAGAGGTCGTTGTAGTCGGCGGCACGGATCGCGCGCATGGCCTTCTTCCGTTCCTCGCCGACCATGCGGTCGATGTAGAGTTTGCCGTCCAGGTGGTCCGTCTCGTGTTGCAGACACCGGGCCAGGAGGCCTTCGCCCTCAACCTCGACCGGCCGATTGTTCCTGTCCACTCCAGTGACCCTCGCCCAGTTTCTGCGCGGGGTTTCGCCGCTCAGCCCGGGCACGGACAGACACCCCTCGCCGCCTTCCTGCGGCTCCTCGCCGATCTCGAGGACCGGGTTGATCACGTGGCCGACCTCGCCGTCCGGACCTTCGATGCCGTAGGCAAACAGCCGGAGCGAGACGCCGACCTGCGGGCCGGCGAGGCCGACGCCGTCGATGTCGAACATGGTCTCGATCATGTCGTCGATCAGCCGAGAGAGATCGGCGTCGAACTCCGTGACGGGCTCGCACACGGTGCGGAGAACGGGGTCGCCGATCGTGCGCACGGACAGAACGGTCATGAAATTTTTCTCCTGGCGACTAGCTGGCGTCTTGTTCGGGCAAGTGGATCCTGGGCGGCGGCGGGACCACGGGCATCAGAGGCTGGAGCGAGCTCTCTTCGAGGGCCGCGTCGACGGATCGGTGATACTCCCATACCTTACGGAGAGCGCAGAACTTGAACCAGTTGTGTTTGAGGAGATCCGGATTGGCTTGCTGGGGTTTGACCTCGGTCTCCCCGAGGGCCACGCCGAGCAGGACCGGCGCGTCACCGAATTCCCAGTCGACCCAGCGCCCCGTGTCCGCGTCCGCCAGCGCCTCTTCGGCCTTGACCCCGGCCACCAGCTGCATGATGACCTTCGTGTCCAGGGGCTTGACCCGGTTCTTGCGGTCCGTCCCCTTGGTCTTGTAATCGATGATGCAGACGCGTCCGCCGATCTTGGCCACCAGGTCCAGGGTTCCCGCGTAGCCCACCGTTCGGTTCCAGATGGTGACCTCGGCGGCCAGGGGTTCCGGCGTATACAGCTCCCACCATTCGTCGAACCGGTCGGCCCATGCGGACTCGCCGTACTGCCTCAGCTCTTCCCGGGCGTCGTCGACGGCGTGATCCATGTCCATCGCTCGCAGGGCAACGTTTTCGCAGTAATTGTGGACCCGGTCGCCGCGGGCGGCCGCCTGATCCCGGTAGCGTTCCGCCGCGGCCGCCGCGTCCCTGATGACCGCGTGCTTGAGCCCGACCGACCGGGACGCGCGCATGGCTCGGTCGTCTTCGAGGGCGGCTTTGGCCGCCATGTATCCGTGCCAGCCTCCGAGGTCCTGTGCGTACTGTCCAATGACGGTAGTGATGGAAGGAACCTCGGGCTCTCCGCCGACCGAACGCGCGTACATGCGCCCGTGCTCGGTCTGGGTTGCAAGCCTCGGCTGGGTCATGTCCTCGAAATCGTCCTTCTGCATTGCGATGTGCTCGCCGCAGATCGCGGCCTGGGGCGTGGGCGCCGCCTTCAGCCAGTCTGCCGTCCGACGACCTCCGCCCCGTGCATTGACGCCACCGCGCATGTCACACGGTCCGCCCGTGCCGGTCCGGCCGTCCCAGTCCGTCGTCCCCAGTCCGTCGGTGCAGGTGCCCCAACGCGGTGTCGGGGCTCACCGACCCCCGTGCCTCACCTGTCATCGGAGGAATTCGCACGAGTGGGCGGGTGCATCCGGGGCTCCATTGCGGCTCGGGCTCCATGGCGGGCCCCATGAAAAAGGCCCCCAACCGGAAGCTTCCGATCGGGGGCCTAATCCACGCTGTCCAGAGCGAAATATCGTGCGCGATACTGGGTTCGAACCAGTGACCTCTTCGGTGTGAACGAAGCGCGCTACCACTGCGCCAATCGCGCTCAGCACTCGCACCATCTTAGAGACGCTCTCCGGGAGAGTCAAAGCGGCACCAGGTTCTGCCGTTGGTGACACACGACACACGCTGCAAATTTCCGGGATTCGCCGATTCATGTCGCCCGATCCCCCGTCATTCCGCGGAATCTCGGGGCAATCGACGTGGGGTGGCGTGATTTTGCATCGCTCGCCAGGGTGTGTAGAGTATTCATCTGTCGGCGCGACGAACTGATGCAGGTTCGCCGGGACTCGGGCATGGATTCCGAGAATGCTGGACATGCGGTTGTAGCTCAGCTGGTAGAGCACCACCTTGCCAAGGTGGATGTCGCGGGTTCGAATCCCGTCAACCGCTCGCAGATTGCTTCACGCAGTGGGGCATAGGCCCTGAGTCCTTCGATCAGGACATGGTGAGGTGGTCGAGTGGTTAGGCAGCGGCCTGCAAAGCCGTGTACGCGGGTTCGAATCCCGTCCTCACCTCGCAGTACATAATCAAATATGTATCCAGCGCGATTGGCGCAGCGGTAGCGCGCTTCCCTGACACGGAAGAGGTCACTGGTTCGATCCCAGTATCGCGCACAGACAAGGCCCCGGTTCTTCGGAACCGGGGCCTTTGTGCGCGCGGAGCAGACTCACCGGCGTCAGACGTGCCGGGCGTCAAGCGTCAGGGAGACCGCGCGCCGCGAGACGGCACTCCCGTGCGGGAATCGGCCCCGCAGCGTCCCAAAATTGCCACCTCGGGCGAAGAATCGCACGAGACTGCCACCTCGGCGGCCCCGGCGCTCCGCACCACGCGGCGGCCCAAAAATTACCCGAGCAGCCCGAAAAGCCCCTTGAGAATGGCGACGACGGCTCCCGCCCCGGCCAGGACCAACGCCATGGTCCGAGCCGTGGACGCTGGGATACGGCGCGCCAACGGCGTTCCGGCGGCCAGGCCGAGCAGGACCATGCCGGCGACTCCGACAAAAAGCCAGGGGGTGGGCATCGTCGCGTGTTCCACGGCTCCCATCGCAAATTTTGCGGCCAGGGACGTGACCCCGAGGGTCATGAAAACGGGTTGCATCGTAGCGGCATACTCGGTCTGTCTCCACCCAGTGACCCGCGAATAGATGACCATGGCCGGGGCGGCAACACCGGCCGTCACGTTGAGCAGGCCTCCCGCGGCTCCGTACGTCGTCGTCGTACCCGCGCTGGACCGCTCCGGGTCGGCTGGTTGGCGTGCCCCTCCTCCGGACAGGAGCACCACCATTCCGAGGAGCACCACGCTGCCCACCACGAGTTGCAGAACCGAACCAGGCGTCACCCGCACGACGACGGCACCGATCACGGTCCCGATCAACGCGCTCGAACAGAGCTTGGCCCACTGGCTCCAGTTGACTGTCCGCCACAGGGCGCAGGTGAGGAGGAAGCCCGATACGGCCGTCGTGACATTGGTCAGAAAGACTCCGTTCGAGCCACCCAACGAAATCGCGAAGGCCGGGGCCACGACCAGACCGACACCCGTGCCTGAGATACGTTGCAGAATCGTCCCCACGAGAACGGCCGGAAGAACCACCCAGAGCATCGTCTTCTGTCCTTCCCGCCCGGCCGGACCGCGCTCCTCGGCAGGAGCGGCCAGCATCGTGTCGCCGCCCTTTATGATTGTCGCGCGGATCTCGCGCACGACGTCGTCATCCGCACGACGTCGTCATTTACTTCTCGACGGTCTCCTCGAGCAATCCTTCTCTCGCCAGGGCGGTCAGGCGGGACACGGCACGGAAATACTTCTTCTGGTATCCGCCGGCCATCATTTCCTCCGTGAAGACTTGGTCGAACGGCACGCCGGAGGAGACGATCGGCAGGTCCCTGTCGTACAGGCGGTCCGCCAGGACCACGAATCGCAGTGCCACCGCCTGCGCGGTAATCGGGGTGACGTTTCGCCAAGCGATGCCGTCCAGGCCTTCCACGAGCTGCCGGTACCGGCTGGGGTGGACGCGAGAGAGATGTTCGATGAGCTGGTCGAAGTCGTCGATGGCCACGGTTTTGTCATCGCCGAACCCCGCCACCGCGTCGTCGAAGTCTTCGGAAGCCACCGGGCGGGGTGCTTCAGGCAGTCCACGGTGCCGGTAGTCCTCGCCGTCGACGCGGATCACGTCGAACTGGTCCGAGAGGACCTGGATCTCGCGCTTGAAGTCGGCCGCCGCGAATCGTCCTTCGCCCAGCGAACCGGGCAAGGTGTTCGAGGTCGCGGCCAGTTTGACCCCGGCGTCGGCGAGCTCCCTCATGAGCCGGGACATCAGCACGGTGTCCCCAGGATCATCGAGTTCGAATTCGTCGATGCACACCAGGTTGTAGCCGGAGAGGGCGTCCACCGTCTTGCGGAAGGTCAGTGCGCCGACCAGGTTCGTGTATTCGACGAATGTGCCGAAGGCCTTGGGACCCGGAACCTGGTGGTACAGCGAGGCCAACAAGTGGGTCTTGCCCACGCCGAACCCGCCGTCGAGGTAGATGCCCGCTTTCGAATCCTTGGTCGAGCCCTTGCCGAATAATTTGGAGAACAGTCCGCCGGAGCCCTTGGACCCGCCGACGGATCGCCCGAATTCCTGGAGGGCCTCCACGGCGTGCGCCTGGGACGGCTGGTTGGGGTCCGGGATGTAGGTGTCGAAGGAGACTTCGCCGAAACGCTCGGAGGGGGTGAACCCCTTGAGCAGTTCCTCGGCGGACACGCTCGGGCGACGATCGACCAGACGGATGGCGGCTTCGGACACCTTGCTCCTCATTCGCTCTTTGCTCTGCTTGTGGTGCGGAAAGCGTGCCACCGCACCTTTCCGCGGCACCGGCCTCCTTGGCCGGTTCCCCCTGAGAGTGTAGTCCTCCGCAAGCCGGGTTGCCGTCTTCCGACCGTGAGGGCGGCCTCCGTACCCTGGAGGCACACAATATTTCGTCAGAAAGGCCAGATGGTGTCCAAGAAGAAGAAACCGGCTGCGGAAGGGTCGGCCCCGACGTCGGCGATCGCTGCCCTGCAGAACGCGGGTGTCGAATTCGGCCTGCGACCCTACGATCACGACGACGATGCCCGTTCCTTCGGGAGCGAGGCGGCCGAGAAACTGGGCCGGGACACCGACCAAGTGTTCAAGACACTCATGATCACCCACGACAAGCAATTCGCCGTGGCCGTGGTTCCGGTCTCGAGCTCGCTGAACACCAAGCGTGCGGCGGCGGCCATGGGCTGGAAGTCCGCGTCCATGGCGGACCCGGCCATCGCAGAGAAGAGAAGCGGCTTCGTCGTCGGCGGGATTTCCCCGTTGGGTCACAAAACCCCCGTGACGGTCCTTCTCGACAGCAGCGCGGCGGAATACCCGACCGTTCTGGTCTCCGGCGGCAAACGAGGCCTCGACGTCGAGCTGTCTCCTGATGACCTTCTCACGGTCACGAAGGGACGCTACGCCCAGATCAAGGCGGATTAGCAGTCAGTAGTCCACCTGGCGCCGCGACATCGCGATCGGAGATCGGCCTTCCTCCGGCTCGACGGCAGGGTTGTCGTCGGAAAGATGATCTGGCAACCACTCGGTGACTGCGGCGGTCCATCGCTCGGGGTCCACGTTCCATTCCTTGGTGTGTCGGGCCTTGCGGAAGGGGACCATGGTTACGAACTCATTGCGCGAGGCAAGTTTCTTCGAAGCGGACGAGGGGACGAACTCGTCGTCCGTCGAATGGATGATGAGGGTCGGCGTCATGAGCTCGTCGCTCCTGGACAGCCAATCGAGGTCGGAGAGCACGATGGGAGAACGCAGTCCCGTCATCATGGCCGCGCGAGGTTCGGACAACAGGTCGGCAACCAGTTGGCCCGCACGCAAGGGCAAGCGCTGCATCTTCGAGTGGTACCGGATCAGTTCGAACCAGTCGACCACGGGCCCGTCCAGCACCATGGCACGGATCAAGTGTTGGAACGCCGATTTGTCCGCCGTTTGCAGCGCGATCGCCCCTCCCATGGACCAGCCGAACAGGACGACGTCGTCCGCTCCGTGATCCAGCGCGTATCGGATCGCGACGTCGATGTCCTGCCATTCGGTGAAACCCAGTCCGTACCGCCCGTCTTCCGAGGGCGGAGCGTCCCTGTCGTTCCGGTAGGAGACGTGGATGCTGGGCATGCCCATCTTCTGGGTTGCGGCGAGCGATCGAAGGGTCTCCTGCCGGGACGCTCCTCGTCCATGGATCATCACGGCCCACGTCCGACACGTCGAGGACTCCGGTGCCGGAACCACCCAGGCCGGCGCCTCACCCACGGGAAGCTCCAAGGTCACGTCCATGAATTCGAACCCCGCATCGGCTGGCGTGTCATAGACGGCCCCCGACCAACGGCAACGCTTGGCCACGGTGAGATCTCCCTGTCGGACCTCGAGAACTCGCCGGGTCACCGTCTCGAGCCGCGGGGAATACGAAACCACGTCCCCGATCAGGGCCCTCCCCCGGCCGGCGTCGAAAAAGAGCATGTATCGCCCCGGAACCAGCGTTTCGGCGTCCGCGGGAAGACTGACCGTGGCCGGGATCTGCCCTTCGACGGGCTCGGGCGTCTCATACCCCACGCCGAGAATCCGCATCGTCTCGTTGCCCGGCTTCGGTGGGGTCACGATCGTCCGTGCGTAAAACCCGGCAGCGGCGGCCACGGTGCCGACGGCGAGGCCCGCGGCCCCGGCTCCAGCGACCATGCCGGTGCGCAGGCCCGAGAGCCATGGCCTGACCGCGGACATTCGTCTCGTACCGGACTGAGCCCCCGGCCCCAAAGCCTTCGTGGTCGATGCTTTCCGAAAGTCGATCCAAGACACGTTCGATTACCGACCTTTCCCCGGTGTTCCCCGACACCATCATCCTTGGGGTCCAGCCGCAGAACAACTGATGATTCGGTCGTGTCCTGACGAGTAGTATCGGGACATGAGCAATTTGCTGGTGGTGACCGAGGCAATTTTCGGCGAGGCCGAGATCGAGAACATCAATATCGTGAGGTCCGGCGAGGATCCCGATGCCCGTGACGATATTCGCGTCATCGTCCCCACGGAGATGAACAAGCGCCTCTGGTTGGAATTTCTCGACCAGCTCGCGTTGTTGGACTTTGAGGAAGCATTTCGCGTGGTCTCGCACGCCGAGAAAGGACCCGCAACGTTGCGAGCGGATGCCGAGAAGATCCTCGAAGGATCCCTGCAGACGCTCAGTGACGCGGGACTTCCGGGCCGGGGCAGGGTCGTTGAAGGCGAGCCGCTCCGTGCTATGCGGGAAGAGGTCGACGACGGTATCGACCAGGTACTCATCATCACCGAGCCGCATCCGGTCGAGGACACGCTGAATATCCATTGGTCCAATACAGCGGAAAAGACCCTAGGGGTGCCGGTACTGCACCTGTACTGGGGCACAGGACATGTCGATGACTAACAATCCATTCAAGCGCTCAGCGCTCCACACCGATGCCGCGACCGAGAACGGCAGCGCAGGCACTTCTGCCGCGAACCGTTCCGAAGTCGAGTGGCGGGAAATCCTCTCCCCCGAGGAGTACTCCGTGTTGCGCGAAGCGGGCACGGAACGGCCCTTCAGCGGCGAATACTGGGACGAGTTCTCCTCTGGGACCTACTCGTGCCGGGCCTGCGGCGCCGAATTGTTCACGGCCGACACGAAATTCGATGCGCGGTGCGGTTGGCCGTCTTTCTTCGCACCCCTGGCCGAGGACCGGGTCCGTTACATCAAGGACTCAAGCCTGGGTATGGAGCGTATTGAGGTCCAGTGCGCCCAGTGCCATTCGCACCTCGGCCACGTCTTCGAGGGCGAGGGCCTCGGCACACCGACCGACCTGCGCTATTGCATGAACTCGGTCTCCCTGGCATTCACCCCGGAGGACTGAGTACGTAACCTGGACGGAAGAGTGAGCGCGACCGGCGCGCCTTGCTCAACGGTTCGTGCCACCACCGTAGCCTGACATACGTGACGGCTAGTCAGGACCAGAAAAGCGCACCCAGCCAGTTCAGGGAGGCCCTGAGCTCGTTGCGTCGTGCCCGTTTCCAGCCCGAATTATCGCTTTCCAGCATCGACGCTCCGACGCATTTGGCGCCCTACGGCGTCGGTTTGGGGGCCGACGTCGTCGACCCGTCCAATGAGGAGCGGCAACTGGCCCTGGGCCGGTTCATGCTCCTCTACGATCCGCGGTTCCCCGAAACGTGGGGTGGGGACTTTCGCGTCGTGAGTTACATCCGCGCGAGCATCGAGCCCGACGTCGCGGCCGAGCAGATGCTCGCGTCCGTCGCCTGGGACTGGCTCATCGAGGCCCTCGACCGCAAGGGGGCGAGCCACAAGCGGGCGGGTGGAACCGCAACCCGCGCCTTCTCGCAAGGTTTCGGGATCCTCGCCGAGGACAACGAGCGCATTGAAATCGAATTGCGGGCGTCCTGGACGCCGAAGGGACCGGAGATGCAGCAGCATCTCGAGGCGTGGGCAGACATGGTCTGCACCTACGCAGGGCTCCCACCACTGCCGACCGACGTCGCCCGGTTCCCCGGCCGAGGCATTTAGGCGCCACTTCCCCTAGTCGGCGAGCCAGTAGACTGTGACAACGTGCCACCTGGCACCCTTGACCCAGCGGGAAACAATCGACCCGCTCCCCCGAGACGAAGAATGGATTTCCGACCCGTGATTGCGCCATGACAGAGACTTCGGCGAACAACCACGACGATGGACGGTTTCGAAGCGGGGAAGGACTCAGCGCGAACGAGTTGGAGGACCAGGCGGTCGAACCGGACGGCCTCGTAGCGGCCGATCTCGGGCTCGCCTCCGACCTGGTGATCCCTCCCATCATGCCGCTGAACGCGCCCGCCAGCGGCGTCCCTCCCGTGACCGATACCTCCGCCGGGCTCACTCGGGTCGCGAAGATGTTGCAATCCCACACGGGGCCGGTGGCCATCGACACCGAGCGGGCTTCCGGGATCAGATATGGTCAGCGTCCTTTTCTGGTCCAGATCAAGCGAGGCAACTCCCCCATCGCGCTCATTGATCCGGAGGCCTTCGGAGACCTGAGCATCATCAACGATGCCCTCCGAGGCTCCGAGTGGATCATCCACGCCTGCACCCAGGACCTGCCGAGTCTGCGCATGGTCGGCATGAACCCGGATTCTCTGTTCGACACGGAACTTGCCGGTCGCCTCGCGGGACTCGACCGAGTGAGCCTGGGCGCGATGACCGAGGAACTGCTCGGGTACTCGCTGGCCAAGGAGCATTCCGCAGCCGACTGGTCGACCAGGCCGCTGCCCGAGCCCTGGCTCGTCTACGCCGCCCTCGACGTCGAGCTCCTGGTCGACCTCCGCGCGGCCGTCATCGACCTCCTGCATGCCCAGGGCAAAATGGCGTGGGCCCAGGAAGAGTTCGAGGCCATCTGCCGAGCACCCGAGCCCGAACCCAAGCCCGACCCCTGGCGGAAAACCAAGGGGATTCGACAGGTCCGGTCGGTCAAACAGCTCACGGCCCTGCGAAATCTCTGGTACGAACGCGACCGGCTGGCGCAACGCAAGGACCTTGCGCCCAAGAAGTTGCTGCCCGACTCCGCACTGATCGGTGCCGCGAAGACCATGCCCAGGTCTGTGCCGGAGCTCCAGAAGATTCCCGGGTTCCATTCCAAACTCATTCGGCGTGAGTCGGTACGCTGGGTCCGCGCGATCCGCGACGCCGCCTCTGGGCAGGACGAGGTGCCGTTCACGGTGCCCAGTGATTCGCCCCCGCCGGTCAAGGCGTGGGCTTCCAAACGCCCGGAAGCGGCCGAAGTCCTGAGAGAGGCGAAAGACGCCGTGGCCGAGCTTGCGGAATTCCACGAGGTTCCCCAGGAGAACCTCCTCACACCGGAGCATCTCCGGCGCCTGGCCTGGGAGCATCCTGTGGCCTCGCCCGAGGACATTGCCGACTACTTGACCGAGTACGGGGCCCGAGGATGGCAGATTGGCCTGGTCACCCCGGTTCTGACCCCGGTGTTTGCGGAAGATGCGCGCAATCCGACGAATTCTTCCGGTACTCGGAGTATCGAGTAGATTGCGGACGGCGGTCTCGGTAACGTGGTGCAAAACACGTTCGTTGAGAGGAACACCATGTCCGAAACCCGTCCCGATTACTCACCGTTGACCGAACGGTGCCCCGACGAAGTGGTCACCCAGGTCTCCCAGGAGATCCTCGAGCTCGACCAGGGCACCAGGATCGCGGTTCTGACACTGCACAATGATGCCGACCGGCGCCCAGAAACTTTGGGTCCGCGGTCCATCCAGGCGTTGCTCGACGCCGTTGCGGGGGCCCGGACGCTGGCTGAGAATGGCGACGTCGAAGGCATCATGCTCGAAGGTACCGCGCCAACCTTCGCCGCCGGACTCGATCTGACGCTCGTCAGCACCCTGGCCGAAGATCCGGAGACTCCGCTGGACCTGGTCGGACGCATGGGGCACGATTTCGTCGAGTCCATCCGTGCCCTGCCCGTTCCGACCTGTGCCCGGGTGAACGGGACGGCCCTCGGTGGAGGACTCGAACTCGCTCTGTCGGCCGACTACCGCGTGGGTCATCCGGGGACCAAGAACATCGGGCTCCCCGAAATCCGTCTGGGCCTGATCCCCGGCTGGACCGGGATCTTCGCGCTTCCGCGCCTCATCGGCCCGGAAAACGCCGCGCGCGTCATCTTCCAGAACCCGCTCAACAACGGGAAGATGCTTACGTCTGCCCAGGCGAACGAGATCGGTATCCTGGACGCGCTCACCAGCAGTGATGTGAAGTCCGACGAGGCACGGACCGAAGCGATCGAGTGGTTCGGGAGGGTGATCCGCGGTGAGATCCGCCCCGAACGTCCGCAGGAATCGGATCAGGAATCCCCGCTGTGGTCCTCGGACGGGCAGGACGGCGGGGAGCTGCGCACCCGGTTCGAGGAGGTCGCCGACGCGACCGACACCCTCATTCGACGCAAGACGTCGGGCGCCAGCGAAGCGTGCTGGGTTGCGCTCGATATCTTCTGCAAGGGCCCCCTCGAAAGCAGGGCCGAGTCCCGGGAGCGGCAGCTCGATGTGCTGGAGGGCCTGGCCCGCGGGGACCAGTTCTCCTCGAGCGTGTACTCGATGCTCGAGCTCGTGCAGCGGCGATCGAAGCATCCTTCCATGGTTCCGCCCGAAGTGACTCCGGCCGAGATCGAGAAGGTCGGCGTCGTCGGGGCCGGCCTGATGGCATCCCAGCTGGCTCTGCTTTTCCTGACCCGACTTCAGGTTCCGGTGCTGATCAGCGATGTCGAGCAGTCCCGCGTCGACAAGGGCCTCGACTGGATCTCCAAGGAACTCGACAAGAACGTTTCCAAGGGCCGCCTCACTCAGGAGCAGGCGGAGCGGCTCGGCACGCTCGTTTCGGGAACCACCGACACCTCGGAATACTCCGACTGCGATTTCGTGATCGAGGCCGTGTTCGAGGAGACCAAGGTCAAGCAGGAGGTCTTCGCGGACCTGGAGAAATCCGTCAAGCCTGACTGCATCCTGGCCACCAATACTTCTTCGCTCCTGGTCAGCGAGATGATCGAGCATCTGGAGCATCCGGAGCGCGTGGTCGGGTTCCACTTCTTCAACCCCGTGGCCGTGCTTCCCCTGGTCGAGATCGTTCGCACCGACTCCACCACGGACGCGGCGATCGCGACCGCATTCGCCCTGGCCAAGAAGCTCGGCAAGATCGCGGTGGGTGCCCGCGATTCCTCCGGTTTCATCGTCAACAGGGTCCTGGGCGTTGTCCTCTCCGAAGCGGGCAGGGCCCTCGACGATGGCGCCCCTGCCGAGCGCGTCGTCGAGGCCTATCAGCCCTTGGGGTTCCCGATGGACTCGTTTACGCTCATCGACCTCGTTGGGCTTCCGATTGGTGTTCACCTCCTGGAGTCGCTCAACACCTACCAAGGCGATCGCTTCCATGTCTCCGAAAACTTCAAGAGACTCAACGATTCGAAGGTCTCCCCCATCTCCAATCAGAAGGGCGGGTTGAGCCCGGAGGCCCAGGAGCTCATTTCCGCGACCGGCGAAGGCAGGTCGGTCGAGGAGATCCGGACGGACGTCGAGAATGCGCTGGCTTCCGAGATTTCTCGTATGCTGAATGAGGGCGTGGTCCCGGACCGCCAGGACATCGACCTCGCCATGATTCTCGGTGCCGGGTGGCCCTTCTTCAACGGCGGCATCACCCGTTACCTTGATCGTGTGGGGGCCTTCGAGCGCATTCGCTGAGCCGGTGACGCCCGGCCGTTGTGAGACGGCCGGGCGTCGTGACACGGCCGGGCCCGCCCCGTCCACGATCCGACTCACCCACGAGGTCCTTCCTATGAGCCACCAGTCCCACACCACCCACGAATCCGCGTCGCAGTCGGCCGCCCGCCATAGTACGGAGGGGCCCACCCGGCGTCGCACTCTGGCCGGGGTCGGCCTCCTGGCCGGTACGTCGGTTGCAGTGAGTGCGTGCGGGGCGGACGGCGATTCCTCGTCGGACAAGTCGGACATCGATCCGAATCATCCGGTCGACATTGCGGCGGCCTCGAACGTCCCCGAAGGTGGGGCCATCAAGGTCTCTTCCGACGGCGTGACGGCTGTCGTCACTCAGCCCACCCAGGGCGAGTACAAGGCCTTCAGCTCTTCGTGCACTCACCAGGGCTGTTCGGTCAATGTGCGGGACGAGTCCATCACCTGCCCGTGCCACTCCTCCACGTTCTCCATCCAGGATGGTTCCGTGCAAGGTGGGCCGGCGCCCAAGCCGTTGCCCGAGTACAAAGTCACGGTCGACGGCGGCCGGATCAGACTGAGCTGATCGGAGCGATAGCTCGGCGACATAGCGCGCGAAACCTCTGGACGTGAGAGCACGAACCGCGAGCCTTTCGTGGCCGAGGCGGCAATTTTGTGCGCTTCGCATCCGCGAGGTGGCGCGCATGTGCGCTCAATGGGCCCAAGTATGCACCAAAGTGCCGTCTCGGCGTCGGGGCAGCCCCGGATGCGCACAACACTGCCGCCTCGCGGCTCTGTTCTCGGTCTGCCGCCTGGGTGTATACGTGGAAGCATGAACATCGTCGTCAAGCGCATCTACGAAGAGGCAAGCCACAACGACGGGACCCGTGTTCTGGTCGACCGCATCTGGCCTCGCGGGGTCCGCAAGGCGGACGCAGATCTCGACGCGTGGAACAAGGACGTCGCGCCTTCCACCCAATTGCGTCAGTGGTACGGGCACGATCCCGAGAAATTCGACGAATTCGCGCGACGATACCGCGAGGAGCTCGACTCCGATGCGGGCCGCGAGGCCATCAGGAAACTTCGCGACACGGTCAGGGGAAAGCGCCTCACCCTCCTGACCGCCGCCAAGGACGCCGACCACAGCCAGGCCACGGTCCTCGCGGATCTCCTGTCGGACTGACCCGGGAATCGCTCCCGCCGGCACCGCCTGGCCTGGACCGGACGGGCCCCTTGCCAGTCCGCGGCCGTCGCGCCTGTCCGGGCCGTCAACGCAAAAGACCTCCGGCACAGCGGCGGGTCCGGAAACCCACCACCATGCCGGAGGCCATTCTGACAGTCCAGAAGCTCAGGGCCTCTGGGCTCTGCTCCTAGTTGTTGCGCACCAGGTTCCGCAGAACGTACTGGAGAATTCCGCCATTGCGGAAGTACTCCCGCTCACCTGGGGTGTCGATGCGGACGTCGGCGTCGAACTCGGTCGTCGTGCCGTCTTGCGCCGTGGCCGCCACGTGTACCGTCTTGGGCGTCTTGCCCTCGTTGATCTCCGTGACCCCAGTGATGGTGAAGGACTCGGTGCCGTCGAGACCCAACGACGAGTGCGACTCGCCCTCAGGGAACTGCAACGGCAGAACGCCCATACCAATCAGGTTCGAGCGGTGAATACGCTCGAAGGACTCGGCGATAACGGCCTTGACGCCCAGCAAGCGGGTACCCTTGGCCGCCCAGTCACGAGAAGAACCGGTTCCGTACTCCTTGCCACCCAGGACCACCAGCGGGGTGCCCTCGGCGGCGTAGTTCTGCGCGGCGTCGTACACCGTGCTCTGCTCGCCGCCCTGGGTGAAGTCACGAGTGAATCCGCCCTCGACGCCGTCCAACAGCTCATTCTTGATGCGGATGTTCGCGAACGTACCGCGGATCATGACCTCGTGGTTACCACGGCGGGAACCGTAGGAATTGAAGTCCTTGCGCTCCACGCCGTTCTCGATGAGGTACTTGCCCGCAGGTGTGTCCGACTTGAAGGAACCGGCCGGCGAGATGTGGTCGGTCGTGACCGAATCGCCCAGCTTGAGCAGAACTCGAGCGTTCTCGACGTCCTCGACCGGGTCCGGATCCATGGTCATGCCCTCGAAGTACGGTGGCTTGCGGACGTAGGTCGAAGCCTCGTCCCACTCGAAGGTGTCGCCGGTCGGGGTGTCCAGGTTCTTCCAGCGATCGTCACCGTCGAAGATGGTTCCGTACTCATTGCTGTACTGGTCCGTGGACACCGAGGCGTCGATGATCTGCTGCACCTCGGTCGGGTCCGGCCAGATGTCCCTGAGGTAGACATCATTGCCGTCATCGTCCTGACCCAGCGGGTCGTTCTCGAAGTCGAAGTCCATCGACCCGGCCAGCGAGTAGGCGATGACGAGCGGCGGAGAGGCCAAGTAGTTCATCTTGACGTCCGGGTTGATGCGGCCCTCAAAGTTCCGGTTTCCCGAAAGGACCGAGGTCACCGACAGATCATTGTCGCTGACCGCCTTGGAGACCTCGTCCTCGAGCGGGCCCGAGTTGCCGATGCACGTGGTGCAACCGTAACCGACAATGTAGAACCCGACGCTCTCGAGTTCCGACATCAGGCCGGCCTTCTCGTAGTAGTCGGTCACGACCTTGGAGCCCGGAGCGATCGAGGTCTTGACCCACGGCTTCGCCTTGAGCCCCTTGGCTGCGGCGTTACGTGCGAGCACGCCCGCGGCCATCATGACGGAGGGGTTGGAGGTGTTGGTGCATGACGTGATGGACGCGATGGCAACCGCACCGTGATCCAGTTCGAATTCGCGGCCGTCCGGCATGTCGACCTCAACGGGGTGGGAGTGACGACCCTGAGCAGAAGAAGCTGCCGACACGCGGCGCGGGCGCTGTTCCTCGGTCACCTCGGGCGAATCATCCACGGCGGGAGCGTCAGAAGCCGGGAAAGACTCTTCGCCCGACTCGGGCTCCTCCTCATCGACGTAGTTGTCGAGGTCAGTGCGGAACTGATTCTTGGCGTTGGTCAGTGCGATACGGTCCTGCGGACGCTTCGGGCCGGCGATCGAGGGAACAACCGTCGAGAGGTCCAGCTCGAGGTACTCGGAGTACGCTGCCTCGTCGCTGGGATCGTGCCACAGACCCTGTTCCTTGGTGTACTTCTCGACCAAGGCGACCTGGTCCTCGCTGCGGCCGGTCAGGCGCAGGTAATCGAGGGTCACCTCATCGATCGGGAAGATCGCCGCGGTCGAACCGAACTCGGGGCTCATGTTGCCGATCGTCGCGCGGTTGGCGAGCGGGACCTCTGTCACGCCCTCGCCGTAGAACTCGACGAACTTGCCGACCACGCCCTGCTCACGAAGCATCTGGGTGATGGTCAGCACGACGTCGGTCGCGGTCGAACCGGCCGGAATCTTACCGGTCAGCTTGAATCCGACGACCTTCGGGATCAGCATCGATACGGGCTGTCCGAGCATCGCGGCCTCGGCCTCGATGCCGCCCACGCCCCAACCGAGCACGCCCAGGCCGTTGACCATGGTCGTGTGGGAGTCCGTACCGACCAGGGTGTCCGGGTATGCGCGGAGTACGCCGTCGACCTCGCGGGACATGACGGTGCGAGCCAGGTACTCGATGTTGACCTGGTGCACGATGCCCATGCCCGGAGGAACGACCTTGAAGTCCTCGAATGCGGTCTGTCCCCAGCGGAGGAACTGGTAGCGCTCACCGTTGCGCTCGTACTCGATGTCCATGTTCCGCTCGATGGCGTCCTTGTTGCCGAACGAGTCGATCTGGACCGAGTGGTCGATCACGAGCTCGGCCGGTGCCAGCGGGTTGATCTTGGTGGGGTCACCGCCCAGCGACTTGACGGCCTCGCGCATGGTTGCGAGGTCCACGACGCAAGGAACGCCGGTGAAGTCCTGCATGATCACGCGCGCCGGGGTGAACTGGATCTCCGTGTCGGGTTCCGCGGTGGGATCCCAGTTGGCCAGGGCCTTGATGTGCTCGTCGGTGATGTTCGCGCCGTCTTCGGTGCGCAGCAGGTTCTCGAGCAGAACCTTGAGGCTGAACGGCAGCTTTTCGGCGCCTTCGACCTTGCTGAGTCGGAAAATTTCGTATTCGGTTCCGTTGACGTCCAACGCGCCCTTGGACCCGAAGCTGTCCACAGTGCTCATTGCTTGGGACTCCTCTCGCCACTGTCATTTCCAGGCGTAGTTCAGGTCCCCAGGTGAGTCCTAGCGGTGACGCGCTCTTCCCGAGCGCCGTTGTTAGGTGTGATGCAAACCTTTGGAGACACAGTGACACTAAGCCTTCAGTTGAGCAGTCTACCTTCTGGGCTCGGAGGTGTTCTCATGTGACGACACCTTTTGCCCTGGACGAACCTCGTCCCGTCAGCTCTTTTCGAAGACGACGATCGTCTCCACGTGATGGGTGTCCGGGTACATGTCGACCCCGCGAAGCCACGTCGGTTCCCACCCGTGTTCTCGGAGGAAACCTGCGTCACGCCCCAGCGCTGCCGGATCGCAGGCGACGTACACGATCCGCGAGGGCTCTGCACCCGTGATCGCTTCCATGACCCGGCGGCCCGCTCCTTGGCGCGGCGGATCGAGCACGACGACGTCCGGGCTTCCCTGGGGCACGTCGGTGCGGGGCTTGGCCCTTCGCGACCTGCCGTGACGCGCGCCCGCGTTGTTCGCCGTGGCCCACCGCCTCAGCGCCTGCTCGACGCCCGATCGTGTGACGACTACCTCAGTATCGCGAGCGCCACTCGTGCGTGCTTGCCCTTCCGGGGAGAAGTTGTTCGCGGCGTCGTCCGCGGTCACGGGCGATCCTTCGACCGTCCAGACCGTTCCGTGTTCGCCGACGCGATCGGCCAATCCGGCGGCGAGGAGCCCCGCCCCACCGTAGAGGTCCCAGGCCGTCTGGCCGGGCTCGAGCCCGCTGGCCTCGGCCACCGTATTCATCAGCCAGTCTGGGGCCTTCGCATGGTTCTGCCAGAACCCGCCGGCACCGACACGGAACATCAGCTTCTCCCCGCCGGGAGCCGTGACGGCCTCGCGGACCTCCGATGTCCCGCGCACGAGCTGGGGATCCGGTTTCTCGCCTCGTTGCCTTCCCGACACGGGAGCGGGCACGATGACTGCCGAAACCTCCTGGCCGGCCGGGAGGCAGGTGGCCAGCTCGACGTCGACGTCGTCGACGATTTCCTCCGGAATGATGCCCTCGGCGGCGGTGAAGACCACCAGCGCGGGTTCACCTGATGACGGTGCTGCGACGTCGACCCGCTGGATGTTGCGCCACTCCCCTTCCCACAGATGCAAGGCATTGATCGCCTCGACCGCGAACGGAAGCTCCTGGACAGGGAGGATGTCCGCCCCGTGGTAGGGGTGCATGCCCAGCCGCCCGGTATCGTCGACGGCCCAGTGCACGCGGGTGCGCCACCCTCCGTCCGGTGTCAGGTCCAAGGCCTCGACGGTCAGTCCCCGGAGGAGGTCGGATTCCGGGTCCATTCCGCCCAACCGGGTGAGCTGTTCCGCGATGACCTGTTTCTTCAGCTGGGTCTGCGTGTCCGGCCGAATGTGGCCGTAATCGGCCCCGCCCACAGGGTGCGCTGTGAGGAGCCCGTCGGCCTCGGGCCACGGGTGAGTCCGCCTGGACGGAGAGGGTTCGAGAACCTCGATCACGTGCGCGTGAGCAAACCGATGGCCTTTGCCCATCGAGTCGATGTGCACCAGGAGGCGCTCCCCTGGGACGGCGTCGCGGACGAAAACGACCTGTCCCTCGTGCCGTCCGACGCATGCCCCGCCGTGGGCGATGGTGTCCGTCACGATCTCGATGTCGTCTCCTGGTGCGATCACGATAGTTTCTCCTCGTCCTCGTGTCCTAGGCGCCACGGAACCATGGCCGTGACGACCCCGGGTTCTCTTCTCAGCGCCGCTGCGATCTTGCTTCCCGAACGGTGGTGCAAGAACTTGTCCCACCAGTGTTCCAGAACGTACTCGGGCACATAGACGATCACGACGTCGCGCGGCGAGGCCTTCCGGACCTCGCGGACGTGCTCGACAACCGGAGTGACCGGGTCGCGGAAGGGCGAGGCGAGGATCGTGAGAGGGACGGGCACCTCATACTTGTCCCACAGTTGCCGGATCTTCCGAGTCTCAGCCTCGTCCACGTTGAGCACGAGTCCCTCGATCGTCGACGGGCGGGTGGCCCGAGCATAGGCCAACGCCCTGAGCGCAGGCTTCCGCAGTCGTGGCACGACGACCATGGCGTGGACCCGCGAGGGAAGGGCCTTGAGCGGATTCTTCTGCTTCACGGCAAGCTCCTGGTCGATGGTGGTGTAGTGCTTCTTGATGGCCAGAGTTGCCAGGGTGAGAAACCCGACAACCAGTACCGTGACCCAGGCTCCTTGCGCCAATTTGGTCACCAGGACGACGACGGTCGCGAGAACCGTGGCCACCAACCCGATCATGGTCACGACCTGGTCCCGCAGGAGACGACGCCGCGGCAGCCTCGCGAGAACCACTCGGATTTCTTGGTGCCTGCTCAGGAAGACGGCCGCCTGGGTCAGAGACATCGAGAACAAGACGCCGACCACATACAGCTGGATCAGGTCGTTGACATCCGCCCGGAAGGCGAGGACCACCACCACGGTGGCGGCCCCCAGCACGAGCTCACCGTTGGCGTACAGCGACCTGTTGCTCCTGGCCCGGAAGTGCACCGGCAGGTAGCCCTTCTCGGCCATGGTCGAGGCCAGAATCGGGAACCCCGCGTAGGCGGCGGCCGGGGCAAGCAGGAGGAACAGCACCGTGCTGGCCAGGAAAACGCCGAGCAGGATGTTGTGTCCCGTGACCGCTTGGGCTACCTGGGCCAGGACCGGCATCTGCTGGTAGTCCTCGCCCATCGAGTGACCGTTGATCACCAGTTGTGAGGAATCGAGCGTCACGACGGCGCCGCTCGCATCCGCGAGGTAGAGGATGCCCACCAGGGCTACAGCAGTAGAAAGCCCCATCGCCACCAGACTGTAGGCCGCGTTGCGGGCCTTCGGGGCGCGGAAGAACCTGACCGAATTGCTGACTGACTCGACACCGGTCAGGGTCACGGCGCCCGATGAGAAGGATCGTGCCACTAGAAGGAACAGGCCGAAACCGGTGAGAGAATTCGATTCGGCGGGCTCCGGCCTGATGTGGAACCCGGCGCTGGGAGCCTCGTCCAGGGCGCCGAACCAGGACTCGATGATCCCAATCCCCAATACCGCCACGAGGCAGAGCACGAAGAGCAGCGCCGGAAGAAGGGCGATCCGCCCCATGAAATGCAGTCCCCGAACGTAGATCAAGGTCAGAGCGACGACCAAGAGCACGGCAACGAGAACCCGGTGTCCCGCGAGAACCGGGATCAGAGTGGTGACGTAGGAAGACGCCGATGAGACGGACACGGCGACCGTCAGGACGAAGTCGAAGAGCAGGCTGGACCCGGCCGCCGCGCCCGTCCTCGGACCGAGGCGGTCGCTGACCACGTGGTAGTCACCGCCCGAAGTGGCGACGTCGCGAATGTTGTAGCGGTAGGTGCCGATCACCAGCAGAAGGGTCACGGCAACGCCCACGCCGACCCACGGGGACATGACGAGTCCCGCCGACCCCGCAAGAGCCAGGACCATCATGATCTCGTCGGGCGCGTAGGCGATCGCGGAGAAACCGTCGGCGCCGAAGATCGGGAGTGCCGCGCGTTTGGGCAACGTCAGGCCACGGATCTGCTCCGTCTCCTTAGGCGCCCCGAAGAGGGCCCGCCGAGTGCGCGTTGGTAGTGATTGCACAATGCCATACGCTACCCCACCGCGACCTGGCGGAAGCGGGTGCATTACCCTGGTGAAGAGAACGACTGGGTCGAGAAGCGAACGCTTTCCCAGCCCCCGCGACTTTCAGGAGCCAATGCACCGTGCCTCACTTCGTGATTATGGGCGCCGGACGGGTCGGAGTCATGCTCGCCCATTCCCTCGAGGCCGCGGGACACACCGTGGCCGTGATTGATCAGGACGAACGCGCGTTCCGCAGGCTCCGGAAGGATTTCGACGGAAAGAAGGTCAAGGGCGTCGGTTTCGACCGGGAGACGCTCAAGCGGGCCGACATCGAGCACGCCTACGCCTTCGCGGCCGTATCGAACGGGGACAATTCGAATATCCTCGCTTCCCGCGTGGCACGGGAGACGTTCAAGGTCGCCCACGTGGTCGCGCGCATCAACGACCCCAATCGGGCCGAGTTCTTTCAGCGCCTCGGGATACCCACGGTCGCCGCCGTTCGGTGGAGCACCGACCAGGTTCTGCGCCGGATTCTGCCCGAACAGTCCATGACCGGTGACTATCGAGAGGCCTCCGGTCGCCTGGTTCTTGCCGAGTTGCAATTGCACGAGGACTGGACCGGTCATTCCCTGACCGACATCGAGGAGGCCGCGGATGTCCGCATCGCGTTCATCACCCGTTTCGGCGAGGGAATGCTACCCGGCCCGGACACCAGTTATCAGCAGGGCGACGTCGTGCACGCGATGATCCGCACCCAGGAAATGAACGGCGTGGCCCGGGTCCTGTCCTCCCCGCCGGGAGATCTCGAGGACGAGCCCTTCGAACCGCGCCTCAGCCAGCGGTCCTGGGGCAAGCCGGCGTCGACCGTCGAGCGAACCGAAGAAGCGATCCGCCGCGACGACTCCCCCGAGTCCGGGTTGCAGCGCGGCGAAGAGGAGGAATGACGTGCAGGTTCTCATCGTGGGCGCGGGTTCCGTGGGATCGTCCATTGCTTTCGAGCTTCTGGGCCACGGCCATCGGGTGACGATTCTCGACGAAAAGCCGGAGGCCATTGGCCGCTCCGATCTCCGGGGTGCCACCTGGTTGATCGGCGACGCGTGCGAGCTGTCCGTGCTTCGCCAGGCCGAGCCCGAAACGGCCGACGTGATCGTGGCCGCAACCGGGGACGACAAGACCAACCTGGTCGTCTCGCTCCTGGCCCGTTCCGAATTCGGAGTGCCGCGAACCGTGGGGCGAGTCAACAACCCGAAGAACGAGTGGCTCTTCGACGACGCCTGGGGCGTCGACGTCGCCGTGTCGACGCCGCGACTCATGACCGCGTTGGTCGAGGAAGCCGTTGAGGTCGGGGACGTCGTGCGTCTGCTGGATCTCCAGGCGGGTGGAGCGACGCTGATCGAATACACCGTGCCCACCGATCACGCGTTCATCGGCTCGACCGTCGAGTCCGTCGAGTGGCCGGCCGAGACCACGCTCGTGGCGATTCTCCGCGACGGGATCCCCGTGACTCCCACGGGCGACGACGTTCTGGAAGGCGAAGACGAACTCTTCCTGATCACCACGCCTGCCGGAGAACAGGATCTGCGTTCTCTGTTCAACGCCGAGCAGGCTCAGGAACCCGTCGAGCAGGACCAAGACCTCGTTGCGGAAGAGCCCGGTCTGGACGAGACGGCCCACGGTCAGGAACTCTGATGGGCCCGTCAGGCCGTCGGCGAGCGCCGTACAGCTAGGCCGGTTCTTCGCTCCGGGCCACGGATTCCTTGGTCCTGGTCATCATCCACGTGAGCCAGAGGCAGAACGCGTAGAGAGGGATACCCATGACGAGTCGTGTGATTCCCAGTGCGGGAAGATTCTCGGCGAAGAAGAGTGGCAACTGCACGACCAGGCGCAGCGCGAACATCGCGGCCAGAACCCCGGTCGCCAGCTGGTAGACCCTCATCCGGTCCCGGTTCTTGCGCCACCCCGTGTCCTCACCGCGAAGCATTCCGTAGACGACGCCGAGCAGGGGCCAACGGAAGAGCATCGACAAGGCCAGACCCACGGCGTACGCACCGTTGGTCCAGAACCCGACGACGTAGTAATCGATCGGCTTGCCGCCGGCGTGTGCGAAGAACGCACAGATCAGCACGCCCACGGCCCCCGAAAAGGCCTGGATCTTCTGGCCGCCGGTGATGAATCGGATGATCGATAAGACCACGGCCAGGCCGATCGCGATCGCGAGGGAAAGGCCCAGCGACGACGTGATCACAAAGCTGATCAGATAGGCGATCGAGGGCAGAACCGCCTCGAGAAGACCGCGGATTCCGCCGATCGCGTGCATGACGTCGATCTGCCCGTGCTCATCCCGTCGGAAGGCCCCGGATTTGCCGTACGCGGCAGCCATCTGCTGCCCGAAGGACGGCGAGCTGCCGGGTCGCTCGGAGTCCTCCGGTCGGCGTGAAGGCTCGCCGATATTGTTCTGCATGTGGTGATGCTCTCCGCTCTCTACAGTTCTTGGTGGCGGGACACGATTTCGTACCGAGGATTATAGATGACCGGCACTCCCGATACGGAGGCCAGCAGGCCGGAGCACCGCAATCGTGTGCCCGCGCCGATCCCGGGAACCGTTCGCTGGCCGTGCCACACGAGTCGGACGTGCGTCCCGGGACCGAGTGGGGCGTCGTCGTCTTCCAGGTGCGGCATGTCCATCGCGATGGCCGACGTCGGTGCGGTCACTGAGCCACGTGGCAATCGGCCGCGCAGGTCCGAGGAGACGGCCCGGTAGCTCGCGGTAATGTCCACCTCGGCCTCGTACCTGGGCAGTTCGTTCCGCGGCCGGATGCGAACTTCACCGACGCGCCCTTCCACGAGAACCCGGATCCTGGCCCGTTCCCGGCCGTCGCGGTCCGCGGGCCAGCGGACCGAGGGCGATTCAGCCAATCTGAGTGATCTCCGGGCCTCGTTCCGGAACCTCGTTGCCCGGTTTCTCCGGGGTTTCTGCGGCCTGGTCGCGCGGAACGGCGTTGTCGGGAATCCGGAGCGGCAGGAGATCACGGGGCGCCATGGGGTTGTTCCCACGGACCACGACCAGGCTGCGGAAGACGCGTTCCATGTCTCGAGCGGCGCTGCGCTTGACCGCTGCGTCGCCGGAGAATACTCCGCGCAGGAACCAGCGGGGCCCGTCGACGCCCACGAATCGGGCCACGCGGTAGCCACGGTCCCCATTGGGCAGGGACGCAGGCAGTTTCGCGATGACCTGTCGGCCGAGTGTGCCGTCGAGAATGTCGACGACGCCGTTCTGATCGCGAACGGATTTCGCGAGTTCGGTCCGGATCTCCGACCAGAGGCCCCGGCTCTTGGGAGCAGCGAACGGTTGGACCTGCAGAATCGCCCCATCTTTCTGGAACGTCACGGAAACGACTGACTGGTTCTTCTGATCCACGTCGATGCGCATGCTCACGGACTCGTCCGGCTTGATGCGCAATCCGCCGAGATCGATGTAGGACTCGTCGGTTTCGATCTCTGAGACGTCGAAAGGACCGGTGACCGATCGTGATGTCTCCTCGGCGTTGCCCTCTTCGGCCGCCGCAGCAGCGGCCTCCGCCCGATCGATGTCCTTGTCGGCCTTGGCATTGATCAAGTCACGGTCGGGGCGCTTCTCGTCCTCGACGGCCGGCGCGGGCGCCTGCTCGGTCGTGGACCCACCGACGTCCTCGGACGGGTTGTCCTTGTCCTCGGTGGCTTCGGTGTTCTGTTTCTTCTTTCCGAATCCCAGCACGATTGTCCTTTCTAGAGGCTTCCTGTCGAGCCGAACCCCGCGGTTCCCCGTTCGGAGCTCGGCAACTCTTCCACGACCTCGAAGGCCGCATGCTCGTACTTCTGGATCACGAGCTGCGCGATCCGGTCGCCGCGATGAATGTCATAGGGCTCATTCTGGTCCGTGTTGAGCAAAGTCACCATCAGTTCGCCGCGGTACCCCGAATCGACGGTGCCAGGGGCGTTCACGATCGTAATGCCTGACTTCGCGGCAAGCCCGGATCGCGGGTGGACCAATCCCACGTATCCGTCGGGCAGAGCTATGGCCACCCCGGTTCGCACCAGGGCTCTCTCGCCGGGCCGCAAGGTCAGATCCTCCCGGGACCTCAGGTCGGCTCCGGCGTCGCCGTCCTGGGCATACGAGGGAGCCGGCAACTCCGGGTCCAGCAGCGTGATCTTGACGTCAACGGTCGGCAGCATGCTCGTCATTCCTGGGTCGGTGGCAGTTGTTCGGCGTACGGCGGTCGCCCGTACCGGACGCACGTCCGTACCGGTGGGACCGGTTCGCCCTAGGCCACTGTAACGGCTGCGGCCCGGCACTGGCTGAGTCCTCGCCCACTCTCGAGTACCGGGGGCCCAGCTCCGACGCGTATTCTGGTGGACATGTCTGACTCCGTCTCCCCGAATTCCGACGATCCCGCCGGCTTCGGAGCTCCTCCCGCCGTCGAATTCCACGAAAAGCTCTACCCGTCGATCGGTGTGTGGATCTGCGTGGTCGTCTTCGGCTTCGCGTGTTTCGCCGTCGGCGCGCCGATCAATGTGCCTGTATCGATCCTGGTGGCCATCGTCCTGGCGGCTACCCTCGGACTGATTCTCTATTCGTCCTCGCCGGTCCTCGAGGTCACCGAGGATTCCCTTCAGGTCGGTCGGGCGCACATCGAACGCGATTACGTGGGCACCGTTGAGGTGTTCCGTGGCGAGAACGCCCGCATCGCGTGCGGACCCGGGGCCGATGGTCGGGCCTACATGAATTTCCGTCCGTGGGTATCCCCTGTGGCCAGGATTCACCTGGTTGACCCGGCAGACCCGACGCCGTACTGGCTCACGAACTCTCGACGTCCGGAGGAATTGGCCCTCGTTCTGGGGTCGGACCCGGAACACCAGGCGGTGCGGACGCCTGAGGTGGACCAGAGCGTCGTCGAACCCGACGAGGACGAGAGCCGGTAGCGGATACACAAAGGGGAGGAACCTCGCGTTCCTCCCCTTTTCACCTTGTCACGCGCTCCGCGCCATTAGCCGTGATCTACGCCTCGCACTCGATGCAGTAGTAGAGGCCGCCTTCTTCGCGGGCAATCTGCGAACGGTGCCGCACAAGGAAGCAGGATGCGCAGGTGAACTCGTCCTGCTGGGCCGGAAGAACGACCACGGAGAGTTCTTCGTGCGAGAGGTCCGCTCCCGGAAGCTCGAAGCTCTCAGCGGCAGCGTTCTCGTCCTCGTCCACAACGTTGGACTGCTGGTCGCTTCGGTGCGACTTCAGCTCCTCGATGGAGTCCGAGCTGCTTTCTTCGTCTTGCTTGCGCGGGGCGTCGTAATCGGTAGCCATGTTCCTGTCACGCTTTCGTCGGTAGCTCTCAGCACGCCCACATGGCCGTGCCGATCATCGTGTGGTTCTTGTACCGGTGTGGGCACCTGTTGGCCAGCTCATGAGACATAAACAGAACTCGATGCGTGCCGGTATCGCGATGATTGTTCACTATCGGGCCCCGGGATGTCCAGCCGATTTTACTGTGAGCGGATTCTTCGGGTCGCGGGGTGTCTGGCCACACGACCGCGAGGCGGTATTCTGTCAGGAGCAATGGGCGCGAATGGCCTGGTCGTGCACGCGTCGGAGCGGTATCACTAAGGAGAACTGATGGATCGGCTGACTTTCGTGGGAGTCCAAGACGACGGCGAGCACCTCGTTCTCGAGTCTCCGGACGGTGAGCACCGATACCGTGTCGTCATCGACAACAGTCTGCGCAATGCGGTGGTCAAGGCCAAGAGAGCACAGACCCCTCGCGGACTCAGCGGCCGGGGCGACTACGGCCCCCGCGATATACAGACCCGCTTCAGGCAGGGCGCGAGCGTCGATGAGATCGTCGCAGAGTCAGGGTGGAAGCCCGAGCGTGTGCGCCGCTACGAGTGGCCGATCCTGGCCGAACGCGCCCATATCGTGACCGCCGCTCGCAACGTCGTCGTCCGTCCCCTCGACCCGGCCTCCAGGGGCCGAAAATCACTCAATGACCAAGTCGTCGGTGTGCGTGAGGACTGGAACTTCGCGGAAGGCGATGCCCAGTGGAATGCGTGGCAGCGCGAAGACGGCCAGTGGAATGTGACTGTTTCGGTCGATTACTCCCAGACCGCGCTCTCCCAGATTCCCTCCGGAGCAGATTTTCCCGCGCGCTTTGTGTACAACCCCGCGAATCAGACGGTCGTCGCCGGCAACGCCGTGGCCGAGTTCCTGATGGGGCGCCCTCACGGTGCCGCAGAGGACGAGGCCATCGAAGAGCTCGACGAACCCGCAGTCGAGACCGAGCCGGACCAGGGCCGCGACCAAGAGACCATCGGGTCACCGGCCGCCGAGGACACCCTCGAATCGGCCGACGCCGCGCCTCGCTCCTTGACGGAGGGCGATGACGACGCCTCCGACGCAGGTTCGGCCGACGAGGATTCCTCGTCCGATGAGCACGACGAAGCCCAGGGACCGCGCAATCACCTGCGGGCCGTGGGCGCGGACGAACCGAGCCCCACCGAGACTCTCCTGGACGAGCTCGAATCGCGCCGAGGAACCCCCGCCGGCAGCGACCCAGCCAGCGACCGTCGAGTCTCGGGACTGACCCAGGAACTTCCGGGGCAGGGCACCCTGACCGACGAAGGTGCGGGCTCCGAGCAATCTGGCGGTTCCGACGGGCAGGGAGCCGATGGGCCAGGGGCCGAGGGGCAGCGTTCGGGCAAGTCGCGCTCCGGCCGCCCCTCCGTGCCGAGCTGGGACGACATTCTCTTCGGGCAACAGCGCCCCAAGGACTGATGACGCAGAAAACGTCACCGGGCTCGCCATAGCGACCGGCGCACGGTATTTTGTGTGTTACAGGTAGTCATGGACTTGTTACGGCACGCAACGCACAAAGGTTTTCATGGGGAAGAAGCGCCGCAAGGCACGTCCGGGGAGCGGCACAGACTCATCGCTCCCCCAGAATGTACAGGGATCGAAAGATCAGGCGGCCAAGGGCACCGATCATTCGAATCCCCCGTCCGATGCGTCCGGCAACGACCCTGAACGCGACGCGGCTTCGACGGAGTCGGCCGAGACGTCGTCTTCCGAATCACGCGTCACCGCGTCTCCTTCGGACGAATCCTCGAATACGCCGGCCACGGGGGCAACCCAGGAGCTGGCCCCGGGGTACGAGTACGTCGGTCAGACCCAGGCTCACAATGCCCTCGAGACCGAACCCATGCAGAGCCTCAATGACGAGCTCTTCTCCGATGCCGCGTTGCCCCAGTCCAAGCGCGAGCGTCGGCGACAGGAACGGATCGAACAGGAACGCCGGCGCGAGGCCGCGACCGCCGAGGAGCAGCGACGTCGCAGACTGGCTGCCCTGACCGAGGGCCAAGCCCCTCGACGCTCCTCACAGGATGTTGCCGCCTCCGACGGCGGCGCGAGCTCGGTCGGTTCCAGCGCAGCCCCGGCTGCCGGGGCCGGAGCGGCAGCGGCCGGTGCCAGCGGTGCCGCCGGTGCCGGCGCCGCGAGTGCTGCGTCGTCGGGCAGGCACACGGAGGGGAACGAACCGACGGATGCTACCCCCACGGGTCCCATCGTCCCGGTCAGTCCCGGTGAGCCCACCGGTTGGATCCACCACGAGACTTCTGAGGGCGATGATTCCGTCGGGGCAACCGCCGCGGCAGGTGCCGGTGGAGCCGGCGCGTCGGCCGCGACCCCCGATGCTCCCGGCCCGGAGGACGACCAACCTTCGCGGAAGGGTCCTCTGCTGTGGGCCGGGGCGGCCGTTCTGGGCATCGCCGTGATCGGAGGCGGGGCCACGATCGCCGTGCTCAACTCCGGTGGCGACAACCCCAAGGGGACCGCCACGACCGCGTCGCCCACGTCGACGTCCTCGACTCCCTCGAGCTCCTCGTCAAAGCCTGCGTGGTCGAGTCCCGCCCCGGCTCCGACACCCACCGTGATCGAGCAGCAGCCGGAACCGACCGATCCGTACGGTCAGGTGCCCCAGGAACCACCGACGGTTGCTCCGACGCAAGCGCCGCCGGCTCCGACCCAGGAGCCGACGCAACAGCCCACGCAGGAACCGACCCAGGAACCCACGCAAGAGCCCACGCAGGAACCGACCCAGGAACCCACGCAGGAACCGACGCAAGAACCTACTCAGGAGCCCACGCAGGAACCGACCCAGGCCCCCACGCAGCCACCCACTCAAGAACCGACCCAGGCCCCCACGCAGCCGCCTCAGCCTTCGAATCCTGGCCAGCCCGGCGGTGGTTCCGGTAACGGTCAGGGCAATGGCGGGGCATCTGCGCCGAACCGGTGAACCGACGGGCCCGGTAGGAGCCCGTCTCCGCGGGAATCAGGTCCCCACCCACGCCCTCAGGGGCACAAATCTTTCGTCGTCCGTCCATGAGCCGTGTTGCCCGACCATGGACAGTGCCCCCGGGTTGGTGCGACGCAGGTCGAAGAGGGCCAGCGAGCCGTGGGCGGCAATGATGAGATCCCCGATCCGGTCGCGCACTTCAGGACGGACGTGCTTACCGAAGTACCCCGCCGAGATCAGGTGGTCTCTGTCCAGGACCCACGCGCGGTCACCGAAGCGATTCGCCCAGGCGGCTGAGAGTCTCGCTCGGACGTCGGAGTCTCCGGGGTCCTCGAGATGCAACTGCACCATCCTGGGCTCCCCCGCGGTGAGCCTGACCCCGTCGATGAGGTCCGGGAATTGTGAGTAGTCCACCCGGTCCTCGGCGGGTATGTCGACCATGCCGTGGTCCGCGGTGAGCAGCACCAGGGTTTCCGGACCGAGACGGGAGGTGAGCCGCTTGAGGCCGTGGTCGAGCTCCTCGAGGGACTCGAGCCAGCGCTCCGACGTGCACCCGTGTTTGTGCCCCGTCTGATCCAGCTCTCCCCAGTACAGGTACATGAAGGTCGGCGAGCGATGGCCCAGGATCTCGGACGCCTGGCTGATACGCGCCAGAGTCGATCCTGCGCCGACGAATCGGCCTCCGCGCAAAGCTGCCTGGGTCAGGGCGCTGCCTTCGTACGCGGGCATCGACACGGTCACCACGTCTCCCATGCCTTCCAGCCGTTCGAAGACCGTGGCGTGGGGTTGCCATTGCCGAGGGTCGACCGCGGGATCCCATCCCGACAGTTGATTGACCACGACGTCGCGATCGGGGTCGACGACGTCGTACCCGACCATTCCGGTCCGGCCAGGGGGTAGCCCGGTGCCCAGCACGGCCAAGGAGGCCGCCGTGGTCGAGGGCAGGGCAGCGTCCAGATCACCGAGGTCCAGGGACTTCCGGAGGTTCGGGGCATGCCCGGCGTTGCGCGACAGGAGCGCGCTCCCCAGGCCGTCGACGAGGACAACGCACACGTTCCGGAAAGGACCCTTGCGGCCCCGGTCTGCCAACCCGGCGCCCAGTCCGAGAGCATCGGGGAACTCCGCCCGTCGGGAAGAATCAGCGACTGGCCGGTACATCGAGGCGGCCGAGGACAGCACGTCCCCGATCGAGTTCAGGCCGTACCGCGGCGGAGTCGGGAATGACCGGCCGGTCAGGTCCTGTGCCGTGGGTTCCGAGCTCGGGTGTTGCATCGGCATCAGGAGTGCGAGGTCCCCGAGAGGGCGGTATTGGCCCGACGGAGGGCTCGAGCGAATTCTTTGGCGTCCTGCACGGCCTGTTGGCCATCTGCCTCCGCAGAGATCCGGAGGACGACGTCTTCCCGCGCGGCGACTCCCGTGTACCCGTGGTCGGCCTCGCACTGGGGATCGGAGCAGCCCGCGGGCTGGAGGTCCAGCCGATGACTGCCCGTCCAGGACATCATCAGCGTCACCTCCGCGGCCAGGGAATCAGGCCTGTAGTTCTGCGGCTGGCGATAAGCGTAGGACAGCGTCACCGAGGTCAGGTTGCGGACCGGGACCGTTTCGGTCGAGACGTGAGCCACGACCTGGTTTCCGTCCTCGTCCAGGGACTGGTCGTCCACGTGGGTGATCTGGACGATTTCGCCGGCGAGGGCCAGCACGGTCACGTGGCGGTGGACCTCGGTCTGGTCGAAGTGCGTCTCCAAGTGGACCAGGTGCGAGGACGGGATCTGCCCGTCCAGGGCATCCCGCACCACGTCACTGACCAATTGGGGGTAGAACCCCGCATTGACGATGTCGCGGTCCAGATACTTGCCCATATTTCCTGACTCAGCCATGCACTCGCTCTCGATGTTCGACGACGACGCGGGGCCGCCTCTCCCCTGGCCGGGGAATTCCTCGCCCTCGGACAGGGGCGCTTCCGCCCCATTCTACGACCCCGCCCGGGCGCCGTCAGACCGAGGTCGTCACGACCGCGACATGGTCCTGCGCGCGCTGTCCGTCCGCTGCTCCGGATTCCCCAGTTCGACCGTGCAGTCCAGGACGGTCAGGGCATCCTCCGAAATCATCACGGGATTCAGTTCCAGGAGGGCAATCTCGGGGTGCCGGTCCTTGAGCTCCGCCACGCGCCGGATCAGGTCCTCGAGAAGTTCCACGGCGACCGGTGGAAGACCGTCGTACCCGAAGAGCTTCCGTGCCGCCTTGGGGGACCTGACCAGCTTCTCGACGTCGCGCTGAGTCAGCGGCGGCACGCGGTGCGCCCAGTCGTCCAGCAGGTTGACGGTGTCTCCTGCGATTCCGAAGGAAAGAACCGGTCCGAGCAGAGGATCTTCCATGGCCCGGATCACGCAGTTCTGACCGGTGGGGGCCATGCTCTGGACCTCGAGATCGAAATTGCCGTAGGTGGCCAGCGTCCGGTGCATCAGGTCGATGTCTCTGACGAGGGATTCTTGGTCCTCGATGCCGAGTCTCACTCCCCCAAGATCGAGGCGATGCCGCATGGTGGGGTCGATCGCTTTGAGGGCCACCGGGTACCCCAACCTGTCGGCGGCTTCCACCGCTTGCTCCTTGGTTTCGAAAGGGACGGATTCCAGGACGGAGATACCGTATGCGGAGAGCATCTCCGTGGCATCGGGCGCGGAGAGCTTTAGAAGCCCCTCACCGGGAATCCGCGGGCCGAGCCGCTGGATCTGCCGTTCGACTTCCTTCGCGTTCGTGCCCTCGATCTCGGCAACGAAGACGTCTTCCTGTGCCCTCCATGCCATGTAGTCCATGACCGCGGCCAACGCCCCGATGGCCGCGCCCGGGCTCTCATAGCAGGGAACGCCCGGATAGGTCCGGGTCTCTTCCCCGTCCGCTCCCGTCCACGTCCGCGGGCAGGGATAGATCCCGCGCTGATAGTCCGTGGGCTCGACGACGCCGGTGTAGGCAGCGAGAACGGGCTTGCCGGTCTCGACGCCGCAATCGGCAAGAACCTCGGTGATTTCGTCCTGTCCCACAAAAGGAGACGGCAGGAAGGAGGCCACTGCGGCATCGACGTCGGAGGAGCGCAACGCGGTCAGAACGGAATCCCGAATCATGTCGAGGATGTCGATGTCCGGGCTCGCCGTGTCCAAGACGTGGTCGGTGTGCGTTGCCTCGACGCCGTAGCTCGTGCACGCGTCCGCAATGACTCTGCCCAGGGCGAAGGCGTTCGAGAAGACGGCGACCCTCCTGCCCCGTGGCAGGGGTTGGGAGACCACGAGCTGTGCGATGTCCATCAGGTGCTCCGAGGTCTCGGCCCGAATCACACCGGACTGGCGGAACATCGCGTTGAGGGCCTCCGGCGGGGCCGAGCTGGTGCGCCCCGTGTGCCCGGGCGGCAACTGAACCCCGGTGACATCCGATTTGGCCACAATGACCGGCTTGGTCCTGGCCAGGCGCCGGGCGATGCGCGAGAATTTGCGCGGGTTCCCGATCGACTCGAGGTACATGCAGCACGCGGTGGTCCGGCCGTCATCCTCCCAGTACTGCATCATGTCGTTCCCGGAAACGTCCGCACGGTTCCCGCCGGAGAGAATCGTGGAGAATCCCAGGTCCCGCCGGCGGGCCGAGGTGTACAGCAATACCCCGATGGCTGCGGACTGGCTGAAGAGCCCCAGCCCTCCCGGTGTCGGGGGCGAAGGGCTCAACGACGCATTCAGCGCGACGGCCTGGTCGGTGTTGATCAGACCCAAGGACGCGGGACCGATGACTCGCATACCGTAGCTGCGCGCGGTACGGACCAGGGACTGCTGCCGGGTGCGGCCCCGGGCGCCGTCGTCGGCATACCCTCCCGTGACGATGCAGACACCGCGCACCCCCGCGCGCCCGCATTCCTCGACCACGCCCGCTACTTCGGAAATCGGGACCGTGATGATCGCGAGGTCCACGGGCTCCGGAACCTGATCGATGCTCGGGTACGCTTTCATGCCAGCAAGTTCGAAAGCTTCCGGATTGATCCCGTAAATGGGTCCCGCGAAACCGCCCTCGACAACATTGACCAGGATCTCGTGGCCGACCTGATTCCAATCCCGAGAGGCACCGATCACCGCGATCGACCTCGGTGCGATCAGCGAGGAGACTGATTTCGCCTCGGCACGGTGCTCTCGGGAGGCCATGACTTCGCGCGACTTTTCCGTGGGGTCGATGTCGAAATTAACCATGACGACGCCGTCGTCGAAGACACGCGCAACCTCGAAGCCCGCTTCCGAAAAGACATTGAGCATCTTCCGGTTCTCCGGAAGGACTTCGGCGGAGAATTTGGTGATGCCACGCTCGAGTCCGGCCGCGGCGAGGTGTTCGAGCAAGATGGAACCGATACCCCGACCGTGGTGGGCGTCGGAAATGAAGAATGCGACCTCCGCCTCATGGGGGTCATTGGTCCTGTCGAAGCGTCCAATACCGATCATTTCCGCGCCGAGCATGAGCACGAAGGCGACGCGATCGTTGTGGTCGACCGTGGTGAAGCGCGCGAGCTCCTTCGCGCTCAGTGAGGACTTGTAGGTGAAAAACCGCAAGTAGATGGTGCGTTCGGACTGCCTGGAGTACATCGCGGCCAGTGCGTCCTGGTCGCTCGGAAGCACGGGTCGCAAGTGAGCGGTCGCGCCATCGCGCAACACGACATCGGCTTCCCAGTGGGAGGGATACGCATTCTCTTCGGGCATGCTCCCAGTCTAGTATCGCAAGTCACAGGTTCCTATTGTTCTACACTGGTGAGGCCCAGAACCGTCAGACCGTGAGGATTCACAGATGGCCCCCCGCCGCAAGTCGTCGCACACTCCCGAGGATTTCCCGATCGACATCGTCGAGAACATCGTCGATATCGATGTGTCCTCCGAAATGGAGACGAGCTTCCTCGAGTACTCGTACTCGGTGATCTATTCGCGGGCACTTCCGGACGCGCGGGACGGCCTCAAGCCGGTCCAGAGACGAATCCTCTACATGATGACGCAGATGGGCCTGCGACCAGACCGAGGGCATGTGAAGTCGGCACGCGTGGTCGGTGAGGTCATGGGCAAGCTCCACCCCCATGGGGACGGGGCGATCTACGACGCGATGGTCCGACTCGCCCAGCATTTCGCGATGCGGCTGCCGCTCGTGGACGGACACGGCAACTTCGGCTCGGTCGACGACGGCCCCGCAGCGGCGCGGTACACCGAAGCCCGCATGGCTCCCGCGGCCCTCGCGCTAACCGGTGACCTGGACGAGGACGTCGTCGATTTCGTCCCGAACTACGACAACCAGTTCACGCAGCCCGGGGTCCTCCCGGCCGCATTCCCCAACCTTCTGGTCAACGGTTCCTCCGGCATCGCCGTCGGCATGGCCACGAACATGGCTCCCCACAACCTCCGCGAGGTCATCGCCGGCGCGCGGCACATGATCGACAACCCGGACGCCAGTCTCGAAGACATCATGCGGTTCATTCCTGGGCCGGACCTGCCGACCGGAGGAAAGATCGTCGGCCTGACAGGCATCAGGGACGCCTACGCGTCCGGCCGCGGGTCCTTCAAGTCCCGTGCCAAGATCACGGTCGAACAGGTCACCGCGCGCAAGCAGGGGCTGGTCATCACCGAATTGCCGTACCTGGTGGGGACCGAAAAAGTCATCGAGAAGATCAAGGACGGCGTCCAGTCGAAGAAGCTGTCCGGAATCTCCGACGTCGTCGATCTGACCGACCGCAAGAATGGCACGCGGCTCGTGGTCGAACTCAAGAACGGGTTCAACCCGCACGCCGTCATGCAATCCTTGTTCAAGCACACCCCACTCGAGGATTCCTTCGGTATCAACAATGTCGCCCTCGTGGACGGGCAGCCACGGACCTTGGGGCTTCTGGATTTGCTCAGGGTCTACGTGGAGCATCGCATCGACGTCGTTCGCCGACGCACCACCTACCGACTCGGCAAGTCCAAGGACAGGTTGCACCTGGTCGAGGGCCTGCTCGTTGCCATCCTCGATATCGACGAAGTCATCGAGATCATTCGCTCCTCCGACCAGACGGCCCAGGCCCGGGAACGACTCATGATGGTCTTCGACCTGAGTGAAGCCCAGGCGAACCACATCCTGGAACTGCGTCTGCGACAGCTGACCAAGTTCTCCCGCATCGAACTGGAGGCCGAGAGGGACGAGCTTCGAGCCACCATCGCCGAGCTCGAGTCGATCCTGGCCTCGGACCAGAAGTTGCGCGGCGTCGTCTCGGACGAGCTGAGCGAGGTCGCCGAGCGGTACGGGACCGACCGCCGGACCGAGCTCGCCGATTCGGACGATCTGGCCGCGCTCGCCTCGGCCGCCACGGACAGCGGCGCGGCCTCCGCGAAGAAGGGACTGGGTCTGGCTCTGGAAATCGCGGACGACCCGTGTTGGATCGCCCTGTCGACCTCGGGTCAACTCGGCCGCACCCCTGGGGGCCCACGCGGCCGGGAGTCCTTCGAGGATCCGGGGAAGAGGATCAAGCACGATGCGCTGCGCTCGCTGGTTCCGGCCACGGCGCGCGGGGAAATCGGTGCGGTTGTCTCGTCCGGGCGCATGGTGCGGATCAATGTGATGGACATTCCTCAGATGGAGTTGTCCGGCAGCGCACCGAACCTTGGAACCGGGGTCAAGGTCAAGGAATTCCTGACGCTGGAAAAGAATGAGTCGCTGATTGCGTTGGTTCCCCTGAATCAGGTCATCGCCCTGGGCACGGCCCATGGCGTGGTCAAGCGGGTCAACCCGGACTACCCGTTGAACAGGGACGACTGGCCAATCATCTCCCTCAAGGCCGGAGACGAGGTGGTGGGCGCCTGCCACGCATCGAATGACGACAACCTGGTGTTCATCACCCGGGAGGCCAAGCTGCTGACCTTCGACGCCGCCAAGGTGCGTCCGCAAGGCAAGAGCGCCGGTGGCGTGGCGGGCATCAAGGTCGCCGAAAGCGACAGGGTCATCTACTTCGGCGCGTTGTCTCCCACCGAGTCGGCCGTGGTCGTGACGGTCTCCGAAGCCGAAGAATCATTGCCGGGCACGGAAGCGGGATCGGCCAAGATCACCGAATTCGGGGAGTACCCGGCCAAGGGCCGTGCGACGGGCGGCGTCCGGGCGCATCGTTTCCTGAAGGGCGAATCCGGGCTGAAGCTCGCGTGGGCGGGCAGGGGCCCGGCGAAGGCTGTCTCGGCCGCGGGCGTTGCCCGGTCCCTCCCGACCGAGTTCGGCGCCCGGGACGGTTCCGGCGTGCCGTTGTCCCAATCGATCGACGCGATCGGACCTGCGCTCGGATCCGGTGCTGAGGACGGATCGGTCCGGGACGATGCCGACGACACCGTCGATGCCTGAGGGCGCACTCTGGGTTCTGGTCCTTCCTCAGAATCGGAGGGTCGCCCGGACCGGAACGTGATCTGAGGGTCCCTCGATGGGCATCACGTCGGCGTCGTTGACCCGCATGTCGCCGTTGACGACGACGTGATCGATCTGGGTTCTGGTCCACGCGGCCAAGGAGCTGGGCCACGTACCCCGGGAGACGCCTGATGCGGGGAGCGCATCCGTGCACCCGTCACGCCCCGGAATCGTGGCCATGTGTCCGTGCCACGGATTGGCGTTGTAGTCGCCCGCAGCGATGACCGGGCGCGGCGAACCCTCGTTGCGCGGGGTGCACACGTCGTCCAGGACCGACCCGACATCGCTGTCCCACTGGTCCATCCATCGCGGAACCGGACTCGCCGTGTGGACACCCAGAATCAAGGGATTCGATGAGGCGGGATCGGCTGGGCGGAGGGCGAGAGTCCCCACTGTTGGTTCCTCGCCCTCGGCGACCTGGTACGTACCGAGACTCTTGGAAATCAGCACGCTGGTCGGTGAGAGGCCGGAGCCGGTGCTCGTAGCGAAGACCTGGTAGTCCGAGTCCTTGCCCAGCTCGGAGAGGTACTTCTGGAGCGGACCGGTGCTGGCCTCGGGGAGCACGACGACTTCAGGGTTGCCTCGGACCACACGGTCGAGGTCAGCTCGGGTGAGTTCGTCGTGGACATTCCAGCTGACCACGGACATCGTCTGGCCCTCGGTCGGCCCATCCTGGGGAGCCGAGGCGGGGTTGAGAGCCAGAACCAGGCACATCGCAGAGACGATGAAGCCCACCAGAGGTGTCCCGTTGGGGCGCCCACGCCGTCCGGATACGCGTCGCACGAGCCACCCGGCGATGATCCAGACGAGGAAAAATATCGCCATGATTCCGCCGATGATCTGCGGAAATGCAAGGACCTGCCCCACGATGAGGCTCGTGGTCCATGGGGCAGCAAGACCCGTTCCCTGACGCTGGAGCCACGGGGTCAGCAACACGAACAGCAGGTAGAAGGCGGGGATCAGGGCAACGATCGAGAGGACCTTCAGTGTGCGGCGCATGTGCTGTGATGCTCCTTGAACGCCCGCAGGCGCGCTCGGGGTTCGGCCCTGCCGCACGCGACCCAACTACCGGCCTGCACCATGTCCCAGAGTGACGACGGACCGGCAATGGCCGAGATCGGTGGGGCGATGTGAAATGACTATAGTACCCGGACCCGCTTGGTCGGAGGAGCCTCGGGTTGCCCTGTCGAGCTCCTCCACCAGGGCCGCGGCCGAAGGCTCGTCAAGATGTGCCGTCGGTTCGTCGACCAGGAGGAAAGGCGCATTGGTCAAAAGCGCTCGAGCCATCGCGAGCCGTTGGCGCTGCCCTCCGGACAATCGCGATCCGCCTGCACCGACCCGGGTGTCCAAACCGTGCTCCATGGTGTCCAGGAGGCTTCCCAGACCGACCCGGTGCACCATGGTGTCGAGTTCCTGGTCCGACGGAGCCGATTCTCTCGGTCTGGCCAGCAGCAGGTTTCCGCGCACCGTTGAATCGAAGATGTAGGCATCCTGCGGGCACCAGGCGGAGGCGCCGCGCAGTTGCTCGGGGGCCATGGTGTTGCCGTCGACCCGGATTGCGCCTCGCTCCGGGCGCAGAAACCCCAGGAGGACAGCGAGCGTGGTCGTCTTGCCCGCCCCGGACGGACCAGTGATCCCGAGCGCCTGGCCGCGTCCGACCCGGCCGGTCACGCCCCGAATCGCAGGTTCCTCCATGCCGGGCCAGCGGGCCGAAACATCGGCAAGGTGCAACTCCTGGGCGTCCGAAGGCTCCGTTGGTTCCCGTTCTTCTTTCCGCTCGGGAATTCCTACGGGGTGCGCGTGCGACTCGAGGGCTTCCGAGGCGGGGCTGATCTTGGCGACCAGCCGGGCGAATGCGGGCCAGGCACGCACAGAATCAATGGTCTGGGAGGAGGGCTCCACGAGGGCTGTGCACAGGAGAACGGGTATCGCGGCAACAGGTGCCGCAATGCCGCCCGTCGACACCGGATCCCAGGCAATGACCGCAATGGCCAATGCCGCCGCCCACCAGGTCGCCAAGGACAGCGCATTACCCAGCCCCGACGCGGTCGCGGAACGCCGGGCGGCCGCGAGGGCGAGGCGATCCTGGCCGGCAAGCACCCCCAGGACGGCGTCGCTGAGACGGTTGCCCTTCAGGTCTTCGGCGCTTTCCATCACACCCAGCGCGCCCCTCAGGGTTCGTTGGACGGCATCTCGACTCACCGTTTCGGCCCGTTGGTCCGCGATCAGTACCAGCCACGGTGCCAGCAGGCTCGTGACGAGTGCCGCCGCGGCGACCACCCATGTTGCGGGTGGCACGGTCAGGTACGTGGCGATGACGGCCGCGATCATGGTGGGAATGTTGGTCGCCATCGGGAGGAGAACGCGGGGAAGCGAATCCCGGACTTCGTCCACGTCCCCGACGAGCCTGTCCAAGAAGGTTCCACCCCGCAGCAATGATCTGAGACTCAACGCGGTCTCCCCCATGGACTCCCACGCGTTCGACCGAAGTCTGTTGGCCGCCTTGAGGACGACATCGTGGGTGAGGAGACGTTCGAGATAGCGGAAGACCGCCCGCCCCAGGCCGAAGAACCTCACCCCGACGATCGCGACCATCAGGTACATCATTCCGGGTTGCTGTGAGGCCCTGACGATGAGCCAGCCGGACAGCGCCGTCAGGGACGCGCCAAATGCGACTGTGAGGAAGGACAGGAGGACGGACCCGCACACTTGGGACGCCCGGAGGCCCGAAACCCGGAACAGGGTTCGCAGTGTCTCCCGGACACCGGGCTTCTCGGAACGGTTGCTCCCTCCGCCTGCACTCCGCGAGTCGTGCTGCGGGGCGGCACGTCGCTCACGGTGACCGCACTGGAATCCCGCAACGTCCGTTGCAGTCTTGTTTCCCTTCTCCGGAGTGCTCGTGAACGGCTCACACCGGGTGGCCGGAAGGTGCCGGACGAGGCGGCCCGTTGAGTCGAGTTCGATGCGTCCCGCGGAGGTCGGGGCGGCAGCCGGATCGTGTGTGACCCACAGAATCGTCGCCCCCGATTCGGTCAGCTCCCGAAGTGCGTCGCTGACCATGCCCGCGGCTCGGCGGTCAAGATGCGCCGTCGGCTCATCGACGAGCACCAGCCACTGGCTCGGCCCCGAAGAACGACCTCGCAGTTCTCCTGTGGTGGGGCGCACCGCGGCGAGAACGCGGGCAATCGCGAGACGACGCGCCTGGCCCGCGGACAACGCCGCGGGCGCCACGGAACCGAGGTCTTCCAGGCCGACCGACTTGAGCGAGGCCTCGATCACCGGATTCCACAGTTCCCGAATCCGAGACGCCTCCTCCTGGGATTCCCCGTCGTGTCCCATCACGTCGCGCAGCCACGTGGAAGCGTTCTCCGGATTCGCGTAAAGGCCCACCTCCTCCACGACAGTCGCCGCAATAAAACCGGGCGACTGGCCGATCCAGGCGACCGAATCGGGTACGGAGACCGAGCCGGCAACGGTAGTCCCGTCGTCGGCCCCGACGTCGTTCCCGTCGCGCACCATATCGGCCATGGTCTTGAGCAAGGTGGTCTTCCCACATCCGGAGGGCCCAGTGAGGAGGGTTGTGGTCCTCGGCTCCAGGATGAAGGACAGATCGTCGAGGGCTCGTCCTCGGCCGGCGTACTCGACCGTGAGCCCCGATACCGAGATCTCGGGGTCCGAAGAGAGCGAAATCACCGATGTACCGGTGGGTTCCTCGAGGATCTCTTCCGAGCGGCGCAGCGCATCCACGCCGTCCTGGGATTGGTGGAACGCCGTCCCGACATCCCGCAGGGGCTGGAAGCATTCCGGGGCCAGCAGCAGAACCAGCAATGCGGTGTCGAGACCGATCTGGCCCGAGACGAGCCTCAACCCGATGAACACGGCCACGAGAGCCACCGAGATCGTGGTAATCAGCTCGAGGGCGAGAGAGGACTGGAACGCCGAACGCAGGGTCGTCATGGTTCGCTTCCGGTACGACTCCCCCAAGTCGTTCAGGGCCCGGGACTGCGCCTTCTCCCTCTTCAAACCGACCAGGACCGGCAGGCCGCGAGAGAGCTCGACGATGTGCTGGGACAGCCTCAGCAGTTGGGACTGGGCCTCGCGCGTGTCGTTCTGGGTCGTCTTGCCGATGAGGACCATGAAAACGGGAACAAGCGGCAGGGTCAGCACCAGCACCAAGGCGCTGATGGGATCCGCCAACAGCACCACCACCAGCAGGATCGCCGGGATGACTCCCGTGGAGACCAGTGCCGTGATCGTTTTGACGTAATAGTCGTCCAGGGCGTCCAGTCCGCGGGAGACCAGGACCGCCACGGCACCGTCGGACGCGGCCGTTCCGTCGGTGGTCTGGGAACGCGGTGCCGAGAGTACTCGTCGCAGCACGCCCTGGCGGATCGTGGACTTCGTTTCGGTCGCTGCGCGCTGCGCGGCAACCGAGAGCCCCCAGTCCGCCAGCGCCCGGAGTGCCAGGCTCGCCACGCCCAGAACCACGGCGCCCCAGGACCAGACGCCGGGATCGGCTCCGACGAGCCAGTGAGGGAGGATACCGTCGGCCCCGGCGGAGTGGGACCCGATGAATTCGGTCCAGCCGGTGGAAGCCGTCCCGCCAACCCCGTGGGAGGCTGCGGCGAAGGCCGCCTGCGCGAGAGCGGTCACCAACGACCCCACGGCCGCGGAGAACCCAACGAGTCCGAGGGCTCTCAGCGCGCTGAGGACGCCCAGAACCGGGAGGACCCGTCGTGCATGCGGGCCCAGCGGCGGACGTCGGTTCGCCCGCCGCCGGTCCTGTTGGTCGTTGTCGGCGACGCTCACAACGATCGGTCAGCCCGCGTTGGGGCGCTCGGAGAGTTCCGTGACTCGGTGCGCCTCCGGAATGTGCTCCGCCGAGAGCCGCTTGCGGAACACCCAGTAGGTCCACCCCTGATAGAGAAACAGCACGGGGAGCCCTATGGCGGCCACAATGGTCATGATCTTCAGCGTGTACGGCGAGGACGAAGCATTCGCGACGGTCAACGTGGTCCCGTCCGCCATGGTGCTCGGCAAGACATTCGGGTAGGCGGCCATGAAGATCGACAGTGCCCCGAAGACCGCGAATCCCGCGATTGCCGTGAAGGCGATACCTTCCCGTCCCCTGGTCGCGAATATCCAGGACGCGAGGGCCGCCACCGCCGCGACGACCAGTAGGATCAACGACAGCGGAGTCGCACCGATCACTTGGAGCCACACGGCCCACGCAACCATCGGCAGCAGGGCCACGGGGAGGATCCGGACCATCATTGTTCGCGCCCGGTGACGCACCTCGCCGTCTGTCTTGAGCGCCAGGAAGGCCAGCCCATGGACCAGGCTGAAGCCGACCATTCCCAAACCGCCGATCACGGCCGGCACGGTCAGCCACGCGAAGGGACCACCGACGCGGTCCGCGTTGTCGTTCAGCGGAAGCCCGGTCGTCGTGATGGCGAGGGCGGCTCCGATGAGGAACGCGATGAAGAACGACGCCACGGACATGATCGCGTTCCACCGGGGCTCCCACCTCGGGCCGGTCAACTTGCCTCGGTATTCGATCGACACTGCTCTCAGGATCAGGGCCAGGAGGATGAGGGTCAGCGGAATGTACAGCGCCGAGAACAGCGCGGCATACCACATCGGAAATGCGGCAAAGATGGCCGCACCTCCGGTCACCAGCCATACCTCGTTGCCGTCCCATACAGGACCGATCGTGTTCAGCAACAGACGGCGTTCCTTCTCATTGCGGGAGAAGATGCGCCCCATCAGCATGCCGACGCCGAGGTCGAATCCGTCGAGAACGATGTATCCGATGAGAAGCACTCCGACCACGAGGAACCATAGGGTCGGCAATCCGGGTTGTCCAGCAAATTCTTCGAACATGATGGGTTGCTCCTAGTAGGCGAAGGCCAGGACGTCGTCGTTCTTGTGGCTGTCGGGGTCATTCGGGTCGTCGTCGTCCTGATCGGACGTGACCAACTCCGGCATGGAGGCGACGACTCCTGTCCGGACGTACCTGGCGATCAGGAAGACCTCCACGACCATCAGGACGGCATAAATGAGGACCAGGGAAATGAGCGAGAACAGCAACTCGCCCGCGGACACATTCGGCGAAACCGCCGCCTCGGTAAACATGTAGATCCGTTGTCCGAGGGGCAGATCCGGGTTGGGGGCGACGACGAATGGCTGCCGTCCCATCTCGGTGAACACCCAACCGGTGACGTTGGCGCCGAAGGGCGCGAGGATGCCGAATACGGCCAGGCGCATGAGCCACTTGGACTGTGGGACGGTCCCCTTTCTGGTCAGCCACCACGCCAGAGCGCACGCGAGGGCGGCCAGGCCTCCGAAGGTGATCATGAGCCGGAATCCCCAGTAGGTGACGATCATCAGCGGCACATAGTGAATGTCTTCACCGGCACGGTCCCCGTACTGGGGTTCGTCTCCCAAATTGGTTCCGTACATGTGCTCGTACTCGGGCTGCAAGGTGTTGAGGCCCTTGACGTCCGTGTGGAAGTTGTCATGGGCCAAGAAGGACAACAGACCCGGAATCTCGAAAATGGTGTTCACATTCGAGCAGTTGCGTGCGCTGGGGTCGGACAGAGTCAGCACGGAGAATGCGGTGCCGTCGTGGCATGCGGCCTCCGCGGCCGCCATCTTGAGGGGCTGCTGGTGGATCATCAGCTGGGCCTGGACGTGGCCGCTGAATGCAGTCCCGAGGAAGCCGATGATTCCAATGAGGATGCCGATGCGAAGGGAACGGAACCAGACCGCGTAGTCCTTCTTGTCCTGGGCGCCCTTGCCGGAGTCTCCGACGACCACGACGCCGTTGTCATCGACCGTGTCGATTCCCTGGCTGCGCCGCTTCCACAGCTTGTACCAAGCGATGCCCAGCAGGAACGATCCGGCGACGGCCACCGAGCCGAAGAGCGTGTGGATGATGGCCACGATCGCTGTGTTGTTCGTCAGTACGGCCATCACGTCGTTCAGGATGGGTCGACCGTCCACGATTTCGTATCCGACCGGATGCTGCATCCACGAGTTGGCGATCACAATGAAGAACGCGGACAGCCACGAGGCCGCCACCGCCGCGAGGAGGCAGAGGGCGTGGATGGAGGGCTTGAGTTTCTTCCACCCGAAGATCCACAGCCCGAGGAACGTCGACTCGATGAAGAAGGCCAACAGACCTTCCATGGCCAACGGAGCACCGAAGACGTCCCCCACGAATCGGGAGTACTCGCTCCATGCCATTCCGAACTGGAATTCCTGGACGAGGCCGGTGGCCACGCCCATGATGAAGTTGATCAGGTACAGCTTTCCCCAGAATTTCGTCATCCTGAGGTACTGCTCTTTTCCGGTCCTGACCCACATGAGGTTCAGGATCACCACGACCATCCCTAGTCCCAGGGTCAGTGGAACCATCATGAAGTGGTAGACGGTGGTGGTCCCGAATTGCCAGCGGGCGATTTCTACAGTATCCACGGTTCTCCTCGCGCTACTGAAAAGCACTCGACCGGTCCGAGCGGGCCGGATACCTACAAGGTAGCAACCGGTTCTGGGCGTCCGATGATCCTACCGAGACGACGTCTTGACAGCCCGGAAAGGGTAATTTTCACCCTTTGGGGCCCGTAGCGAGGCCCCAAAGAGCGAATCACCTAGTGTCCCGCTTTGGGTCCCAACAACCCTTTCGCGCGGACCGTGTCGCGTTCTTCCCGAAGCTCGGAAACGCTCGATTCGAGCCGGCGTCGGGCATCCTCAGACACATCGATACTGTGATTAATCTCATACTCCCCCGACCTGCAGGTCACCGGGAACGAGCTGATCAGGCCTTCGTCCACGCCGTAGGAGCCGTCGGAGACCACGGCCATGGACGTCCAATCCCCATCAGGAGTGCCCATGACCCAGTCGTGGACATGGGCGAGCGCCGCGTGAGCGGCCGAGGCCACCGAGGAACCGCCCCGCACGGCAATGATTTCTGCTCCCCGTTGGGCCACGGTCGGGATGAAGGTCGTGCGGACCCATTCCTCCCCCAGCCCCTGTTCGGTGAGGACATCACGCACAGGTCGTCCCGCAATGGTGGCCTGGTCCAGGTCCGGCACCTGCGTGGCCGAGTGGTTTCCCCAGATCGTCATGCGCTCGACGTCGCGGACGGGCGATCCGGTGGCGTGCGCGATCTGGGCCAGAGCTCGGTTGTGGTCGAGTCTGGTCATGGCGGTGAATCGCTCGGAAGGGATATCCGGGGCATGGGAGGAGGCGATGAGCGCGTTGGTGTTCGCGGGGTTGCCGACCACCACGATCCGGACGTCGTCCGCGGCCACTTCGTTGAGCGCGGCGCCCTGGACGGAGAAGATTCCGGCGTTGGCCTCGAGGAGATCTCCGCGTTCCATGCCCTTTTGGCGGGGTTTCGATCCGATGAGGAGACCGAAGCCGGTCCCGTCGAATGCCTGGGCCGCGTCGTCGAAGACATCAACGGATTCGAGGAGCGGGAAGGCGCCGTCGGCCAGCTCCATGGCGGTACCTTCGGCGGCCTGCCTGGCCTGCGAAATTTCGAGGAGACGCAGTCGTACGGGTTGGTTTTTGCCGAGCATGTCGCCGTTGGCGATGCGGAACAGACTCGCGTAACCGATCTGGCCGGCCGCGCCGGTCACGGTCACGGTGACGGGTGGAAGCATGGTGTCAGCAGAGGTACTCATGCGGCACAGTATAGTGCCGTGTGATCTGGGACCCGCCGAGCGGCGTATCCGGGCTCGCGGCACGTGTTCCTGGCCGCGGGTCGGGTGAGGTCGCTTCGCTCAGGCGTCGATCTGCTCGAGGTCCAGCTGGTCGGCGTTGCTGATCAAGAACTCCTTGCGCGGGGCCACCTCCGCGCCCATCAACAGCGAAAAGGCACGTTCGGCGGCCTCGGCGTCCTCGATCCGGACACGACGCAACAGACGATGCCGCGGATCCATCGTGGTTTCCGCGAGTTGGTCGGCGTCCATTTCGCCCAACCCCTTGTACCGCTGAATGGGTTCCTTGTACCGCTTCCCTTCGGCCTCGAGACGCGTCAGGACCTGGTGGAGCTCTCGCTCGGAGTAGGTGTAGAGCATCTCGTTGGGCTTCCCCCCGCCCGTGATGACCTCGACACGATGCAGTGGGGGCACCGCGGCGTAGACCCGTCCCGCATCGACCAGGGGGCGCATGTAGCGATAGAACAGCGTGAGAAGAAGGGTTCTGATGTGTGCACCGTCGACGTCGGCGTCGGTCATCATGACCACCTTGCCGTACCGAGCAGCGTCGAGGTCGAAGCTCCGTCCGGATCCTGCCCCGATCACCTGGATGAGTGCCGCGCACTCGGCGTTGGCCAACATGTCCGTGATCGATGCTTTTTGGACGTTCAGGATTTTGCCGCGAATCGGCAGAAGGGCCTGGTACTGGGAGGACCGCGCCAATCGGGCGGTGCCGAGAGCGGAGTCGCCCTCCACGATGAACAACTCGGAATGGTCGACCTCGTTGGAGCGGCAGTCCACGAGCTTGGACGGCATCGTGGAGGTTTCCAGCGCGTTCTTGCGGCGCTGGGTTTCCTTGTGGACCCGAGCCGAGATGCGGGATTTCATCTCGGCGACGACCTTTTCCAGAACGGCCGAACTCTGTTGCTTCTCCGACCGGTTCCGCGAATTGAGCATCTTGTCGAGTTCACGCGACAGCACCTTGGTCACGATCGAGCGAACCGCCGGGGTTCCCAAGACTTCCTTGGTCTGTCCCTCGAACTGGGGCTCGACGAGGCGCACATTGAGCACCGCGGTGAGCCCGGCGAGGGCGTCGTCCTTCTCGATCTTGTCGGAGCCGGCCTTGAGCTTTCGGGCGTTCGCGGTCACTTCCTTGCGCAGGGTTCGCAACAAGCCTTGTTCGAAGCCCGTGACGTGTGTTCCGCCCTTGGGCGTGGCGATGATGTTCACGTAGGAGCGCAGGTTGGTTTCGTACCCGGTTCCCCATCGCATGGCGATATCGACTTCGCACTCGCGCTCGACCTCGGTGAGTTGGCTGTGGCCGTTCGAGTCCAGGACCGGGACTGTCTCCTTGAAACTGTCCGAACCCTGGAATCTCCAGACGTCGGTCAGTGCGGAGTCCGGGGCGAGGAACTCCACGTATTCGGAGATTCCGCCATCGTGCTGGAAGACCTCCTCGTGCGGCCCGTCTGCCCCCGGTGTGCCCGGCAGTCGGCGTTCGTCGCGGATAGCCAGACGCAGGCCGGGAACAAGGAAACTTGTCTGACGTGCCCGCTCGAGGAGTCGGTCGTAGTCGAATTTCGCGTCCGGGGTGAAGATCTGTCGGTCCGCCCAGTAACGGACTCGCGTTCCGGTCGCTCCTCGACGAGCCTTGCCGATCACTTCGAGTGCGGCTTTGCCTTCGGCCGGTGTGAACGGCACGTCAGGTTGGGGAGCTCCCTCGTCGTCGAAAATCCCGGGAATCCCTCGTTGGAAGGACATTTGGTAAGTTTTCGATCCCCGGTCCACCTGGACGTCGAGTCGGGACGACAACGCGTTGACCACGGACGCGCCGACGCCGTGCAGGCCACCGACCGCGTTGTAGGTACCGCCACCGAATTTTCCGCCCGCATGCAGTTTGGTGAAGACCACCTCGACGCCGGACAAACCGGTTCGGGGTTCGATGTCGATGGGGATGCCTCGGCCGTCGTCGGCGACCTCGACGGACCCGTCCCGATTGAGCACGATCTCGATGTTCTGGCCGTATCCGGCAAGAGCCTCGTCGACCGAATTGTCGATGATCTCCCAGAGACAGTGCATGACACCGCGCGAGTCGGTGGACCCGATGTACATACCGGGTCGTTTCCGGACGGCTTCCAGCCCTTCCAGTACGGAGAGCTGGTGGGCGGTGTACTCGGACTTCTTCGGCGACACTGAGACGGGGCTCCTGACAAACTCGATGTGGTGGTAGGCCGCAAAGGCGCGACCTCCAGTCTAAGCGCATCCGGCATCTCTGCGGGTCAACGCCCACAGCGAACGACGCCGGATGGGGATGAAATCAACGGCTCCGCGTGTTTGCATGGATGAACACTCAAACCGGTCAGCGATTCCGCAGTCGGCCCGCCACTTCCGGACGGGAACGGTGGAACCCGAAGGCACTGATCGGCCGTAGACGTCAGGAGGAAAATCATGACGGCGACATTGGAAGCTCGAGAGCTCAACGCAACCGACCGTTGCGATTCCTGCGGGGCCCAGGCCTACGTTCGCGTGGTCCTCGAGAACACCGGCGGCGAGTTGCTGTTCTGCGCTCACCACGCGACCACCAATGAGGAAAAGCTTCGCCCCATAGCTGGCTTGTGGCAGGACGAACGTGATCGTCTGACCACGACTCCGTCCGTCTGATTCCGCAGTATCCTCGCCCCGGGGAGTGACCCCCCGGGACACGAACAAGGCCCCGGACCGCTCGAGCGGTCCGGGGGCTTTTTTTTTTTCCCCCGGCCTGGTCCCGGGTTCCCGGCTTCCGTGAACCCCGGGAACCTGCCGGAGCTTTGTCTATCAGTCCAAGTAGTCGCGCAACACCTGCGAGCGCGAGGGATGCCGGAGCTTCGACATCGTCTTGGACTCTATCTGTCTTATACGCTCGCGGGTGACACCATAGACCTTCCCGATCTCGTCGAGGGTCTTGGGCTGCCCGTCGGTCATACCGAACCTCATCGCGACGACGCCGGCTTCCCGTTCGGACAGGGTGTCCAGGACGGAGTGCAACTGCTCCTGCAACAGAGTGAAGGAGACGGCGTCCGCCGGGACGACTGCCTCGGAGTCCTCGATCAGGTCGCCGAATTCGGAGTCCCCGTCTTCGCCGAGAGGCGTGTGGAGCGAAATGGGCTCGCGACCGTACTTCTGGACCTCGACAACCTTCTCCGGAGTCATATCCAGTTCCTTGGCGAGTTCCTCCGGCGCCGGCTCACGACCCAAGTCCTGAAGCATCTGACGCTGGACGCGCGCAAGCTTGTTGATGACCTCGACCATGTGCACCGGGATGCGGATGGTGCGAGCCTGGTCGGCCATGGCGCGGGTAATGGCCTGGCGGATCCACCACGTCGCGTACGTGGAGAACTTGAACCCCTTGGAGTAATCGAACTTCTCGACCGCACGAATGAGGCCGAGGTTGCCCTCCTGGATCAGATCAAGGAACAGCATGCCTCGTCCGGTGTACCGCTTGGCCAAAGAGACCACGAGGCGGAGGTTGGCCTCCAGCAGGTGGTTCTTGGCGCGCTTGCCGTCGTGGATGACCCAACGCAGTTCCTTGCGCTCTTCGCGGCTCAGCGAGTCCTTGTTGTCCTTGAGCTTGTGCTCGGCGTACAGACCGGCCTCGATGCGCATCGCGAGGTCGACTTCCTGCTCGGCGTTCAGCAGGGAGACCTTGCCGATTTGCTTCAGGTAGTCCTTGACCGGATCCGCGGTTGCCCCGGGGGCGATGACCCGTTGGGCGGGTTCGTCATCGTCGTCGGTCGTGGAGATCACGAAGCCGTTGCCGCGTGCGGCAACCGTCTTCTTCTCCTCGGTATCCTGATCCTCGTCGCCCTGTTTCTCCGTGGCCAGCGCGTCGACGGTCTCGGTCTCCACCTCGCCTTCGGCGACCTCCTCGGTCTCCTCCGGGGCGGCGTCGGCCGTCGCTACCGAAGTGTCCGTCGTCTCCTCCGTAGAGTCGGCGTCCACCCGCTTCTTGTCCGAAGTCTTCGCAGCCGTCTTCTTCGGCGCGGACTTCGTGGCAGTCGACTTAGAAGTGGCCTTCTTGGCCGTGGTCTTGGTCTGAGCCGTGCTCTTGGAAGCCGTAGAGGTTTTTGACGACGACGCCGAGTCGGCGCTCTTCTTCGCCCCGGCGGACACCGCGGTCTTTTCCTTGACCTGGGTCTCGCCGGATTCCGACTTCTTGTGTGCAACTGGTGACACTCAAAAACCTTTCTTCCCTGTCCTGTGTGCGCAGGTGGTTGAAACACCTATGACCCTGTCAAGCCCGGGATCCCGCATACGCGGGAATTTCACGTGGACTTGCAAGGCCGTACACACAGGACAACTTGGCATGCGCCGCATTTATTCCCTGATCGGAACGTCAATTCGCCGAGCCACGTGAGGTGCGGTGCACCATAGGCAAGACGGGGTCTTCGGTCAGTCATTGTGTCAGATTTTTCCCTCGGAGCCTATTTCTGGCCTGCTGCGTTCCTGTAGCCGGCCAACCACAGGGGCAACGGCCGCTCATTCATCGACACACGCAACCTGGTGGCTGCGGACCTGGCCCGCTGCGTGCGCACCGCGTCCAGATATCTTCCGGCCTGGCTGCTCAGGCCCATGAACCAGCTCAGATAGGCGTTCGCCACATGAACGTCGTCAACAACGGGGCCGACCTCCAGGTGTTCCACCGCGTTGAGAACCACCCTGAGGGATCGAATCCGTTCGACAGGCAGAGGCGCGTCACGCTCTCCACGCATGAGCGCAACCTCGTCCTGCGACGTCGCCACGAGCGGACCATGGCGCGAAGCCGAGGTGCCACGGGGCTCGGCGTTCTGGTCGGCCCTTCCTGCGTCCAGCAAAACAGCGGACAAGAGATCCGACAGCCCGGCCGAATGCTCCAAGCACCTCGCGACCGAGGCGCAATCCTCGACCCTCAGGTGTGCGGTGGCCGAGTACGCTGCGCTTCGAACATCCTGTGGTGCGTCGAAGAACGGAGCGAGCCTGTCCACCGCATGGCGGACAACCTGGTCGACGTCGTCCGCCCGCCGGCTACGATCGCGAGCGCCCCGGTACCGGATCTTCAGAGACCCCGCTGCCTTGTCCCCGATGGCCGAAGCGAGATCCCATCGGCCAGGCAGGCGCCTGTCGTCCATCACGGCCATCTCCTGCTCCCGCACGACAAGCCCCCGAAAGGCCAGGGCGGTGCCGAGCGGACTTTCGAGGATTGCGCTCGTCTCCCCGCCGTACACGATCGGCCACCACTGGCCCGTGGCTCCGGCCGCGCGCGCCTCTGACCGCGTGCGGCCATCGCCCGGGGCCACAGGGAACAAACCGAACTCGTCCACAACGCTCCCCCAGGACCCGCGGCCCCGATCGACGACCCACAGCCCTTCTTTCGTGAGGCCGATATCCGCGCACCTCCGGAGCGCGACCATCATGGCCGAGACCCCTTCGGCTTCGCGGGAACAGCCCGGTCGCGTTGGACTTGTTGTATCCGTTTCCTCGGTAGCGAAAGGTTCGAGGCCGGACCCGCTCGTGAACACGGCCGCAAACATCCGGGTGGTGGCTGGCGGCACAGCCAGGGTCTCGATGATCCGGTGCAACCCGTCAGCCCATTCCTGCAACCGTACAGAGCGGGAGGGCAGATCGATACGGGCGCAACCACGCAATTCGGTGTCCGTCGCCGAGACGAGCATCAGAGACTCTTCGGGCCAGTACCCCAGGGCATAGACCATGTAGGCCAGGATGTCCTCTGGTTCTCTGGCCGGTGTTTCGTCTGCCGCGGTATAGGTACCCGGTGTGATTGGTCGGTTCATGCCCTCACCATGCCTCGGCCCCTGTGGCAGGCAGACCCGAGATCTCGTTACGGGTCCTAGGAAGTGGACAACCTCCCGTTAAACACGTGAAGCCACCTCCCTGTGGAGGCGGCTTCACGTTCTCACGGTTGAGTGGACGGTCAGGAACCGGGTTCGCTGTCATTGTCCTCGTGCTCCGCCAGGAAACGCTCGATGGTCTCCCCGAGTTCGTCTGCGTCGGGAATTTCGGATTCGTCCCGCGCCAACAGGGACCGAGGACCGGACTCGGTGATGGTCTCGTCGTATCGCTTTTCCAAATGGCTCACGACGCCCTGCACTTCTGCCGAGCCTCCGACCTGTTCGTTGATCTGTTGCTCGACGTCTCGTCCCGCCTCCCGGAGGTGATCCGTGGGCAGGTTCAGTTTCGTCGCCGCGCTGAGATGTTCCAAGGCCGTCACGGCGGCCTGCGGCAACTCGGCCTCAGACAGATACTGCGGCACGTTGACGGTGTAGCCGACGGTGTCGAAGCCACGACGCCCGAATTCGACCTCGAGCAGATGCCCGGCGGATGCCCCCAGTTCGGCCAGGGGTTTCCACGGTGAGATTCCCTGAATCAAATCGTGTCGGTTGCCGTGCGCCGTGACAGGCAAGGGACGCGTGTGTGGAACCGGCATCGGCATGGAAGCGACCGAGGCAACAAGACGCACCCGAAGCTTCTCAGCCAGCTCTGTCACCGCTTCGCTGAACCGCTGCCACTGCAGGTCGGGCTCCGGGCCGGCGAGCAGCAAGAACGGCTGGCCCAGTCCGTCTGTCACCGCGTACAGCTTCAGCTCCGGCATGCTGACGTCCTCGAAGTGGTCCTCGATGAAGCGGACTCGTGGCCGGCGCGACCGGTAGTCATAGAGCTGATCGACGTCGAACTCGACAACCTCTTCGGCATCCAATTCAGCCAGGATCGCTTCAGAAACCTGTTGTGCGGTGAATCCGGCCTCGGCGAAACCCGTGAGGGAGACCACGAGGTCGAGTCCCTTGAGCCGCGGGTCGTTCAGCAGACCCTGGTGACCCAAATACAGCTTCTGTGGATCTTGCATCGGCTTACCCCTCACCTCGTCTCGAGTCGGCCGTCCTGACGACGGTCCGGCTGCTTCTGGCAAATTATCCCCGCCTTGCTCTCCATCCACCAAGCGCAACGCCTAGGCTGGAGCATGGGAACCAGCAGAAATCCTTGTACGACTACAACCAATTCAATGAGCTGAGTATTTCCCGCGGCGCTGTGAGGCAGGGCGCATTGACTCGCCCACAGCGGAATCGCTTTCGTATCCACCGTTCACAGCAAGGAGCATGGTTTGACTGAGTCCACCGATCTCGCATTTTCCGTCATCAGCCCGGAGGCGGACGTCATCGAGGCACAAGCCCTCGTCATCGGCGTCGTCAAGGGCGACAACGGGCCCGAGCTGACCCCTTCCGTCCTCGACGCAGACAGCGCGGACGCCATCGAAGCCAGCCTGGAGGATTTGGGCGTCACCGGGGCCGAAGACAGCCTCCAGCGCCTGCCGGGGTACGGAGACGAAGGCCCTGGCCTGATCGTCCTCACCGGGCTGGGCTCTTTGCCCCGGACCGGACCCGAACGGCTGGATGCCCTGCGTTTGGCCGCGGGAAGCGCCGTCCGACAGCTCATCGGGCTGGACTCGGTCGCGCTGAACCTTCCGGCAGAGAGCCTCTCGGAAGTCGCGGCACTCGCCGAAGGCGCCGCCTACGGGGCTTTCTTCGACCCGGGACAGCGCACCGACGAGGAAATCCGGTCTCGGCGCCCGGTATCCGACGTCGCCATCGTCAGCGGCATCGACCGGGATGCCGCCGATGAGGCCCTGGCCCGCGCTCTGGTCCTGGGCGAAGCGGTGGACAACGCTCGCCGCCTCGTCAACCAGGCTCCCAATGACCTGTACCCGGAGACTTTCGCCGATCGCGCGGTCGAGAGGGTCAGCGGAATCGACCACGTGACCTGCGAGATCCTCGATGAGAAAGACCTGGAAGACGGCGGGTTCGGAGGCATTTTGGGCGTCGGGCGAGGATCGGCCCGGACGCCGAGACTCGTCAAGGTCGACTACAACCCCGACAATGCACGCAAGAGCGTCGCGCTGGTCGGCAAGGGCATTACTTTCGATTCGGGCGGCATCTCGTTGAAGCCCGGCGCGTCCATGATGACCATGAAGTGCGACATGGGCGGAGCGGCCGCCGTGCTCAACGCGGTCGCCGCCGCCGGGGAACTCGAGTTGCCCGTCCGCGTCACCGGATACCTGTGCATCGCGGAGAACATGCCCTCCGGGACCGCGACCAAGCCGAACGACGTGCTGAGCATGCGCGGTGGGAAAACGGTCGAGGTGCTCAACACCGATGCGGAAGGTCGACTGGTCATGGCCGACGGGCTCGCCTACGCGTCCGAATCGGATCCGGACTACCTGCTCGACGTTGCGACGCTCACCGGCGCCCAGATGGTCGCCCTGGGCACGCGCCACTCGGCCGTCATGGGTGAAGAAGAACTCAGGGGCCGGGTCATCGAAGCCTCCGAACGGGCGGGCGAACAGTTCTGGCCGATGCCGCTGCCCGCGCACATGAGGGGCGAGCTGAATACCGAGGCGGCCGACCTGAAGAACATCGGCGCGGGTCGCAACGGTGGAATGCTCATCGCCGGCCTGTTCCTCCAGGAATTCGTCGGTGAATCCAGGGGGAAGAAGATTCCCTGGGCCCACCTGGACATCGCCGGGCCCGCCTACAACGAGGGCTCGCCCTATGGTTTCGTGCCCAAGAACGGCACGGGCGCTTCCGTGAGCACGCTGGTCAGTCTCATCGAAGATCTGGCTGACTAGAAGCTATTCACGCCGGACGGCACATCGGGGGCGCTCTGGGGATGTGAGTAGCCTCTCCAGGGCGCCCTTTGTGTCAAGGTGTCAATAAGTGGAGTCGGAGCCGACCTGAGTTATAAGGTGGGATCGATTCATCATCAGCGACGGGCAGTGAAGCAGCCCGTACCCAACGCGCGAGGGAGCGTTTCACGTGGCCGATTCGGCAAATGCTTTCGACATTCTCATTCTTGGCGGCGGCAGCGCCGGTTATGCCGCCGCTCTTCGATCGGTTCAGCTCGGTTTCAGCGTCGGGCTGATCGAGAAGGAAAAGGTCGGCGGGACATGCCTCCACTGGGGCTGCATCCCCACGAAGGCGTACCTTCACTCTGCTGAAGTCGCGGAAGAGGCCCGTGAGTCCGAGAAGTACGGCGTCAAGGTCAAGTACGAGGGCATCGACATGGGTGCCATCCGCAATTACAAGGACGGCATCATTGCCGGCAAGTTCAAGGGTCTCCAGGGCCTGCTGAAGATGCGCGGCGTTACCGTGATCGACGGGGCCGGCAAGATGACCGGGGAAAACACCGTTGAGGTGAACGGGACCGAGTACACCGGCAAGAACATCGTTCTGGCTTCCGGCTCCGTCTCGAAGACCTTCGGCCTGGACATCGGCGGCCGGATCCTGACCTCCACTCAGGCCCTCGAGATGGATTACCTGCCGAAGTCCGCCATCATCCTGGGCGGCGGCGTGATCGGCTCCGAATTCGCCTCGATGTGGAAGTCGATGGGCGTGGACGTCACCATCATTGAGGGATTGCCCCACTTGGTCCCCAACGAGGACCCCTCGATCATCAAGGTTCTCGAGCGCAGCTTCAAGAAGCGCGGGATCAAGTCCAATTTGGGGACCTTCTTCGAGAAGGTCGAACAGGACGACGACGGCGCCAAGGTCACCCTGACCGACGGCAAGGAGTTCGAGGCCGACATCGTTCTCGTCGCCGTCGGACGCGGTCCGAACACCGAAGGGCTCGGCTTCGAGGAAGCCGGAGTGACCATGGACCGAGGATTCGTCATCACCGACGAGCGCCTCCACACCGGCGTCGGCAATGTCTACGCGGCCGGTGACATCGTCCCTGGCCTGCAGCTGGCCCACCGCGGTTTCCAGCAGGGCATCTTCATCGCCGAGGAGATCGCGGGCCTGAATCCCGTGATCGTCGAGGACATCAACATTCCCAAGGTGACGTTCTCGGACCCCGAGATCGCCTCCGTGGGCTACACCGAGCCCAAGGCCAAGGAGAAGTTCGGCGACGACAACATCGAGGTCGCAGAATACAACTTGGCAGGAAACGGCAAGAGCTCGATCCTCGGAACCAGCGGCATCATCAAGTTCGTGCGCGAGAAGGAAGGCCCCATAGTGGGTGTCCATGCCATCGGCAAGCGCATCGGCGAGCAGATCGGCGAGGCCCAGTTGATCGTCAACTGGGAGGCATATCCGGAGGACGTCGCCAAGCTCATCCACGCGCACCCGACCCAGAACGAGGCATTGGGTGAAGCGGCCATGGCCCTGGCCGGTCACCCCCTGCACGGTTAGCACCGGGCTCGTCCGCAGATCGCCAGAACTTACACAGGCACTATTCACAAGGAGAACGGGAAGAGACGATGTCTGAAACCGTAGAACTGCCCGCACTGGGCGAATCCGTAACCGAAGGAACCGTTACCCGCTGGCTGAAGTCCGTCGGCGACACCGTCGAGGTCGATGAGCCGCTGGTCGAGGTCTCGACCGACAAGGTCGACACCGAGATCCCGTCCCCGGTCGCGGGCACGATCGAAGAGATCCTCGTCGACGAGGACGAAGAGGTCGAGGTCGGCGCCCCTCTGGTGCGTATCGGCGACGGATCGGGAGCCTCCGGGTCCTCCGATTCATCAGAACCGGCGGCCGAGGAACAGCCCGAAGAAGCACCGGCCGAGCAGCCCGAGCAGGAAGAGGCCGCCGCAGAGGCGCCTTCGGCACCGGCTGAGGACACTCAGGAATCCTCCGGTTCCGCCGGCGGGGAAGGCCAGGAGGTGACCCTGCCTGCCCTCGGAGAGTCCGTCACGGAAGGAACCGTGACCCGTTGGCTCAAGTCCGTGGGCGACACCGTCGAGGTCGACGAGCCGCTGGTCGAGGTCTCGACCGACAAGGTCGACACCGAGATTCCCTCCCCCGTGGCCGGCACCTTGCTCGAGGTCAAGGTCGACGAAGACGAAGAGGCCGAGGTCGGTCAGGTCCTGGCCATCGTCGGCGACCAGGGAGCGTCGACGTCCTCGGGCTCCTCCGACTCCTCCGGTCAGGACGAGGCGCCCCAGCAGGAGTCCGCTCCGCAGGCTGAGCCGGAGCCCAAGCAGGAGACCCCGGAACCCGCCCAGGAGAAGGCCAAGGAAGAACAGCCGACCGCGACGCCCAAGGCCGAGGACAATGCGTCGGACCAGGCATCCCAGGGTTCGGACTCCTCCAAGAACTCGGGCGAGATCTACGTGACCCCGCTGGTTCGGAAACTGGCCAAGCAGGAAGACATCGATCTCTCGACCATCGAGGGCTCCGGTGTCGGCGGACGCATTCGCAAGCAGGATGTTCAGGCCGCGATCGACGCCAAGAAGGCGGCCGCGCCCTCGGAGAAGCCGGCACCGGCTTCCGAGGCACCCGCCGCATCCTCCCAGTCCTCCGCTCCGGCTCCGGCACCCGCCGTGGACACGGAGAAGCGAGGCAAAAAGGAAAAGGCCCCGCGCATCCGGCAGACGATCGCCAAGAGGATGAAGGAATCCCTCGACGTTTCGGCCCAGCTGACGCAGGTCACCGAGGTCGACATGACCCGCGTGTCCAAGTTGCGCGATCGTGCGAAGAAATCCTTCCAGAGTCGCGAGGGCGCCAAGCTGACGTTCCTCCCGTTCTTCGCCAAGGCTGTGGCCGAGGCGCTCCAGCAGCACCCGAAGCTGAATGCCTCCTACGACGCCGAGGCCAAGGAAATCACCTACCACGATTCCGAGGACATCGCGATCGCGGTGGACACGGAGCGCGGTCTGCTGGTCCCCGTGGTCTCCAATGCGGGAGACCTGAACTTGGCCGGTCTGGCCAAGAAGCTGGCAGATGTCGGAGAGCGGACCAAGTCGGGGCAGATCGGTCCGGACGAGCTCTCCGGAGGTACCTTCACCATCACGAATATCGGCTCCTTCGGTGCCCTGTTCGACACCCCGATCATCAATCAGCCCCAGGTCGGCATCCTCGGGACCGGTTCGATCGTCAAGCGGCCCGTCGTCGTCACCGACGCCGAGGGCAATGACACGATCGCTGTCCGCCAGATGTGCTACCTGTCGCTGACCTATGATCACCGACTGGTGGACGGTGCAGACGCCGGCCGTTTCCTCCAGACCCTCAAGAAGCGTCTGGAGGACGGCAACTTCGAGTCCGAGGTCGGACTCTAGACGTCGCATCGGCAGAACCCCTGAGCGGCCGCTCCCTTCCTGGGAGCGGCCGCTTTCGTCTGCCCCGGCCCCTGGTGCGACCCCGCGCACATTTTGGTGTCACTGCGTCAGCAAAATCGTCCTGCGAGACTAGAATGAAGGCATGTCTTTTCTCATGTCAGTTCTCCTCTTTCTGCACATCGTAGGAGCGGCCTTGGTCTTCGGCCTGTGGGTGGCTTACTTCAAGCCTCCCCGAGTGGTGCCGGCACAGTTCTATGCAGCACTCCTTCAGGTGATTACCGGCCTGATCATGTTCGGAATGCTCGAAATGCAAGGTGGCGCGGTGAACCACGCGAAGCTGGGGGTCAAGCTGGTCATCGGCATTGTGATCGCCGTGGTCGCCTTCATCGGTCAGCGCAAGTACAAGCGTGGCGAAGAGGTTCCCACCGGAATTGCGCACGCGGTCGGCGGTTTGAGCCTGATCAATATCGCGGTCGCAACCCTGTGGAACTAGGGCTCAGTCCGGAACAGCTTCCACGGCCTTGATTCTCCAGGAGCCGGTGGCCCGGTCCAGATGCAGACGAATGCTTTGGATCGTGTCATCGGCTTCTTGCGTGTTGGGGGTGGTCTTTTTCCACCCGGATACGAACAGTTTGGCCCTGACCCGAGCCAGGCTGTCGTTTTCCTCCTCAACCACGATGTCCTCAACCCTGGTCCTGAGGTCGCCCCAGACCACCGATCTGGAGCGAAGGGCATCGATGCACGCCCCGTCCGCCTTCTCAACCTCGCTGTCCGCCGCGGCATATGCTCCGATCAAAGAGGGGTCCCTTTCCCTGAGTGCCCTGTCCCTGGCCGCAACCAGGTGCTCGACTGCCTCGGCGGCTCCGGTCGGCTCCGGCGTGTCGGTTGGAACACCACCATTGACGGTCGAAGCCGCGAATATCGGCGAGACCTCCTGGACATCGCTCGTGGGAGGCGCCTTGTCCGAGGTGAGGAGAGGGCGAGAAGCAGCGTGAACCACCGCGGCGACCAGTAAGAGCCCCATCACCGTGGCCTTCCACCGCCGTCGGGCTGGGTGCGCCAAGGCCGCGAGACGCCGGACGTTGGACAGCGCGCGAAACCTCACGGCGACCTGAGCCCGGCCTCGGGACGCCGTTGGGGCCACATCCGGTTTCCTGACCTGCACCCCGCCGCGCCTCGCAAAACGACCCTTGGACGGATCCGGCCTCGCTGGGAGGCGGGAGGCGAAGTCGGCGTCGGCCGTGGAGTGCAGGTCGATGGGAACGGCGTCCCATGCTCCTCGCACCACCAGCGCAAGCTCCTGTGCATCGGGGCGGGCCGACGAATGGGGATCCAACGCCGCTTCCAAAACCTGAACCACGTTCTTGGTCGCGCTGGGACAGCTCATCGGCAACGGAATCCGATGTTCCCAAGGACCTGGGCTTCGGCCGGTCAGCATCGTCCAGGTGAGCTCCGCGAAACGGAGGACGTCATCAGCAGGCGTTCCCTCGACTCCCGGGGCGCCGCCTCTGCCCGACCACGGATCGGGCCACGGAGGCATCACCACGGATGCCGCTCCCCTGGTCAGAAAGATGTTGGAAGCATCCACTCCTCCGTGGACCAAGCCCTGACTGTGCAACCAGGACAGGGCCCGACCGACGTGCGCCACCACTCCGGCGCATTCTTCCGGCTCGAGTCTCCGGCGACTCCGCAGCACTTTGTCGAGGCAACCGCCTTCCGGGAATTCCAGGACGAGGAAGGGCAAGATCGGATCGCTCGCGGAGGCTTCGTAGGTGTGCAGGATATGCGGGTGCCGCATCGAACTCCGGTGCGTATTGACTTCAGAGGCCCACACCGTGGGTGCATTCTCGAAGGCTGCTGCTTTTCCGCCGGGGCGCGGATGGATCGTGATCAACCGTTCGGTACTGGCTCGGTGCCGGGCCGCACGCTCGAATTCGTGCCGAGACGTGATTCCGGCGGTGAGGAGGGTGCCGTCCGCTTCTGCCTCCCGAAGCCGTGCGTACCAGAGGGACGACCCTGAGCACTCTCCCACCTTTTTGATGAGTCGGTACCTGTCCAGATCCGCTGCCGCGAGGTCAGCGGCCTCGGGCGTTTCCACCATGATTCGATCCATGCTTCAGAAATACACCCTCGATCATGAGAATGATCACGTTATCCACAGGCATCCCGCATCTTCGCGCATTTCGTCGACATGCGATTTAGAGCGCCCGAACCCCAGTTGTAGGCTGGTCACATGTCATTGGTCATGAATCGGGTCGGTCTCGCACCCGAGTACGTGGACTATCGTGAGGCCCTCGCACTCCAGGAGGAGATGCACCACCGCGTCAGCAATGAGGAACAGGACAATACCGTCCTGCTCCTCGAGCACCAGCCGGTCTACACGGCGGGGAAACGCACGGAGAAGCACGAATATCCGAACGACGGCACAGATGTGGTCCCCATCGACCGGGGCGGGAAACTCACCTGGCACGGGCCTGGGATGCTGGTGGGCTACCCCATCCTCAAGCTTCCCGAGCCGATCGACGTCGTTCGTTACGTCCGGATCCTGGAAGAAATTCTCATGAAAGTCGTTCGTGATCTCGGCATCGACGGACAACGCGTCGAGGGACGTTCCGGCGTCTGGGTCCTTGGAGAAGGCATCGAGCCAGACAAGAAGATCGCGGCGATCGGGATCCGGGTGTCGCGCAACACGACCATGCACGGGTTCGCGCTGAACTGCAACAACGACCTCGGGTCGTTCTCCAATTTCATCCCGTGCGGGATCACCGACGCTTCGGTCACCACCATCAGCGAGCAGCTCCAGCGGAACATATCGCCGAGCGACGTTGTTGACCGAGTTGAACAGGAATTATTGGCCAATGCAGACCGCTTGGCAGCGCAATTCGTTCCGCGTGGCGAAGAGGCTACGGCCTGATCAATGATTCGCCAGCCGCTTTGCGGCGAGCCGTGGACATCGAAGGAGAGACCATGACCATCGCCCCAGAAGGACGCAAGCTCCTCCGCGTGGAAGCGCGGAATGCCGAGGTTCCCATCGAGAAGAAGCCTTCGTGGCTCAAGAACACCGCCAAGATGGGGCCCGAGTACCAAGAGCTCAAAAAGATGGCCCGGAGCCAAGGGCTGCACACCGTGTGCGAAGAAGCCGGCTGTCCCAATATTTATGAGTGCTGGGAGGACCGGGAAGCCACGTTCCTGATTGCCGGAGACACCTGCACGCGCCGGTGCGACTTCTGCGACATCGCGACGGGGCGTCCCGCTCCCCTGGATCCCCTGGAACCCGTCAAGGTCGCCCGCTCCATTCAGCAGATGGACCTGCGGTACGCGACCGTCACGGGCGTCGCCCGCGACGATCTTCCGGACGGCTCGGCCATGCACTATGCGAAGACCATCGAAGCGATCCACGAGCAGAACCCCAATACCGGTGTCGAGATTCTGATTCCGGATTTCCAGGGCAAGCCGCATCGCCTGGACATGATCGTGGATGCCGGACCGGAGGTCTACGCGCACAACGTCGAAACCGTTCCGCGCATCTTCAAAAAGATCCGCCCGGCATTTACGTATGAGCGGTCGTTGGACACCATCTCTCACGGCAAGGATCGCGGGATGATCACCAAGTCGAACCTGATTCTGGGCATGGGCGAGACCAACGAGGAGGTCTACGAGGCCCTCTGCGACCTGCACGATGCCGGGACCGACATCATCACGCTGACCCAATACCTGCGCCCCTCCCCGCTCTTCCACCCGATCGACCGGTGGGTCAAGCCCGAGGAATTCGTGGCGCTGTCCGAAGCCGCAGAGGAGATCGGTTTCCTCGGGGTCATGGCGGGCCCGATGGTTCGTTCGTCCTACCGGGCCGGTCGCCTCTGGGCCCGTGCCATGGACAAGATGGGACGGCCGATCCCCGAGCACCTGGAGCACATTCAGGACACCGGTTCGGCTCGCCAGGAAGCTTCCTCTCTGGTGGCGGCCGGACTCTGACCTTCGGTCGTCCCACATCATGAAGACGACGACGCGGCCCCCGGCGCTTACCCCCCGGGCCCCGTCGTAGGTTGAACGAGTTAGCGAGTATAGGACACAACCCGATAAATGTAGCGAAATACCGGCACAC
>JAKDJD010000001.1 GCA_030454085.1 Kocuria sp.
GGGGCGGATCGAAGACGCCCACAGGCGAAGGATCCACGTCGCTGGCCGCCGGCGCAGGGGCGGCCGCTGGCGTCGGTGCAGCCGCTGGCACTGGCGCATCGGGAGCTACCGCGGACGCTTCCACCGCTGACACAGCCGCGTCCCATGATGATCACGGGACGGAGCCCGCCACGGGGGACGCAGCCTCCAGAAGCGGCTCGACCGAAAAAAGACTCGTTGCCGTGACCGCGTGCCCCACAGGTATCGCCCACACCTACATGGCTGCGGATTCCCTGGCTCAGGTGGCCGAGGAAAAGGGCATCCGCCTCGACGTCGAGACCCAAGGGTCCTCGGGGAACGAAGCCCTGTCGCAGGAGACCATCGACGCCGCCGACGCGGTGATCTTCGCCGTGTCCGTCGACGTCCGGGACCGGGGGCGTTTCGCGGGCAAGCCGGTCATCGAATCCCCGGTGAAACGAGGTATTGACGAACCCGACGTCATGATCGACGAAGCGCTCGCGGCCTCGGAGGACCCGAACGCGCGCAGGGTGTCAGGCTCCAAGTCCGAGAATGCCTCCACGGCGTCGGACGAAGGAACGTGGGGCGGACGAATCTATCGCTCGCTCATGACGGGCGTCTCCTACATGATCCCGTTCGTTGCGGCGGGCGGTCTTCTGGTGGCCATCTCCTTCATCCTGGGCGGCTACGAGATTGCCAACAACGCCAACGACATTCTGGGGATCTCAGACGACGCCGTCACGGGGGACGGCGCGTCACTGTTCAACCTCGGAGACACGAGCCTTCTCCAGTACCTTGCCGCCGTGGCGAACGTGATCGGCAACTTTGCGATCGGGCTCCTGGTGCCGGCCTTGGCCGGGTACATCGCCTTCGGCATGTCGGGGAGACCGGGCATCGCTCCCGGATTCGCGGCCGGCCTGGTTGCCAATACCGTGGGCGCCGGCTTCCTGGGCGGGATCGTTGGTGGTCTCCTTGCCGGCGTCGTCGCCTACCTGCTGGCGAAACCGAAACTTCCTCGGTGGCTGGCCGGTATGATGCCGGTGGTCATCATCCCGTTGCTCGCGACCATGATCTCCAGTGGTCTGATGTTCCTGGTCCTGGGGCAACCGATTGCATGGATCATGACCGTGCTCAACGACTTCCTGATGTCGATGTCCGGCGCATCCGCCGTGGTCCTGGGCCTTATCCTGGGCGCGATGATGGGGGCGGACCTGGGCGGCCCGATCAACAAGGCCGCATACCTCTTCGCCACGGCCGGGCTCTCCGCCGGAAACGACGTCTCGAAGGAAATCATGGCCGCGGTCATCGCCGCCGGAATGGTCACGCCCCTGGCGATGGCGCTCGCGACGACGATCCGCAAGAAGTACTTCACCGAGGCAGAGATCTCGAACGGACGCGCGGCCTGGTTGTTGGGCGCGTCGTTCATCTCCGAGGGAGCCATTCCGTTCGCGGCGGCGGACCCGTTGCGCGTCATCCCGTCCTCGTTGGTCGGAAGCGCCGTCGCCGGTGCCGTGTGCATGGGGTCGCACGTCGCCTCACCCGCGCCCCACGGCGGCATCTGGATTGTGCTCCTGGTGGACAATTGGCCGATGTACCTGATCTCGGTTGTGATCGGAACGATCGTGACCGCCGCGATGTACCTGGTCCTCAAGGGCCTCGGCAACGCCAAGACCGGCAATGAAAAGGCCGACGAGGTAGCAGCAGCTTCCTGACAGTCGGCACGAGCTTCACGAGTAAGGACTGATAGCGATGAAGAAACTCACCGGAGTAGGCGTTTCCGCCGGGCGGGTCATCGGCCCCGTGCTGCAGATGCCCGAACCCATCCAGGAGCCGGCCGTCGGATCCACCCTGGGCGACGACCAGTCGCCCGAGGAAGCGGTCGAACGTCTCCAACAGGCGGCCGCCTCCGTCAAGGAGAACCTCAAGGAGCGTTCCGGACGGACCTCGGGCAATGCTGCCGCGGTTCTGAAGTCCACGGCCCTCATGGCCGGGGACAAGGCGCTGCTGAAGAGCGCGAGCAAGCTCGTGACCGGCAAAAACTACACCCCCGAGCGTGCGATCTGGGAAGCGGCAGGCTTGTACGCGGAACAGATGAAGGCCTTGGGCGGCTACATGGCCCAGCGTGTGACCGACATCCTCGACGTTCGGGCGCGCATCGTGGCGGAACTGACCGGTGAGCCCGCTCCCGGAATCCCCGAGTCCGAGGGCGCCTTCATCCTGATTGCGGAGGATCTGGCCCCGGCCGACACCGCGACGCTCGACCCCGAAAAGGTCATCGCCTTGGTGACCTCCGAGGGCGGGCCCCAGGCCCACACCGCGATCCTCGCCAGGGACCTGGGTCTCCCTGCCATTGTGGCCGCCAACGGTGCAACCGAGGTTCCGGAAGGCACGGTCGTCTACGTGGATGCAACCGACGGGACCATCGTCACGGAGCCCGGAGAAGCCGAAAAGCATCTGGCCGAGAAGTACGCCAACCGCAAGGCGATCCCGGAGTTCGACGGCGCGGGTGTCCTTGCCGACGGGACCGGTATCCCGTTGTACTCCAATGTCGGCAACGGAAAGGCGGCCCTGACTGCGGCGGAGAACCGGGCTCAGGGGATCGGCCTCTTCAGGACCGAATTCGCGTTCCTGAACAGGGAGGAAGAACCCTCGGTCGAGGAGCAGCAGGTCGAGTACAAGGCCGTTTTCGATGCATTCCCGGAGCAGCACGTCGTCGTACGGACGCTGGACGCGGGTGCAGACAAGCCTCTGCCCTTCCTCACGGATACCTCCGAGCCCAACCCGGCGTTGGGCGTCCGCGGTTACCGGACCGATTGGACGACCCCGGGCGTCCTGAAACGACAGCTCGAAGCGATCTCGGCCGCGGCGAAGGAGTCCAGCGCCGACGTCTGGGTCATGGCTCCGATGATTTCCACAGCCCCGGAGGCCAAGGACTTCGCGGCCATGCTCGATGAGGTCGGCCTCGGCGTGCACGGCGTCATGGTCGAGACCCCGTCTGCCGCAGTAACGGCAGAGGCGATCCTCCAGGAAGTGGATTTCGTCTCGATGGGAACGAACGACCTGACGCAGTACACGATGGCCGCGGACCGCCTCCTCGGGGCTTTGGCCGAGCTGAACAACCCGTGGCAGCCGGCGGTTCTGGAAATGATTCGGCTCACCGTCGAAGGCGCCCAGCGGGCCGAAAAATCGACCGGTCAGGAGAAGACAGTATCGGTCTGCGGCGAGGCCGCGGCCGATCCGGCGCTGGCCGTGGTTCTGGTCGGGATGGGTGTCAAGGCTCTTTCCATGAATACCCGTTCCTTGCCCGCCGTCGCCGCCGTCTTGAAATCCGTTACGCTGGAACAAGCACAACAGATTGCCTCCAAGGCCTTGGGCGCGCGATCTGCTGAAGAGACAAAGGATGTGGCTCGCGCGGAGCTGCCCATCCTTGATGACCTCGGTCTGTAATCAGTCCGGCATTTCAAGGGACGTTCCGACGCCCCGCCTGACCACATAATCAAGGAGAACAATCATGGCAGAACGTATCGCCACCATCGCCAGCCGAGTCGGACTGCACGCTCGACCGGCTGCGATTTTTGCCGAGGCTGCTGGCGACCTCCCCGTCGAGGTCACCATCGCCGCCGAGGGCGAGTCGGCTGATGAGGCAATGGACGCGTCGTCGATCCTGTCCCTCATGTCCCTGGGTGCCAAGCACGGCGACAAGGTAGTCCTGCGAGCCGAGGGCGAGGGTGCCGACGAGGCCTTGGACAGCCTGGTCAAGATTCTCGAAACGGATCACGACGCCGAATAGTCGGCGACGGCCGAGGTGCTCGACTCCTCGAGCCTGCCGGCCCAGCACTGAGCCCGAGCTCGTTGTCCACAGAAGACGACGATCTCGGGCCTTTGTGTGAGGACTTTCCGAATCTCCGCCGTAAACTGGTGGAGACCAGCCCGCGGCGCGGGAAAACCAACCATGGCGTGGGGCAATACCTCCGCGCACGGCAGATGAGGATTCTTTGCGACACTTCACCGCTCGATTCGCGACCGATCAGGAAATCGACAACTGGGATGACCACGTCACCTCCAACCCCAACGGTGGCAACCTCCTCCAGTCCGCGTCCTTTGCCTCGGTCAAGTCCGCACACGGGTGGAAGCCCGTGTTCATGGTTTACGAGGGTGTGACCGAAGTCGGCGAGGGGGACGACGTCGAGGAGCGAGAGGTCTCCAGCTACAACCTCGTCCTCGAGAAGAGCATTCCTCTCCTGGGCAAGATCTGGTACATGATCAAGGGGCCGGATGTCACCGACATTGAGGACATCCCCGCGATCATGGACGCCAACCGCGAATTTGTCCGCTCCAACGGCCTGAAGGTTTTCGCCATCAAGATCGAACCGGACATCGAGGATTCCGAATCTCGCAGCGCGTTCCTCCACCGTGCCGGCCTGGTCAAGCAGTTCAACATCCAACCCAATGACTCCACGGCGATTCTTCGTACGGACGCGGACGAGGAGACGGTGCTCAAGTCCCTTCACTCCCGCGGGCGGAACGCCGTGCGCCGCGCCACGCGTGAAGGGGCCGAAGTCGAACAGGTCGAACTCACGGAAGAGAACATGAAAAAGATGTTCTCCCTGATGGACACGGTCGGCCAGGGCAACGCGAACGTGAACCTGAGGTCTTTCGAGTACTACAAGCAGTTCTGGACCACCTTCGCCCGCGCCGGTCAGGGGCGCCTCTACTTCACGTACGAGGACGGCGAACCTTCCGTCGGCGCCTTCGTCATTCGATACGGGCGCAAGGGCACCTACAAGGACGGCGGGTCCAAGCCGCGTCGTCGCCAGTATGGGGACTCGCACCTGGTGCAGTGGATCGCACTGACGGACCTCATGACCGATTACGGGATCGAGGAATACGACTTCTGTGGGACGCCGCCCAAGGCGGAACTCAAGAACAAGGAACACGGCTACTACGGGTTGGGGCTGTTCAAGACCAGCTTCACGAAGACGGTGGTCGACTTCGTTGGTGTTTACGACCAGGTTCTGAACCCGACCGCGTACAAGGCCTGGGTGTCCGTGGTCGAACGCGTGGTGCGCCAGATCTGGTGGCGCCGTACCAAGCAGCCTTTCTACTGAGCCGACCCTCAGGTTCTCGCGAACCGATTCTCAGGGGCGCTCGGTAGCGTCGGAGTGAGTCATGTGCCTAGGAGGGAAGATGAGCGAAGGGCAAGGGGAGCAGCACCTTTCGGGTGCCTACCCTTCTGCGGACTTGCCGCACGAGTCCGGGTCCGAGGCCGACCCATTCGGCCCGGACGTCGCAGAAGACGTCTACACGGATCCGTTCTCCGGAAGTCACACGGCCCCCATCGCCTCCGACAGCACAACGGCCGAGCAATCCGCCGTGCCCACGACGAATCTTCTGGACGCTGACGGGGAATTCGGCGAGGACCCCCTGGCGGGACCGCCGACTCGGGCCGAACAGCAGTCGACGGGATTCCCTGCCGTCCGCAGATCCCAGATCCGGGACGAGCGGCTCGCGGAGATTCTCGGACGACCGGAGCATGGCGAGTCCGTTGCCGACCACGGCACGGTATCGGCCGGCGGTCGTACGGGATCCACCGCGTACGCCGAGGAGAACATCCAGCCCGAGACCGATGTCAGCAGCTTGGGCGCCGCGACCCAGGGATCCGGGGTCCAGGACGCCGAGCGGATCGCCGCCGTCAGGACCGCCCCGCAGGATGTCTTCCGCAATACCCAAGACCTGACCGGCAGCTATGCGGCGGGCGCGCAGACAGCGCCGGCGGAACAACCGATAGCTCGTGCCAGCTATCCTTCCGCCGAGGCTCCGACCGCCCGGCCGTCGCAGCCCCGTCGCGGCATCGGCTTGCGCCGGATGATGCGGTCCGAAAACTTGCCCACGGCCCCCATGAGGGTGGTCGAAAGGCTCGCGAACTCGCCCTTCGCCAACCCGCGGCGTCGCAAGGAGAACACCGAGGCACGGAAAACGCTCAATTTCGCGTTGCGCATGGCGGAGACCATGTTCCACTTCGGTGCCGATTCCCGCGACGTCGAGACGGCCATCGTCGCGACGTGTGCGACCTACGGCGTCGAGGACGTCGACATCGACATCACCAACCAGTCGGTGATCATCAACTACATTTCCGAGTACGGAATCCACTCGGGTGCGAATGAGGCGACGGACGAGAACGGCGGCGTTTTCAGTCACACCGTGGTTCGTGTGGTCCGGTCCTGGTCCGACAACTACGCCGGGCTGACCGAGACCCACCGCCTGGTCAAGACGATCACCAACGGTGAACTTTCCCGGTCCGAGGCGGAAGCGCGGCTCAACCGTATCCTGTCCAAGCCCAAGCCTTATCCGCGCTGGCTGGTGAGCCTCTGCAATTCTCTGGCGGCCGCGGCCCTGACGATCGGTATCGGTGGTACGTGGCCTGGCGCCATCGTCTCCTTCGTGACGTTTGCCCTCGTCCAGGTAATTGCGGGGAAACTGGCCTCGTGGAGGATTCCTTCCTTCTTCACCATGGCGGCGTGTTCCGCCGTGGTCACGCTCATCGCGATGGCTCTGTGGGCGATCGGTGCACCCATTTCTCCGCCGCACATTGTCGCCTCCGGCCTGATCATGCTCCTGCCGACGCTGACCCTGGTATCGACCATTCAGGACGCGATCAACGGGTTCCCCGTGACATCGGCAGGGAGGCTGGTCGCCACGGGGTTGTCATTCCTCGGGCTGATCGTCGGCATCGCGATCGCCATCTCGATCACCAGCTATGCCGGATTCGAGGAGATCAAGGTGGACAGCGTGATCTTCTCCGGGGCGCAACCGTTGGTCAACATCATCTTCATGCTTATCGCAACGGCTCTGATCGCCGTGACGGTCCAGGTGAAACCCGAACATATTCTCTACGGGGTATTCAGCGCCTTCTGTGGCCTGATGGTCTACCACCTCTTCGGGTGGCTGGGTGCGGGCGGTCGCATGATCTCGATGCTCGGCGCGATCGGTGTGGGTTCCGCTTCCGCCCTCATTGCACAGCGGCGGGTCATCCCGCAGGTTGTCATTGCCGTTCCCGGGCTGACGTTCTTGCTCCCCGGACTGACCATTTTCCGCGGTATGTACACACTGACGGTCAATATCGACCCGGTCACCGGGATCATCCCCATGCTCAACGCCGGGGCGATCATTATGTCGATGGCCGCGGCGGTCGTCCTCGGTAATTACCTGATGCGCCCACTGATGAGCAAGGACCCGCAAGTCACGCGAAGGCTCGTCCGTAGAAGGAAACAGCAACCGGAGCCACTGGGCAACTAAAGCCGGCGTCGTCGAGAGCTACTGGATGCGCCAATCGACCGGTTCGAGCCCCAGGGAATCCAGATGCTGATTGGCAGTGCTGAATGGCCGCGATCCGAAGAATCCTCGGGATGCCGACAGGGGAGAGGGGTGCACTGACTCGACCTTCGGTACGTCCGGCCCAAGCTGGGCACCGGCATTCCGGGCGTCCCTGCCCCACAGAATCGCGACGAGAGGCTTGTGGCGTGCACCCAGGGCTTGGATGGCGGCGTCGGTGACTGATTCCCACCCCTGGTTTCTGTGGGACCCGGCCTCGCCCTCGCGCACCGAAAGGCATCGGTTGAGGAGCATGACTCCCTGCCGTGACCACGCCGTCAGATCCCCATGCTGGGCGGGCGGAATGCCGAGGTCCGATTCCAGCTCCTTGTAAATATTTCCCAAGGAACGGGGCAATGGGCGCACGTGGGGCTGGACGGAGAAGGAGAGCCCCATCGCATGACCCGGTGTCGGGTACGGATCCTGACCGATGATGAGGACTCTGACTGAATCCATGGGCTCCTGGAAGGCGCGGAACACCTGGTCGGCAGCCGGAAAGGTGCGGTGTCCCGCGGAATGCTCGGCCCGCAGGAAGTCGCCCATGCGTCGAATCGTCGGCTCGACGGGTTCGAGGGCCTCGGCCCAGTCACGGGCCATGATCTCGGACAGCGGCTGAGCGCCCACGGTTGCTCCCTGGTTCGTGTACGACGACGGTGGTCCCTAGACTATCCTCGTGGAGTCCCTGACCGAAGCCGAGCGCGCCATCCTTGAGATGGAGAAGAGAACCTGGAAATATCCGGGTGCCAAGGAGCGTGCCGTGCGCCGGGAACTCGACATGTCGGCGACCGAATATTATATGCGCCTCAACCGCCTGATCGACGATGTGCGCGCCATTCGGGAGGAGCCGGCACTGACCCGGAGACTTAGGCAACGGCGCGATCCCTGAGGATCTTCGTCGCGCGTGCAGAATTTGACCAGCCGGGCCGGATATCGTGGATGCTTGACCGATGCGCGGCCGAGCGTAAGCAACCCCGAAAACGACGAGGACACTGATGGCCGAGTACGAACACGATGAATTCGACGACGTCCCTGCGGATTCGCCCCGCCGCGGGGCATACCGTGGCGAGGTGCCCGAGAAAACCCGCGGTTACAAGCATCTTGCGGCCTTGATCGTCGCCGGCGTCTGCGCGCTCGTTCTGGGCGGCGTGTTCTTCCTGCTCTCCCCGAAACTTGCCTCGCCCGAGTCGGCGAGTGCCACGAAGTCGTCCTCGAGCAGCCAGTCTTCCTCGGAATCCTCTTCGCAGGCTGGGGACAGCGGAGGTTCGTCCGAGACCGAACCCGATTCTTCGACCTCGCTCGCGGTGTACAACCAAGGCGCGGCGGAAGGTACGGCGACCGATGCCGCGTCGACCCTGACGGACGCCGGCTGGAAGGTGGCCGATGTCAGCAACTGGGACGGCCCGTCCCAGGACTCCACCGTGGTCTTCTACACCGACGGCAATGAGGACCAGGCCAAAGCGGTAGCCGACAAGCTGAACATCGACAACGTCAAGCCGGCCACCGGTTCCGGCTACGACGTCGTGGTCGTTCTCTCCGATGACGGCGGGTCTTCCGCCGAATCCGGTCAGGACGGCGGGAACGCCGAGCAGGGATCCGGAAGCGCGGGAGAGGACGCCGGAGGATTGGGCCAGGATTCCGGGATCACGGGCCAAGACGGCACTGGTATCGGTCAGGACTCCGGGATTCCGGGCCAGGATTCCGGGATCGCGGGCCAGCAGTAAATCGGCATGGCCCGGCAGCTTTTGGCCCCGGGCCGTCCGAACATCGGCACGATGACGAGAGGTGTTCGAAACGGCCGATCCCACGGATGTGCTGTGAGCGAAGAGCCGTCGCCGTCTGTGGAGAACGTTTGCACTCTCCGTCGTCGAGTGCCAAGATTGGACTTAGCACTCATCCACCTCGACTGCTAAATACGCCGCTTGGACCGGCCGATTGCTGGCTGGGCGGCAGGCGTCGCGGATCGATGGGCAAAGACACAGTCACCACGGTGAGGTGTGGGATCAGGTCGCCCAGAGCGTGGTCTGGTCACCAGCCGTCCGTCGCGGGCACCGTGGCTGATGTATCCGTCTACCGTCCAGGAGGGACGTAAGCCACCATGGCAAAACTGATTGCTTTTGATGAAGAGGCACGGCGCGGACTCGAGAAGGGTCTGAACACCCTCGCCGACGCGGTCAAGGTCACGCTTGGGCCCCGCGGTCGCAACGTTGTGCTGGAGAAAAAGTGGGGTGCCCCCACGATCACCAACGACGGCGTTTCCATCGCACGTGAGATCGAGCTGGAAGATGCGTACGAGAAGATCGGCGCCGAGCTCGTCAAGGAAGTTGCCAAGAAGACCGATGACATCGCGGGCGACGGCACGACCACCGCGACCGTCTTGGCCCAGGCTCTGGTTCGCGAGGGCCTCCGCAACGTTGCGGCAGGCGCGGATCCGCTGTCTCTCAAGCGCGGCATTGAAAAGGCCGTCGAGGCCGTGACCAAGGAACTGCTCTCCTCCGCCAAGGAGATCGAGACCGAGGAAGAGATCGCGGCCACCGCTTCGATCTCGGCCGGTGACCCCGAGATCGGCAAGCTCATCGCGCAGGCGATGGAGAAGGTCGGCAAGGAAGGTGTCATCACCGTCGAGGAGTCGAACACCTTCGGGCTCGATCTCGAACTGACCGAAGGTATGCGCTTCGACAAGGGCTTCCTCTCCGGTTACTTCGTGACCGACGCCGACCGCCAGGAAGCGGTCCTCGAGGACCCCTACATCCTCATCGTCAACTCCAAGATCTCCAACGTGAAGGACTTGGTCCCCGTGCTGGAGAAGGTCATGCAGTCCGGCAAGCCGCTGCTGATCATTGCCGAGGACATCGAGGGCGAGGCCCTGGCCCTCCTGGTCTTGAACAAGATGCGTGGCTCCATCAAGTCCGCGGCCGTCAAGGCGCCGGGCTTCGGTGACCGTCGCAAGGCTCAGCTGGCCGATATCGCCGTCCTGACCGGCGGCCAGGTCATCACCGAAGAGGTTGGTCTCTCCCTCGAGACCGCGACCCTTGACCTGCTGGGCCAGGCCCGCAAGGTGGTCGTGACCAAGGATGAGACCACCATCGTCGACGGTGCGGGTTCCGCCGAGGAGATCGAGGGCCGTGTGGCCCAGATCCGCGCGGAGATCGCCAACACCGATTCGGACTACGACCGCGAGAAGCTCCAGGAGCGCCTGGCGAAGCTCGCCGGCGGCGTGGCCGTCCTCAAGGCTGGTGCCGCGACCGAGGTCGAACTCAAGGAGCGCAAGCACCGCATCGAGGATGCAGTCCGCAACGCCAAGGCAGCAGTGGAAGAAGGCATTGTCTCCGGCGGCGGCGTGGCACTCATCCAGGCCGGTGTGCGTGCTTTCGATTCCCTCAGCCTTGAAGGAGACGAAGCAACCGGCGCGAACATCGTCAAGGTGGCCGTGGATGCTCCGCTCAAGCAGATCGCAACGAACGCTGGTCTCGAGCCCGGAGTCGTGGCGGACAAGGTTCGTGGACTCGAGCAGGGTTACGGTCTGAACGCTGCAACCGGGGACTACGAGGACCTCATGACCGCGGGCATCAACGACCCGGTCAAGGTGACCCGCTCGGCACTGCAGAACGCCGCATCCATTGCAGGACTGTTCCTGACCACCGAGGCCGTCGTTGCCGACAAGCCCGAGAAGAACGCCGGCGGTGCCGGTGCCGAGGGCATGGACGGAATGGGCGGCATGGGCGGCATGATGTAGTCATCGGCCCTCCGGGCCCTTGCCCGGATGCCTCCGAGGCCCCGCACGAGCTCGACTCGTGCGGGGCCTTTTTCTGCGTTCCAGGCCTTCCGGAGCGTGAGAATGACGTGGATGCGTCATGTTCTGCCGGTCGGGGTAAGGTGGGCAACCGGAAAAATCCATCGAGGAGCGGGGACGACGGGTGGGGAGCACGAAGAGCAAGGCCTGGTTGTGGGCGCTGGTTGCCTTCATGTTCTTCTCCCAGACGGGTCTCAACATCGCCAGGCCGCAGATGAGCTACAAGCTCATAGCCCTCGGTGCGCCACCGTTCACGATTGGTCTGGTGACCTCTGCCTACGCGATTGTCCCCGTATTTGCCGCGATCGCTATGGGACGGCTGGCCCAGAGGATCAAGAGATTGCGGCTCCTCGTTCTCGGGGGCGGACTGCTCATCGCGGTGGGTACCGCGATGCTCGCCGTCGTCGATGGCGTGGGAACCATCGCGTGCGCCAGCCTCGTCTTTGGTATGGGGCACCTCGTCTCCCAAATCGGCTCACAGTCAGCGGTCTCCAGGTATGCGTCCGACTCCGGCCTGGACCAGGGGTTCGGCTGGATTACCGCGGGGTTGTCTGCCGGTCAGCTCGTCGGGCCGCTGATCGGTGGCTGGGTTCTGGGGCTCCACGCCGACCCGAGCGAAGCGCAGAGGCTCGATGACATTGCGATCGCCTCGTGGATCGGTGCCGGGTGCGCCCTGATCTCCATTGTTTTCATGCTCCTTCCCGTGGTGAAGGCCTCGTCCCATCCGCAGACCGAGGGCTCGCAAACGCAGAATGCCGACATGGAGGATGCCCCAGAGGCAGCGGAGCCCGCCGCGTCGAAGGCCACCACCAGGAGAATTCTCGGGACGCCCGGAGTCGCCTCACACATCCTGGCGTCCATGGCCATGCTCTCGATCATGGACATCCTGACCTCATTCCTTCCGCTGGTGGGCGAACAGCACGGGGTGGCTCCCGTCTGGGTCGGCATCCTCTTGGCCGCCCGCAGTCTTGCCTCGATCGTGTCCCGATCGATGATCTCCGTCCTTTCCGCCCGGTGGAACAGAACGAAGTTGGTGTTGGTCTCTCTCGTGCTGAGTTCCCTCACGGTGGCCGCCGTTCCACCCATCATGTCCGTGATTCCTGCGGCGCTCGTGTTGCTCCTGGTCGGAGGCTTCTTCATCGGACTCGCACAGCCTCTGACGATGACGATGATCATCAAATCCGTGCCGACCACGTGGAGGTCTCCCGCGCTCGCGGTGCGCCTGACCGGCAACAGAGTGGGGCAGGTCCTGATTCCGCTGGTGGCCGGCGCCGTCGTCGCGCCCGTGGGACCCGCCGGTGCCATGTGGTTGACCTGCGCACTGCTCCTGGGGTCGGCAGGGGAGAAAGCGTTCCGATATTCGCGACAAGGAGCCACGAATGCTGACCTCTGATCCGGATCTGGGGACTCGGCTTCGCGGGTTACCATGGGGTCACCATGCAATGCGATGATTTCGACGCCGGCACCTGCCGGTCCTGTTCCCTGATGGGGATCCCGTATCGCACCCAACTTCAGGACAAACAGAATCAGGTCGAGGCATTGTTGGCCGAATTCGAGGGAGTCGATTGGTCGGCTCCCGCGGGGAGCGCCGAATCCGGTTTCCGGAACAAAGCCAAGATGGCCGTTTCGGGTACCGTGAACCATCCGATGCTGGGAATCCTCGACCGGGGAGGGCGCGGCATCGATCTGTCCGAGTGCGGGCTCTACCCCGAGCCCGTCCTGCACTGCATGCCCGTGCTCAAATCCCTCATTCGGTCCCACGGCCTGACACCCTACGACGTGCCCTCACGGCGAGGTGAACTCAAGAACATCTTGGTGACGGTTTCACCTGATGGGGAGGTCATGATCCGATTCGTGCTGCGGAGCAAGAAGCTTGTGGTCCCGATACGTCGCGCCATGCCAGATCTGCGGCGCGCTCTTCCGCACGTCCGTGTCGTCAGCGCGAATATTCTGCGCGAACACAAGGCTCTCCTCGAAGGCGACGAAGAAGTGCCGCTCACAGATGAGCAGTTGTTGCCGATGCGACTCAACGGCCTCACGCTGAATCTCAGGCCTCAGGGTTTCTTCCAGACCAATTCGCGGATTGCGGCGGGAATGTACGAGCAAGCTGCGGCCTGGGCCGCCCAACGAAGGCCGGACAGGGTCTGGGACCTGTACTGCGGCGTCGGAGGATTCGCTCTCCACGCGGCACGGCGGCTCGGGCCGCGGAGCACGGTTCGCGGCGTGGAGATCAGCACCCAAGCCATTCAGGCGGCTAGGGCCAGTGCGGCGGAGGCCGGCCTGGACAATGTCACATTCGACGACGCCGACGCGGGGACTTTTGCCGCCGGCTCTGCCGAGAGCCCGGACATGATGATGGTCAACCCGCCCCGGCGAGGACTCGGACCGACGATGACGGAATGGATCGAGGCCAGCGCGACGAGCACTCTCATGTACTCGAGCTGCAATGCTCGTTCGCTGGTCAAAGACCTGCGGGCGTTGTCGTCGTTCAGGCCTCGGGAAGCGAAGATGTTCGACATGTTTCCCCAGACCAACCACTACGAGACGATGGTTCTGCTCGAGCGGGTGAACTGACGGTACGGCCGGATATCCCGGCGGAAAACTTGGAACGTCACGGCACGGGCACCGTGGAAGAGGAAGGACGACGATGAACTGGACGGACGCGAGCGGCGCCGAGGCAGTGGGGGCCGCTGCCCCCGGTGCCGTCCCCGACGAATCCGGCGTGCGGGGGACCGAGGGCGGCATGCCCGATTTCGCGTTGTCCACGGGGCGCGGAACGCTCGAAACTTCGGGCGTCCGCGAACGCGTTTCCGAGGGCCGGGCTGCTCAGGCCGCGGCAGAGCACGAATCGGTCGTTGTCGGTATGCTGCCTTTTGACCCAGAGGGCGAGCCGCTGCTGTTCGTGCCCGAGCGCGCCGCATGGACGGCCAGGGACCAGACACCTGCGTCCCCGTCCGATGTCGCCCGACCGACGGCGGCCCACGGGGTCGACAGCCAGATGTACCGTGATGCCGTGGCACTGGCCGTGGCCCGGATCCACGAGGGAGCCCTGGACAAGGTCGTCCTGTCCAGGGCATTGGACCTCTGTTACGACGCTCAGCCCATCCGCCCCGAAGCGGTGTACAGAAATCTTCTCGCGCTGTACCCGACCGCGTATGTTTTCTCCGTCCGAAACCCCTCGACGGGGGAGTACGTGATGGGGGCGAGCCCCGAACTCGTGGTGGGGGTCGAAAACGGCCGGTGTTCGACCCACCCGTTGGCGGGATCGTCCGCCCGGCGAACGGCGGACGGCCCGACCGAGGACGCCCAAGCGGGGGAAGCTCTGTTGCGGTCCGCGAAGGACCGGGCGGAGCACGCAACCGTGGTCGACGACATCGCCGCGCGTCTGGGGCCGTTGTGTGCCTCATTGGCGGTTCCACCTGCCCCGACGCTGTTGGCCACGCCCCAATTGTGGCATCTCGGGACGGCCATGAGTGGGACACTGCGGCCAGGCGTGACGGCATTGAACGCGGCCCGTGCCGTGCACCCGACCCCCGCGATCTGCGGGATGCCCCGGAAGGAGGCGTTGGACCTCATCCGAGAGGTCGAACCTTACGAACGGGGTTTCTACGGAGGCCTCGTGGGGTGGATGGACCAGCACGGCAACGGCGAATGGGCCCTCAACCTCAGGAGCGGCAGAGTGGGAGAGGGGCATGCAACCCTCTGCGCAGGAGCCGGAATCGTCTCCGGGTCCACGCCTCAGGACGAACACCACGAAACTGCCGTGAAGCTCTCGACGTTCCTGGCCGCCCTCGGCCTGGACCTCGACGACGTCGAAGCCGTCGCTGGGTAAAGTGGGGACAATGAGCACACAAGGCGCGACCACGGACCCGACGGGCGACGAAGAAACTGGCGAGGCCTCGCCGCGAGGTGCCCACGACGCCGTGATCGTGGCCGCCGCCGATGGCTCGGCCCTCGGGAATCCGGGACCCGCCGGGTGGGCCTGGTACGTGGACGATGGCTCCTGGCAGGCCGGCGGCTGGCCCCACGGGACCAACAACATGGGGGAACTGAAAGCTGTTCTCGCTCTCTTGCAGGCCACGGCAGACCACCCGGAGAGACCGCTGCGCATACTGTGCGACAGCAAGTACGTCATCAATTGCATCACCCAGTGGATGCCCGGTTGGAAAGCGAAGGGCTGGAAGAAGAAGGACGGAAAACCCGTTCTGAACAGGGATCTGCTGGAAGAGCTCGATCGCGCCCTGGCCGGGCGCAAGTACGAATTCGAATGGGTCAAGGGTCACGCCGGGCATCAGCTCAACGAGGCGGCGGACGAACGTGCCCGGGCCGCGGCTACCGCGTTCCAGAACGGTCAGGACCCGGAGACAGGGCCCGGGTTCGTCCCCGGTGCCGCCGGGGACGAACCCGCGAGCGCAGACAACGCATCCACGGAAGCGGGGAACAAGCCCTCCCGCCCGCAGGAGAAATCCGCGCAGGCCGTCGTCGAGCACGAGAAGCTCCTGAGCGATCGCGAGACCTGGGCCGATGCTCAGCGTCTTGCGCCGCTGCTGGCAGAAGACCTCGTGTGGGTCACGGTGAGGGGCCGACTGGCCGACAAAACGGCCGCCATCAACTATCCGGAACAGGCCTTCGCGCTCGATGGGGAGCCGGATCTCGTCCGGGCCCACGCGGTGTCGGAAGACACCGGGCTGGTCGTCAGCAACGTCAGGACGGCGCGTGGGCCAGCGGTTCGGTCGAGTCTGTGGACCCGAACCGCGCGTGGCGCCTGGACCCTCGCCATGCGTCAGGACACCCTCGAGCTCTGATCCGTGACTACCCGGCGAAGAGCGATGCGTTCGCCGCTTCCGTCTCGGCGTAATTGGCTCCAGCGTTGGACAGGGCCGTGTTGATCTGGCCGATGGATTCCTCGACCTGGGCCTGGGTGGCTCTCCACGCGGAAAGAACCTCCTGGAAATTTGCCGCCGCGGAACCGGTCCAACTGGACTGGAGATCTTGCAGTGATGACGTCATGCCGTTGACCTCAGACGAGATGCGCTCGACGTAACCGTGCGCCTCCGCCGTCTTGGCCGCGATGACTTCCGAATCAACCACGAATTGGGCCATGTCTTCCTCCTGATCTCGTGGCGCTGATGCGCCCCCGTGCCGGCCGGAACGGGCCGGTGACAGGAGGCTAAGCCGTCACGTCCTTGGCAGGATCATGGCGCTCCGCGATAAATCACCGTTCGCGGGACAGCCAACGGTCAGGAAGGGATTTCCCCGGTCTGTGGATGAGCGGATCCGTCCTCGGCGTCGGGGGCGTGCTGCGGAACCTGGACGACCATCGTGGCGCCTCCACCGGGGGACTCCTCGACACGGACGGATCCATTGTGCTGAGCGATGATGGCGGCCACGATGGCCAGACCGAGCCCGGTGCCGCCGGTGTCTCGCGCTCGCGATTCGTCGGACCTGTAGAAGCGTTCGAAAACCTTTTGCATTTCGTCGCCCTGGATTCCCGGTCCGTGGTCCACGACCTTGACGACGGAGAGGAACTGTCCATCGATGCCGGGGCGGGACCCCACGGCTATTTCTATGGGAGTCCCCTCCGGCGTGTAGCGCAGGGCATTGGTCACCAGGTTTGCGAGAACCTGTCGAAGACGCGGCTCATCGCCCAGAACAGGTGCGGGCAGGCCCGGGCCCGAATCCAGGCCGACGACGGCGATCTCTCGCTCCGGCGCCGCGGCCGCGGCGTCGCCGGCGGCGTCGTTCGCCAGATTCAAAAGGTCCACCTGGGTCATCTCCATCGCGCGACGCTCGTCGATGCGGGCGAGCATCAGGAGGTCTTCGACCAGCTGTCCCATCCGTTTTGACTCCGCTTCGATGCGGGACATCGCCTTGGCGACGTCCTCATCCGTCTGCAGGGCTCCGTGCCTGTAGAGCTCGGAGTATCCGCGAATCGAGACGAGAGGAGTTCGCAATTCGTGGGAGGCGTCTCCGACGAAACGACGCATCTTGACCTCCGAGCGCTTCTGGGCATCGAAGGCCTCCTCGATTCGCGTCAGCATGACGTTGAGCGACAGCGAGAGCTGACCAATCTCCGTACGGGGGTCGTGACGTTCGATGCGTTGGGACAGATCGCCGGCCGCGATGCGGGCCGCCGTGCGTTCCACGCGCGTCAACGGTTCGAAGGCTCGCGTGACCAGAACCCAGGCCAGGGCCGCGGCGGCTGCGAGGGTCGCGAGCCCGAAGGCGAGGGTCAGGAGGCCGACAAGGGTCACCACAGCGTTGGTCTGCGTCAGGGGTGTGGCGATGATGACCGTGTATCCGGAGTCGTCGGTCGCCAGAGGAAGGATCCGCCACTCGGTGTCGCCGTTGTTGCTCGGCACGGTCAGGCCCTGGCCGTTGTAGCGCATCCCGTTCTCGTGGTTCCAGCCATTCAGGCGCGGAGACGAGTTGCCGTCGTCCGCGACGATGGAACTGACCAGGTTGCCGTCCGAATCCATCAAGTACGCCGAATAGCGGAACCCGGGACCGTTCGAGGATACGGCCTTGTCATTGCCCAAGTACTTGGTCAACGACGAGGAACTGGACTTCATCTCGGTGTCGATCTGCTGAACCAGTTGTCCTCGCAGAGCCGAAATGGCCACCAGGCTCGTGACGGCGATGGCCAGGGCGAGCAGAAATCCGGTCAGCATGACCAATTGGGTGCGCAGGGACAGCGCGCCCAATTTGGATTGTCGTACTCGGTTGGTGACGGAGTACACCACGGACTAGTGCTTGGTTGTCCGCAGGAGGTAGCCGACGCCGCGCTTGGTATGGATCAGCGGAGGCAAGGACTTGTCGTTGTCGATCTTGCGGCGCAGGTAGGAGATGTAGGACTCGACGATCGAGGCGTCACCGTTGAAATCGTATTCCCAGACGTGGTCCAGGATCTGCGCCTTGGACAGAACCCGGTTCGGGTTCAGCATCAGGTAACGGAGGAGCTTGAATTCCGTGGGGGACAGATCGATTTCACGATCGCCGCGGTAGACCTCATGGGCGTCGTCGTCGAGGACCAGGTCCTCGACGTGCAGCCGGGAATCCTCCTCCTCGAGTGCCTGCGTCCGGCGCAACACCGCACGGATGCGCGCCACGACCTCGTCCAGGCTGAACGGTTTGGTGACGTAGTCGTCCCCGCCGACGGTCAAACCGGTGACCTTGTCCTCGGTGTCGTCCTTCGCCGTCAGGAAGAGGATGGGGAATACCAGACCGGTTGCTCGGATCTTGCGAGTCACGGTGAACCCGTCCATGTCCGGCAGCATGACGTCCATGACGGCGAGATCGGGGGCATCGGCCGTCGCCTTGTCGAGAGCCTCGCGACCGTTAGCGGCCGTGATCACCTCGAATCCCGCGAACCTCAACGAGGTGGCGAGGAGCTCGAGAATGTTGGGCTCATCGTCGACGACTAGCAGCTTGGCTTCTGACTGTTGTGCTTTCACGGGTTCAAGTCTGACCCAACTATCTGAATAGACGCTGGGCATTGGTCAGGGGAATCCTGGTTCAGGTCTGGGCGGCTCCGGGTCGGAAGCCCTTGTCAGACGGTCAGAGCGATCTGCGTCGCCTGGCAGCGAGGACCAGCGCGACGATGAGAAGGACGAATGCGATCGGAAGACCGATCAGGGGCACCTGAGTCAAAAAGCTCCACGGGTGGAAGCCCGACCACTTCAGAATCAGCATGACGACGCCGCAGACCACGCACAGCACAGCGATGATTGCAGCGAGACCCGCGAACCAGGTGAATGCTCTGGACTCCGCCGCGTCCGTTCCCGGCTGCGAATCCTCAACCGAATCGTCCGTGGCAGCACGGTCGGAGCTCAGCGGCGAGTTCGCGCGGGGGGAAGAGGAATTTTTCATGGCTTCAACGGTACCGCTTTTTCGGGGGTTCGAGCCCGCACGAAGGACTGGCCCCCTGTATAATGGGTACTTCAGGCTTTCGCGCACAGGAATCGCTCGTACGGGAGAAACCGGGCATCGCGGCCCAGCATCTAGGGCCCGCCAAGGTTCGTTCATGACGCCGCGGACCACCGTGTGCAACCAACGGTCCGGTCTCCCCGCTCCGATCGTGGATTCAGGGCGAGACGGACGGAACCGGTTCGGGGCGCTCGATCAGGGTTGCAACGAGCCATCATGATGCCCCGCCTCACCGGCGAGACCGGGTGCGCCACCAACGGGGGACAAGGCCCCCACCACAATGCAAAGGAAACGATCATGCCCACCGGAAAAGTGAAGTGGTACGACGAGTCGAAGGGCTTCGGCTTCGTGACGGCCGAGGACGGCCAAGAGGTCTTCCTGCCGTCCTCCGCACTTCCGCCCGACGCCAAGGGCGTCAAGTCCGGCACCCGGCTCGAATTCGGTATTGCCGAAGGCAGGCGGGGCGCCCAGGCGCTGTCCGCCCGCTTGCTGGACAAGGCCCCTTCGTCGGTCAAGAATCACCGCAAGCCCGCGGACGAAATGGCTGTCATCACCGAGGACCTCATCAAACTGCTGGATGGCGTGTCCAACACATTGCGCCGCGGAAGGTACCCGGATCGAGCGGTCGGGAAGAAGGTAGCGACCATCCTGCGCAACGTCGCTGACAACCTTGATGCATAAAACGGCTGGTCACGGGGTTTAATAAGGGATATGGCGAAAACACTGCACGATGAATCGGCCGTCGCGGTCGACGGCACTGAACCGGCCGTCGAACCGACGAGGCCGACCCTCGGCGCCCAGAGGACGCCGCGACGGCGGACGACCCGCCTGGACTCCGTTCTGGCCGAGGCCAAGGAAACCGCATACCGCAGCGTCCTGGAGATCACTCCCGAGGAGACGGTCGGCACGGTCCACCACATTCGTGGGGAAGAGGACCGGCTCAGCACTCACCTCTTCGAATGCGCTCTTCCCGGGTATCGGGGGTGGTTCTGGTTCTCGACCGTCGCACGCGCGCCCCGCTCGAAAAAGGCGACCGTGTGCGAAGTCGGTTTGTTGCCCGGCGACGACGCCTTGCTCGCCCCCGAGTGGATACCCTGGGCAGACCGTTTGCGTCCCGAAGACGTCGACGAGGACGCCGAGGGCCAGGACGGTGGATCCGATGAGGAGGCCGAGGGCTCCGGCGCCGGCATGGACAATGGGGAGACCGAGGAAGCTTCCGCGGAAAAGGAATAGAGAACCAGGGGGCGCGGTCCAAGGCCGGTCGTTGCCCCGCAAGGAGATGACCCGGAACGCCTAGCCAAAAAACCGATACCGCCCACGGCCCGCGCCGAGGAACCTTCCGTTCCCTCAAGGTTCCGAACTACCGCCTGTGGTTCGCAGGTGCCCTGATCTCGAATATCGGGACCTGGATGCAGAGGATCGCCCAGGACTGGCTGGTGTTCAATCACCTCTCCCATGAAGACTCCACCGCGATGGGCATCGTGATGGCTCTGCAGTTCCTGCCGCAACTCGTCCTCGCGCCGTACGCGGGTCTCCTGGCCGACCGCGCCGATCGGCGGAAACTGCTATTCCTGACTCAAACCTCGATGGCTGTCCTGGGCGGTCTCCTCGGCGGACTCGTCCTCTCGGGAGCGGCGCAACTCTGGCACGTTTACATCTTCGCTCTCCTGCTCGGAGTGATCACGGCGCTCGACTCGCCCGTTCGGCAAACCTTCGTGTCGAACCTGGTCTCGGACGCGGACTTGCCGAACGCCGTCGCCCTCAACTCGATGTCCTTCAACTCGGCCCGTATGGTGGGCCCGGCCATTGCCGGTGTCCTGGTCGGCGCGGTCGGTCCAGGGCCGGTATTCCTGATCAACATGGTCACCTTCGTGGCCATGATCGTCGCGATAGCGAAAATCGACACGAACAGCCTGAGACCCATGCCACGGGTCTCCCGAGCAAACTCCCGCATGAGGGACGGAATCGCCTACATCACGACTCGGCCCGACATCCTGGTCGTCATGATCGGAGCCTTCCTGGTCGGGACCTTCGGAATGAACTCCGCGATCAATATTGCGGCCATGGCCACGAGCGAATTCGGATACGGCGCGAACCAGTTCGGTTTCCTGACCTCGACTATGGCGATTGGGTCGATCACGGGAACGCTCATGGCAGCCAAGAGGGAACGGCCCCGGCTCCGATTCATCTTCGGTGCCGCGGGCGCCTTCGGCCTGACGTGTCTTCTCGCAGCGCTCTCGCCGACCGTGGTGGTCTTCGCCGTCGTTCTGATCCCGATGGGGCTGGCGGCGCTGACCTTCATCACATCGGCGAATGCTTACGTCCAAGTCTCCACCGAACCCCAGATGCGCGGCCGCGTCATGAGCATCTATATGGCCGTGTTCATGGGAGGCACTCCCATAGGTGCGCCCGTGGTCGGCGTGGTCAATGACGCCCTCGGAGCGAGGTGGGGGCTGGGGGTGGCAGTCATCGCCGGCCTGGTCACCGCGGCCCTCGGTTTCTTCTGGTACTGGCGCAGTCAGCACCTCCACCTGACCTTCGACCGGTCACGGCGAGGTTTCGTGCGTCTGGAGAAGGACGCCGACTATTCGCCCGTCACCGCCGCGCTGGAGGTCCAAGAACCCCGGTGACGTCGGCACCCGGTGACGTCGGCACCCGGTGGTGGCGGCACCCCGGTGACGGACGTCCCCGGGTGCCGTGACTAGCCCGGTCACCGGGGCACCCCGGCGACCGGGCTTGTCGGCCCACGGCCGATTAGTCCAGGCGTTCGATGACGTAATCGATGCAGGACAGCAGAGCGGCGACGTCGTCCGGGTCGATCGCAGTGAACGTCGCGATGCGCAGCTGGTTGCGACCGAGCTTCCGGTACGGTTCGGTGTCCACGATGCCGTTGGCCCGGAGAATCTTGGCAAGGGCGGATGCATCGACCGTGTCGTCGAAGTCAACGGTGGTGATGACGGTCGACCGGTCCTCGGGCCGCTCGACAAAGGGGCTGGCTACGTCGCTGGCCTCGGCCCACCGGTACACGAGATCGGAGGAACGCGCCGTGCGGTCCGCGGCCCAGCCCAAACCCCCGTTCTCGAGGATCCATGCGATCTGGTTGTCGAGCATGACAAGGTTCGCCAAGGACGGCGTGTTGTAGGTCTGGTTCTTCCGGGAATTGTCCACGGCAGTGGTCAGGTTCAAGGAATCCGGAATCCAGCGGTCCGTGGACGCGATGCTGCCGACTCGGTCCAGGGCCGCCGGGGAGAAGAAGGAGAGCCACAGGCCGCCGTCGGACGCGAAATTCTTCTGCGGAGAGAAGTAGTAGACGTCGGCTTCCTGCGGGTCCACGGCCATGCCACCGGCGGCGCTCGTCGCATCGATGAGGACCAGGGCGTCGTCCTCCACGCCGGAAGGCCGTTGGACGGGCGCAGCGACGCCGGTCGAGGTCTCGTTCTGGGGCCACGCGTAGACGTCGGCGCCGGGAACGGGGGAAGCGGTCGGACGGGTGCCTGGTTCGGAGGAGGTGATCTCGGACGGTTCGAGGAAGGGCGCCTTGTCGGTGGTCGCCGCAAACTTGGAGCCGAATTCACCGAAACTCAGGTGAGCCGCCTTGGAGCGCACGAGGTTGAATGCGGCGGAGTCCCAGAACGACGTCGCCCCGCCATTGCCCAGAATGACCTCGTACCCGTCCGGCAGTTCGAACAAGTTCTCCAGGCCGGTGCGCACCGAACCGACCAGATTCTTGACCGGAGCCTGCCGGTGCGAGGTTCCGAGGAGGGACTGGGCCGAAGCGACGGCCTCGACCTGTGCGGGGCGAACCTTGGACGGGCCCGCGCCGAAGCGTCCGTCGGCGGGAAGAAGTTCTTGGGGGATGACAATGTTCTCGGCCACTATTCGTGCTCCAATGATCAGTGAGGGGTGCGCGTGGTCTCCGCGGCGTCCTGACTCCACCATTGTGCTTCGTAGAGTCCTCCAGGAGTGAATCTTCTACGGAAGATGAACCTAAGCACCTAGAATGGACGGACAAACAGGCAGGAAAATTACGAGAAGGGCGTTATATCTCCGATGACGGACCTCGTTGACACAACAGAGATGTACCTCCGAACCATCCTGGATCTGGAGGAAGAAGGCATCACACCGATGCGCGCCCGGATCGCGGAGCGGCTCGACCATTCCGGGCCGACCGTCTCGCAGACGGTGGCACGCATGGAACGCCACGGGCTCGTGCACGTCGAGAGCGATCGTTCCTTGTCCCTGACCCCGGATGGCCGGAGCCGAGCCGTATCGGTGATGCGCAAGCATCGCCTGGCGGAACGGCTGTTGGCCGACGTCGTGGGGCTGGATATGGCCTATGTTCACGACGAAGCCTGCCGCTGGGAGCACGTCATGAGCGAACGCGTCGAGCGCCGGCTCGTCGAGCTCCTCAACTCGCCGAAGTTCTCGCCGTACGGCAACGCAATCCCGGGGCTCGAAGAGCTCGGGGTGACCAGTGAGAAGGACGATCCCAAGACCGTGACCCTGACGATCGCGGCGAAGGATTCCTCGGATGAGGACCGATTCACGATCGCGCGGTTCCCGGAAGTCCTTCAGGCCGACGTCGACATCATGAAGGTCCTCGGTCGTGCGGGCCTCCGCCAAGGCTCGGTCGTCGGCATCCAACCGAAGGTCGGAGCGATTCACGTACGAGTCGAGGGCGAGGCCGAAGGCGTGGACGTCGACATGGAAATCGCGGATCACATTGTGGTCAAGCGCGGCGCCTGAACGGACGTGGCCAAGCTCTATTTCCGTTACGGAGCCATGAACTCCGGCAAGTCCACCGCGTTGTTGCAGGCGGCCTTCAACTACGAGGAGCGAGGTCAGCGGATCGTGCTGGCCAAGCCGAAAGTGGACACCAAGGGGGAGACCCATATCGTCTCGCGTCTGGGCGTCCAGCGCGAAGTCAATATCCTGCTGGCCCCGGAAGAATCTGCCCGAGACACCTTTCTGCACCACGCCCATGGCGAAGACGACGGTGGGCTCGGGGTGGACGTGGCCTTGCCGCCCGTTGCCTGCCTCCTGGTGGACGAAGCCCAATTTCTGACGCCGGAACAGGTAGACGACCTGATGAGGATCGCCGTGCTGGACGGCGTGCCGGTCCTGGCATACGGGATCAGAACCGATTTCCGGACGCGCGCCTTTCCCGGATCGGCCCGCTTGCTCGAGCTCGCTCACACGGTGGAAGAGCTCAAGACCATCTGCCGCTGCGGCCGCAAGGCCCTCTTCAACGGACGCAGGGTGGGTCAGGAATTCGTCTTTTCGGGGAGCCAGATCGCCATTGACGGCGAAACCGTGACCTACGAATCGCTGTGTGCGGCGTGCTATCTGGAGGAGACCGGCGGGATTCTGGGCGGGTAGACCTCGCCGGGCCCTCTCCGGGTTCGCCGGATATCGAATCGTGACCCGAGCCGGGATCTTCTTAATCATTTCGTGACTTTTGCGGCACCTTTGGCACGGCCTTGCGCCGGCTCGAGGGGTGCCGACCTGCCTCGGAGGCACCTGTGCGACACGACACGAAAAAAATTTTAAGTGTTGCATCGTGTGCCATGTCACTCCTGCTGATTTTGGCCCTTCCCTGCGTTCGTGCTGATCAAAAGGGTGTTGGTCCGGCGCCAAAGCCGCCGCGAGTGACATCGGTCATCCCCGGGGCGAGGGCGCGACCCCCTTCGGAGGGCCACCCTCGTGACCAAAACGTGACTTTTCTGTGCCCTGTGTGTACTCTCGACATCGTGCCAATCACTGGTCGAGACGGCACCTTCGGTCAGAACGCCTAGCTCTGCCACTGACCGAAGAACCGAAAAACCAACAGTCCGTTGGCAGAGGCGGGGGACCCAATAACGGGTTCTTCCACGGAAGAGCCCTCGGGGTTAAGTCGCAGCAGCGACCGGGTGACTCCCATCCGAACCCGACAGCTCACCTCGTAGGCACAGGGAGGAAAACTTTTATTATGACTAAGCACATTGCTCGCCACCGCGCTGCAACTCAGTCCCACGTCGTTCGCAACACCGGTATCGCAGTTGCCGCAGCAGGCGTCATCGCCGGCTCGGTTGCTCCGGCCAACGCATTCGCTTCGGCCGCCCCGGTTGAGAACGCCGCGAGCACCACTCAGGCTTCCTCGGCTCAGCAGAGCATCAGCGTTGAGAACGCTGACTACAGCGCCCCGGCCGACAACAGCACGCAGGACGCCGGCTCGCAGGCTACCGGTAACCGCGCCAAGATCGTTGACGACGCCAAGACCGGCGAAGGCGGTTCCTACGTTTGGGGCGGCCGCGACTTCAAGGCTTGGGACTGCTCCGGATTCGTTTCCTGGGTTGCTTCGCAGTCCGGTGTCCAGCTGGACGCCTACACCCACTCCATGAAGGATCAGCTCACCCCGACCGATGCCCCGCAGCCCGGTGACGTCGTCTTCACCAACGGCTACGAGCACGTCGGTATCTACCTCGGTGACGGTCAGATGATTTCCGCTCTGAACCCTGACCAGGGCACCACGATCACCTCGGTCGACGGTGGCGGAATGATGCCGGTTGACGGCTACTACAGCATGCCCGGAATGTAATTTCGGTCTACTGACTTCGCCTTGTGAGGATAGAGGGGCGCCCGGGAGGGAAACCCGGGCGCCCCTTTTTTCATATCTGAACACCCCTCTGCTCGCACACTTCCGCGCATGTTGTCGATGCACGGAACTGAGGGACGTGCCGGATGCAACGGCACCCCTCCATGGATTCAAGGAATTTTCATGGCACCGACTACCTATTTCTCGCACAAGACACGTCGCACGACCGGGGCCCTGACGGCGTCGGGACTTCTGGTCGGCAGCATCGCGCTCGTTCATGGCCTCGAACCGGCCGAGCGCGAGCCGAGCGCGTTCCCGCAAGCTTCCACCACGGTTCCCAGCACATCGCTGGCTTCGGCACACACGAATCTGACCTTCGTTCCGGTGGCCCTGAAGCGCCCGGAAACCGATCCTCAGGCGGCCGCGCAACGGGAAGCGCAACGGGCCGAACTCCGGCGGGCGGCCGAGGACAAGGCGGCGTGGCTCGAACAACAACGTCGTGCCGAGACGGAACAGGCCGCCGAGGACGCGGCCCAGCCCGATGGACAAGCCCAGGCCGAGGAAGCCGCGCAGGTCGAGGAGGCCCTCGCGACGCCGACCGACACGGCCGAAGACGTCGTCTTGGACCGGTTGCATTCTTCGGAGGAATCCTCGGCCGATGATTCGCAGCTTCCCGAGGGCGGCGGTACGGGTGGGCCTCAAACCCAGGGGATCGTGCCCGCGGCCGAGATCGTTGGCGACGGGGCGCCTCGACCGGCCTCACCCCATACCGCCCTGGGTGACGCCGTGGCCGAGGCCGCCAAGTCCCAGGTGGGTGTGCGCCAGGACTGCACCATGCTGGTCACGAATGCCCTCAGGGCGCGGGGATTTTCTTTCCACGGATGGCCGAAGGACTACCTCAGCCTGGGGCACACCGTGAGTGCCGAAGAGGCGCGACCGGGAGACATCGTCTACTACGCGTCGAACGGGATGGGTGGATCACACGTTGCGATATACCTCGGCAACGGCCGGGCCGTCCACGGTGGATGGGAAGGCGGGACGACCGCCGAATTCGGTACAGAACTTCCGAATGCGTCATCTCCTCTCTATATCCGTGTGGATCGCTGAATTCACGGCTATGATGGAAAAGTAGGTTTTCCTCCTTGGGCGAGACACTTTTGAAGAATGTGATCTCGTCAATTCCGGGCCGTCCATGGTTCCGGGCGGTGCGGCCCCCTCGACCAGTGGGGGCCGCACCTTTTTTGCGCCCAGTGCGAGACAGCGTGGACGTGGCGCAGGCCCGTTCTGCAACCGCCAAGTCCGAGGTTCTATCATGAGGGCATGCCCTCACAATTCGAGCCTCCCCAGAGCAGTAGCGATCAGGAATTCCGAGCGATGGCCGTCGGCATGGTGGCCGGGGCGGTTCCCGGGATCATCGTGGGCCTCATCCTTTCCCTCTCACTCGGCAACCCGGCCATGTGGGTTTCGATCGCCGGTGGAATCGGCATCATCATCGGTCTTGTCTCCGCGGTTCTCTACAACAGGGTCCGTGCCCGCAAGAAGGGATCGGGCGACGACGCCGGAGAAAGACCTGGCGCCTGAGTCACCCCTCAGCCGCGTCGGAGGGAGCGGATCTCCGACCTCAGGTTGTTCCGCGCGACGTCCTCCCAATGGCCGCTGGCGAAGTCCGTCAGGTAGATCCTGTCCTGAGCCAGGAATCCCTCGAGGATGTCCGCACGCGTACGACGGAAGACGTCTTCGGGAACATGTGCGTACTCCCTCCGCACGGAGCTCGCGTACCGCCCGTACCGTCCGGGGGACGCCGCCAGAATGCCCAAGTCGGCATCGTGGAAAATCGGCCACAACGGATCGCTCCCCATCGCCGTGTGGTCGATGGTGCCCAGAATCAGCCCGCGCACGCGATCAAGCACGTCCGGAGCGAGAACACCGGTCAAGTCTGCCGTGACAAGCTCGGCGCTGTCCCGTTCGTCCTCCTCGGGGCGGCCCCTGTAGACGGCGTCGTGGTACCAGGCCGCCAGGCGCAAGCCAAGCCGTGAAGCGGAGTCCACGGGGGCCGCGGCATCGAGGCGTTTCACGTTGTCGAGAACCTCCGCCAGATGAACCGAGGTGTGATATTCGCGACCCGGTGAGTCCCAGCGGTTCAGCAATTCCTGACCGATCTCCGGGGCGCTGGGCACGGTGGCGTTCCAGTCCCGCACCAGGCGAGGGCGGATCCTCGCTGGACGCTCCTTCGCCGGAATTCGCAGACCCGATGCCGCCAGGCGCCGGGTTAGCTCATGGGCCGTGACCCTCGTGGCGCCCGCGGCGACGGCGTCATCGATCAGGTGCCGCGGGACGTCGTAGTGGTCTTCGTCAAAAGCCTTGGGACTGATGGGTGTCCTGCTGACCAGTTCGTGGAGTTCGTCCAGGCTGGTATCCGAGACGAGGTGGGAGAACATCGTGCCGTGAGCGGGCCACAGCGGAGGGTCAATCAGAACGGCCATGAACCCAGCATGGCACGGGAACCTGTACACTGGTGCGGTGCGCCCTCGTAGCTCAGGGGATAGAGCACGGCTCTCCTAAAGCCGGTGTCGGTGGTTCGAATCCACTCGAGGGCACTCTCGCAATCCGTCACGTGGTCGGCCTCTTGCCCGATCGGTCGTGGCGGATTTGTTTTTGCTCGCGAGGTCCGTGCCCCTGACCGGTCAATGCACCAGAACGTCGAAACCCTGCCTCGGGGATCCGGGCGGTTCCCATAGTTGTTGTCGGCGTCGCGCACACGCCCCAACAAGCCGCCCGAACGGTCCTTCGGCAGGGTTCCGATCCGTGGTTCTCTTGCTCATACTCGCGAGTACGAAAAGGACATTACTGGTTGGAGATGGCTTCCACAAGGCACGGCGTCGTCATCCTGCCCATCGGCCCAGAACGCCCTGTTTGTGAAGCAATGTTTATTCCGCGTAGAATAATCCGAGTGGAACACGACTCTCAGCGGCGCATGAAACTCACGCCATTGGCCGTGACGGTTCTGGGGTTGCTCCGGGAACGTCCGATGCACCCGTACGAAATGGCCCAGGTCCTCAAGAAGCGGGGAGACGACCACCTGGTCAGGATCAGCCCGGGCGCCTTGTACCACACCGTCGAGAAGCTCCAGGAACGCGGACTGGTCAGGATTGACCGCGTGGAACAGACCAATAACAGGCCGGAACGAACCATCTACGCGGTCGAACCGGCCGGCGAAGGTGCCGCCAGGGAATGGGTGGTCTCGGAGCTGTCCACGGTGCGCAGCGAATATCCCGTGTTTCCGGTAGCACTCGCGGTGGCCCCCAAACTGCCGTGGTCAGCCGTTCGGGCTGCCTTTCAACAACGGATCGCGGTGCTCCGAGATCACGTGTCCGGTCGGGAAGTCAGGCTGGAGCAGGCGCGAACAGAGGGTATCGACGAGATCCTCCTTCTCGAGGACACCTACTTGTTGGAACTCCAGACGGCACAGATCAACCACATGCAACGAACCATAGACTTGGTCGACAGCGGCGCCCTGACCTGGCCCCCGCAATCCGACCGGCCGGACACCCCGAAAGAAGAATCATGAATTCCGAATACACTCCGCGGCACAGCAGTGCCGCGACCGCGGAGGCCGGGTCGCCCACGGGCGAGTCGACCGACCCCAGCACGCGCGCCCGGAAGAACCTCGACACCGCGCACGAGAACAAGACCCACGGGAAGGGCGAAGACAAACAGGCGTGGAGCGCCCTCTGGGCCATCGTCATCGGGTTCTTCATGATCCTGATCGATTCGACGATCGTTTCCACGGCGATGCCGGCCATCATGAACCACTTCGACGCCGACATCAACAAGGTCGTGTGGGTTACCAGCGCGTATCTGCTCGCCTACGCGGTCCCGTTGTTGGTCACCGGCAGACTGGGAGACCGCTTTGGTCCGGGCCGCATGTATCTGGGGGGACTGGCCCTCTTCACGGCGGCGTCCCTCTGGTGCGGGTTCTCGGGAACCATCGAAATGCTCATCGTCGCCCGCGTGTTCCAGGGGCTCGGCGCCGCCTTCATGACCCCGCAGACGATGGCGATCATCACCCGCCTCTTCCCGGCGGAGCGTCGAGGGCCAGCCATGGGTGTCTGGGGTGCGACCGCCGGTGTCGCAAGCCTCCTCGGCCCGATTCTGGGCGGCCTCCTGGTCGATGGCCTCGGTTGGGAATGGATTTTCTTCGTCAATATTCCAGTCGGCATCTTCGCGTTCGTGCGAGCCTGGCAGAAGATCCCCAAACTGGAAATCCACGCCCACCGCATGGATTACGTGGGCGTGGTGCTGAGTGGGATCGCTATGTTCCTCATCGTCTACGGAATCCAAGAGGGGCATGGGCACGACTGGGGCGCCGTCTGGGGTCCAATCACCGTGCCGGAACTGATCATCGCCGGAGCCGTGATCTTCGTTCTGTTCATCGTGTGGCAGCGGGTGACCAGTACGGAACCTCTGATTCCCCTGGGGCTCTTCCGCGACAGGAACTTCTCGCTGGGCAACGCGGCCATCGGCATGGTCGGGCTCATGATCATCTCTTTCGTGCTGCCACTCATGCTGTACTTCCAGCTGGTCCGAGGCATGTCGCCCACGCAGGCCGCCTTGATGATTGCCCCGATGGCGATCGTCTCTGGCGTTCTGGCCCCCGTGGTCGGCGGCCTCATCACGGCGGCCAGGGCGCCGTTCATCGCCGTCTTCGGGCTCCTGATGAATGTCCTGGGACTCGTGGGCTACTGGTACTTCATGTCCCCGGACACCTCGATCTGGGTCCTGTTGATTCCTTCGTTCGCGATGGGCATCGGCGGTGCCTGCATGTGGTCGCCCATTTCGATCACGACGACGCGTGACCTCGCCCCGAAGCAGGCCGGGGCGGGATCCGGTGTCTTCAACACCACACGTCAGGTGGGCGCGGTGCTTGGTTCCTCGCTGATCGCGATGATGATGGAGAACCGCATCGCGGCCCATCTTCCGCAGATGGCCGGTCAATCGGCCCAAGGCGGAGAGGCGGCGGCGGGCAGCTCGCAACTGCCGGAGATGTTGCGGGACGGGTACACCACGACGATGGGGGAGAGCATTCTCCTGCCGGCCGCGGCGGTCCTTGTGGGTGCCGTGGTTGCGGCGTTCTTCCGGCCGCGGGCCAAGAACGCTTCCAAGCGGGCCTGAGCCGGATCGAGGCCTCAAGGGCGCATTTCGGGGGTCAGCGGCGCGGTTGCTGGCCCTCGAGTTCTCCCCGGGAGAACGCATCCAGCTTTCCCCTCACCAGGCGCACGGCGAGCCACACCGCCTCGGCAACCATGATCACCAGCAAGAACCAGCGCGCGACGACGAGCCCTGCGGCAAGTCCCGGCCAGGCACCGGCGGGGTCGGACAGAGCGGCGTCCAGCGTGAGGTTTCCGACGATCGTCACGACCATGAACAGAAGCGGTGGGATCCACAGTGCGGTGCGGCGTCGTCCCCGGATGCCCGAGGCGGCGACCATGGAGAACCACGCGGCGCCGAGGAAGATGGGGGAGATCAGGCCCCAGGACCAGTGGATGGCCACGTACGCGTTGCGACCGGCATCGCCCAGGCTCCGGGCAATGTGCGGGGCATCGGAGACGAATCCGAAGGGACCCAATTCGGGCACGGTCGTGTGCGCGCTCGCACCCAGCCGGGGCAGGAGCGACGCGTGGAGGTAGACGAACATCAGAACGGACACGACGACCAGCACGCCGGTGATGATTCCCGTGGAGGATTTCTTGGCCGGCTCGGCCTGTGGCGAACGGCCAGTCGTGGCCTCGGCGTCAGAGGCGCCGCGTTGCCCGCCCGATCTCCGTGAGGTCGAATCGGCCTTCCGGGGCGGCGTAGACGCTCCCGCCCGGTCGCCGTACAGCCGTTGCTTTTGTCCCTTCGACATGCCCATATGCCAATTATGGACCGTCACACCCGCAACCGGGGGGACGCGAATCGAAACTGTGTTCCCCTAGACTGGAACCAGTATGGATTTCTTGCGCGACTCTTCCTTCTTCGAACCCCAGACCTCCCGGTCCCAAGGCCAGGGAGCAGGTTCCCGCGGCCCTGAAGAACTGGTCGAGGGACTCAACGAGCACCAGGCTGCTGCGGTGACCCACTCGGGTTCGCCCCTGCTGATCGTGGCGGGTGCAGGCTCCGGAAAAACCCGTGTCCTGACCCACCGGATCGCATACCTTCTAGCCACCGGTCGCGCCCACCAGGGCGAAATCCTGGCGATCACGTTCACCAACAAGGCCGCTGCCGAGATGCGGGAACGCGTCGTCGAACTCGTGGGACCCAGGGCCGAGAAGATGTGGATCTCGACCTTCCACAGTTTCTGCGTCCGAGTGCTCCGGCGCGAAGCGGCGACTCTCGGGCTGAAATCCTCGTTCTCCATCTACGACGCCGCCGATTCCCTCCGGCTGATCACCCTGATCGCCAAGGAATTCGAGCTGGACGCCAAGAAATTCGCGCCGAAGGCCCTGCAACATCGGATTTCGGCGCTGAAGAACGAACTCGTGGATGCCGAGCAGAACGCCTCCTCCGCGTCGGGCAACGACCCGTGGGAATCCGCCGTGGCCAGGGTCTACAGCGAGTACGCCCGCCGGCTGCGAGCGGCCAACGCGATGGATTTCGACGACCTCATCGCGGAGACCGTCTTCATGTTCCGCGCCTTCCCCCAGGTCGCTGAATACTATCGGCGGCGCTTCCGGCACATTCTGGTGGACGAATACCAGGACACCAACCACGCCCAGTACGCGCTGGTCCGGGAGCTGACCGGGCACGATTCGGCTCCTGCGGAAACTGGGCAGACTCCCTACCCCCAGGGGACGGAACCGGCCGAGCTGACCGTGGTGGGAGATTCCGACCAGTCCATCTACGCCTTCCGCGGTGCGGACATCAGGAACATCACGGATTTCGAGCGCGATTACCCTTCGGCCCGAACGATCCTGCTCGAGCAGAACTACCGGTCCACGCAGAACATCCTGACGGCAGCCAACGCGGTGATCCAGCGCAACCCGGATCGCCGGGACAAGAAACTGTGGACCGCTTCCGGAGACGGCCCCCTCATCACCGGCTACGTGGCCGAGAACGAGCACGCCGAGGCGAGGTTCATCGCCGAGGAAATTGACAGGCTCCGCGACGAGGACGGCGTGGCCCCGGGCGACGTCGCCGTCTTCTACCGGACCAACGCCCAGTCCCGTTCCCTGGAAGAAATCCTGATGCGCGTCGGTCTGCCGTACCGAGTGGTCGGAGGGACACGGTTCTATGAGCGCAAGGAGATCAAGGACGCGTTGTCCTATCTGCGCGCCCTGATGAATCCCGACGACGACATCAGCGTGCGCCGTATCCTTAACGAACCCAAGCGGGGGATCGGTGCGCGTTCCGAAGGTGCCATCGCCAATTTGGCCACGCGCAATCGCACCTCCTTCATGGCGGCGGCGCGGACGGCCGATGAGGCTCCTGGACTCGCAGCCGCCGGGGCCAAAAAGATCGGGGCATTCGTGACGCTGATGGACGACCTTCAGCAGATCGCGTCCACGGAAACCGCCGCGACGTGCCTCGAGGCTGTGCTGGAGCAGACGGGCTATCTCGAGGCACTGCGCACCTCGGACGACCCCCAGGACGAGTCCAGGGTGGAGAACCTCGCCGAGCTCGTGGCCGTGGTCCGCGAATTCGAGAGGGACAATCCGGACGGGGGCCTGGCCGAATTCCTCGAGCACGTCTCCTTGGTTGCCGACGCCGACCAAATCCCGAATCGTCCGAAGGCGGGCGATGAGGAAGACGGCGGGGTCTCCGCCGAACAGGTGGCACGGGAGGTGGCCGAGGCCCGTGAAGAGGGAGTCGTGACGCTCATGACCCTGCACACCGCCAAGGGCCTGGAATTCCCGGTGGTTTTCCTGACAGGCATGGAACACGGGATCTTCCCTCATCAGAGGGCCCTCGCCGACGAGAAGGAAATGAGCGAGGAGCGCCGGATCGCCTACGTGGGCCTGACCCGAGCCATGGAGAGGCTCTACCTGACCCGCGCCGAGTCCCGGTCGATGTGGGGTCAGGGCCAGTTCAACCCGCCGTCGCCCTTCCTCGAGGAAATCCCGGAACGCCTCATCGATTGGAAGCGCCTCGGGTCCGCCTCCGGATTCCCGCCCGGAGGATTCGGTTCGGCCGTCTACGGTGCGGGCTCCTTCTCCGGGGGCTCCGGCCGCAGAGACTCCACGTCCTGGACCGGGTCCGGTGCCTGGGGCGGACGAGGCGCTGGTCCCACCCGGCGACCGGCCCCTGCGAGCCAGGACGCCGGATACTCGGGCGGCATCGAGGGGTCGCCCCCGTTGGGTGCGCGAGCCTCCAAGCCATCGAGGATCAACCAGACGAAGGAAATCCCTTCCCTGTCCGTGGGTGACACCGTGGAGCACAAGACGTTCGGGACGGGCCGCGTGATCGGTGTAGAAGGAGGCGGGGACAAGACCGTCGCCAAGGTGAGATTCGCGAACGAGGAAAAACGCCTTCTCCTCCGTTACGCGCCACTGAGCAAAGTCGATCAGTAGCCAATAGCCCTCGCCGAAAGGTTCCAGCTCGCGTTGAACCGCTGCTGACCAGGAGATATGTCGGTATGGTGTTGTGCAGACCACACACCGAAGGGCCGTTATGACCTCCTCATCCGACACCTCCGAGCCGAACCATTCCGCCGCGGCGGACGCTCCCCAACCCGCAGAGCCGGATGCCGGGCAAAGGCGAAAGGCAATCGTCTCCAGCTTCCTCGGCAATTTCGTGGAGTGGTTCGATTACGGTGCCTACAGCTATCTCGCCGTCACGATAGGCTCCGAATTCTTTCCGGGGGATGCCGCAAATTCGACGCTGATGGCCTTCGGATTGTTCGCCGTCGCCTTCCTGATCCGACCCGTCGGGGCCTTCTTCTGGGGCCACTGGGGCGACCGTTTCGGGCGCACGAAGACCCTGGCCTGGTCGATCCTCCTGATGACCGGCGCAACCTTCCTCATCGGTTGCCTGCCCGGGGCCTCGACGATCGGCGTCGCCGCGCCGATCATTCTCCTTCTGCTGCGGTTGGTCCAAGGGTTCTCCGCATCGGGGGAATACGCGGGTGCCTCGGCGTTGCTCAGCGAATTCGCCCCGACCGGGAAACGGGGGCGGTACGCATCCGTGGTCCCCGCGTCCACGGCGTCGGGCCTCTTGCTCGGTTCCCTTGCCGCGACACTGCTGTACGGCCTCCTGTCCGATGAGTCCATGACCTCCTGGGGCTGGAGGCTGCCCTTCCTCGTCGCCGCGCCACTGGGGCTCATCGGTCTCTACATCCGACGCAAGATCGAGGACACGCCGGCCTTCGTGAAGCACACCACCAGCCAGATGGAACAGGTCGAACGAGGGCAGAAGCCGACCCCGCCGCTGGTCGAATTGCTCACCAGCGCGCCGAAGCAAATGATCCAGGGGCTCGGCATCGTGCTCCTCAACGCGGTGGGGTTCTACGTGGTCCTCACGTTCATGCCGACCTACCTCTCGGAGAATCTCGGGTACGACGCCACGGCGTCCCAACTGGCCACGACGCTGTCCCTGATCACATACATCGCGTTCATCTTCCTGACGGGGTCCGTGGCCGACCGCATGGGTCGCCGCAACACGCTGATCCTCGCATCCTGCCTGTTCATCGTCCTGACCATTCCGGCGTTCCTGGTGATGGGAGCCGGCCACTACTGGTTGGCCGTCCTGGCGCTGGTGGTCATGGGGGCATTCCTGTCCCTCAATGACGGCGCCCTGCCCTCGGCGGTCTCCGAATTGTTCCCGACGGCGGTTCGTTTCAGCGGATTCGCCCTGGTGTTCAACATCGGCAATGCCTTGTTCGGCGGGCCGATGAGCGCGGTCAACACGTGGCTCATCTCCAGGACGGGGAACACCATGTGGCCCGCATTCCTCCTCATGGGGGCGGCCCTGCTCGCGCTCGGAGCGGTCCTGTGGTCGAAGGACCGCTCGAAGTCCTCGATAGATTTCGACCACACCGAAGACCCCGCGGCCGGACCCGTTGAGTGAGTTACGACTCAGGCAGCACTGCATTGGGGCGAAACACGACCTTTCTCGTTAGGGTCGGTCCCACCTTCTGAGCTAAAGTCGCATCAGGGGAGCGTCTGTCTCCCGCGCTGACCGATGTGTCGAAGCGGATGAGGGCGTTCCACGACAAGATCCGGATGGGCTGGACGGTTCACCCGGTACGACTTCGACGAAGAAGGACACATATCCGTGGACCTGTTTGAATTCCAGGCACGCGATCTCTTCGAGAAGCACGGTGTACCCGTACTTCAAGGGATCGTTGCCGAAACTCCCGAAGAAGCAAAAGCGGCCGCCGAGAAGATCGGCGGCGTGACGGTCGTCAAGGCTCAGGTCAAGGTGGGCGGTCGTGGCAAGGCCGGTGGCGTCAAGGTCGCCAAGACCGCAGATGAGGCCTACGAATACGCTTCCCAGATCCTGGGCATGGACATCAAGGGTCACACCGTCAACCGCGTGATGATCGCGCAGGGCGCGGACATCGCAGAGGAATACTACTTCTCGGTTCTTCTGGACCGCGCGAACCGCTCCTACTTGGCCATGTGCTCCGTCGAGGGCGGCATGGAGATCGAGCAGCTCGCCGAAGAGCGTCCCGAAGCCCTGGCCCGCGTCGAGGTCGACCCGAGTGAAGGCCTCAACCAGGAGAAGGCCGAGGAGATCGTTGCCGCGGCAGGGTTCCCCGAAGAGCTGCGCTCCAAGGTTGCACCCGTTCTGGTCACGCTGGGCGAGGTCTTCGACAAGGAAGACGCAACCCTTGTGGAGGTCAACCCGCTGGTCAAGACCGGCGAGGGTGACATCATCGCCCTGGACGGCAAGGTCTCGCTGGACGACAACGCCGAATTCCGCCACGAGGACCACGGCGGTCTCGAGGACAAGGCATCGACCGACCCGCTCGAGGCCAAGGCCAAGGAAAACGACCTCAACTACGTCAAGCTCGACGGCGAGGTCGGAATCATCGGAAACGGCGCCGGACTCGTCATGTCGACTCTCGACGTCGTGGCCTACGCCGGGGAGAAGCACGGCAACGTCAAGCCGGCCAACTTCCTCGACATCGGTGGTGGCGCCTCGGCCGAGGTCATGGCCAACGGTCTCGACGTCATCCTGGGCGACGACCAGGTGAAGTCGGTCTTCGTCAACGTTTTCGGCGGAATTACCGCCTGCGACGCGGTGGCGAACGGCATCGTCAAGGCCCTGGAGATCCTGGGCGACGGCGCGACCAAGCCGCTCGTTGTCCGTCTCGACGGCAACAACGTCGAAGAGGGTCGTCGAATTCTGGACGAAGCCAACCACCCGTTGGTGACCCAGGCAGACACCATGGACTCCGGTGCCGATAAGGCCGCAGAGCTCGCACACCAGGCCGCCTGAGACCCCGCCGATACATCTCGAGACTCTTAAGGAAAACATGTCTATCTTTTTGAACAAGGACTCCAAGGTCATCGTTCAGGGCATCACCGGCGGCGAAGGAACCAAGCACACCGCGCGCATGCTTGCCGCGGGTACCCAGGTTGTCGGTGGCGTCAACGCCCGCAAGGCCGGAACCACCGTGTCCCACAAGGCCCAGGACGGCGCCGACGTCGAGCTTCCGGTGTTCGGGACCGTCGATGAGGCGGTCAAGGAGACCGGCGCGAACGTGTCGATCGTCTTCGTCCCGCCGGCCTTCACGAAGGATGCCGTCATCGAGGCCGTCGACGCCGAGGTCCCGCTCGTCGTCGTCATCACCGAGGGCATCCCGGTCCAGGACGCGGCCGAATTCTGGGCCCACGCCAAGGCTTCGACCGACGCCGACGGCAAGCCCAAGACCCGCATCATCGGACCGAACTGCCCGGGCATCATCACCCCCGGCGAGTCCCTCGTGGGCATCACCCCCGCGAACATCACCGGCAGCGGCAAGATCGGCTTGGTCTCCAAGTCCGGCACCCTGACCTACCAGATGATGTTCGAGCTGCGTGACATCGGGTTCTCGACCGCGATCGGTATCGGCGGCGACCCGGTCATCGGCACCACCCACATCGACGCTCTCGAGGCGTTCGAGGCGGACCCCGAGACCGAAGCCATCGTGATGATCGGTGAGATCGGTGGCGACGCCGAAGAACGTGCCGCCGAGTACATCAAGGAACACGTGACCAAGCCGGTCGTCGGCTACGTCGCGGGCTTCACCGCTCCCGAGGGCAAGACCATGGGCCACGCAGGCGCCATCGTCTCCGGATCCTCCGGAACCGCAGATGCCAAGAAGGAGGCCCTCGAGGCCGCCGGCGTCAAGGTGGGCAAGACTCCGTCCGAGTCCGCCCAGCTGATGCGCGACATCTTCGCCAGCAAGTAAGCCCGACCAGGCTTCACCGAACCGCCCGGACCAGATCGTGGTCCGGGCGGTTTCGTGTCTCCAGCGCCCGCGCCCGAGGAATATATCCGCCGCGAGAATGTTCTACCGGGTACACCCTCGTCGAAGGAGCCGAATGCAGTCCGTTTTCGCCGAAGCCTTTCCCGAGCTGTCCATCGCATGGACGGGAGACGAGCCGAAAGACCCCCGGATCGTCATCCTCAACGACAAATACGCCGAGTACCTCGGGCTGGACCCTGACACGCTACGAGAAGAGCAAGGGCTCCGCTTCCTGACCGGTGCGTCTGCGCCCGAAGACGCCCAGCCGGTGGCGCAGGCGTACGCCGGTCACCAATTCGGCACCTATTCGCCCCGGCTCGGCGACGGACGTGCCATGCTCCTCGGAGAGGTCACGGTGGACGACGGGAGTCTCCGGGACATCCACCTCAAGGGTTCCGGTCGCACGCCATTCGCCCGCGGAGCCGCCGACGGAAAAGCGGTCCTGGGGCCCATGCTCCGGGAATACCTGGTGAGCGAGGCAATGAACGCTTTGGGCATTCCCACCACACGTGCTCTGGCCGTGACCGAGACCGGCGAGGAAGTGTTCCGGGACCTTCCGCGTCCCGGCGCCATTCTCGCGCGGGGAGCCAGCAGCCACCTGCGCGTCGGGACCTTCCAGTACGCCGCCCAGAGCCTGCGCAACACGGACCTGGTGAAAAGGCTGGTCGACGTCGCCCACGACCGTCACGTCCCAGGAGACGATGACGATGAGGGCGGCGAGCAGAACCCGGCCCTGGAGCTGTACGACCACGTGATCGAGGTCCAGGCCGAACTGATCGCGCAGTGGATGGCCGTCGGGTTCGTCCACGGCGTGATGAACACGGACAACATGACCATTTCGGGCGAGACGATCGACTACGGCCCCTGCGCCTTCATGGATGCCTATTCGGCCTCGACCGTCTTCAGCTCGATCGATGGCCAAGGCCGGTATCGCTACGGAAACCAGCCCGGAATCGCTGAATGGAATCTGGCCCGCTTCGGTGAGACGTTGCTTCCCGTGATCGACGAGGACCCCAATGAGGGCATCCGGAAGGCGACGGAGACGCTGCAGAAATTCGCGCCGCTCTACGAGGCCGCCTGGATCCAAGCCATGGCACGCAAGCTCGGTCTCACCGGAACGGCCACGGATGAGCAGACCGCCCGAGACGTATCCCAGGAGCTCCTGCGCCTCATGGAAGCCTCTTCACTGGACTTCACGAGTACGTTCCGGGCGCTCGCCGACGCCGTCCGCGATCGCCAGGCCGCGCAGGAGCTCCGGGATCGGATCGAGGACCCGCGCTTCGATGCCTGGTTCGTCCGGTGGCAGGGGCTCGGCCCCGACCCGGAGCTGATGGACCGGGTCAATCCGATCTACGTGCCTCGCAATCACCTGGTCGAAGAAGCGCTCGAGGCCGCCTACAACGGCGACCTCGACCCTTTCCTCAGGCTCCTGGACGTGGTGACCGATCCATACACCCGAAAGCCGGGCTACGAGGCCTACGCCCAGCCGGCACCAGCCGATCAGGGGAAATACGTGACCTACTGCGGCACCTGAGCCGGGGAACGCGAGTACGCCCCCGGTATCAGGCGGACCGGCTGGTTCCCGTGGTGGGGGGGGGTCAGCCCCCGACGGAGGTGCCGAACAAGAGCCCCAGCAGGTACGTGGCCGCGGCGGCGCCGTACCCGATGAGCAGTTGCCGCAGGCCACGCTTGAGGGGAGACGCGCCGGAGAGCAGGCCGACCACGGCCCCCGTGCCCAGGAGAGCGATCCCGACGAGAACCAGCGAAATCGCCATCCCCGGGAAACCGGAGATCCCGAACAGGTACGGCAGGATCGGGATGATCGCGCCCGATGCGAAGAAACAGAAGCTCGAGGCCGCCGCACCCAGATCCGTTCCCAGAGCCACGTTCCCGGTGTTCTCCTCCTCGGCCTCTGCCTCCGGCTGGTGGGAGTAGGACGGGTCGCAGTCGCAGGAGTAATGACCGAACCTCTCGAGAACGCGGTGATGCGCGGCCTCCTCGCTCATGCCACGGGCCCGGTAGATCAATTCGAGCTCGTTCCTGTCGATGTCCAGGTCGGGGGCGACTTCGAGGGTCACCTGTGTGGGACGGGAAGCATCCAGCAGTTCTCGTTGCGACCGGACGGACACGAACTCGCCCGCACCCATGCTCAGGGCGCCGGCGAGCAGACCGGCGACGCCGCTGAGCAGAACCATGTGCGGGCTCGCACCTGATGCGCCGATTCCCATGATCAGCGCGACGTTCGAAACGAGCCCGTCATTGGCGCCGAAGACGGCGGCGCGGAAATTGCCGGACAACTTCTCTCTGCCGTTGGTCGCGAGTGCCCTCACGACCTCCTCGTGCACGGCCTCATCCGCGGCCATCGAACTGGGAGCATCCGGATCTTCGTCATAGGGCGAGCGCCCCTCGGCCCTTTGGGCCAGGGCCAGCACGAAGACCGTCCCGAAATGCCTGGCCATGAACTGCAGCGCCAGGGAAGAGATCGAGGGGCGGGGCTCGGGATCGGCCTGGGGGCCCAGAAGGTTGCGCCAGTGCTGCTCGTGCCGTTTCTCGGCGTCGGCCATTTCGCGCAAGATTTCGGATTCGCGTCCGTCCGTGCGCTCGGCCAGATAGCGGTAGACCGTGGACTCAGAAATTTCGTCGGCCAGATAGCGGCGCCACCGCCGGCGTTGAGCGGCTGTCGCGTGGTTGCTCGATCCGGCGGTCGAGGATGCGCTCCCGGAGGCTGACGCGTCAGAGGCACCTGAGTCTCTGCCTGCGTGCGAGTCTTCGGGGCGTGGGGCGATCGGCTCTTGGCTCATGAGGGTGTCTCCTTCGGGCCGAGGCCGCGAGGGGCCCCGCGGAGACTTCGGCCCTAGTCTGTTGATCCCTGGAAGGGGCTTGGGCCGAAGGTCTCGCTCGCCCGACTCGACGGTCCCTGGCCTTGGCCGGGACGGTTCGACGGGTGGATTGCCGGGAGAAACACTCTCCAGTGTGTCGACAACCCGCTCTGGCACGTACACGCCGCTGGGAACTACTCCCCTTCGATCTGCCCCACTCTAGCGGTTTTCTCCCGCCGGAGCACCCCTCCGGCAATCAATGCGCCGAACGCCACAACAGCCACGCAGAACCAGCCCGTCAAGGTCCAGCCGCCCGCGATGTAGAAGAACCCGCCGACCCAACCGATGAGGGCCGAGCCAGCGTAATAGAAGAGGTTGTACATCGCGGTGCCCTGGGCCTTGCCTTCCCCTGCCAACAGGCCCGTCCACGCGGAGGCGGCGGAGTGGGCGGCGAAGAATCCCATGGTCAGCATGATCAGACCAATCACGACGACGACCAACGGCGACGTCGTGGTCAGGACAACCCCGGCGATCATGACGAGCATCGAGACCAGGATCGTGGTGAGCCTCCCGAACCGGGCGGCCAGGCGACCCGCGATGCTCGAGGTAAACGTGCCGGAAAGATACGCGAGGAACAGCATCGAAATGGCCACCTCGGACAGAGAGTACGGCGGCAATTCGAGCTTGAAGCCGACGTAGTTGTAGACCGTCACGAATGCGCCCATCAAAGTGAACGCCAGAAGGAACAGGCTGACCATTCCGGGGTTCCGGATGTGCCGACCGATGCGCGATGCGGTGGTCAGGACCGCGCCCTTCGCGGGGACAGGCGTGAATCTCCGCGCCCGGGGGAGCAGGAGCAGGAATGAGATGGCGGCCGCCGTCGCCAGAACCGCGACTGCCATGACGGCGAGGCGCCAATTGCCGGAGAACTGGGCGACGGGCCCGGAAATGAGGCGCCCGGCGAGTCCGCCGATCGTGGTCCCGGAGACATACAGCCCCGTGGCCGCACCCGCGTGAAGGGGTTGCGTCTCCTCCGTGATGAAAGCGACGGCGACGCCGGCGAGACCCGCCAGGGCAGCACCCTGGATGAACCTCAGCACCAGAAGCATCCCGAAATGCGGTACCCACGGGATGATCAGGCCCAGAACGGTCGCCGCAATGATGGCCGCGGCCATGGCCCGGTTCTTGCCCCAGCGGTCGGCGACATAGGTCCACGGTAGAGCGAACAAGGCCAGACCGAGAGTGGAGGAAGAGACGATGAGGGCGACCGAGGCGACGTCCCGATGGAGGTCCGCCGCGATCGAGGGGAGGACGGCCTGCGGCGAATACAGCGGCGCGAAGGTTGCGACGCCGGCGCAGAACATGGCCACGAGCATTCGTGTGAACTCGGGTGTGCCTTTGGAGTACCCCAACCATTCGTTGTCGAATGAACCCGTCGGAGGCGTCGAAGACACCGAAAATCATCTCCTGTCGAGAGCGGAAGAAATTGTGCGCAGACCGAGGGATCGGGTCAGAGCGTGGGTACCGTTGCGGAGCGGTCCTGCTCGTACAGCGCACCGGACCCCCAACGGAAGCGATACGGGTCGGGGCAACCGCGGCCGAACCTGAGGGCATCGACCAGGACGTCGGCTGCCTCGTCCAACGAGAGGCTGGAACGCTCCCAATGCCACTGGTGGGGAGTGGGCGGGGTCCATCCGGCCTCGGCCAGGTACTCCTCGTCCATGGGCCACTTGATGGCGGGCAGGAACTGCTCCGAAACCACGGTCACGGAAACCCCGCCCGGGCCGGTGAACGCCTGAGCGTAGGGAGAGTCTCCGCCCGTATTCCCGGTTTCGTAGTCGACCGTCAGGAAATGCTTCCAGGGAAGCTCCCTGATGGCTTGGGCGATCTCGGCGATGAGACTGCGCCACGAGGATTCGTCGCCCGTGGCCTCGCCGATGTGTTCGACCACGCCGATTCCCCGGTCGATCCAATGCTGCGGGGACCAGGATCCCGGTTGCTGGATCCCGAGGTCGTCGGCGTTCCCCCACGGGCCGACCCAGTTCTCCTCGTACCGTGGGTCGCCGCGGCCAGGGGCTTCTTCGTTGATGAGTCGGCGCCCTTGGGACAGGGCCTCGTGCCATGAGCCGAAGCGGTGCCGGACCGTCGCCAACGTGGGGCGCGGGGTGGTGTGGCGGGCGACGTCGGCGGACCACCGGCCGTACAACAGCGCCAGGGGTTTGCGGTTGTTCCGGATGCAATACGTCAGGAAGTCGGCGATCGCGCTGCGGAACCGGTCCTGCGTGAAATCGGGGACGCGGTCCGTGCCGTCCGGCGCGTACCTCTGCCCCGGTGCCAGCCCGATCGAAACCAAGGCCCTCGACCAGGAGCCTTCCCCGAATTGGGAGCTCAGAGAACGCGCGCTCGCCGGCCAGTTGCTCCGGACCAGGCGGGACATGCGCGTCAGGTCCTCCGGCATGTCGTGGCGGAAGGATTCGTATTCGGCGCTGGTGATCGAGGCGCGGGGGAACTCGGTCAGGAAGGAGAACGTGGCGCCGATGCGCCCGAGAAGCCTCGCGGTCTGTTCATCGGTGGAACCGGCTCCCTCGAAGATGCGTGAGAGATCTTGGACGATCGCGGGATCTCCGGAGACGGCAATGAAGCGTCGGTCTTCGCCGAGATCGAGCAAATGGTTCAGTGCGAGCCAGACCCCCGCGGCCATCAGCGTGCTGTTGAGCGACTCGTCTCCGGGATGGACGAAGCGTTGCGGATACTGGGACAGGACCCGGTCCAGGTGATGTCGCGCGATCTGGGGGTACAAGGTCACCAGTCGGTGGCGGCATTCGCTGCGCGTCCATCCGGCGTCGGCGAGCTCATCGACGAGGGGCCTGAAAGCGTCGAGGAACTCCTTGTACCCTGAGCTTTCCGAATCGACCATGTTCCCTTCATCCCACCGAGATTGGACCGCCGTGCGGCGGGTCGAAAGACGGGAGCGAACCTCTGTCACTGACTGCGTCCTTCCTTATGAGCGTATGCATCGCCGCCCAGGCATGCCAAGGACAGAACCGGATATTACCTGTTGCTTCGCTCTCCTTCGTCGATGTGACGGCGCATGAGGATGCCCCCGCCGGAGAAACCGGGCGGGGGCATTCGTCATTGGCCGGAACGGGCATCTACTCCATGGTCTCGGTCGGCTTCATTCCGATGCGACCGTTGTCGCGCGTCAAGCCGTTGATGGCCTCGACCTCTTCGTTCGAGAGGTGGAGATCCACAGAAGCGAGGTTGCTGACGATGCGTTCCGGTGTCACCGACTTTGGGATCACGACGTTGCCGATCGCCAAGTGCCAGGCGATGATGACCTGGCCCGGCTGGGCGTCGTGCTTCTCAGCGATGTCGGTCACGACCTTTTCCTTGAGGGCATCGCCGCCCTGGCCGAGAGGCGACCAGGCCTCGGTCTTGATCCCGAGCTCCTCGTTGACGCGTCGCATGTGCTCCTGGTTGAAGTACGGATGCAACTCGATCTGGTGGATTGCCGGGGTCACGCCGGTCTCGTCGATGATCTCCCGCAACTGCTCCTCCGGGAAGTTGGAGACACCGATGGACTTGACCTTTCCCTGCTTCTGGAGCTCGATGAACGCCTTCCAGGTGTCCAGGTACTTGCCGTTGGCCGGCTGCGCCCAGTGGATCAGGTAGAGGTCCAGGGGCTTGGTGAGCCCGAGACGCTCGATCGAAGCGTCGAAAGCCTCGAGGGCCGACTCGTAGCCCTGATCGTCGTTCCACAACTTGGTGGTCACGAAGACGTCGTTCTCGTCCACATCGGACTCGGCCAACGCCCTTCCGACGCCCGCCTCGTTGCCGTAGATCTTTGCGGTGTCGACGTGGCGGTACCCGGCGTCCAGGGCCTGGACCACGACCTTTTCGGCGACGTCATCCTCGACCTGCCACACGCCGTAGCCGAGCTGCGGGATCTGGTTGCCGTCATTGAGTGTGATGTTCGGTGAGGTTGCCAAGAAAGCATTCCTTTCATCGTGGAACCGTATTCGTGGTGCATAACCCCTGACCCGGCGAGGGTATTCCCGACTAGTCTTTGGGCATGGCCAGACTGCTCATGGACCTTTCTCCGTTGAAGAAGTACCCGGACTTCCGACGTCTGTGGATGGGGTCTGCGTTCTCGACCCTGGGTTTCCAGGTCACCTCCATGGCAGTGTCTCTCCAGATCTTCCACATCACGGGCTCCACGTTCGCCGTGGGATCCGTGGGCCTGGTCGCGGTCCTGCCCCTGATCATCGGAGGCCTCTACGGGGGAGTCATCGCGGACGCGCGCGATCGGCGGCTCGTCGCACTGACGGTCTCTGTGATCCTGTGGCTCGTCAGCGTGCTGATCGCGCTCCAGGCATTTCTGCACCTGGAGAACGTATGGGTTCTCTACGGGCTGATCGCGGTGCAGTCCTTCGTGCACCCGATCAATCAGTCCGCCCGTGGGGCCATCATTCCCAAGGTGGTCGGGCTCAAGCGTCTCCCGGCGGCCAACGCCTTGAACATGTCCGTCAATACTCTGGCGACGACGCTCGGCCCGATGTTGGGCGGTTTCCTGGTCGCGGCCGTGGGGTACGGGTGGACGTACGCGGTCGACGTCGTGACCTTCACGGTGGGTCTGTGGGCGCTCTACAGGCTGCCCGCCCAGGTGCCGGAACACGATGGGACCGCACCGGCCCGCGGAATGAAGGCGGTCATCGATGGCTTCGGGTTCGTGCGGCGATCGCCCGTGATCTCCATGACTTTCGTGCTGGACCTGTGCGCGATGGTCTTCCTGTTCCCGCAGGCACTGTTCCCCGCGATGGCGATCACGGTGGTCGGGGGCAACGCGGCCGTGGCAGGCCTGCTTTCCGGAACGATGACTTTGGGGGCGTTCCTGGGGACGCTTCTCTCGGGCCGTGCCGTTTCGGTTACCCGCCAGGGGGCAGCACTGACCTGGACCTACGCGGGGTGGACGATCGGGATGCTCTGGTCGGGAGTCTCGATCGCCTGGATCGCGGTGGGGACGACGCCGGGAACCCCCACAGCCTGGGTAGGGTTGGCGTTGTGCATGGTGGGGCTCATGGTTGCCGGTGCCTCCGACGCCGTGGGCGGCATCTACCGTTCGACGATTCTCCAAACAGCGGCCCCGGACACGATGCGCGGCCGACTCCAGGGGCTGTTCATCGTGACCGTCACGGGCGGACCCCGGATCGGGTCCGGTGTGATGGGAGCGGCCGGCCAATGGGCTGGGCCCGGAATGGCTTTGGTCTACGGCGCTGTGGCTTGTGCGGCGAGCGTCGGAGCGCTCAGCGCCAAGTTCCCGCAACTGCGCGCTTACCACGCACCGGTACCGCCGGAAACCTCCGCCATGGACACGCTCCAGACGCCCCAGGCGCGCACCGAGACCGCGGAGATTCCTCAAGTACCTCCTCCGCCGGCCCAGCATCCGGAGGAAGACTGACGGCGCACTCGGAACAACGGGACACCCAAAAACAACGGGGCACCCGATCGCCGCCTCGACGGCGATCGGGTGCCCCGGAGCAAGCACGAGCTTCTAGGCGTTGTCCTCCGTCACCAGCTCCGCGGCGCGCTCGCCGATCATGAAGCAGGTGATGTTGGGGTTGACCGCAACGATCTCGGGCATAACGGACGCATCGGCCACGCGAAGACCCTGGACACCCTTGACCCGGAGGCGCGGGTCCAGAGGCGAGTCGATATCATCCTCGGGCCCCATACGCACGGTTCCGACCGGGTGGTAGACCGTGTTGTGGGTCTTGGCCACGTAGTCGGCGATCTCCTCGTCCGTTTGGACGTTCTCGCCGGGGAAGAGTTCGCGTCCACGCCAGTCGTCGAGCGCAGACTGGGAGACGATCTCCCGAGCCTTGCGGATCCCGGCGACCATGATCGCCATGTCGTAGCCCTCTTCGTCCGTGAAGTACTTCGGATCGAACTTCGGCTTGTCGCGGAAGTCCAGGGACCGTAGGCGCACGGTGCCGCGTGAGCGGGCGTGAGGCACATTCGGTGTCAGGCAGAAGACGTTGTCAGCGGTCGGGTAGCCACGGCGCAGGGTGTGCATGTCGAAGTTCACCGAGCCGTAGTGCATCATGAAGTTCGGCCGACCCGGGAACTCGTCCTCGAAGGGCACATCGAGCTGGGTGAAGATGCCGATCTCCCACCACTGCGTCGAATCCTGGACCATCGGCTTCTTGGCCTCCCACTGGATGACGGCCTCGGGGTGGTCCTGCAAGTTCTCGCCCACACCGGGGGAGTCCTGCAGCACCTCCACGCCGACTTCACGCAGGTGTTCGGCAGGTCCTATACCGGAGAGCATCAGCAGCTTCGGGGTATCCACCGCGCCGGCGGACAGGACGACCTCCTTGCGCGCACGGATCGTCTTGGCGATGGCGAACGCGTTGTCCACGACCTCGACGCCGATGGCCCGCTTGTCCTCGTCGAACAGAACCCGCTTGACCTGGGTATCGGTGATGAGATGGAAGTTTTCCCGACCACGGATCGGGTGGATGTAGGACACGGCCGACGACGAGCGCGTTCCGTCCGCGCGGCGATTGATCTGGAAAAAGTTCGCCCCGTTGGTCACGGTCTTCCCCGAGTTGAACTGGGTCCGGGGGATCCCGGCCTGCTCACACGCGTCCAGGACCGCGACGCCGCAGGGATCCTTCGGCGGAACGTTCATGAGGTGCACCGGACCGGAATCGCCGTGGTGCTCGTTGCCCGGGGTGCCGGCGTCCTCGTTCTTCTCGAGCTGCTTGTACAGCCGAAACCCGTTCTCGGCGTCCCAACCCTTGGCGCCGAACTTGTCCTCCCACTCGTTGAGGTCCTCCTCGGGCGCCCAGAAGGCGATGCACGAGTTGTGGGAGGAGCACCCGCCGAGGACCTTGGCCCGGGCCATGCGCATGAAGGAATTGCCCTTCTCCTGCTCCTCGACCGGGTAGTCCCAGTCGTAGCCGGACTCGAGCAGCTCCATCCAACGGTTCAGTGCGAGGACCTCGTCGATGCCCTCGTCGTCGGGGCCCGCCTCGATCAGCGCAACCTGTGCCTCGGGGTTCTTCTCGCTCAACCGTGCCGCGGTCGCCGCACCGGAGGAGCCGCCTCCCACGACGACGTAGTCGAATTCCCGATCTTGGGTTTCAGTCATATCCTGGTTTCCTTTCCGTCTGCGTCTACTGGTCGTCGCCGAACCAACCGGTCACTGCCGGGGCGGTGTTGTGGTAGATGTGCTTCGTCTCCTGGTACTCGCCGAGCCCGTGCAGACCCAGTTCGCGACCGATGCCGGACTGCTTCATGCCGCCCCATTCGGCCTGCGGCAGGTAGGGGTGGAAGTCGTTGATCCAGATGGTTCCGTGGCGCAGGCGGGACGAGACACGCTCGGCCCTGCCGGCATCGTTCGTCCAGACGGCGCCCGCGAGTCCGTAGAAGGTGTCGTTGGCCGTGGCCACGGCCTCGTCCTCGGTCGTGAAGGTTTCGATGGTCACCACGGGCCCGAAGGCCTCATCGCGCACCACCGACATGCCGCGACGCACCTGGTCGATCACGGTCGGCTTGTAGTAGTAACCCTGGGCGAGGTCACCCTCGGTCGCCCACTCACCACCGCAACGGATCCGGGCGCCTTCCTCGACGCCGGCCTTCACATAGTCGGTCACCTTCTGGCGGTGCTGCTCGGAGATCAGCGCCCCGGTCTCGGCGTTCTCGTCGAAGGGACCCCCAATCCGGATCTTCTCGGCGCGGCGCACGAGCTCCGCCGTGAACTTCTCTGCGATCGACTCCTCGACGACGATCCGGGAGCCCGCCGAGCACACCTGGCCGGAGTGCACGAACGCGCCGTTCAGGGCGTTGTCCACGGCGGCGTCGAAATCGGCGTCGGCGAAGATCACGTTGGGATTCTTCCCTCCCAGTTCCAGGGCGATCTTCTTGACCGTCGCCGCGGCGGAGGCCGCGATCTTCCGGCCGGTGACCAGACCGCCGGTGAAGGAGATCAGGTCGACGTCCGGGTGCGAGGACAGAGGAGCGCCGGCCTCCGCGCCCGCGCCCAGAACAAGGTTCCCGACGCCGGCCGGAAGGCCGAGCTCATCGAGGATGTCCATCAGCAGTATGGCCGTGTGAGGGGTCAGCTCCGCGGGCTTGAGAACGAAGGTGTTGCCGGCTGCCAGCGCGGGGGCGACCTTCCAGGCGACCTGGAGGAGCGGATAGTTCCAGGGGGTGATCATGCCGCAGACACCCACGGGCTCGGTCACCACGCGGGAGGACACGTTCGGATCGCCCGCGTCCACCTCGCGCCCGGCATCCTGGCCGGCGACCTTGCCGTAGTACTGGAAGCACGCCGCGATGTCGTCCATGTCGAGTTCGGACTCGACCAGGCGCTTGCCCGTGTCCAAGGACTCGGCCCGTGCGAATTCGTCCTTCCGATCACGCAACCGGCGGGCGACGTCGAGCAGGAAGTCTCCTCGCTCGGGTGCGGTGGCCTGCCACGCGCCGTCGTCGAATGCCGCGCGGGCCGCGGCGATTGCTGATTCCGTGTCGGCCGAGGTCGCTTCGGCCACGACCCCCACCTCGGTGCCGTCGGCGGGGCAGATGATGGTGCGGGTCCCGCCTTCGGACGCGGGGACCCACCGGCCGTTGATGTACAGCGTATTACTCACTGATTTCCTTCCTTCGTCACGGAATTCTCCGTGTTCTCCTGATCCGTCACAGGGACGTCCAGCGGTGCCGTGAAGTCCATGGACCAGTCCGTCGTGGCCACGGACGAACCGATGATCTCGGTCGAACCCGCCTCCTCGACGGTCGGTCCGCTGATGCGGATGAATTCGATGTGACGTTCGTGGTTGTCCAGAACGTCGTGGATGAGTTGCTCCTTCGTGTACCCGTAGACGTCGTAACCACGGGAACCCGTCAGCGCGAAGGGTTCCAAGCGGTAGTAATTGTCCTCGGTGCGCGCCGGACTGAGCAGATACCCCGGCGTCGGCCACGCGACCGGGTAGACCTGGTAGGTGAAATCGCGTTCGCCGTCCATCCTCTCCGTCAGCGTGACATAGGGGATGGTGGTCGCGAAGTCGACCCCCTGCTCGACGACGGCGTCCACGCCCTCGGCTCGCAGAGCCTCCCCGACCTCGTCCAGGGCGGGGGCCACCACGGTCCGGACGTACCGGGTGGCGGACCTCCGGCCGGGGTAGGAGACCGAGCGACTCAGGCGCTGGCGCCAACTCCGGGTCTGGGAGGAGGGCTCGATCGACGCCGCGCGGTTGGCCGCGCGTACTCCGGCGAATGCCGCCTCTCGGGACTCCATGTCCGCGCCCTCGACCCGCAGTGCTTTCCACAGACCGAACATGACCAGGTAGAGGACGATCGCGAAGGGGAGCCCGAACACGATCGTCGCAGACTGCAGCGTCGCGATGCCTCCGATCAGGAGCATCGCCAGAGTCAGCAGACCCGTGGCCGCGGCCCAGAAGATCCGCATCCACTTGGGGCCGTCCTGGTTGGGGTCCTCGATCTTCGAGGCAAAGTTCGACATGACCAGGGCGCCCGAGTCAGCGCTGGTCACGTAGAACAGCAGACCCGTGAAGGTGGCCACGGCCGCAGCGGCCGTCGCGCCCGGGTACTGGCCGAGGAGCGTGTAGAAGGCCTGTTCCGGGGTGTTCATGATCGAATCACCGAAGGCCGTGTTCTTCTGTTCGTAGATCAGGTTCAAGGCGGAATTGCCGAAGATCGAGATCCAGATCAGGATGAACGCGAACGGGATGGTCAGGGTTCCCACCACGAACTGGCGAATGGTGCGGCCACGGGAGATGCGGGCCAGGAACAACCCGACGAACGGGGACCACGCGACCCACCAGGCCCAGAAGAACAGGGTCCAGGTGTTCATCCAGTCGGTCGGGTGGTCGAAGGCCATCGCGTCCAGGGTCATGCCCGGGAAGCGGCTGAGGTAGTCGCCCAAGTTCATGACCAAGCCGTTCATCAGGAAGTCGGTGTCGCCGAAGACCAGGACGTACAGCAGCAGGGCGAGGGCCAGGTAGATGTTCAGCTCGGAGAGGCGGCGGATGCCCTTGTCGACGCCGGACACCGCGGAGGCGATGGCCATGAGGACCGAGACCGCGATGAGTCCGGCCTGAACGCCGACGCTCTGCGGGATGTCGAAGAGGAACTGCAGGCCGTAGTTGATCTGCACGACGCCGATACCGAGCGAGGTCGCCACGCCGAACACCGTGCCGAGCAGAGCGGAAATGTCGACGGCGTCGCCCGCGGCACCCTTGATGCGTTTGCCGATGATCGGGTACAGGGCGGAGCGGATCGACAGCGGCAGGTTGAACCGGTAGGCGAAGTAGCCGAAGGCGAGGCCCATCAGCGCGTACATGCCCCAACCGGTCAGCCCGTAGTGGAACAGGGTCCAGACGACGGCCTGGCGGGCGGCCTCGGCGGTCTCACCGTTCCCCTGCGCGGGGCTGTAGTACTGCGTGACCGGTTCCAGGACCGAATAGAACATGAGGTCGACGCCGATGCCGGCGGCGAACAGCATTGCGGCCCAGGAGAACAAAGAGAACTGTGGGCGCGAGTGGTCCGGGCCGAGGCGAATCTTCCCTTGTCTGCTCGCCGCCACGACGATGATGAATACGACCACGGCGGTGCCGGTCAGGATATAGAACCAACCGAAGTTCTGGGACACCCAGGCGACCACGGTCCCCAGGATGCTGCTGGCCGAATCGGGCGCCAGGAGAGCCCAGAGGGAGATCGCCAGGACGCCCAGGGCGGCGCCCAGAAAGACCTTCCAATTGGTGGTCATCGGGGCGTATCGGTGGGCTCCGGTCGGAGGGTTGGCCGAGTCGGGGCCGGGGGACGGGTCCTGGGGACGAGTAGGGGCTGCTGTGCTGTCTTCGGGTCTGTTCATGGAGTCTCTGCGATCGGTTACGTAGTGATAAGTCTGCTTATATCCAGCCGATCAACATTACCTCATAGCTTCGTGGAGCTCGTACTTGATGTCGTCACGGTTCGTCCGTCCGACGACATCCTGCTATCACCCTTCGAGGAGACCCCTGATGTCTTCGGCGCCGAAGGCCGAGGAGAAGATCTCGCCTTCGTCCATCACGGCGTCGAACAGCGCCGCCTTGGACTCCTTGAGGTCCATGACTTTCTCCTCGATGGTTCCGGAGGACACGAGCCGATAGACCATGACATTGCGTTTTTGTCCGATGCGGTGCGTCCGGTCCACGGCCTGTGCTTCGGCCGCCGGGTTCCACCACGGATCCATGATGAAGCAGTAGTCGGCCGCAGTCAGATTCAGCCCGAATCCGCCGGCCTTGAGGCTGATCAAAAAAATCGGCGCCTTGCCCTCATTGAAGGCGTCCAGGACCGCCCCGCGGTCCCTGGTCGAACCGTCGAGGTACAGGTAGGGAATCCCCTCCTCGGCGAGCACCTGACCGATGAGCTTGAGGAAACTGGTGAACTGGCTGAACACCAGGGCCCTGTGCCCGTCCTGAATAATCTCCGGCAACTGTTCCCTGAGATAGGACAGTTTCGAGGACTCGACGTCCCGTTGCTCCTCGTCGACGAGCCCCGCGGCCAGGGACAGCCTGCGCAGCATCGTGAGGGACTGGAAAATGGTGAACCTGTTCTTGTCCATGTCCTGGAGCAGTCCGAGGATCTTCTGGCGCTCCCGCTGGAGCCTCGTGTCGTAGACCTTGCGGTGCTCCTCGGTGAGCCCCAGATCGACCCGGTGCTCCTGCTTCTCGGGAAGCTCAGCCGCCACGAGCTCCTTGGTGCGACGCATCATCAGCGGACGAATCCTCTTGCGCAATTTGGGCAGGGCTTCCGGTGCCTCGCCGCTCGAGATGGGCTTGGCATAGAAGTCGCGGAACTTTCTGGCCGAGGGGAACAGGCCGGGTGCCGCGATCGAGAACATGGACCACAGTTCCATCAGGTCGTTCTCCATCGGGGTGCCGGTCACGACCAGCGTGAACCTGGTCGGCAGATCGCGGGCGATGCGATGGGCCTTGGTCTTGGCGTTCTTGATGAACTGTGCCTCGTCCAGCACCAGACCGGTCAGCCCGAGCTCGCCGTACTGGTCGCCGTCGATCCTGAGCAGGGCGTAGGAGGTGATGACGACGTCGGCGCCTTCCGTCCGCTCGGCGACGGAAGACTTGGCCCTGGCCGAGGTGGAGGTGACCAACGCGGTGCTGAGCGTCGGGGCGAAGCGGGCGATCTCCCGCTCCCAGTTGGGGGCCACCGAGGTCGGCGCCACGACCAGGAAACGGGGGCGCTGGGCGGCGTCGGACCGTTCCTTTTCGTGGACCTCGAAGGCATGCAGGAACATCGCGATGGCCTGGACGGTTTTGCCGAGGCCCATGTCATCCGCGAGCACGCCGCCGAGACGGTGGTCGTAGAGGAAAGAGAGCCACCTGAACCCCTCGAGCTGGTACGGACGCAGATGCGCCGTCAGGTTTTCCGGCAATTCGGCTTGTGGAATCTCCTCGAGCTCGAGGAGCGACTGGACCGATTCGTTCCATTCCTCGGCCACACGGACGTCCGTCGCGAGATCCTCCAGATCTTCCCAGAGGCCGGCCTGGTGGCGGCTGATCTGCAGCGGGGCAGACTCATCGCGCAACTGGCGGGCCTCGGACATCAGGTCGCGGAGCTTCTGGAATTCGGGTCGGTCGAGCCGGAAGTAGGAACCGTCGCCCAGGAGGAGGTGCTTCTGGCCGGAATCGAGCGCTCTGAAGATGTCTGCGAAGGGGACGTACCAGTTTCCGGCACGAACCGTGACGCCCAAATCGAACCAGTCACGGTCGCCGGTCGATTCGACCGACACCGTGATCTGCGTATCCGCGTCCAGGGACTTGAACTCGGGAATTTCCCCCTGGGTGCGGACCGTGACGCCTGGCATGGACTCGACCGCGGGTATCACCCGTTCGACCAAGTCATGGGTCTCCCAGCCGGAGGAGTTCGTGTGCCGGAATGAAATCTCGGGCAGGACGCGGCGCACCTCGGAGACCACCGCCTGCTCGAGCTCGTTGTCCCGAATCTCCCGGAAGGGGTCCGGGCGGCCGACGATGACGGGAACACTGACTCGTTCCTCACCGTCCGCCCCCTCGGATCCAGGGTCCTCCGCGGGATCGTCGGGCCATCGCACGGGAGATTTCGGGTAATTCCAGAACCAGTCCGACGACGCAGGGAACACCGTGCTGCTCTCTTCGGCAGGTTCGTGGAAGGTCACTTCGAGCACCAGTTCGGGGATCTCGACCTCGGGCAAGGCGGAGGCGGCGTCGCCCTCGGGGACGATGCTGACTCGGCGGGCGATCTGCGGGTAGAAGTCCTCGGCGAAATCCCTGATGTCCGATTCGGGGATCGACAGGGCGCCGTCCTCCGCAATCGAACGTGCGAGCGGGTTCGGCGGCTCGGACAAGGGCAGGAAGAGGACCTCGGTATCCTCCGAAATCCATCCCTCGTCCACGGCCCGGGCAGCAAGTTCGGGCAAGGGCGAGAGCCGGGTGGTCTGCCAGGTGCCGGAGTCCTGAGCGTCGCTGACGTATTGCGCGTGCACCGAACCTCCCAGTGCGACATACGCCTGGGGGGAGCGCGGGTTGCCCAGGGGGAAGAGGGACTGCCCCGGAACCCAGGTGGTCTCCTGGTCACCGTCCCCATCCTCTGGGGGACCGAGAGGAAGCCGGAGACCGGGGGAAATCTCCAGCCCACCGGATTCGTTCTTGTCCACGCGCAACTCGAGCTCCGTCTCCGGAGCCAACCCGAGGGACACGGGCCTGCCCCGGACAAGGATCGTGATGTCGATCGAGGCGGCCCTCTCCAGGAGGTCCCAGACCAGGGGAGACGTCACGTGCTCGAGGGAGAGATGATCGTGCGTCGAAACGTAGGGGCTCTGATCCGCATGGACCACGGAGTAGAACTCGCGGAACCACGAGGCCTGGTCCTCGGGGATGCCGAGATCCGGCATCGAGGATTTGGAGAACTCGCCCCAGCTCAGTCCGCCCTTGATCCATTTTCCCCGTGCTCCCAATTTCAGCGGGCGAGCGGTGAGGCGGACCGGGGCCGCCGCGTCCCCGCCGTGCAGGCCCAACCCATGATGACGGGGGACCTCGAAGTCCAGGTCCAAGGCGCTGGGGACGTTCTGTCCGACGACCTGGCGCTGGGACTGGAGGGCTCGCGTCATCCGTCGACGCCACGAGGACTGCATCTCGCCCAGGGCGCGGTTCGAGGTCCGGTTCGTTGCCTCCGTGGCAGAAAAGTCAGTGAAGGTTTCCGCGGCGGATGCCGGAACTTGCACCCCTGACTGTTCGGACCAGCGCCGGACCGCATCCGGCAAGGCGCCGCGGCCATGATTCCTCTCCTGAGTTTCCCCACCGGACGACGCCGATCTGATCGGTTGGCTCTCTGACGGTTCGCCCCAGCCGCCCTCGTGGAACCAGCCCAACAGTGCGGCGACGACGTGCTTGCAATTGGTGCCCACCGGGCACGAGCAGAACGAGTGGAACGGAGCGGAGTGGGCGACCTTTTCCTCAGGGAAAATGACGGTTTGTGAATACGTCTGGCGTTGGCTCCCGGAGACCTTGGCCGAGAACGTCAGGCTGTCGGCGTCGTATGTCGCGGAGAGCACCTTGCCCGCACGGTAGTAGCGCTCACCGCGACCGAACGCGTTGTGTCCGGCCGCGGAGATGATCTGTGCGACGGTCACCGGCAACTGCTGGGCGGGAAATGGCATAACTTCCAATCTAGTACTTCTGCGAAAACATTGAGAGGTGGGTCTTTTCATCTCGGCCCGTCCCTGGGTATACTGAAGAACAGCTTCAAGAGACTCAACTGCAAAGCTCCGACTTGGTTGAGCGCCAACCCCATGTTCACGGGTGGTTCGGATGACGAAGCGGTCTATATTCGCCGTTCGCGGCAGAAGTAGTTTGGTATAGGCAAGAGCATCGAAAGGATTGCGCGCTCGCGCTGATGGCAATGTCCCACAATTCCGCCCGCCCCGATTTCTCTGCGGCAATTCCGGTCTCCCGCGGCTACCAGGCCATGAGCATCCAGGAATATGCCCGGGTCGATTCCGCGCGGTCCGAATTCCTCAACTTCCTCCTGGCCCCGGCCGGAACGGGTGAGCCGATCGTCGATCTGGCGGTGGGCAACGCCGCATGAGTTCAGGCTCGAGAGGCCTGCTGCTCGATTCGGACGTCCTCGCGGAGATCCGACGTTCACGGCCGAACCCCACGATCGTCGCTTTCCTGCGTCGCCGCTCCCATCGGACCCTCTTTCTCTCCACGCTCTCGTTGGGGGAGCTCAGGGGGTTGTATCCCCAGCCCGAAACGGAACGTTGGTTGGACGAACTCGTCGAACGGTTCGCCGGACATGTGCTCGACGTGGACTCCCAGGTGGCTCGGGAATGGGCGGGAAGGTCCACGCCCCAGTCGATCCTTCGCTTGGGCAAGAGCCCCGGTGCGTCCTGGACGGGAGCCGCGGTCGAGGGGCTCGTCGCGGCGACCGCACGGGTTCACGATCTGACCGTGATCTCCTCCAAGGCGGAAACCTATCGTTCGTGGGGCGTCGAGGCTCTCGACCCCTGGACGGAGTCCTAGGCCGGCCGCGCCGGCAACTGGCCCGAGTGCGGAACCCGATGACGCAACCGGGTGATGAAGCTAGGGCGCTCCCACATGCCGTGGAAAGGGCAGAGGCCGGTGCCGCGTCGTCGATCGTCCGCGTCCCGGTGAGCCCGGGCCGTGCTGTTCGCGCCACCGGTGCAATTGCCGAGCCCTGTGGAACTCGCCGGCCCGATGATAATGCCGCTCGAGTTCGCGGGACGTCGCCGGCCACGACTTGGCCTCCATGGCACGTCTGCCATTCATGGCCAACTGGGCCCGAGCTGACGGGTCGACGAGTGATTCCACCATGTCACGCAGCATGCCAAGATCACCCGGACGGTACAGGCGGCCCGTGACCCCGTCCTCGATGATGTCCAACGGACCTCCGCGCCCCACGGCCACCGTGGCGACTCCCGAGGCCATTGCTTCCTGGAGCGTCTGCCCGAAGGTCTCGAACTCACCAGGGTGAGCGAAGATGTCGAGGCTCGCCACGTGATCGGCCAGCTCCGTACCGGTCAGCTGACCCGTGAACACCGCACGGTGCAGCGTCGACGCGAGCCGCGACGCATTCGGCCCATCGCCGACAATCACGAGTTTGACCCCCGGCAAGGACTGGAGCACGCGCAGGTCTTCGACTTGCTTCTCCGAAGCCAGACGCCCGACGAAGCCCACGAGAGTGTCTCCGTCTTCGGCGCCCAGGCGGCGTCGCAGATCAGCACTGCGGCGGTCCGGACGGAACAGCTCGGTATCGACCCCGCGTCCCCACCGGAAGAGGCGGGGCACTCCGAGGGCCTCCAAATATTCTGCCGAGGACCGGGAAGGCGCCAGGGTCAGCGTGGCTTCGCGATGGATCGCAGCGATGCGGTGGTCCGCCGTCGACTCGAGCCACGGCATCCCGTATCGATGCGTGTAGGCCGCTACGTCCGTCTGATAGACGGCGACACTGGGGATCCCGAGGATTTTCGCCGCAGCCACGGCGCGTGCCCCCAGGACGAACGGGGAGGCGACGTGCACGACGTCGGGCTGATAATCCACCATGATCCTGCGCACGGCCGAGACCGTCCCCGCGGAGAACCGAAGGGTCGGATAGCCCGTGAGCGGCAGCGACGGCAATCGTAGGGTCGGTACACCTTCCACGTCGTCGACCCACTGGCCCGGTGCCGGAAGGACGACGCCGGCGCCCTCCGAACGAGCTGCTCCCTCCGCTCCCGGCCGCAGACCGGGCGACGTCGGTTCGGAGGATCTAGGGGTCCTGGGGTGAGCCCAGTCCGAGGGCTTCAGGGCTCGGCCCGAGGGCGCCAGATGCATGAGCTCGTGCCCCATACGTCGCAGATTCTCTGCGCTGCGCAGAAGGGACGTGGTCACACCGCTCATGTGGGGGACAAATGATTCCGCAACCATCAGAATTCGCACACTCCAAGAACAACCGCTGATTCCGAACATCGGGTGAAGGCCCGTGAGACCTCGGATTGCCTGTGGATTAAAAGCCAAACGCCCGCGCGCGTGACATGATGAGAGGCGATGATGAAGACGCCTCGCAGACCCCCGCGCTCCCGGTCATTGCCCATGCCGCTGTGGCTCCAGGCCATGATCGAAATACTCCTGACCAGCATCGCTTCGCTGGTTGTCGTCCTCGTCGTGCTCTTGATCGGATGGGCCTCCCTCGGGTTCGTCGGCTCGCCGGCAACGGTCCTGGCAGCGACGGGCCAATTGTGGCTGGCGGGCCACGGCGTGGACCTGCACCTGAACATCCCCATGACGGACTCCGCGCAGGCCGTCAGCGGAGTCGCGAGGCTGACGCCGCTGGGGCTGACCCTGGTGCTGCTCCTCTTCGCACGCCGTGCGGGCAAGCGGCTCGCGCGAGCCTCCTACGAGGGTCAGTTCTGGCAGGCCCTGGTCGGGGCCGGGCTGATGTACATGGCCATCGGTTTGGCGCTGAGCCTCGTGACGAGCACCTCGGCGCTGTCGACCAATCCCTTGGTCTCCGCGATCGTGCCGCTCGGCGTGCTCCTGGTCGGGATGTTCTGGGGCGGGCACAAGGTCGCGGGCTCCTGGTTGCGTCTGGTCGGCATCGACCCGAAGGAGCTGTCCGACCGGTACAGCCAGTATTCCAAGTGGGCCGGGGCCTACATGGTCTCCCTGATCCGCGCGGCCTGGGTCGGTTTCATGGGCCTCATCGCGACCGGCGCTCTGTTGGCCGGGGTCTCGATCTTCTTCCACTGGAACCGCATGATCGCGCTGTACCAGGGTCTTCATGGCGGTTTCCTCGGGGACATCTCGGTGACCTTGTTGCAATTTGCCCTGTTGCCCAATCTGATTGTCTTTGCTCTGGCCTGGGGGAGCGGCGCCGGATTCTCCGTCGGGGAGGGGACCTTGGTGTCTCCAGCGACCACGAACGCAGGCGCTCTGCCGTCCCTCCCAGTCCTCGGTGCCGTACCCGCCGACGCCACGGCATGGGCCTACGTGGTTCTGGCCCTGCCAGTACTCGCCGGTGCGCTCGCCGGGTGGTATTTCATTCGCGAGGGGGAGAACCACCTCGACGAATGGTTCGCCCTCAAACTGTCCTGGCGTTGGCTCGCCGCCGTGCTCTCGGGGCTGACCCTGGCTATCGGCCTGGGCATCCTGGTCGGTCTTGGCGCATGCCTCCTGGCGGCCATGGCCCACGGCTCGCTGGGTGTCGGCAGGTTCACTGATTTCGGCCCCAACCCTTGGGTCACGGGCATCTGGGCGGCGGTGACCATTGCGATCGGCGCCGTGATCGGTCAGCTGGTCGGGCCGTGGATCGAAAACGATCCGGCCACGGATGTCGAGCCCGAGCCACGGTCGAAGCCCTCAAACAAGGAGGCCTCGAGCGCAAAGACATCGGCCAAGGGTGCACGGCGTGCGACGCCGGCCACGACGTCGTCGGGCAGATCGACCCGGGCGACCGGCCGGACATCCTCCCGAGGTGAAACCTCGGCCTCGAGTACCACGAAGGGCGCGGCATCACAGCGCGCGGGATCGCGATCCGGAGCGTCCGAGGCCGCGGGGTCCGGTGCCAGGGTCACCGGTGGTACGAAGGCCCGCCCGATGTCCACGGAGTCCGAGGAAGCCGCTCTGAACGGATCCGCCGAGGACCGGAGTGCTGCCTCCACACGCGCGGCGTCGACTCGAACGGTGTCCGGGGCAGGCGCCTCAAGGGCCGGAGGGGCGCGCGGGTCCGGCTCGAAGACGCGATCTTCTCCCACGCCCGCCTCATCGGCCGCGGGTTCTTCCGGGCACGGATCGACGGAGCGACCGACCAAGGTCACGGCCTCTTCCCGCAAGGTGGCCCAGGAACCGATCGAAGCGGATTCCGCTGCGGGTCAGACCGAAGCGACCACATCCGGAACCGTCGACGGAGACTCGGCCCTGCCCTGGGCCGGGCCCGGAGCACCGGAACCTGCCTCCGAGCAGGACCGGGCCGGGCAGGCGCCGGAGGAGAAGGACACGCGGACCGATTCGGGGACCGAGGAATCCGCCGGGACGTCGGGTGCATCGTCGGCCCCGGCCGTGGGTGCGCCGAGGGATGCCCAGGAGGGCAGGCAGGCTCCGACGGAGCCTGAGGAAGCGCACGCGGTTCCCGAGAAACGACCCGTCATCGGCCGGCCGAAACGTCGTCGTCGCTGACCGCGACGGCGACTCCGCGGCGCCACCAGTGGAACGTCACCAGTGGATCTTGCTCATCATGGAATCGAAGAGACTCTGTCGGCAGGCGTCCCCGGAGGAAATGGTCAGCGAGTTCTGGACGCATTCCCGGTACTCAGAAGTCACTCCCCACAGGGCAAGATTGACTCCGGCGTTGGCGGCGAAATAGAGATCCGCCAGGAGAACGAGCGAGAGGACGACGTACCCGATCCAGCCCGCGCGGATCCTCTTCAACGCGACCATGGTCAGGATGCACCAGAGCGCGGCCGCAACCATGAGGATCATGGACACCACCAGAGCCACCGCTCCGACGGGCGAAGTGGAGAGCAGGCTGGCCACGAGCCCCGCGACCGACAGGAGAATCGTGATCCGCGACCGATAAACCAGGGAGTGATGATGCCGTGGATTCGTCTGGTCCTCTGCGGGGTTGGGTGATGTCATGTCATCAACCCTACCGGCCGGATCGGTAGGGTTGATCGCATGCGAATAGTGGTCATGGTTTCCGGTTCCGGAACCAATCTTCAGTCTCTCCTGGATGCCGTTCGGACCGGAACGCTCGACGCCGACGTGGTCGCGGTCGGTGCCGACAAACCGTGTCGTGGCATCGAACGAGCCGGCGAGGCCGGAATCGAGGACTTCGTGGTCCCGCCGGGTGATTACCCGGACCGCGCAGCCTGGAACCGGGCCCTCGAGGAAAAAATCGCCTCGTACGATCCGGACTATGTGGTCTTCGCCGGATTCATGCGCATCGTGGATGCGGGCCTTGTAGCCCGTTTCGAGCGGAGGATCATCAACACCCATCCCGCGTTGCTGCCGTCCTTCCCCGGCGCCCACGGGGTGCGGGACGCCCTCGCCCACGGCGTGAAAATCACGGGGGTCACGGTCCACCTGGTGGACTCGGGCGTGGACACCGGACCCATCCTTGCCCAGGCCGCGGTGCCCGTCCTGGACAACGACGACGAGCAGACCCTGCACGAACGCATCAGGCAGGAAGAGCGGTCACTGCTCGTAACCACCATCAAGAACTTGGCGACCTGCCCATAGACTGGACGTCGTCACCGACAAGCAGTCAGCCAGAACCGAAGAGTTGGAGTTTCCGTGTCCCTGACCGAACTGGACCGTGTGCCTTTCAAGAGAGCCCTGATTTCCGTTTTCGACAAGACCGGGCTGGACGACCTTGCCCGCGGTCTGCATGAGGCCGGCGTAGACATCGTCTCCACGGGCTCCACGGCGCAGAAAATCAAGGACGCCGGCGTACCGGTCACGGAAGTCGCCGAGATCACTGAGCTCCCCGAATGCCTCGAGGGCCGGGTCAAGACGCTGCACCCGCGGATCCACGCCGGAATCCTCGCGGATCGTCGCAAGAGCGACCACATCCAGCAGCTCTCTGACCTGGGCGTGGAGCCATTCGACCTCGTCGTCGTCAACTTGTACCCCTTCTCCGACACTGTCGCTTCGGGCGCCGGCGAAGAGGACATCATCGAGAAGATCGACATCGGGGGCCCCTCGATGGTCCGTGCGGCAGCGAAGAACCACCACAGCGTGTCGGTCGTCGTGGACCCGAAACAGTACGAGCGCGTCGTCGAGGCCGCCCGTGGTGGAGGGTTCGATCTGGCCGAAAGGCGGCGGCTCGCGGCGGGGGCCTTCTCCCACACGGCCGCCTACGACACTGCCGTGGCAACCTGGACCCAGCAGCAATTCGCCCAGGATCCGGACGCCAACTTCTGGCCGCCCTACGCCGGCATGGGCTTCGAGCGCTCGGAATCCTTGCGGTACGGGGAGAACCCGCACCAGCGCGGAGCCTTGTACGTCGACCCCGCGACCGCTCCCGGCATCGCGCAGGCCGAACAGCTCGGCGGCAAGGAAATGTCCTACAACAATTACGTGGACGGCGACGCCGCCCTCCGCGCGGCCTTCGACTTCGACGATCCCGCGGTCGCCGTGATCAAGCACAACAACCCCTGCGGGATCGCGGTGGCCGGGCCTGACGCGGAGGACCCCATCGCGGAAGCGCACCGCAAGGCCCACGCCTGCGACCCGTTGTCCGCGTACGGCGGCGTGATCGCGGCCAACCGCGAAGTGACCCGCGGAATGGCCGAGACGGTCAAAGGGATCTTCACCGAGGTGATTATCGCACCGTCCTATGAGCCCGAGGCCCTCGAGCTTCTCCGGACGAAAAAGAACCTCAGGATCTTGGTCCTTCCTGAGGGCTTCGAGCGCGGATCCGTCGAATACCGACAGGTGTCCGGGGGCGCCCTGTTCCAGCAGAGCGACCGCTTGCAGGCCGAAGGCGACGACCCTTCGACATGGAGCCTCGTGGCTGGGTCCGCGGCGGACGAGAAAACTCTTCAGGACTTGGCCTTCGCGTGGCGTGCCCTGCGGTCGGCCAAGTCCAACGCGATCCTTCTGGCCGACGACGGCGCCGCCGTCGGCATCGGCATGGGCCAGGTCAACCGGGTCGATTCGTGCAAGCTCTCGGTCGAACGAGCCAACTCCCTGGGTGAGGACGGTCAGGAGAGAGCTCGCGGTGCCGTGGCCGCGTCCGATGCCTTCTTCCCCTTCGCCGACGGCCTCGAGGTCCTGCTGGAATCCGGTGTGCGCGCCGTCGTCCAGCCGGGTGGTTCGATCCGCGACGAGGAAGTCATCGACGCCGCCGAGAAGGCCGGCGTGACAATGTACGTGACGGGCGCCCGTCACTTCTTCCACTAGATCAGTCACCGGCGGTACGCCGCTCCTTGTCGCCCGATCGACCTGCCAGGTCTCGTCCGGGGCAAGGCGCGGCGCGGCCGGCGACGCCGCGCGCTCAGCTCCGGGCTGCCACGGCTCGGCGGCGACGGGGTGGAGCAATTGACCCTTCGGGTCGAGGGGGACCAAAATCAGGTCATGCGCAGTGACGGGGAGATCGAATCGGGCGAATCAGTGACCATCTACGATGTGGCTGCTGAAGCCGGGGTCGCCGCATCGACCGTCTCCAGGACCTTTTCCCGCCCCGGCCGGGTCTCCTACTCCACGGCGGAGAGAGTGCGCCCGCGGCCGAACGCATCGGATACCGGACCGAGGCCGTGGCGCGTGCCTCGGCTACCGGGGGTTCGGCGACGAAGACCCTGGGCCTCGTGGTCGCGGACATCGCCAACCCCGTATTCATCGAGATGGTGCGAGGCGCGGAGTACGCCGCGTCGCAGGCGGGGCTCACGGTGGTCTTCTCCAATTCCCGCGAGAACGGGAAGCGCGAGTACGAGGCCCTGAACCGCGCCCTGCCGACGGTCGACGGACTGCTTCTCGCGGGGTCCAGACTGCCCGACACCACGATCCGTACGTTCGCCAAACAGAAGGCGATGGTCGTCATGAACCGAGAGGTTCGCGGCGTCGCGTCGGTCGTGATCGACCAGCGCGAAGGTGCTCACACCGCCGCCGAACATCTGGCGAGTCACGGGGCACGTAGCATCGCCTACCTCGCGGGCCCCGAACGATCGTGGGCCGACGGTATGCGATGGACGGGGGTCCGCGATGCGGCGGCCGTGCTCGGGATCGAGGCCCGACGACTGGGCCCGTTCCTGCCGACCATGACCGGCGGACAACGTGCCGCCGAAGCCTGGTTGGGCTCTCGTACGGACGGAGTGATCGCCTACAACGACCTGATGGCCCTCAGCTTCATGCAGACCGTCCAGATCCGGGGCCTGGAGGTTCCGGACGACGTCGGCATCGTGGGGTTCGATGACTTGCTGGCCTCCCGCCTGACCAGGCCCCAGCTGAGCACGGTCATCGGGCCGCTCGAACGCATGGGTGCGACGGCGGCGGCCCACGTGATGGCGATAGCGAACGGGGCACACGCCACCACGGACCGACCGGTCGTCATGCCCGCGCGATTGATCGCGCGGGGCAGCTCGGAACCGCGGCCCTGATTTCACGCCGTACGGTCGACGGCGGAACGCTCCCGATGCTCGGGTGATCGGCCGTTGCCCTCCGACGGTTGCCGAGATCTCCTCGAGAAGCGATCTGGCAACTAGTGGCAACCGTTGCCCGTGTCACCGCGTCCGGACGTGCAATGGACTCATGACACAGTCCATTGCCACACACCCCGATCGGCTTCTTCCCGCGGACCCCGCGACGCGGACCATCGCGCGGGAACTGGTGGAGGTCGCCGAGACACTTCCGTTGCTCTCCCCGCACGGGCACGTCCCGGCGGAGGCCATCGCGCGCAATGATGCGTTCCCGGATCCCGCTGCCTTGCTGATCAGCCCGGACCATTATGTGTATCGCTTGCTCAACGCCGACGGCGTGAACCCGGAGGAAGTCAACGCCGGCACCTCCGACGCCGCCGACCCGCGGGACGTCTGGCGGGCTTTCTGCGAGCGGTGGGAACTCTTCGACGGCACCGCATCCGGGTACTGGCTCCGCCGCGAGCTGGTCACCGTTTTCGGCATCGACGACGCCACGATCGATGGGGCCCACGCCGATGAACTCTACGACCTGATCTCCGACGTGCTGGGTCGGCCCGGCTTCCGCCCGCGAGAGTTGTTCCGGGACTTCGGCCTGGAAGTCTTGGCGACCACGGATGACCCGCTGGACGATCTCTCGGCCCACCGACAGTTGGCAGAGGACCAGGATTTTGCGGGGAAGGTCCTTCCCACGTTCCGCCCGGATGCTTACGTCAAATTCTGGAATCCGTCCTTCGCCACGAACGCCGATCGACTCGTCCAGGAAGCAGGCGACGGTCTGTCCGGATACCGGGGGTACCTCCGGGCCATGGAGAATCGTCGTCGTTACTTCGTGGAGAACGGTGCGGTGTCGGCCGACCACGGCGTGTGGCGCCCCGAAGCCGCTCGTTTGGACGACGCCGAAGCGGCCGAACTGTTCGAGAAGGGCGTCTCCGGCACCGCGACGGGGGCGGAGGCCCTGCGGTTCGAGGCGAACATGACCTACCAGTTCGCCCGGATGTCCGTGGACGACGGACTGACCATGACGATCCACCCAGGTTCTTACCGCGATCACAGCACGCAGACCGTCGAACGCTTCGGCCCGGATACGGGCAACGACATCCCCTTCGCGGTTGACTTCACACGAGGTCTGCAACCGATGCTGTCCGATTTCGGCAATTCGGACGATTTCAATCTGGTGCTCTTCACGCTCGACGAGACCACGTTCTCGCGGGAGATCGCGCCCCTCGCCGGCTTCTACAGGGCGGTCTACGCGGGTGCCCCCTGGTGGTTCCTGGATGAGCCGGACGCGATGCACCGATTCCGAGCGGCGACGACCGGGACCCTCGGATTCTCCCGAACCTCCGGCTTCATCGACGACACGCGTGCATTCTGCTCCATACCGGCCCGCCACGACGCCGCCCGCCGCGTCGACGCCGGCTTTCTGGCCAGGCTCGTGGTCGAGCACCGCATCACCGAGGAGCGTGCTCGCACCGCGATGGTAGAGCTCACGGACACGAACCCCCGAAAGGTCTTCAACCTATGAGCACACCGCTGAACAGGAACACTGCGGGAGAACGGACGGGGTCGATTCCGCCCGTCCGGATGGTTCACCTGGGGCTGGGAGCCTTCCACCGCGCCCACCAGGCCTGGTTCACCCAGCACGCCGAGACGGACGCGGCCCGCCCCGAGTGGGGCATCGCTGCCTTCACCGGCAGGAGCGCCCGGGCCGCCGAGGACCTGACGGCCCAGGACGGGCTGTACTTCTTGGCGGAGCGATCGGCCGAAGGGGACGCGTTCGAACTGGTGAGTTCCATCGTCGAGGCCGATCCGGCCTCGGATTCGCCCCGACTGGTTGCCTTGCTCTCCGATGCCCAAGTAGCGGTCGTGACCCTGACCGTGACGGAAGCCGGATACCACCTCGACCCCTCCGGACGTTTGGACGTCGACGACGAGGCCGTTTCATCGGACGTCACCGTGCTGAAGAAATCCCTTCCGGAGCCCCCCGCGGCCCCAGAACTGCGCACCGCGGCGGGACGGCTGGTTCTGGGCCTCGACCGGCGGATCCGGTCTCTCGGGGACCGGGCCGGTATCGCCGTCGTCTCGTGCGACAACATGGCCGACAACGCGACCGCGGTACGCAGCGCAGTGCTCGGGATGGCCCGAGCATGCCAGGACGGTCTGGCAGAGAGACTCGACGAAGCCGTTTCGTGGGTCGGGACCTCCGTCGACCGGATCACCCCCGCCACCACGCAGGATCTGCGGCGCGAGGTCACCGAAGAGACAGGGTACGACGACGCCGCCCCCGTCGTCGCGGAGCCCTTCCGCTCCTGGGTCCTGGCGGGTGACTTCCCGGCCGGACGGCCCGCGTGGGAGAACGCGGGTGCGGAATTCGTCGATGACCTCGAGCCGTTCGAGCGCCGGAAACTGTGGTTGCTGAACGGAACCCACAGCTATATGGCCTACGCGGGTCAGAGGGCGGGCCACCGTTCGGTCGCCGAAGCGATCGCGGATCCGGAGATCCTGGAGGGCGTCGAAGACTTCTGGGACGAGGCAGAGAGGCATCTGACCGACCCTTGCCTCGACATCCCGGCATACCGGGAGAGCCTGCTGGCACGCTACCGCAATCCACGGATCCACCATCTGCTGGCACAGATCGGGAAGGACGGAGCGCAGAAGATGCGCATCCGCGCCGTGCCCGTGTACGAGGCGGAACGCGAGTCGGGCCGGACCGGCGCCGCGGCAGCCCGGTCGATCCGGGCCTGGATCGACTGGCTCCGGACCCAGGATCCCGAAAACCTCGAGGACGGCGAGGCCGTCGCTCTCCGGTCGGCGCTCGCCGGGGAAGAACCTGCACGAGCGCTGCTCGATGTGCTCCGCCCGGGCCTCGGCCAGGATACGCATCTCGTCTCGTTGGTCGCCGGCGACTGACTGCTCCCCACGCAGGCCCCACGAGGGCCTGCCGCCCCACCGGGCTGTGCCCGGATCAGAAAGGACTGCTTGACATGCTCCGACCTCAAGAAAGCACCACGCGGCAACGCGTCGCCCTGAACGGTCTCTACGATTTCGCGGTGGACTGGAACCACGAGGGATTCGACAACGGGTGGGCGAGTGGCCTGCCCCGTCAGGGCCTCACCGCCCCGGTACCGGGGTCCTACAACGATCTCTTTGCCGACAACGCCATTCGGGAGCACATCGGTTGGGTCTGGTACTCCCGCCGGATTCGCGTTCCACGAGGGTTCCACGGGCAGCGGATCGTCCTCCGGCTGGACGCGGCAACTCACCTCGGCGTCGTCTTCGTCGACGGCCGCGAGGTCGCCCGCCACCAGGGCGGTTACACCCCCTTCGAGGCCGACGTGACCGATGTGGTCGAACCTGGCCGTGAATTCCTGCTCACGGTGGCCGTCAACAACGAACTGTCCCACGAGACGCTGCCTCCCGGCGAGGTGACCCAGGACGACGACGGCCGCAAACATCTGGCCTACCGGCACGACTTCTTCAACTACGCCGGCCTCCACCGATCGATCTGGCTGTACGCCGTGGACCCGACCCGGCTCGAGGACGTGACCGTGACGACCGACGTCGACCGGGACACAGGCCGCGGAACGGTACGGTACGCCGCTGACTTCGCGGGCGAGGCGACCGAGGCAGCCCTGCAGGTCCTGGACGCGGACGGTGCCGTCGTTGCCGCGACGGATCGCGTCCATGTCGACGGCGGTTCTCTCGACGGCGAGCTGTCCTGGGGCGACGTCAACCTGTGGCAACCGGGCCACGGATACTTGTACACGCTGCGCGTCCTGACCTAAGAGGGTGAACGGCTCGCCGACGAGTACGACCAGCGATTCGGCGTGCGCACCGTCGAGGTCCGGGGCAAACAGTTCCTCATCAACGGCGAGCCGTTCTACTTCACCGGCTTCGGGATGCACGAGGACCACGAGACCATCGGCAAGGCCCACTCGGACGCCCACATGATCCAGGATTTCGCGTTGCTGGACTGGATCAATGCCAACTCGTTCCGGACCTCGCACTACCCGTACTCGGAAGAGATCATGGACTACGCGGACGAACGCGGAATCGTGGTGATCGACGAGACCCCGGCCGTCGGGCTGAACTGGCACATGGGTGCCGGGATCATGGACCAGGGCGGCGGCAACACCTTCGACCCCGGCAACGTGGACGAGAGGACCCGGGAGGTCCACGCCCAAGAGATTCGTGAACTCGTCCAGCAGGACAAGAACCACCCCTCGGTGGTCCTGTGGTCGATCTCGAACGAGCCGGACTCAGGAGCCGACGGCGCGCTCGAATACTTCGAGCCGCTCGCCCGGCTGGCCCGCGAGCTGGACCCCTCCCGACCCATCGGATTCGTCAACGTCATGTTCGCCCCGTGCGGCGTGGACAGGATCTCGCACCTCTTCGACGTCCTCATGCTCAATCGCTACTACGGCTGGTACGAGAACTCCGGTGACATCGAGGCTGCGCGGCGGATACTGCGCTCTGAACTCGAGGACTGGGACCAGCAGTACGGGAAACCCACCCTCATGACGGAGTACGGGGCGGACACCGTGGCCGGGCTGCACTCGGTCTACGAAATCCCGTTCACCGAGGAGTACCAGGTGGCCTTGCTCCGCATGTATCACGAGGAATTCGATCGGGTTGAGTGCATGGTCGGCGAACAGGTGTGGAATTTCGCCGACTTCCAGACCAAGAACGGTTTCGCCCGTGTCGATGGGAACAAGAAGGGAACCTTCACCCGGGACCGCAAACCCAAGGCACTCGCGCACGAGCTACGGCGGAGGTGGGCCGAGAAACTCGGCCGCTGAGCGCTTCGGTCTCATTGAACGGGCGGCCTTCCTCGGGCCACCGACCAGAGCCCCCACGGGCACACCAGGCAAAGGAGCCTGCCATGTCTGACATATCCACATCATCCATACCCCACGTGGCAAGGGAGCACCTGCCGAAGACGAGGATCGTCGGGTACGGTCTCGGCGACGCCGGATGCAATATCGCGTTCCAGATGACCGGGACCTTTCTCCTGCTCTTCTACACGGACGTCGTCGGCATACACCCGGCCCACGCGAGTGCGATCTTCCTCTTCGTGAAGATTTGGGACGCCTTCGCGGACCTCTTCGCCGGGCGCATGGTGGATCGCACGATGACGCGGTGGGGCAAGTTCCGTCCCTTCCTTCTCTGGTACACGGTTCCGTTGCTCGTGGTGAACGTGCTCTGCTTCTGGATTCCGGTGGACTCGTACGCGACCAAGATCGTGTGGGCGACCGTCAGCTACGCGGTGCTGGGCCTGCTGTATTCGATGGTCAACATCCCGTTCGGGTCATTGGCCGGTGCCATGAGCCAGAACCCGGTGGACCGCTCGCGGCTCGCCTCCGCGCGGATGGTCGGCTCAGGTGCCACGATCCTGTTGCTCTCGGTGTTTCTGGCACCGCGGCTCAAGCAAGCGGCGGATCTCTCGACCACGTTCCTGATCACCTCCGTCGCCTTCCTGGTGATTGGCGCCGTCTTCTTCGGCATCACCTTCCTGACGTCCAAGGAGGTGGTGTTCCGCGAGGTCGAGAAGGTCAGCTTCAAGGAAACCCTGTCCACCATCCGGCAGAACGGGCCGCTGTTGAGATTGTGCTTGTCTTCGGTCTTTTACCTGACGGCCCAGTCGATGGTTGCCGCGCTGACCATCTACCTGGCCAACGTCGTGCTCGGGCGCTACACCTCCGGAGGATGGGTTGCGTCCGTATCGATCGTGATCACCACCGGGGCGGTGCTCTACGTCGGTCCGTTCGGCCCGGCCGTCACCCGCGCCCTGGGCAAGAAGCGAGGGTTCATCTACAACTGCGTCGTCGCTGCGGCCGGCGGCGTCCTGTTCGCTGTGAGCAACTCGGTGTGGCACTCGCTCGTCACGAGCCTCATCGGCCTGTTCCTGGTGGGAGTCGGCATGGGGCTGCTCAACACGATGACCTGGGCGCTCGAAGCGGACACCGTCGAATACGGCGAGTACAAGACCGGCGTACGCACCGAGGGCGCGACCTACGCCGCCTTCTCGTTCACGCGCAAGGTCGGGCAGGCCCTCGGCCAGGCCCTGGGCGGCGTCGCCCTGACCTGGGCAGGATATACAGCGGGGCAGGGAGACCAGGGCGACGGCGTCGTCACCGGCCTGGCCGCGTATGGCGGGCTGATCCCCGCCGCAGTGTTTGTTCTCGCGCTGATCGTGATGGCCGGTTACCCGCTCACCGAGGACAAATTCACAGTGATTATGAAGTCGATCGAGGCAAACCGGAGGTTGCGCCACGAAGACCTCCGCACCGGTGCGGTTCCCGCGGCCGTGGAGACGAGCGAAGATCTCGCAGGACCCACCGCGAGCACGTCGCATCCCACGACCGCGGCGAACACGACCGTGCCCGAACACGATCAACCCAGAATCCGCATTATCGAGGACGACCCGGGGGCCGAGGCGCCGGGGGAAGACTCCTCCGAGACCGACGACCCATCGAAAGGACAGTAGAACAATGCGTATTGAGAAAGCCGAAGTTTTTGTCACGAGTCCCTCCCGCAACTTCGTGACGCTCAGGATCACGACCGACGACGGCGTGACCGGGATCGGGGACGCGACTCTCAACGGGCGCGAGCTCGCCGTGGCCGCGTATCTGAAGGAGCACGTCTGCCAGTTGCTGCTGGACAAGGACCCCAGCACCATCGAGGACACCTGGCAGTTCCTGTACCGGGCGTCCTACTGGCGTCGTGGACCGGTCACGATGGCCGCGATTGCCGCGGTCGACATGGCCCTGTGGGACATCAAGGGGAAGGTCGCGGGTCTGCCCGTCTACCAGCTCCTGGGCGGGGCGTCGCGTCGCGGCTGCCGGGCCTACGGCCACGCCTCGGGGCGAGACCTCGAGCACCTCTTCGACTCGATCCGTGAGGAACTGGACCTGGGATACAAGTCGATTCGTGTCCAGACGTCGGTGCCCGGGATCGAGAAACTGTACGGCGTCGCGGCGCAGGAACAATCGACAGGGGAGCGGTACGATTTCGAGCCCGCCAATCGCGGGACCCAGCCCGTCGAAGAGGATTGGGACACCCGCGCCTATCTTCGCCACGTCCCAACCGTATTCGAAGCGGTGCGCAACGAATTCGGTCCGGAGCTGCCGTTGCTGCATGACGGCCACCACCGGATGACCCCGCGCGAGGCCGCCCAGTTGGGCAAGTCGCTGGAGCCGTTCGACCTGTACTGGCTCGAGGACTGCACCCCGGCCGAGAGCCAGGAAGCCCTGCGTCTCGTCCGCCAGCACACCACGACCCCCTTGGCGATTGGAGAGGTCTTCAACTCGGTCTACGACATCAAGGACCTCATTCAGGAGCAGCTCATCGACTTCGTCCGTTGCGCATCGACTCACTTCGGTGGCATCACACCCTTGCGGAAGGTCATGAACTTCGCCGAGATGTACCAGGTCAGGTCCGGTTTCCACGGGCCGACCGATGTTTCGCCGATCGGGTTCGCGGCCCAACTGCACCTGGGTCTGTCGATCCACAACTACGGCCTGCAGGAGTACATGCCGCACTCCCGACTGACCCGCGAGGTCTTCCACGAGGGACTGACCTTCGAGAACGGGTACCTGCACCCCGGCGACACTCCAGGCCTCGGAGTCGAGTTCGATGAGACGGCGGCCGGTCGTTTCCCCTACGATCAGGCATATCTTCCTTACAACCGACTGGCCGATGGGACCGTTCACAATTGGTAGACCACCATCTCTCCGCACCTCCGCTGATTCTGGTCATGGGAGTGTCCGGAGCAGGCAAGACGACGATCGGCTCTCTGCTCGGGACCCGTCTCGGGGCCGAGTTCATCGACGCCGACTCTCTCCATCCTCTCTCCAACGTGGAGAAGATGGCGGCCGGGAACCCCCTGACGGACGAGGACCGGTGGCCGTGGTTGCACGTCGTCGGGCAGACGCTGCAGAAGGCCGCGGCAGTCGGCCCGGAAGGGGCGGGTCTGGTCATCGCCTGCTCGGCCCTTCGGCGGTCCTACCGAGAAGCGATTCTTGCCGAGGCCCCCCGGACGTTCTTCGTGCACCTCGCGGGCGACGAGGAAACCTTGTCCCACCGGCTCGAGGGCCGCAGCGATCACTTCATGCCGACTGGGCTTCTGCGCTCACAGTTGGAGACGCTGGAGGAGCTCGGGGACCACGAACCCGGCGCGCGGATCGACATCGACGCGCCGATCGATCACATCCTGGACGATTCCGTGCGAGCCATAGCAGCCTCTGCCGTGACCTGGTAGACAGTGCTCATGCACTCCACCCAGTCAGGGACCCCCGGTCCGGCCAAGAAGTCCGAAGAACGCAGCGCCCTCTATGCGGTGACGATCTTTCCGCTGCTGATTCTCGCCGCGGGCGTGCTGGGCTTCGTCCTGCCCGGTGCTTTCGCCGGACTCTCAGGATGGGTCAATCCTTTGTTGGGCATCATCATGTTCGGCATGGGCCTCACCCTCACCGCGCCCGATTTCGCGCTGGTGGTCAAGAACCCCGTACCCGTGGTGATCGGAGTGGTCGCACAGTTCGTGATCATGCCCCTGCTGGGTCTCCTGATTTCTTGGGTCCTCCAGCTCCCGGCGGAACTGGCGGTCGGCGTGATCCTAGTGGGGTGCTGCCCGGGCGGCACGGCGTCGAACGTCGTGTCCTACCTGGCCAAGGGCGACGTCGCCCTTTCCGTGGCGATGACATCGATCTCTACCCTCATCGCCCCCTTCCTGACCCCGTTGTTGGCCGTGTGGCTCGCGGGGGAGAGGATGGACGTGAGCGGTACCGAGATGATGCTCTCCATCCTCGAGGTCGTGCTGGTTCCGGTGCTCCTGGGCCTCGTGGTCCGCGGCCTGGTCCCGCGCGTCGTGGTCGCCGTGACGCCCGCATTGCCGTGGGTTTCGGTCGCGGCCATTTCCGTGATCGTCGCGATCGTGGTCGCCGGATCGGCTGCGGCCATCGTTTCGGCTGGCCTGCTCGTGCTGCTCGCCGTCGTACTCCACAACGGGCTCGGATATTTGCTGGGCTACGGCGCGGCAACACTGTTCAGGGTGCCCGTGTCCGCTCGGCGAACCACCGCGATCGAGGTGGGGATGCAGAACTCCGGGTTGGCGACGTCGCTCGCCAGAACATACTTCACCCCCGAGGCCGCCTTGCCCGGTGCGGTCTTCTCGGTGTGGCACAACGTCTCCGGCGCACTCGTCGCAGCGTTCTTGCGCCGCCGCTCCGCCGCCCGCGACTAAGGTACGGGGCGGAACGGCGGGTCGCTGGGCGCACGAGACGGAACCTCGGGTAACTGGGCGTGTGCGGCTGGGCGCGGTCGGCTACCCCGTGCCGCCGTCTGTCGCATGTCGCCTGTCGCCTCCGACGTCGTTGGGTGGCGGTTGCCCGATGAGGAGCTGTTTACCCCTGTTGAATGGGGATTGAACCGCCACCTAACGGGGGTCATCGCCTCTCCCTCGGGTAACCGCCACGGAACGGAAGCGTGGGTGCGCGCGGCCTTTGCCACGTCGCGGAGCGAGCGACGGGCGAGCGACGGGCGAGCGGCGAACGAGCCAGGGCACGTTGGCACCTGCGGACCCGGCCCACCGGCGCTCAGCTCCGACGCGCCCCCGACCGTTATCGCTTCACGGCGTGCAGGTCCTCGAGCCGGTACTCGCAGGATTCCCCGCCTGGGAGGACAGTCTCGAAGTCGCCTACCCGCACGCGGACGGCGCTCGCCTTCTTGGATCTGGCCGAGAGCCGGACGCGCGTCGCATCGATGAAGACGTCCAACAATTGGCCGTGGTACTGAACCTCGAAGCCCACCGACTTCAGCTCCTCGGGCATCGAAGGCTCCAGCTGGATGCAGTCGGTCAGCACCTGCACGCCGGCGTAGGCGCGCTGCACGACGTCGAGCGTCCCGCACATCGCGCCCAGGTGAATGCCTTCCTGAGTCGTGCCGCCCTGAGTGTCGTCCAGGTCAGCCATGAGGGCGTCCTGGTAGACGCTCCACGAATGGCGAGGATCCACGCGCGACATGATCGAGGCCGTCACGACCCGGGAGAGGGTCGACCCGTTGGACGTGCGGGCGAGGTAGTAGTCGATGGTCTCTTCGATCTTGGCGAGGGAGACGTCGTAGCCCAGCAACGAAAGCTGTTCCTGCAGTCCGCGCTGGCCGAAGAGATACACGAGCATCAACGTGTCGGCCTGCTTGGACAGTTTGTAGTTGTTCGTCGCGTCGTCCTCGGCCTCGAGGATGAGGTCCATGCGGCCGATGTTGCCGTACTTGCGGCTGTAGTGGTCCCAATCGATCTCGGCCAGGTCGTCGTAACCGTCGAACTGACTGATCGTACCGTTCCGGTTGAAGGGAACGGCCATGTTCGCGGCCATGTGCTGCCAGGCAGCGAGTTCGGCTTCGGTCACGTTGTTGGCCGAGGTCACCCGCAGGGCCTGGTGCTCGGGAAGTTCCTCAAAGATCTCGACCGTGTGCCGGAAGAGCCACGCGGCCAGGACATTCGTGTAGGCGTTGTCCTTCAGCCCGCCGCCGTCCTCGGAACCGGGGTAGCCGTCGTGGTATTCGTCCGGTCCCATGGCACCCTCGATGTGGTACCGCTTGTCTTCCGCATCAAAGGTGACCAACGAGGTGAAGAACCGGGCGATCTCGACCATGAGCTCCGCGCCCTGGTGCGCCAGCCAGCTCGTGTCGCCCGTGGCCGTGTAGTAAGTCCACGAGTTGTAGGCGATCGCGAGCCCGACGTGGAACTGGCGCCACGAATTATCCGGCATCCACCGGTCCGAATGGGGGTTGTAGAGCTCCACGGGAGTCTCCTCCCGCCCGTCGGATCCGGACTGCCACGGGAACATGGCGCCGCTGGCCCCGAACTCTGTGGCCTTGTCGCGTGCCGCAGGCAACCGCGCCCACCGGTACTGCAAGAGCGAACGGGTCACGAAAGGCAGGCGCATGGTGATGATCGGGAGGATGAATATCTCGTCCCAGAAGATGTGTCCGCGATAGCCCTCGCCGTGCAGCCCTCGGGCGGTGACGCCGGCGTCGTTGAGCTCCATGTTGGGGCCGAGCGTCTGGACGATGTGGAAAATGTGCAGGCGCAGGGCGAGCATCGTGGTCACATCCGTCTCGATATCGACGGCGAACCGGGCCCACAGCCTGGACCACGCCTGCTGGTGCGGGCCGTACAGCGCGGAGAACCCGTTTTCGGTCCTGTTCAGGGCTTCGACCGCGCCGAGAACCGCGGAGGCGATGGCCGAATCGCGGGAAGTCACCAGGGCCGTGGTCGTGTCGAAGACGACCTCTTTGCCGTCCTGCCCGTCGACCCTGTACCGACGCATCTCGACGCCGCCCGGACGGATCTCCCTCTCGAGCTTTGAGGTTACCGAGCCGTTGACCGTCGTCCGCTGGGCGACGGCGACCTCGTGCCCCGACTGGTTGGTGCGTACGACATTGATCAGCGTGTTGTCCGGAAGCGTGGTGGAGGCTTCCGCGACCAGATGGTGGCGCGCGAGGTCGCGGTATTCCGCGACGTTGTTGTTCGTGACGTTCGGGTCGATGCCGCTCCGCACGTGGACGCGTCCCGTCCAACCCAGCGGCGTCACGGTGGTCTCCATGGCCGCCAGGTGCCGGTGCTCCATGGACACCAGGCGCTTTTGCGTGATTTTGACCCGACGGGGCGTCTCCGAGACGGGTTCGGTGTCGGTGCTGGGCACCTCTTCGAGCAGACAGGTCCGGGTGAGAACCCCGTGGCGCAGGTCCAATTCGGTGACCTCGTCCAGCGGGGTCATGCCGCCCTCGGACCACCAGTCCCCGCCCCGAAGCCGAACATCGAAGAACTGGAAGTTCGGCAGATTGACCATCGACTCGTGTTCGAGGTCGCGGCCATTGATGTGGGAGACGACGCGGTTGAACAGGCCGGCCACGTAGGTGCCGGGGTAGTGGACGCCGTCGTCTCCGCGCTCGGGCCGGCAACCACGAACACCCATGTACCCGTTGGCCAGGGTCAGCAGGGCCTCACGATGGCCTTCCTGTTCGGGGTCGAAGCCGTGGAACACGAGCTTCCACGAGTCGTTCCGCTCCGCACCCAGGTCGAGTTCTCCGACGTCGTTGTGAACCAGATCCGCGCCGGCCTCCTCCAACTCGTTGCGGTCTCCGTGGCGATTGATCCCGACGACGAGCCCGAATCCTCCCGCACGCGCCGCCTGGACCCCGGACACGGCGTCCTCGATGACGGCAGCTTCGGCAGGGGAAACCCCGAGCTGGCGGGCCGCGGCCAGGAACATGTCCGGCGCAGGTTTTCCGGGCACATTGTTCTCGAGCGCGTAGGTTCCGTCGATGACGAGGTCGAAGAGGTCGTCGAGTCCAGCAGCCTCGAGAACCGAGGTCGAGTTCCTGGACGCCGTGACCAACGCGATCGGCACTCCGCTTCGTTGGAGCCGACGCGCAAGCGAGACGGTGCCCTTGAACACCGTCACGCCGTTGGACTCGAGTTCTTCCTGGAAGTAGTCGTTCTTGAGGCGTGACTGGCCCTGGACGGTCCACTGCCCCGAGGGGTCGTCCTCGCTGCCTTCGGGGAGTGCTGCGTGACGAGAGGCCAGAAGAGTGCGCACGCCGTCCTCGCGGGCGCGTCCGTCCACATAGGACCTGTAATCCGTGGAGATACTGAATTCCCTGCGGTCGATATCCCCGGCGTCGTGACCTTCGGAGGGCTCCAGGCGGGGATCCGCGAGGATTGCATCGAAGAGCTTCTTCCACGCGTTGGAATGCACGGATGCGGTATCCGTGACGACTCCGTCCATATCGAAGATCACGGCCTTCTGCGGCACCGACAGAGGCATCTGTGATCGGTTTTCTCTCGTGGTGCTCGAGTCCGGTCGATAAGGGGAACCGGAGCGGAGGTTCAAGGGATCACTGGCTCCGAGCGAGGTGAGAGAGTTCATCAAGGACCTTTCCTGTTGGCTCAGGCAACCATTAAACACGCTCACGCCGTCCTGTGGTTCGACAAGACGCCGGTTTCCGGCGGCTTTCACCGATGGCTGGATGATCCACGTAGCACCGTGAAACGGAGGCGTTCTGGGGCTCTGCGTGACATAGGATGGTGCGGAAGCCATTCGCGTGCCACGTCGCAGGCGTGGAGTCAGCCCCAGGAGAACTATGAGCAACTCGTCCGTGCAGGATGTCAACAACCGGCCGCTGGCGGAGCTGGACCCCGAGGTCTCGCAGGCCATCGACAAGGAATTGGGTCGCCAGCGAGCGACCCTCGAGATGATCGCTTCGGAGAACTTCGCTCCGCGCGCCGTCCTGGAGGCGCAGGGCTCGGTGCTGACCAACAAGTATGCGGAAGGCTACCCGGGCCGCCGCTACTACGGCGGATGCGAGCACGTCGACGTCGTCGAGGACCTGGCGCGGGAGCGTGCCAAGTCGCTGTTCGGTGCAGAGCACGCGAATGTCCAGCCCCACTCCGGCGCACAGGCGAACGCCGCCGTGATGATGGCGCTCATGCAGCCGGGGGACACCCTCATGGGGTTGTCCCTGGCCCACGGCGGCCACCTGACTCACGGAATGAAGCTCAACGTGTCCGGCAAGCTGTACAACATCGCAGCCTACGAGGTCGATCCGGAGACGGGCCGGCTGGACATGGACCGTGTTCGTGAGGTCGCGCTGGAGGCCAGGCCCAAGGTCATCGTCGCCGGTTGGTCCGCGTACCCGCGTGAACAGGACTTCGAGCGTTTCCGCCAGATCGCCGACGAGGTCGGCGCGTACCTCTGGGTCGACATGGCGCATTTCGCCGGGCTGGTCGCCGCCGGCATCCACGCGAACCCCGTGCCCCACGCCCACGTGGTGACCTCAACCGTTCACAAGACGCTGGCGGGCCCGCGCTCCGGCGTGATCCTGTGCACCGAGGAGCTCAAGAAGAAGATCGACTCGGCGGTCTTCCCGGGACAGCAGGGTGGTCCGCTGATGCACGTCATCGCGGGCAAGGCGGTCGCCTTCAAGATTGCCGCGAGCGAGGAATTCAAGGACCGGCAGAAGCGGACGGTCGAAGGGTCGCAGATTCTCGCCGACCGTTTGACCGGGGACGACGTCGCTGAGCACGGCATCTCGGTTCTCTCCGGGGGCACCGACGTGCACCTTGTGCTCGTGGACTTGCGGAATTCCGAACTGGACGGCAAGCAGGCGGAGGACATCCTGCACGAGGTCGGCATCACGGTCAATCGCAACGCGGTTCCCAACGATCCTCGCCCGCCCATGGTGACCTCGGGCCTGCGCATCGGCACGCCCGCTCTGGCCACGCGTGGTTTCGGACGCGAAGAATTTACCGAGGTTGCCGACATCATCGCCGAAGCGCTCAAGCCGGGGGTCGACGCCGACGCCCTGCGCGCCAGGGTCGAGAAGCTTGCCGAGCAGTTCCCCCTCTACGAGGGCCTCGAGGAATGGTGAACGCGACAACCACTCAGCAGGAAAGGTATTCGGACATCAACACCGAGACCCAGCAGGAAACATTCCCGAAGGTCCTCGACGGAACGGCCACGGCCGGTGCGATCAAGAACGAACTGCGTGACCGCGTGGACGAGCTCCGGGCCAAGGGCATCACGCCGGGGCTGGGAACCGTGCTGGTCGGGGACGACCCGGCCTCTCGTTCCTACGTTGGCGGCAAGCACCGTGACTGCGCCGAGGTGGGCATCGCGTCGATCCGGCGCGATCTCCCCGAAGACGTCACCCAGGAAGAACTCGAACAGGTCATCGACGAGCTGAACGCGAACCCCGAATGCACGGGATACATTGTTCAGCTCCCCCTGCCGCCGCACATCGACACGAACAGGATCCTGGGCAGGATCGACCCGGACAAGGACGCCGACGGTCTCCACCCGACCAACCTCGGCAAGCTCGTACTGAATGTATACGGCGATATCGATTCCCCGCTGCCGTGCACGCCGAACGGCATCATCGAGCTCATGCACCGTCACGGCATCAACTTGGTCGGAAAGAACGTCGTGGTCCTGGGCCGTGGAATTACGGTGGGCCGACCGCTCGGGTTGTTGCTGTCCCGTCGTGACATCAACGCGACCGTGACCATGGCGCACACCGGGACCAAGGACCTCGACGAGGTCCTCGCCCGCGCGGACATCATCGTCGCAGCGATCGGGGTTCCGCACGCCGTGCGCCCCGACCAGGTGGCCGACGGCGCGATCCTTCTGGACGTCGGCGTATCCCGGGTCCTGGACCCGGAAACGGGCAAGAAGAAGCTCACGGGTGACATCCACCCGGACGCCGCGGCCAAATCCTCGTGGTATTCGCCGAACCCCGGCGGTGTGGGACCCATGACCCGGGCGATGCTGCTGGTCAACGTCGTCCAGAGGGCCGAAAGGGAAGCGGCGGAGGCCTAGGGAAACGAGCGCCGGCCCTGGCCGGAAACGGCGGGGCCGGCGTTGTCGTGTGATGCTGAGGGGCGGAAAGCGCCCCGCCGCGGACTTGTACAATGGGGGCCATGCAACCGATCGGAACTTCAGACGCCCGTGTGGGCAATGCACAGACCAGAAGCGCGGCCAGCGGAAGAGCCTTCTGGGCCACCGTGATCGGCATGGCGGTGATGGTTCTGATTTTCGTCTTCGCTGTGATTTCCGCGGCGAACGAGCAGTCCGTGCTGGGATGGATCCTGGCGGCCATCGCTCTCGGGTGGTTGGCGCTCGCGGCCTATGCGCTCTTCCTGGTCCGGGGAACGCTCCGTTTCGGGAAGAACGCCGTCAGGAAGTTGCAGAGCGATCTCGAGGACGCCCAGATGCGTGCGCCTTCTTCCGGGACCTCGGCGGTCCCCGAAGCCGACGCCATGCGTGACCAAAAACTCGCGCATTCCTTCCAGATCGTGCTGGTGCAGAACAAGGTTCTCAAGGAAGAACTTGCCAAGGGCGACCAGGCGGACCAGGAAGTGGTGGACCGGGCCATCGACACCATCAATTTCACGGCCAAGAACGGGATGGGTATGGTTCAGTCCCAGGACACCGTCGACGGCACGGTCGTGGACTAGAACCACTCGACCAGTCGGTTGCGAAAGCATTGATCGTCCACGAGCACGTCTGATTCCGCACGGCGGGACCGCGTGTGAGCCATCGGAAGAATCACGAGGAAGGCCGAGACTTTATGGACCAGACCGCCAGGGACGGCAACAGCCTGCGCATCGCAACCGTGAATGTCAATGGTATTCGGGCCGCCTACAACCCCAAGAAGAAGCAGACCATGGGGGACTGGCTCGAGAACAGGGACATCGACGTCCTCTGCCTCCAGGAGGTCAGAGCCCCTGACGCGAAGCTCCGAGAACTGCTCGGGGAAGAGGACTGGGACATCCTGCACGCCGAGGCCGAGGCCAAGGGCCGCGCAGGTGTTGCGATTGCGACGCGCAAGGACACCGAGGACCGGCCCTCCCGGCTGTCCGGCCAGCCCGTGGCCAAACGGGAGAATATCGGCGTCGATTACTTCGCCCGCTCGGGGCGCTGGGTCGAAGCCGACTATGAACTGCCCAACGGGCAGACCCTCACGGTGGTCTCCGCCTACGTCCACTCGGGCGAGGTCGGTACGGAGCGCCAGGACGACAAGTACAGGTTCTTGGACGTGATGCTCGAACGGCTCCCGGCGCTCGCGCAACATTCTGACCACGCTCTGATCGTCGGCGACCTCAACGTGGGCCACACCGAACTCGACATCAAGAATTGGAAGGGCAACGTCAAGAACGCCGGGTTCCTTCCTGAGGAACGCGCCTACTTCGACCGGTTCTTCGGCGACCTCGGATACCGCGATGTCGCCCGTGGCCTGGCCGGCGAGGTGCCAGGACCCTACACCTGGTGGTCCTACCGGGGCCAGGCCTTCGACAACGACGCCGGCTGGCGGATCGATTACCACATGGCGACCCCGGCCCTTGCGGAGGCCGCGCAGAACGCCGTGGTGGATCGGGCACCGAGCTACGACACCCGCTTCTCTGATCACGCTCCGCTCGTGGTCGACTACCACTTCTAGACGTTGCGCCTCCCGAGCCCGCCGGAACCGGTGGGCGTCGGGGCCGCAGAGAGCAGAAAAGAACAGCATGACAGAACGCACCATCCCCAACGCATCCACCGGTGCACCGAGAGTATTTTCCGGTGCGCAGCCTTCGGCAGATTCCCTTCATCTGGGCAACTACGTCGGGGCGGTCCGCAACTGGGTGGAGATGCAGGCCGAGAACGAGTGCATCTATTTCATCCCCGATCTCCACGCGATCACGGTCCCGCAGGACCCTGAGCATCTCGCGGAGCGGACCCGGAAGACCGCCGCCCAGTACATTGCCGCGGGCATCGACCCGACGAAGACGCCGTTCTTCGTCCAGTCCCACGTCCCGGAGCATAGCCAATTGGCCTGGTTGCTCACATGCATCACTGGCGACGGCGAGGCCCGCCGCATGACGCAGTTCAAGGACAAGGCCGCGAAGCAGGGATCCGAGAACACGTCGGCGGGACTGTACGCCTACCCGATGCTCATGGCGGCCGACATCCTGCTGTACCAGACCGACCAGGTTCCGGTGGGGGAGGACCAGCGGCAGCACCTCGAGCTGACCCGCAATCTCGCACAGCGATTCAACACGCGGTTCGGCGAGACTTTTGTGGTTCCCGAGGCCAAGATCCTCGGCGATACCGCCAAGATCTACGACCTGCAGAACCCTTCGGCGAAGATGTCCAAGTCGGCGGCCTCGGAGAACGGCATCATCTGGTTGTTGGACGATCCGAAGAAGCTGGCCAAGAAGATCAAGTCCGCCGTGACGGACGACGGAACCGAGATCCGCTTCGACCGGGAGGACAAGCCGGGCGTTTCGAACCTGTTGACCATTTATTCGTCCCTGACCGGTCGGTCCGTCGAGGACATCGTCGCCGAGTACGAGGGCAAGATGTACGGCCACCTGAAGGTTGGGCTGGCCGACGTCGCCGTGGACGTCCTCGGTCCCATCAGGGAACGCACCCTGGAGATCATGGACGACCCCGCCGAATTGGACCGGTTGCTGGCCATCGGCGCGGCCAAGGCACGGGAGATCGCGGCACCGACTGTTGCGTCAGCCTATGAACGCATGGGATTTCTGGCACCGCGGGGCTGAGTAGTGCAAACAAAGGTCTCATCGGGTCCCGCCGATCAGGGAAGGATCGGTGTGAGCCCCACGATTCTTCCGGGCAAGAGCTATCTGAGCCTGGTCCTGGACGTGCCCGCGTGCGTGCACGAGGACGTCATGCGGTGGCGATCCCACCATTGTTCTCACCCGGGGCATCCTCTGCACATCACGGTATTCATCGCGGAGCTGGGTGAGCGCCCGGAGGAAAGCGCCGAACGGTTCCTCTCGGAATTCGAGGATCTTTGCCTGGGGCTCGGTCCTGGTCGCATCACTCTCACCGGCACCGGGACTTTCCGTCCGATGAGTGACGTGGTCTTCCTGTCCGTGGGGGATGGCACGGAGTTTCTCCACGAGCTGCACAATCGGTGCCTGAAACTTTTGGACAGCGCATCGCCGTTTCTCTATCACCCGCACATGACGTTGACGCAGAACGAGGGGCGGCGCACGCTCGAGGCCGCGTTGGCAGACTTCAGGGATTTCACAGCGACGTTCCCGGTCACCGGGCTGGACGCCTACATCGGTGACGACGCCGGATGGCGGTCACTGGGCCGGGTCGACCTCCGCTGAGCGTCCCGGCCCCCTGAGGGTCGAGCGGGACGCGACGCACCTGGGTCCGAAGGCCCGGCGCCCGGGCCCTTGCCGACGCCGATCAGAGGACGTCGGTGTCCCCGTTCTCCTTGAGCGCGTTGACGGCGTCCTTGACTCTTTGGGCATGCTCTTGAGTCGTGACCAGCAGTGCATCCTGGGTATCCACCACCACGATGTCTTCGACGCCGATCAAGGCGACGATGCGGCTGGTGTCCGACGCGACGATGCCGGAGGCGTTGTCCGTCATGACTCTCTTGTTCTTGCCGATCACGGCAACCTCGTCCACGTTCACGGCGCGGTTGAGCCGGCTGATGGCTGCGAAGTCCCCGACGTCGTCCCAGGTGAAGGAGGCGGGGACCATGGCGACGTCGCCCGCCGCGGCCGCAGGCTCGGCCACGGCGTAGTCGATCGCGATTTTGGGCAGACTGGGCCACACCCGGTCCATGACGGCGTCCCGTTCGTCAGTCTCCCAGGCCTCGGCGATCTCCATGATGCCCGCGTGCAGCTCGGGCTGGTTCGCGGCCAGATGGCTCAGCAGGAGTTTGGCCGGGGCGACGAACATGCCCGCATTCCAGGTGTACTCACCGCTGCGGACGTACGAGCGCGCAGTGTCCTCGTCCGGTTTCTCTACGAACTCGTCGACCTTCATCGCGGACGGTGCGGCCTCCAGGTTGAGGCTTTCGCTCGCGCGGATGTAGCCGAACCCCGTGGACGGGGAGGTCGGTGTGATGCCGATGGTCACGATGCGGCCCGTGGCCGCGGTCTGCACCGCTTCCTCGACGACTCGGTGGAATTCCTCCGTCGGCTCCACCACATGGTCCGCCGCGAACGAGCCGACGATGGCCTCGGGGTCCCGGAGGCTAATGATCGCCGAGGCCAACCCGATGGCCGCGCCCGAATCCTTGGGAGAGGGTTCCAGCACGAGATCCGACTCGGAACATTCGGGCAGCTGGCTGCGCACGGCTTGCGCGTGAGTGCGCCCAGTGACAATCATCACACCACTGGAGCTGAGATCGATCAGACGCTCGTAGGTCGAGCGCAGGAGCGAATGTCCGCTGCCCGTCAGGTCGAGCAGGAATTTCGGTGCATCGGCCCTGGACAGAGGCCAAAGGCGGGACCCGACACCACCGGCCGGGACAAACGGGTGGAAGTGCGCATGTGGAGCATTCATCGCACACATCGTACCGGTTGCGTTCGTCATAAATCGCAAGGCCGCCGAGTGTGCCTTAGGAGCGCCTCGACCCGAACTCCCGAATCGTCGCTCGACCGCATCGGCGGAATGAGTGGGAAGCACGGCATTAGGCCAAGAATCTGTGGCCTATTCTCCCCGGAAGACCGCGGGAGAGCGGCGTCGACATGGTGTCACTAAGCGTTCCGGCTGCTGGTAATCTGACAGGAGAACTCGCTCACTCATGACGCCCGGGCCCGCCCGGTCTGCGCAGTGGCAGTGCATTCTTGGGCCCCTCGCCGGAAGGAAGACCGACGCCGCGGCCCTCCGGTTGATGAAACAGGGAGGTTATTCAGTGCCGAATACATCCAAGGGCACCCTCTATAGAGGCCGCCAGGGCATGTGGTCCTGGGTGGCTCATCGCGTCACAGGCATCGCAATCTTCTTCTTCTTGCTTGTCCACGTGCTTGATACGGCACTCGTCCGGGTCTCCCCGGAGGCCTACAACCACGTGATTGCCACCTACAAGAACCCCATCATGGGTCTCGGCGAGGCCGGCCTGGTTGCCGCGATCGTCTACCACGCCTTCAACGGTCTCCGAATCATCCTGATCGACTTCTGGAAGAACGGGGCCAAGAACCAGAAAGCGATGCTGTGGGGCGTCCTGATCCTCTGGGTCATCGCCGTCGTGCCGTTCCTCGTCCGCCACCTCGCCATCGTTTTTGGAGGTCACTAACCCATGGCAACTCCGTTGAAAACTCGCATCGCGGTCCCGCGGAGCCGGGACAACAGCGTCGATGGCATCAAGTACAACCGCTCAGGCTCCAAGCGCAACAACTTCGAGATGTTCGCGTGGCTGTACATGCGCGTCTCGGGTGTTCTGCTGATCGTCCTGATCTTCGGGCACCTTTTCGTCAACCTCATGATGGGCGACGGGGTTCACGCGATCGACTTCGGCTTCGTCGGAGGCAAGTGGGCCAACCCCTTCTGGCAGACCTGGGACCTCATCATGCTCTGGCTGGCCATGATTCATGGGACCAACGGCGTGCGCACCGTGATCGACGACTACGCCGAGAAGGACAGGACCCGTTTCTGGCTCAAGACCCTGCTCTTCCTCGCTTCCGGGTTCATCCTGCTCGTCGGCACCCTGGTGATTTTCACCTTCTCCCCGTGCCCCACGGGAGCAGATCCCTCGCTGGTTCCGTCCTTCTGCCCGGCACCGTAGCCGCGGCCGGATCACGACGCCGGGGCAGGACGGCGCTCCGCCCCACACCTACAGAGACTCAACAAGGAAAGAGCATCCAAGAATGCAGCTTCACAAGTACGATGTGGTCATCGTCGGTGCCGGCGGTGCCGGTATGCGCGCAGCCATCGAATCCGGCCAGCGCGCCCGCACCGCCGTACTGACCAAGATCTACCCGACCCGTTCGCACACCGGTGCGGCCCAGGGCGGAATGTGTGCGGCGCTGGCCAATGTCGAGGAAGACAACTGGGAGTGGCACACCTTCGACACCATCAAGGGCGGCGACTACCTGGTGGACCAGGACGCGGCCGAGGTCATGGCCAAGGAAGCCATTGACGCCGTGCTGGACCTCGAAAAGATGGGCCTGCCGTTCAACCGCACCCCCGAGGGCCGCATTGACCAGCGTCGATTCGGTGGGCACACGCGTGACCACGGCAAGTCACCCGTCCGCCGTGCGTGCTACGCCGCGGACCGCACGGGCCACATGATTCTCCAGACGCTGTACCAGAACTGCGTCAAGCACAACGTCGAGTTCTTCAACGAGTACTACGTGCTCGACCTGGTCATGACCGAGGTCGACGGCAAGCCCCGGCCGTCCGGCGTCGTGACCTACGATCTGGCCACCGGCGAGGTCCACGTGTTCCAGGCGAAGTCGATCGTCTTCGCCTCCGGCGGTTGCGGAAAGATCTTCAAGACCACCTCGAATGCGCACACGCTGACCGGAGACGGCATGGCCATCGCCTTCCGCAATGGCCTGCCTCTTGAGGACATGGAATTCGTTCAGTTCCACCCGACGGGTCTCGCGGGACTGGGCATCCTGGTCTCCGAGGCAGCCCGAGGTGAGGGCGGAATCCTCCGTAACTCCGAGGGCGAACGCTTCATGGAGCGCTACGCCCCGACGATCAAGGACCTTGCCCCGCGTGACATCGTGGCCCGCTCGATGGCCAACGAGGTTCGCGAGGGCCGCGGTTGCGGGCCCAACAAGGACTACGTCCTCCTGGACCTGACCCACCTCGAGCCGGAGCACATCGATGCCAAGCTCCCGGACATCACCGAGTTCGCGCGCACCTACCTGGGCGTCGAGCCGTACACCGAGCCCGTCCCGGTGTTCCCGACGGCCCACTATGCGATGGGTGGCATCCCCACCAACATCGACGCCGAGGTGTACTGCAATTCGGAGGAGACGGTCCCCGGACTCTACGCGGCGGGCGAGGTCGCCTGCGTGTCGGTCCACGGCTCCAACCGTCTGGGAACCAACTCGCTGCTCGACATCAACGTGTTCGGCAAGCGCGCCGGAATCAAGGCTGCGGAGTACGCGGCGACCGCGGATTTCCTGCCCGTCCCCGAAGACGCGGCCCAGCCGACGCAGGATCTGCTGGATCTCATGCGCAACGGCAAGGGCGACCAGAAGGTGGCCGTGCTCCGCAAGGAACTGCAGGACGTCATGGACGCCGACATGCAGGTGTTCCGCACGGCCGACACGATCCACAGCGCGCTGGACAAGATCGCCGATCTGCAGGAGCGTTACAAGCACATCCAGATCCAGGACCAGGGCAAGCGCTTCAACCTGGATCTCCTCGAGGCCGTGGAACTGGGCTTCCTGCTGGAGCTCGCCAAGGTCATGTCCGTCGCGGCCCTGCACCGCGAGGAATCCCGTGGAGGCCACTTCCGCGAGGACTTCCCCAACCGCGATGACGACAAGTTCATGAAGCACTCGATGGCCTACCTGGACGAAGGTGCCGAGACCGACAGCGTCGCCGGCATCCGCCTCGAGACCAAGCCGGTGATCTTCACCCGCTACGAGCCGATGGAGCGTAAGTACTAATGACTACACAGGAAAAGGAAGCAGCCGAGCCGGCTTCGAAGGTCGATCTGCCGGGTGAGTCCGGCGGCGGGGGAGAGATCCCCAAGTACAACCTCACTTTGAAGGTCCGTCGTTACAATCCCGAGGTCTCCGAGGAGGCGCATTGGGAGGACTACGAGCTGGAGATGTTCGGCACGGACCGAGTCCTGGACGCATTGCACAAGGTCAAGTGGGAGATCGACGGTTCGCTGTCGTTCCGCCGCTCCTGCGCGCACGGTGTGTGCGGTTCCGATGCGATGCGCATCAACGGCCGCAATCGGCTGGCGTGCAAGACCCTTCTGAAGGATCTCGACCTGTCCAAGCCGGTCACGGTCGAGGCGATCAAGGGCCTGCCGTGCGAGAAGGACTTGATCGTGGACATGGAGCCTTTCTTCCAGTCCTACCGCGAGATCATGCCGTTCCTCATGAACGAGGGACACGAGCCGGAGCGCGAGCGCTACCAGTCCCAGGAAGACCGGGACCGGTTCGACGACACGACGAAGTGCATTCTCTGTGCGGCCTGCACGTCCTCGTGCCCCGTTTTCTGGACCGATGGTCAGTACTTCGGGCCGGCGGCGATCGTCAACGCCCACCGTTTCATCTTCGATTCGCGTGACGACGCCGGCGACCTGCGCCTGGAGATCCTCAATGACAAGGAAGGCGTGTGGCGCTGCCGGACGACCTTCAACTGCACTGAGGCCTGCCCCCGCGGGATCCAGGTCACCAAGGCGATCGCCGAGGTCAAGCAGGCGGTTCTGGCTCGCGCTTTCTGACGCGTCGCCGCACGTCAGTCAATCAATGACGCCGCCCGCGTCCCCTGGGGGACGCGGGCGGCGTCGTCATGTTCTGACACGTTTGCAACGTGGGCGCGAACCCGGGTCCGAGCGCTAAGGTCGGTTGTATGGGTAATAGTCCGTCACTCTCAGCTTCCGGCAGTCCGCTGCACGTCACTCCGCTCGTCGCCAAGTTCGTGGACGAGCTGATCGAGTTCCGACGCACGATCCACCAGCACCCGGAGCTGTCCTTTCGCGAGCATCGGACGACCGACCGCATCATGGCCCGTCTCGAGCAGGCGGGGCTCCACCCGGTGCGCTTCAAGTACACCGGGTGCTATGTGGACATCGGGCGGGGCCCGATTGCCGTCGCGTTGCGAGCGGACATCGATGCCCTGCCCATCGAGGAGAACACCGGACTGGACTTCGCCTCGATCAACGAAGGGGTGATGCACGCGTGCGGGCACGACATCCACCAGAGCGTCATGCTCGGAGTCGCCCTGACCTTGGCGGACATCGACTCGTCCGCGCCATTGGCCGGCACCGTCCGCATCATTTTCCAACCCGCCGAGGAGAAGCTGCCCGGGGGCGCAGTCTCGGTCATCAAGGAAGGTGTGCTGAAGGATGTTCCGCGTGCCTTCGCACTCCACTGCGAGCCGAAGGTCGACGTCGGTCAGGTGGGCACGCGCATCGGTGCGATCACGTCCGCGACCGACACGATCAAATTGACTGTTCGAGGACACGGCGGCCACACGTCCCGGCCCCACCTCACGGAGGACCTGATCTACGCGATGGGCCAGATCGCGATCAACGTTCCGGCGGTGTTGTCCAGGAACCTCGATGTCAGAGCCGGGGTCCTGGTGGTCTGGGGGCAGATCGAGGCCGGGGTGGCCCCGAATGCGATTCCAGCGACCGGTTACATGGCCGGAACCATGAGGTGTCTAGACGCGGACGCGTGGTACAAGGCCGCGGAGCTGCTGGACGAGGTGGTGGAACAGGTTGCCGCCCCGTACGGCGTCGAGGTCGAACTCGAACACGTCCAGGGCGTCCCACCGGTGGTCAACACGGAGACCGAAACCACCTTGTTGGAGAATGCGGCGCGAGCCGAACTGGGCGAGGACTCCGTGGTGCTCATGGAGCAGTCGATGGGCGGCGAGGATTTCGCGTGGATGCTCCAGGAAGTACCGGGATCGATGATGCGGCTCGGAACCCGCCCGCCGGGTGGGCAGACCTACGACCTGCACCAGGCGGACTACGTGGCGGACGAGCGTGCCATCGAGTGCGGCGTGCGTGTCATGACCGCGACCGCCCTGCGGGCCATCAACCACCAACGGCGTACCGATCAGGGCGAACTCTGAGTTCCGACCCGGGAGGCTCCCAGCAAAAGGGCTTATGAGGGGCTACACTGTGGTGCACACCGCAGAACATTCGCGGCCGATGCACGGGCAGGGAATCCGCCGCCACGTGGTCGGCGGCGCACCCGGAGGTACCTCATGCCCGTCCTTTCTCCCCAGGGCCTGCGCCGCACGTTGGTGACCGGCGGCGCCATTATCAGCGCATCGGCGCTCTTGCTCACCGGATGCGCGCCCGCACCTGACGAAGACGCGGACATCGCCCAGGATCGCTCCGATTACACCGGGTGCATCGTCTCGGACTCGGGCGGCTTCGACGACCGCTCCTTCAACCAGAACTCCTACGAAGGCCTGCTGAAGGCCAAGGACGACTACGGCATCGAGACCAAACAGGCAGAGTCCCAGGCCATCACGGACTACGAACCCAACGTCAGTTCCATGGTCCGCGGTGGATGCGGCCTGACCGTCACGGTCGGCTTCAACCTGTCGGACGTCACGAAATCCACCGCGGAAGCCCATCCGGACAAGCACTTCGCGACCGTGGACGACAACTCGATCGACCTGCCCAATGTCCGGCCCATCATCTATGACACCTCGCAGGCGGCCTTCCTCGCCGGCTACCTGGCCGCCGGGTCAACCAAGACCGGGAAGGTCGCGACCTTCGGGGGCCAAGAAATCCCCACGGTCACGATCTTCATGGACGGATTCGCCGAAGGGGTCAACTACTACAACCAGCAGAAGGGCAAGGACGTTTCCTTGCTGGGCTGGGACGTCGACAAGCAGACAGGAAGCTTCACCGGCGACTTCGAGGACACGGGCAAGGGCAAGACGACCACCCAGAACTTCTTGAACGAGGGGGCCGACATCGTGATGCCGGTGGCGGGGCCCGTGGGCAACGGCGCCATGGACGCCGTCAATGGGTTCAACTCCGACGAACCCAAGGACCCGGCCCGCATTATCTGGGTCGACTCGGACGGATACGAAACCCTCGCCGGGGGCCAGGAATACGTTCTGACCTCGGTGATCAAGAAGATGGGCGACGCGGTCGAGAATGCATACGTCGCCGACATGGACGGCAAATTCACCAATGAGCCGTACATCGGCGACCTCGAGAACGACGGCGTCGGGCTCGCTCCGTTCCATGACCAGTCGGGCAACGTTTCCGACGACATGAAGGATGAGCTGAAGGACCTCAAGACCAAGATCAGCAGCGGAGAGGTCCCTGTCGAATCCAAGGCCAGCCCGGTCAAGAAGCAGTAAGGATCCTCGACGATGAAACTCGAATTGCGGTCGGTGACGAAACGCTTCGGCGCGTTCACGGCCAATGACTCGATCGACCTCGTGGTCGAACCGGGAACCGTGCACTGCCTCCTGGGGGAGAACGGGGCCGGAAAATCGACCCTCATGAACGTGATCTACGGTCTGTACGAACCGACCGAGGGGCAGATCCTTCTGGACGAGCGGGAGATGCGTTTCTCCGGTCCCGGAGAGGCCATGCGGGCCGGCATCGGGATGGTCCATCAGCACTTCATGCTTGTTCCGGTATTCACGGTCGCCGAGAACGTGGCCCTGGGCGCGGAATCCACCCGGGGCACCAGCCTGGACCTCGAACAGACTCGCCGCCGCATCCGTGAGATCTCGGATCGGTACGGGTTCCGCGTCGACCCGGACGCCGTCGTCGAGGACCTGCCCGTGGGCGTCCAGCAACGGGTCGAAATCATCAAGGCCCTGGTGCGCGACGCAGAGATTCTGATCCTCGACGAGCCGACGGCCGTTCTGACGCCGGCGGAAACCGACGAGTTGCTGGCGATCATGGCCCAGTTGCGCGACGACGGAAAATCCTTGCTGTTCATCTCCCACAAACTGCGCGAGGTGCGCGCGGTGTCCGACGAAATCACCGTGATCCGTCGCGGCAAGGTCGTCGGTACCGTGGACCCGACCGCCACGACCACCGAGTTGGCCTCCATGATGGTGGGCCACGACGTGAACCTCACCGTGGACAAAGAAGCCCCGCAGCACGGTGACAACACCTTCTCGGTTCGCGATCTCTCCCTGGTCTCGGACACAGGGGTCAAGGTTCTCGACGGGATCGACCTGGACGTCCGCGGCGGAGAAATCGTCGCGGTCGCCGGCGTCCAGGGCAACGGTCAGACCGAGTTCACGGAGACGGTCATGGGTTTGCACCCGAAGGCCACGGGCCGCATCGTCCTGGACGGTGAGGACCTGCCGGGAATGACCACCAAGAAGATCATCGACGCCGGCGTCGGCTTCGTCCCGGAGGACAGAACCGTCGACGGATTGGTCGGGGCCTTCAGCATCGAGGAAAACCTGGTGCTCAATCAATTCGACACCAAGCAGTTTTCCGCCGGGCCGTCGCTTCGGCGCGGCGCGATCAGATCCAACGCTCGCAAGAAGGCGGCGGCCTTCGACATCCGAATGAATTCGGTGTCCGACCACGTGGCGACGCTCTCGGGCGGCAACCAACAGAAGGTGGTCGTCGCCAGGGAGCTCTCGAGGCCGCTGAGGCTCCTCGTCGCCTCCCAGCCGACGCGCGGCGTGGACGTCGGATCGATCGAATTCATCCACGAAAGGATCGTCGCCGAGCGCGACGCCGGAACACCGGTCGTCATCGTCTCGACCGAGTTGGATGAGGTCTATGCTCTCGCAGATCGTATCGCCGTATTCCACCACGGGCGCCTGATGGGCATCGTGGGCCCGGACGTCCCGCGCGAGATGCTCGGACAGATGATGGCCGGGGCAACGGCGGAAGAGCTCCAGGCCGACGCGCCGCAGCCCGCGGTCCAGAACACCACCGAAGGAGAGCCCGCATGAGCTCGTCAGAGTCGCAGCAGCCCCTGGCCGCGCCCGTGGACGGCTCGGGATCGGCCTCCGAAGGCACGGCGGTCGCTCCCGTCACACCGCCCTGGGCCTCGGGGCCGGAGAAACCGTCTTTGGCGTACCGTTTCACGTCGTCCCCGCTCGTTCTCTCCGTGGCCGCGCTGGTCGCCGCCCTCGTCGTCGGCGGACTTCTCATCGTCTTCACGGACCAGCGGGTGCTGACCCGCATGAACTATTTCTTCAACCGGCCGAGCGACACCTTTGAGGCCGCCTGGAAGGCCGCCAGCTCGGCGTATGTGGCATTGTTCGAAGGCGCCATCTTCGACCCGAGCGGCGAGGACTGGATCCAACGGATCTACCCTCTGACCGAGACGTTGACCATTGCGACACCGCTCATCTTCGCTGGCTTGGGCGTCGCCATTTCGTTCCGATCGGGCCTGTTCAACATTGGTGCTCAGGGACAGATCATCCTCGGCGCCATCGTGGCCGGGTACATCGGATTCAGTTGGCACCTGCCGGTAGCGATACACCTCGTCCTGGTGATCCTCGGGGGCATTCTGGGAGGTGCAGTGTGGGGTGGCCTGGTCGGATTGCTCAAGGCAAAGACCGGTGCCCACGAAGTGATCCTGTGCATCATGCTCAATTACGTGGCCCTGAACCTGGTGCTGTACGTCCTCACCACGCCAGGGTTCCAGAGAGAAGGGTCCACGAACCCGATTTCGCCGCAGATTGACCAGAGCGCCCAACTGCCCAAGCTCTTCGGCGACTCCTTCCGGCTCCACTGGGGATTCGTCTTGGCCATTCTGGCGGTCCTGCTCGTTTCGTGGATGATCAACCGGTCCACGGTCGGATTCCGGCTTCGCGCGGTCGGCTCCAATCCCGAAGCGTCGAAGACCGCCGGAATCAACGTGACCGCCGGATACATCGTCGTGATGGTCATGGCGGGTGGTCTCTCCGGGATGGCCGGCGTCTCCCAGATCTCGGGCACGGAGAAGGTACTGACGGGCGACGTCGCCGCATCCTTCGGATTCGACGCGATCACCGTTGCTCTCCTCGGACGGTCGAAACCCTGGGGGACCTTTTGGGCCGGCCTTCTCTACGGTGCCTTCCGCGCGGGGGGAGTGGCGATGCAGACCAATACCGGAACCAATATCAACATCGTTCTGGTCGTCCAATCGTTGATCGTTCTGTTCATTGCGGCCCCACCGCTGGTCCGTGCGATCTTCCGTCTGCCCGACCCCTCGAAGACCGGCCGCGGCAAGAAGGCCCGCAAGGCATCGGCACCCAAGGCAGGAGCAGCCCAGTGAGCACCGCCGTCCAGGAAAACAGGAACTCCGTCCGGCCGCCCGAGTCCTCCGAACCGGAGAAGACCGCGGTCCGGCACTGGCGCACCGCCATCATCTTCACGGTCCTTGCCCTCGTCACGTTGCTCGTCTGCGCCATCAACGCGGCCGACGACACGGTCGTGTTCAGGCTCTCGGAAACCCGGGACACCATACGGCTGGGCGACGTCGCCCTGGGGTCACGGGTGACGGGCTGGGTGCTCGCCGTCGTCGCGATCTGTATGGCCGCCGTTGCGTGGACCGCCGGCTCGAAGGGACGCAAGGTGCCCCGGTGGTGCACCACAGTGTTCTGGGCGGCCTTCGTGATCGCCATGCTGGTGTGGGCGGTCAGCCACGCGGACAGCAACAGTCTTTCCCTGCCCGGTCTGCTCGGCGGCTCACTGACGCTCGCCGTCCCGCTCATTTTCGGATCGATGTCCGGTTTGTTGTGCGAACGCAGCGGCGTCGTGAACATCGCGATCGAGGGCCAACTGCTGTTCGGTGCGTTCTCCGCGGCCGTTGCCGGATCCGTGTCGCACAATGCCTGGGTAGGTCTCCTCGCCGCGATGCTCGGAGCCGTTCTGGTGTCCTTGGTCCTGGCCGTGTTCTCGATCAAGTACCTGGTCAACCAGGTGATCGTGGGCGTTGTGGTCAACGTCCTGGTCTCCGGTCTGACCGGTTTCCTCTACTCGACGGTGCTCTCACGCTCCAACGTCGGTCTGAATGCCCCGGACCACCTGCCGGATTACGCGGTGCCGGTGCTGTCGAAGATCCCGGTGATCGGTCCGGTGCTGTTCGATCAATCGGTGATCGTGTACCTGATGTACGGCGTCGTCTTCCTGATCTGGTACTGCCTGACCAGGACCCGGTGGGGATTGCGCACCCGTGCGGTGGGCGAGCACCCGAAGGCGGCGGACACGCTCGGAGTCAAGGTCAACCGTCTGCGCTTCTGGAATGTGCTGGTGGCCGGCGCCGTGGCAGGCATGGGCGGCGCATTCTTCACGCTCGTCTCGGTCTCGTCCTTCAACAAGGACATGACGGCCGGCCAAGGGTACATCGCGTTGGCCGCACTCATCTTCGGCAGGTGGCGCCCGTTCGGCGCGCTGTTCGCCGCGCTGCTCTTCGGTTTTGCGACCAACTTGCAGTCGGTCCTGTCCCTTCTCGGGACCACGGTTCCGAGCCAGTTCCTGGCCATGCTGCCGTACCTGGTGACCATCGCGGCCGTGACCGGGTTGGTCGGCCGTTCCCGAGGACCGGCCGCCAGCGGGGTCCCGTATGTCAAGGAGTGATCGCATGAGCACACCCCATTCCGGCGACCCCCAGTGGGAGCCTTTGATCGACGCCGCCCGCGAGGCCCTCGGTCGGTCCTACAGTCCGTACTCGAACTATCCTGTGGGGGCGGCGGGACGAGCCGAGGACGGTCGGATCGTCGTCGGGGCGAACATCGAGAACGCCTCGTACGGCGTGACGTTGTGTGCCGAATGCTCGATGGTCTCGGATCTGTTTCGCACGGGCGGCGGCAGGCTCTCGGCCTTCGTGTGCCTCAACGGCGCGGAGGAGGTCATCATGCCGTGCGGACGATGCCGTCAGCTTCTGAATGAGCACCGCGCGCCGGAGATGAGAATCCTCACCCCGGAAGGACCGCGAACCATGGACGAGGTGCTTCCTCAGGCCTTCGGCCCGCACGACGTCGCCGGATTCGTCGACCGGTAAACCTGAATCGACAACCTCACCGACCATCACGAGCAAAGGACACCTGAGCGATGAGCGAAGAATTCGACGCGGTCGACGTCATCCGCACCAAACGTGACGGCGGGTCATTGAGCACAGATCAGATCGACTGGGTCGTGGACGCCTATACGAGGGGCACGGTCGCGGACGAACAGATGTCCGCGCTGGCCATGGCGATTTATCTCAGGGGCATGGAGCCGGAGGAGACCGCTCGGTGGACGCGAGCCATGATCGCCAGCGGGGAGCGACTGGACTTTTCCCCGATCCTCGGACCGCGAGGCAAGATCGCGACTGCCGACAAGCACTCCACCGGTGGGGTGGGGGACAAGATCACTCTGCCGCTCGCACCCCTCGTGGCCGCCTACGGGATAGCCGTGCCGCAACTCTCCGGCCGGGGCCTCGGGCACACCGGCGGCACGTTGGACAAGCTGGAATCGATCCCCGGGTGGCAGGCATCCCTCAGCAACGAGGACATGATGCGGATCCTGGGGAGCGTCGGGGCCGTGATTTGCGCGGCCGGTACCGGCCTGGCCCCGGCGGACAAGAAACTGTACGCATTGCGCGACGTGACCGGAACGGTCGAGGCCGTTCCGCTGATCGCCTCCTCGATCATGTCCAAGAAGATCGCGGAGGGCACGGATTCTCTGGTCCTGGACGTCAAGGTGGGCCCGGGAGCCTTCATGAAGGACGAGGCCTCGGCGAGGCTGCTCGCGCAGACGATGGTCGATCTGGGAGGCGACGCAGGGGTGCGTACCACGGCCCTGCTGACGGACATGTCCGCCCCCTTGGGGCTCACCGTCGGGAACGCGATCGAGGTCGAGGAATCGGTCGAGGTCCTGGCCGGCGGAGGGCCCGACGACGTCGTGGAGTTGACCGTGGCGCTCGCTCGGGAAATGCTCTTGGCCTCCGGAGTCGACGAGGACCCGGCCGAAGCACTCGCCGACGGGCGGGCCATGGACGTCTGGAAGGACATGATTCGTGCACAGGGCGGAGACCCTGAGGCCGAACTTCCCACGGCACGCGAGTCCCACGTTCTGCGCGCACCGCAGTCGGGCACCTTGAGCCGGCTCGATGCCCTGGCCGTGGGTACCGCCTCGTGGCGGTTGGGGGCCGGGCGCACCCGCAAGGAGGATCCCGTGCAGGCAGGCGCGGGAGTCCGGCTGCACGCGAAGCCGGGCGACCGGGTCGAGGAGGGCCAGCCCCTGATGATCCTGCTGACCGACACGCCAGAGCGCTTCGACCGGGCCCTGAAAACTCTGGATGGCGGCTTTGAGATTTCTTCATCGAGCCCGGTGGATATCGCAAGGCCCCTGATCCTCGATAGACTGACGGCAGAATAGGGTTCAACATTCTTGTCCCGTGCGAGTGGGGCAGATCTCGAGGCGCCCGTGCGGGCGCAGAAAATCAAGGTGAGTCGTGGCTTTCAAGCTTTTCCGCAAGAACTCGGACGACGACGCCGTGCGGCGTTCGGACGATGAGCTGAACGGAACGGAGCGGCAGGAGGAAGATTCTGCCGGCTCGGAAGTTCGGGCTCTGCCGGACCGCCCCGAGCTTCCGACGACCAACGGACTGCCGGACATCGTCAAGATGATGGAGTCCGAGCGCGTGGCCACGCTCCAGCTGAATCAGCGGGGCAACGAAATGACCGCGGTCATGGACCCGAGCGAGAAGCCAGAACGCAAGACCACGGTCGATACGCAGTCGCCATGGTTCGACGCCGTGGCCAAGCTCTACACGGCGGCGCAGGCCAGCGAGAACGGTCCCTGGCGCCGTGCCGAGATCATGATCTCCTCGGTGCGCGAGGGCCGACGCTCGGTGGAGGTCGAGTACACCTACCCGAATTCCGACGAGCAGGTTCGCGAGGCCTACACGCAGACCCTGCCGACCACGCTCTCCCGCGGCGGAGAATCCGACGCTTCGGGGTCCGATGGGGCGTCCGGTTCGACGTCCGCGAGCAAGGCGGGTGCCGCGACCGCATCGGGCGCCGTCGCCGGTGGCGCGGCGGGCGCCGCGGCCGGGACGGCGGCAAGCGGATCGACGCGGAACGCCTCCACCTCGACCGACCAGGAACGTGGCGAAGCGCTCGACGCCGTTGCGGATGACGCCGAGGCGCGCAAATCCGATGCGACCGGCGAATCCGGGCGCGACGGCGAGAACGCGGTTCTGGGAACGCCCGAGGACGCCGGTTCGTCGAAGGACAGCGTGGCCTCGAACGACTCGAGGACCCAGGTCGTTTCGGGAACCGAGAAGTCTCGTGCCGTGACGGATGCTCAGAGTGCAGGAGCCGAGGCCTCCAACGGTTCGGACTCGGCCACGACCTCCTCCTTCTCCGAGGCCAACGCCAAGGGCGGACAGCCCGCCGACAAGCCGAGCAAGGACGCGACGTCGGGCGGTGCCGCCGTGGGCGGTGCGGCTGCCGGCGGTGTCGCCGCAGGTGCCGTGGCGGGTGGCGCGGCCGCTTCCGCGGGATCCGGAACCACCGATTCCTCGGCGTCGTCCTCCAAGGAGGCCGCGGCGGCCACACCGGGGCAGGATGGGACCGCGGATGCGTCCGAGCCGGTTCCCGACGTCGTCGAGGACTCCCAATGGGATGGGGAGGACGGCCGCTCGGATTCCGCCGCAGCGTCGTCGACCGTCGCGGCCGATCTTCCGGATTCCGTCCCCTCGACGGCCGATCAGACCGACGTCGCCCCCTCGTACTCGAGCTCCGAGCAGACCGGGCCGCAGAAGCCCTCGACGACCCAGCTGGCTCCCGGCAATCTCGTGCTGACCGAGGCCGACGTGCTGAAGCGCATCGGAGAGGCCCAGAAGACCCTCTTCGGCCCGAACGGTACGGCGAGGGACGTGTCGACCGTACTGATCCGCGTGCGTGCACTCGGGTCCTACTACGACGCCCTGACCCACGTGCGTCGCAACGGTTTCTGGGACCAGCGGAAGACCTTCGACCTCATTCCGGAGGAGGCCCTGCACATCCTGGAGCTCAAGTCGGACTCCTACCAGGAGGGCGCGGGGTCGCCCATCGCCATGATGTTCCGTTTCACTCCCGGTGTTCCGCCGCAGGTCTCCTTCTCCTACGAGGACGAGGAGAGCTTCGTGAAGTACAAGGACCGCCTGCCGGCCCAGCAGTACATCGAAGAGTTGCGGATGTTCCCGAGGACGGGTGCGAATATCCCGGAGCACATGACCGATGCGCTCACCCAGTGGAGCCTCTGACCCGAGGATGACCGTACGGATGACGTGGCGGCTCGTACCGTGAGCGCCCAGGTGGTGACGCCGTGGCCCGAACCGGCCCATGACGAGGGGTGGTTCGCGTCCCTCCCGAAGGTCTGCCTCCACGACCACCTGGACGGCGCGCTGCGCCCGACAACCGTGATCGAACTGGCGGCCGAGATCGGGCACGAGCTTCCGAGCCGTGAGCCGGCCGGGTTGGAGGAGTGGTTCGCAGCGGCGGCCGATTCGGGATCTCTCGCGAGGTACCTCGAGACCTTCGAACACACCGTCGCGGTCATGCAGTCCGTGGCGGCACTCGAGCGGGTTGCCCGCGAGTACGTTCTGGATTCGGCGACCGACGGCGTCATTCACGGCGAGGTCCGGTGGGCACCGGAGCAGCATCTCGGCCGCGATCTGAATCTGGACACCGCGATCCAGGCGGTCGACCGGGGCCTTCGCGCCGGGGAGGCGGAAGCCGCCGACCGCGGTCGACGCATTTCGGTCCGTCAGATCATCTGCGCGATGAGGCAGAACGATCGTTCGCTTCAGGTCGCGGAAGCGGCGGTGCGGAACGCGAACCGCAGCGTCGTGGGTTTCGACCTGGCCGGCCCGGAGGCCGGTTTCCCGGCCTCGTCGCACCGTGATGCACTCGAGTACTGTGCCCAGAACTTCCTTCCGGCCACGGTGCATGCCGGCGAGGCGGACGGGCTCGAATCGATGCGTCAGGCCTTGTTCGATGGCAGGGCGTTGAGGATCGGTCACGGGGTACGCATCGCGGAGGATCTCAGTCCCCGCGAGCCGCGCGGAACATTGGGAGAGAACGTCTCCCGGTTGCCCCGCCGCCGCGATCTCTCGCCGCCGCCCGCGACAGCGGTCTACGCCCTCGGGCCCCTCGCGTCCTGGGTCAGGGACCGGCGAATTCCCCTGGAACTGTGCCCGTGCTCCAACCTCCAGACCGACGCCGCCCCGAGCCTCGACGGGATCGGCAGGGAATATCCGGCGGGGGAGCGGCCCAGGGCCAAGAAGTACTCGGAACACCCCTTTGAGCTGCTCAGGGAACTCGGATTCGCGGTGACGGTCAATCCGGACAACCGGCTGATGTCGAGGACCTCCATGACCCACGAATTCATGGAGCTGGCCGGGGTCTTCGGATACGACCGGGAGGATTTCCGGGCGCTGACCCTGACCGCGGCCGAGGCCGCGTTCCTTGCGGCCGATGACCGTGACGATCTCATCGACCGCGTCATGGCCGGATATTCCGACGCGCCGGTGGTCGGGTCATGAGGCGACCTCACCATTCGCCCGAAACGGCTTCCGGAGACGACCGGCCGACGGCCGAGTCTGCCTTCGCGGACCTGGTGGCGCTCATGGATCGGCTCCGGTCTCCCGGAGGGTGCCGCTGGGACGGTGAACAGACTCACGAGTCCCTCGTGCGGTACCTGATCGAGGAAGCCTACGAGGTCGTCGAAGCGATCGAGGCGCCCGGCGGCGTCGACCGGGCGCTGCTGCTCGAGGAACTGGGCGACGTCCTGCTCCAAGTCGTCTTTCACGCACGGGTTGCCGAAGAAGCTGAGGACGGCTTCTCGATCGTGGACGTCATCGAAGCGCTGAACTCGAAGATGGTCCGCAGGCACCCGCACGTGTTCGAAGACCGGGCAACCACGGACGGTCCCCAGGCGGGCGCCTCGGGCGACGACGGCCTGGAAGCTCTGACTCGACGATGGGACGAGATCAAAAAGGCTGAGAAACCGGACCGCAAGGACCCGTTCGACGGCATCCCTCCCGCCTTGCCGGCGCTCGCCCTGGGAGAGAAGACCCTGAACAAGGCGGCCAAAGCGGGTCTTCCCCTTCCGACAGACACGACCCCGGTGCCGTCGGCGGCACCGGCGTCGCCCGTGGAACCGGTGCAGGGGCACAGGGCTGAGGAACCCGGCGAGCGGTCCGCACGTGAGGTCTCGCCGGAATCGGTGGTCCCCGGCTCCGCCGACGAGGCAGAGCAGCGCATGGGACAGGATCTCCTGCGCATGGTGGCCAGAGCGCGGGGTCTCGGGGTCGATCCTGAACGGGCCCTGCGGCGTGCCGTCAGGGGCTACGTGGCACAGCACCGTGAGAATGCCTGACTTCATGTCCGATTGTGTGGGAATTCGATACGATGACCTCGGATATCGGTGCCGTCACGGGGGGGAGAAGTTCAGAATTTCCCACAAACTCACTAGGCTCGGTATCGAAGAGCCAATTCATTCTTCACGATTTTCTAGGAGCATTCAGATGGCTATCATCATCGACGTCCACGCGCGCCAGATCCTCGATTCCCGAGGCAACCCGACCGTCGAGGTCGAGGTCCTGCTCGATGACGGAAGCTTCGGCCGCGCGGCCGTGCCGTCCGGCGCCTCCACGGGTGAGTTTGAGGCGGTCGAGCGTCGTGACGGGGACAAATCCGTCTACCTCGGCAAGGGCGTTCTGGACGCGGTCAAGGCAGTCATCGATGAAGTTTCCGAGGTCGTCATCGGCATGGATGCGGCCGACCAGCGGGCCGTGGACGCCGTGATGCTCGAACTCGACGGAACGGACAACAAGGCCAAGCTCGGAGCCAACGCGATTCTGGGCGTTTCTCTGGCCGTGGCGCGCGCGGCGGCCGAGGCCTCCGATCTTCCGCTCTACAAGTACCTTGGTGGGCCGAATGCGCACGTTCTGCCGGTGCCGATGATGAACATCCTCAACGGTGGGTCTCACGCGGACTCCAACGTGGACATCCAAGAATTCATGATCGCCCCGATCGGGGCCCCGACTTTCGCCGAGGCGCTGCGCTACGGTGCTGAGGTCTACCACAGCCTCAAGTCCGTGCTGAAGGAACGCGGCCTGGCCACGGGTCTGGGAGACGAAGGCGGTTTCGCGCCGAACCTTGATTCCAACCGCGCCGCCCTCGACCTGATCGTCGAAGCGATCAAGAAGGCTGGCTATGCTCCGGGCAAGGACGTGGCCCTCGCGCTGGACGCCGCCTCCTCCGAGTTCTACAACAAGGAAGACGGCACCTACTCCTTCGAAGGCGGCCGGAAGACCGCCGAAGAGATGACCGCCTACTACGGCGAGCTCGTGGACGCTTACCCGCTCGTCTCGCTCGAGGACCCCCTGGACGAGGACGACTGGGAAGGCTACAAGACCATCACCGAACAGCTGGGCACCAAGGTCCAGATCGTCGGCGACGACCTCTTCGTGACCAACCCGGAGCGCCTCAGCAAGGGCATCGAACTGGGGGCCGCGAACGCCCTGCTCGTCAAGGTCAACCAGATCGGTTCCCTGACCGAAACCTTCGACGCCATCAGCATGGCGCAGACCCACGAGTTCCGTTGCATGGTCTCGCACCGTTCCGGGGAGACCGAGGACACGACCATCGCGGATATCGTGGTCGCGACCAATTCGGGCCAGATCAAGAGCGGCGCGCCCGCCAGGTCCGAGCGCGTGGCCAAGTACAACCAGCTCCTGCGCATCGAGGAGGAGCTCGGCGCGGCCGCCCAGTACGCGGGTGCGGCTGCTTTCCCGCGTTTCGGCGCCTCCCAGTGATTCCTGAGGGATGACCGCTCCGACGCCCCCCCCGGGTCCTCCCCGCCGGGCGGCTTTAGGTAGAGTAAGGGCTCGAAAGCTTCTTCCCCCGCCCCGAGAGGTTCGATCGCTATGAAGAATCCCTTCGCCGCCGTATCGCGCCGCCTCCGTTCCGGGCAGGGCCGAGCCAAGGGAACCTCCACGGCGGACCCGGCTCAGGAACGGGAGACCCCGGGCGCGGGCAAGACAACGGCGAAGGAGCCGTTCGGATTCGGCTCGTGGCGGCAGCGCCGCGTGGTCGAGCGTGCGGACGCGGAGGACGCCGCCACGTCTGACGAGAACCAGATGGGTCGCGAGGACTGGAGCGACGTCGAAGAAGCCCCCGAGCCTGTCGCGGCCAGGTCCTTTTCGGGACGAACGGTCCTGCTTCTGCTGATCGTGCTGGCACTGGTCGTCCCCCTGGCGCCCACGGTGCACCGCTATTTTGCCCAGCAGGCCGAGATCAACAGCCTGGAACAGCAGATCTCGGGGCTCAAGGATGAGCAGAAGGATCTCAAGGACCAGAAGGATCGCTGGAACGACGACGACTACGTTCGCCAGCAGGCCAGGGAGCGCCTGTCCTACGTCAGCCCAGGTGAAACCCCGTACATCGTGACGGGCAAGGACAAGTCCAGCGACCAGGCGGACGATTCATCGGCCGAGGCGGTCATCTCGAGCCCACCCTCTTGGGGTGAGAATCTCTGGTCCTCACTGTCCCAATCCGCCGAGTGACCCCTTGGCAACCGTGAACGATCTATCCCGCGAAGGAATCCGGTGACTCAGAATCCAGCCCCTCATCAACCCCGAGGGTTCGGCGCGAGCCGGGACACCCTCGCACCGACCGAGACGGACCTGCTGGTCCTCTCCCGGGAGCTGGGGCGTCCGGTGCGCGACGTCGTCGAGATCCCGGCGCGTTGCGTGTGCGGGAATCCGCTGGTCGCCGCCACGGCCCCCCGCTTGTCGAACGGTTCCCCGTTTCCTACCGTGTTCTATCTTGCTCATCCGGTCGTCACGCAGGCCGCCTCACGGTTGGAGGCCGCGGGGCTCATGTACGAGATGACCGACCGGATCGCCCAGGACAACGACGTCGCAGACGCTTACCGGGCCGCACACCGGAATTATTTGGCGGAGCGGGAGCGGGTCCGTCTCGCATCTGGTACGGATCCCGTGCCTGAGATCGAGGGGATCTCTGCCGGAGGGATGCCGGAACGGGTCAAGTGCCTCCATGCGGTGCTCGGGCACACGCTCTCGGTCGGCACGGGCATCAATCCCTTCGGGGACGAGACCCTTCGCGCGATCGAACAGTGGTGGACCCCCGAACGCTGCGCGTGCGACCCCGCGTGGCGCCGTGACGAAGAGTTGTCGAACGAGTCCTGAGGAGAACGAGAGAATATGCGCGTCGGCGCCATTGACTGCGGTACGAATTCCATTCGCCTTCTCATCGCGGATGTCACGAAGGCGTCCTCGGAAGGGGAACCTTCGGTCGTCACCGACGTCGTCCGCGAAATGCGCGTCGTGCGCCTCGGAGCGGGGGTGGACGCCACGGGCTGGCTCGCCCAGGACTCCTTGGACCGCACCTTTGCCGCGGCCGAGGAATACGCGCAGCTGATCAAGAAGCACAAGGTCAAGCACGTGCGGATGGTCGCGACCAGCGCGACCCGCGATGCGGGAAATCGTCACGCGTTCGTCGAAGGGATCAACCAGCGCCTCGGCGTCGTTCCCGAGGTGATTTCGGGATCGGAGGAAGCCGAGTTGTCCTTCCGGGGCGCGGCCGCGACCATCGGGCCCGTGGGCGAGGGCCGGGACCTGGTCGTCGACGTGGGCGGCGGCTCCACCGAGTTCGTGCTCGGGGACGCCTCGGGCGTGCTCGCCTCACGGTCGGTGAACATCGGTTGCGTGCGTCTGACCGAGCGCCACCTCAGCTCGAATCCACCGACGGACGGCCAAGTGCGCATGCTTCTGGGCGACGTCGACGTAGCGGTCACGACCGTTCTCGAGGCCGTCCCCATGCGGACGACCACGAGGCTGGTCGGCGTGGCCGGATCGGTCACGACCCTGACGGCCTACGCCCTGGGGCTCTCCGAGTACGACGCCGAGCGCATCCACGGCAGCGAGCTCAGCATCGACGCCGTCTCATCGGCCGCCGAGGCTCTGACTCGCATGACCCGTGCCCAGAGGGCCGAGCTCGGCATCATGCACGCGGGACGTGCCGATGTCATCGGGGCGGGCGCGCAGATCTGGGCGCGGATCGCCGAACGGGTCGCCGAAATCACCGACGGCGCGGTCACCACGTGTCTCGCCAGCGAGCACGACATCCTGGACGGCATTGCGCTGTCCGTGGCCGAGGCACGGAAACGGACCTGAATCATGGTGCGGCACGGTTGGGCCCTCCGGTGGCTCGCGGCTCTGGCGGTCGTCACGATCGCCTCGGCCGTTCCGGTCGCGGCCGCCGACGCTGAGTCGGGGCCTTCCGCGCCGTCGTCCTCCGACCGCACGGACGAAGAGGTCAGGAAGCGTGAGTACTGGCTTGACGAACTGGGTATTCGCTCCGCGTGGAAACAAGCGACCGGAAAAGGGGTCAAGGTCGCGGTGATTGATACGGGCGTCGATGGCAATCACCAGGATCTCTCCGGCAATGTGCTGGACGGCAAGGATGTCTCCGGGGGAGGCAGCGCGGACGGCTGGAAGCCGGTCGGCGCGGAACCCGAGCACGGAACCCTCGTGGCGTCGATGATCGCTGGACACGGCCACGCGGGCCGGGAGGGCGATGCGCAACCGGGAGGCGAGCCCGGCCAGGGGCTCGGGATGATAGGTATCGCCCCCGAGGCGAACGTCGTTCCGATCTCGGTATGGCTGGGCACACAGAATCCGGGGAACGTGTCGGTAGAGGACCAGATTCCCCGCGCGGTCGAGGAAGCGGTCGATTCCGGGGCGAAAGTCGTGAACCTCTCGGTCGGATCGTCGAAGACGGACTGGCCAGAGCGCTGGGACAAGTCATTCCAGTACGCCCAGGATCACGACGTCGTGGTGGTCGCCTCGGCGGGGAACCGGGGTTCGGGAGTGACGCAGGTGGGCGCCCCGTCGACCATTCCCGGGGTGGTTTCCGTGGGCGGCGTGGACCGCCAGGGCAAGACGTCCTGGGACTCCTCGGCGCAAGGGATTTCCTTGGCCGTTGCGGCGCCGAGCGAAGACCTCATCGGTGCCCTGCCGAACAACAAGTACGGTCTCTGGTCCGGAACGTCCGCCTCGGCGCCGATGGTGTCGGGTCTTCTGGCGCTGATGAGGCAGAAGTACCCCGACGAGTCGTCCGCACAGATCATCCAGCGACTCATCGACACCGCCGAAGACCGCGGAGAGAAAGGCCGGGACCCGCAGTACGGATACGGGATGATCGACCCGATGGCGGCCCTGTCGCGCGATGAGGATGTCTCCGGCACGCGCAAGAATCCTCTGGGATCCGTGGCGTCCTGGGCCAAGGTCCATCGCAGGGCGGACCCGACGGACGAGCCCAGCGAACCCCCTGTTGAAGAACACCAAGCCGGGGAGCGCATAGACCCCGTGGCAGCTCCTGAGCCCGCGCCGGGAAACCACGTGAATCTGCTGTTGCCGATCGGTCTCATCGCCGCCGTGGCCGGATGGATGTGGCTGCTGGCCTCCGGGACGGTCGCTCGGCTACGACGCGTGCTGGGGTCGCCGCCCCACCCGCCGATGCGGATTTTGGCCGAGAGTTTGGGATGGACCAGACGGCGGACGAAGGCCGAACGCACCGAAACGAAAGAACGCAGGTCAGATTTCTGGGGCCCGAGGCAATAAATCGGTGAAACCCGAATGGCGGCGTAAGGTCTTTGGTGACAACATTGGGAGTCGAGACCCTCGCAGTCCACGTGTATCCAAGGGAGTAGCATTTCTACCATGTCTTTTAACCAAGTTGCGAATGACCGCCCTCGTATTCTCATCGTCGGCGGCGGATACGTCGGCTTCACCGTTGCTAGCAAGATCCAGAAGGCCATCAAGGCCTCGGGCGGCGTCGTGACCGTGGTGGATCCCAACCCCTACATGACTTACCTTCCCTTCCTGCCAGAGGTAGCTGCCGGAAACGTCGAGGGGCGCCACGCGACCGTACCGCTGCGCCAGCACCTGCAGGACTGCGAGATCCTGGGTGCCAAGGTCGAGAAGATCGATCACGAGTCCAAGACGGCCACCGTGCGCGGCAACGACGACGGCGACACCTACGAACTCAAGTACGACCAGGTGGTCATCGGCGCGGGCTCCGTGACCCGCGCCTTCCCGATCCCCGGTCTGGCCGAGAACGCGATCGGCATGAAGACGATCGAGGAAGCCGTGCACGTCCGCAACTGGGTCCTCGACCGCATCGAGACCGCCTCCTTGCTCAAGGATGAAGCCGCTCGACGTCGGGCACTGACCTTTGTGGTGGTCGGCGGCGGGTTCGCCGGCGTCGAGACCATCGCCGAACTGGAGGACATGGCTCGGGCCGCGGTGGCGCGCAACTCGCGCCTGCGGGTCTCCGACCTCCGTTTCGTGATGGTCGAGGCCATGGGGCGCATCATGCCCGAGGTCCCCGAGGACCGGGCCGAATCCGTGGTCGCCCACCTGCGTTCCCGCGGCATCGAGGTTCTGCTCAACACGTCCCTGGGCGAGGTCGACGGGGATACCTGCAAGCTCATCAACATGGGAGACAAGTCTCCGGCGGGTGAGGTCGAGACTCAGACCCTGATCTGGACCGCCGGAGTCATGGCGGCACCGTTCCTGAAGCAGTCGACGTTGCCGATCGACGAGCGCGGACGTGTTCGAGTGGGCGCAGACCTGCGCGTGACCGGTGACGACGGTGTGGTCGAGGGTGCGTGGGCGGCAGGCGACAACGCCGCCGTTCCGGACCTGACCGGCAAGGGCGTGGGGGGCTTCTGCGTTCCCAACGCTCAGCACGCTTCGCGCCAGGCCGTGACCCTGGCTGAGAACATCATGGCCGCCCGCAATGGTGGAGAGCTCAAGGACTACTACCACGAGAACCTCGGTGCTGTTGCCGGGCTGGGCGTCTACAAGGGCGTGGCCAATATCAAGGGCCGTTCCTTCGAAGGGCCCCTGGCATGGCTCATGCACCGCGGCTACCACGGGATGGCCATCCCGACCGTCGAGCGAACCACGCGCGTGGCCGCGAACTGGGTGCTCAGCACGGTCTTCGGGCGGGACACCTCGCCGATCCGGAACGAGCGGACCCCGCGTCGGCCTTTCGAGGAGGCCACGGGTATCGCACCGAAGGAAGAAAAGGCGCGCATCTGATCCATGATCCCGTCCTCGTGACGGTCGACAGCTGACCTATGCACCCCGCACCTTCCTGGGAAGGTGCGGGGTGCGTTTCGCCCCAGTAGCCCAATCGGCAGAGGCAGCGGACTTAAAATCCGTCCAGTGTGGGTTCGAGCCCCACCTGGGGCACCGCGCATCGCTCGATGCTCTCTCCCGAGAGCGGAATCCCGGGCTCTCGCCTGCCGCCACCTCGCGGAAATCTGTAGAATGGACGAAATCCCGGGTTCGCACGGGCCGAGCCGCTCGCAGTGTCGCGCGATTCGGGAGTCCACCGCTTGAGAATCGAGGAATCCCATGGGACGTGGAAATCCCCTGATCAGGCGCATGAACAATGATGCGCAGCGAAATGACCATGCTTATGCCGGCCAGTCGCAGTACGGCCGGAATCCCAACGCTTCGCAGGGCGGCGGTGACGCCGCATATGGGCAGGCTCCGAGTGCGGCCTCCCTGAACCAGATGTACAACGCCCCCTCGGCCACTCCTGCGGACACGCAGCGGGCCACGATGGACGACGTCGTCGTCAAGACCCTCAGCATGCTGGGTCTCATCGCCGTCGGCGGTGCGGTCGGTTGGTTCCTGGGAGGCATCGCTGCCCTCTTCGGAATCATCGGTTTCGTGCTCGCCCTGGTCGTGATCTTCAAGCGCAAGACTTCGCCCGCGCTCGTGATGAGCTACGCGGTCTGCGAGGGACTCTTCCTCGGTGGCATCTCCCGTGTCTTCGAGACCCAATTCGGCGGCATCGTGCTGATGGCCGTGGTCTCCACGCTGGTCGTTTTCCTCGGAATGCTTGCACTGTACGCGAAGGCCGGGGTCCGTATCACCGGCAAGGCGGCGAAGGTCTTGGCCATCGGGATGGTTGCCTACCTCGTGTTCATCGTCGGCAACCTCATCTTCGGGGCCTTCACCGGTTCTTCGATGCGGGATGTCACCGTTTTCGGAATTCCGCTCGGGATCATCATCGGCCTGTTGGCCGTGGTCATGGCCTGCGCGTGCCTCATCCAGGACTTCCAGAACATCGACAACGCCCTCCGCGCGGGTGTTCCGCAGAAGGAATCGTGGCGACTGGCCTTCGGCCTCATCGTGACCCTCGTGTGGCTGTACGTCGAGATTCTGCGTCTGCTCAGCTACTTCATGCCACGAAACTAGCCGCATCTTCGGGACGCATCGTCCCCTGACACGAGGCCTCGCCCTTTGGGCGGGGCCTCGTTGTTGTTTCCCCTGATCGCAACCCGTCCGTATGATGAAATCCATGAGCTCTCGTTCGAACGTGACAGCAGACAACATTTCGGAAGTCCACTTGGACAGGAAGGAGTCGTCCGATCGTCCCTCCGGCGCACCGGACATTCCTTTCGCGCTGAATGTCGCGGCCGCGTGGTCGTGGAGGGTCATCGTGATCCTGGCGACGGCCGCCGCTCTCGTGTACCTGTGCCGTTCGATCAGCACGGTGATCGTGGCCGTTCTCGTGGCCGCGTTGCTGGCGGGACTGCTCTCGCCGTTCGTGCTCTGGTTCCGCAGCAAGAAGATCCGGGCCGGATTCGCGACCGCGATCGTCGAGCTCGGCGGCATCCTGGTGGTCCTGGGCCTTCTGACGGTCGTGGGGCAGCAGCTCATCAAAGGTTTCACGGAGCTCTCGGACCAAGTGGTGGTCGGCTACCAGAAGCTCATGAGCTGGTTGTCGGACGGGCCCCTGCAGGTGTCGGTCGACCAGGTCGACCACGCCATCAGTTCACTGACCACCACGGTCAAGGAGAACTCGAGTCAGCTCATGAGCGGGGCGGCGGCCGTCGGATCGACAGCCGGCGAGGTCGGTACCGGGTTGCTGATCATGCTCTTCACCCTGATCTTCTTCCTCCTGGAGGGGGAGAAGATCTGGCTCTTCCTGCTCAAATTCGTGCCCAGAAAGGCCAGAACCGCTGTCAACGGCGCCGGACGCCGGGGGTGGCATTCCCTCGTCTCTTACGCCCGTGTGCAGGTCCTGGTGGCTTTCGTCGACGCCGTCGGGATCGGCCTGGCGGCCTTGATCCTGGGCGTGCCGCTCGCGTTCCCGCTGGGTGTGCTGGTGTTCCTGAGTTCGTTCATCCCGGTCGTGGGAGCGCTCGTCTCGGGTGCGGTGGCTGTGCTCCTGGCGCTCGTCGCCAATGGGCCGATCAACGCCGTGATCATGCTCGCGGCGGTGTTGCTGGTGCAGCAGGTCGAGTCGCATATTCTGCAACCGCTGGTCATGGGTAAGGCCGTTTCCCTCCACCCCTTGGCGGTTGTGCTCGCGGTCGCCCTGGGTTCCATGGTTCTCGGCATCATCGGTGCCCTGTTCGCGGTCCCCGTGCTGGCGGTCGTCAACACCGTGGTCCGCTATCTGGCCAATCGGGAGTGGGAGACCGACTCGAACATCCGCACCACGCCGTACGCTTTCGACTGGGAGATACAGCGTGCGCAGAAAAAGTCGGCCGGCCAGAAGGTCAAGGAGAGACTGTCGTCGGCGGCCAAGAGCCGGAGCAACGGATCGGACAACGGCTCCGCCGGGGACGGTTCCCCGGACCAGGACGCACCCGAGGTCCAGAACGCGGACGACCACGCCCGCCGTTCGACCGGCTCGGCGACCGAGCAGTAGCCTATAGGGTGGGCCAAAACCCACTACCTCCACCGTCCGCAGTAAGGATGAATCAGTGACTCCCTTGGAAGATCTTCCTGTCCATGTCGAGGACATCGCGCAGGCCACACGGCTTGTGGAGGGGACCATTGAGAGGACTCCCATTGCGCACTCGCGGGCCCTGGAACGCAAGATCGGTTCTCCGGTCCATCTCAAGTGTGAGAACCTCCAAAGGTCGGGTTCTTTCAAGGTCCGTGGGGCGTATAACCGGATAGCGCAACTCAGCGACGCAGACAAGGCGTCGGGAGTCGTCGCCGCCTCGGCCGGCAACCATGCTCAGGGTGTTGCCCTGGCGGCGTCGAAACTGGGTATCACGGCGCGTATCTACATGCCCCAGGGCGCTGCCCTCCCCAAGATCGCGGCGACCCAGGACCACGGGGCGGAGGTCATCCTCCATGGCGACAACGTGGATGAGGCCCTGGCCGAAGCCCAGAGATACGCGGACGAGACGGGCGCCGTCTTCGTGCACCCTTTCGACAACAAGCACATCATCGCCGGTCAGGGAACTCTGGGTGCCGAGATCATCGACCAGGTCCCGGACGTGGACACGATCATCACCGGCGTGGGCGGCGGCGGTCTGCTGGCCGGTGTTGCCGTCGCGGCCAAGAGTCACGAGGCGAGGACCGGAAAGAAGATTCGAGTCATAGGCGTCCAGGCCGAGCACGCGGCCGCATACCCGCCGTCTCTCGCCGCAGACGCCCTCGTTCCCCTCAAGAAGGTATCGACCATCGCCGACGGCATCGCCGTGGGGCGCCCCGGACAGATGCCGTTCTCGATCATCAAGGAATTGGTCGACGACGTCGTCACCGTGTCGGAGGACGACCTGGCCCGAGCCCTGATCTTCCTCATCGAGCGCAACAAGCTCGTGGTCGAGCCGGCCGGAGCGGTCGGCGTCGCGGCCCTCATGAACGGCAAGCTCAACGAGAAGTTCGGCAATCTCGGGTCGACCGTATGCCTCCTCTCCGGCGGCAATATCGACCCCATGCTGATGCTCAAAGTGATCCAGCGTGGTCTGTCCGCAGCGGGACGGTACCTGACCGTCAAGATCATGCTGACCGACCACCCGGGCGAGCTGAGGGACATTTCCCGAATCATTTCGGAGTGCGACGCCAATGTGACCGGTGTGGACCACACCCGCGTCGGCGGTTCTTTGTCGATGGGGGACGTCTCCATCACGATCGACATGGAGACGAAGGGGGAGGAGCACAGCAACGAGGTGCTCCAGGCCCTCGAAGCCGAAGGCTTTACCCCGATGGTCGTCGGCTGAGAGACGCTTCGGCGGCCGACGGCGGCCGGGCGGCTCCCGCGTTCTTCCACAGTTCCTCTCCGAGGCAAAAAAATCCGGTCCCGCACCTGGCGGGACCGGATTTTTATGACGTCTGGGTCGAAGGATCAGTAAGGCTTGGCCGACAGAACCTTGAGGGGGATGTCCTTGCCGTTCGGGGCCTTGTAGGACAGCTCGTCGCCGACCTTGTGGCCGTGGATGGCCTGGCCCATGGGCGACTTCTCGGAAAAGACCTGGATGTCCTGGTCGCCCACGAGGGTCTCTGCGACCTCGCGGCTGCCGAGGAGGAAGGTCAGCTTCTTGCCGCCGATTTCGGCCTCCACCAGCATGCCGGATTCGACGACGCCGTCGTCCGCGGGCTTGGCGCCGACCTCGGCGTTCTCAAGCAGGTAGCGCAGCTGGGAGATGCGGCCCTCGTTCTTGCCCTGCTCTTCCTTGGCCGCGTGGTAGCCACCGTTCTCACGCAGATCGCCCTCGTCTCGAGCGGCCTCGATGCGATCGACGATTTCCTGGCGCTTCGGGCCTTCGCGCTCATCGAGTTCCGCCTGCAGGCGGTCGTAGGCCTCCTGAGTGAGCCACGTGCCGTTTTCGGTGGTTTCTTCTGACATGATGTCTCCTTGGTGTGACACCGCAGCCACGGACGTTCCGTGGTGGTTCCGGCGGGCGGTTTCCCTCCTGCGCGGCGTCTGTACGGATAGATAAAACCCGCCCGGGCAAACCCGTGGCGGGAGACGTCAAGGTTCCATTGTAGCTAGTGACGTACGGAACTGAAAACCTGCCGACTTAGTCCGCTGACCAGCAGGATTCCACGGTCGCGGTGTGCGCTTGGGACGTGGTGCGCAGGTTGACCCGATGGGACGACGTGTCGTTGTTGAGCTGGTCCGCGGGGACCTTGCCGACGGTGATTTCTTTCCACCCGACGATTGCGTGCTGGTCATTCAGGGCCTGGATCGCGCAGGTCACGGTCTCGTCATCGTCCTTGGTCAGCTCGAAGTCCATGGTCACCGAGTCGGCCCGCGAATCGTCGAAGCTGACCTCCTTGTAGGAGGGTGCGTGGGAATTGCCGTAGGCCAGCCATGCGACGAACGCCATGCACACGACCACTGCAAGGGCCGCAACGGCCCACCACGTGCGTTTGGAGAGGTGACGCGCAGAACGGCCCTTGCCGTAACGCTGGTCTAGAGTGGTAGTGGTCAATTTTCGACGAACCTGTTCATAGTCTGCGGGACCGTTCGGCCGGCGCGCACACGGACGTGGAGCGCGGCGAACGGCGGCCGGGAATTACTCTCTACTGTATCGAAAAGAATGAGGTGTCAGTACGTGACAAGCGCTCAGGAATCCGACGCGACGCAACCGACGGGCTCGGTGCAGCACCAGCTCGAGTCGGACTGCACGGGCCTGAGGATCCTTGCGGTTCACGCCCATCCCGACGACGAATCCAGCAAAGGTGCGGCGTCGATGGCAGCTTATGCCCGGCGTGGCGCCCGCGTGATGGTTGTCTCGTGCACCGGCGGGGAGCGCGGATCGATTCTCAACCCCGGCGTCGAAGAAAACCGAAGGTCGCATTGGGACCTGGCCGGGCTGCGTCACCGAGAGATGGCGGGAGCCCGCGAGGCGCTCGGCGTGGAGCACCGGTGGCTGGGATTCATGGACTCCGGACTGCCCGAGGGCGATCCCTTGCCGCCTCTGCCCTGGGGTTGCTTTGCGAAGACCCCGCTCGAGCGTGCCGCTGCGCCGCTGGTTCGCATCGTTCGGGAATTCCGCCCGCACGTCATCTTGGCCTACGACGAGAACGGCGGGTATCCGCATCCCGACCACATCATGGCCCACAAGGTCGCTGCTGAGGCGTGGGAGGCCTCGGGCGACCCGCGCCGTTACATCGCCGAGGGGGACGCGTGGGAACCGCTCAAGCTCTACTACGACCGTGCCTTCGACGTCGATCGGTTCAAGGCACTGCATGAGGCCCTGGAAGCGCGAGGTATGCACTCGCCGTTCGCCGAACGCATCGCCCGGTTCGCCGAGTCGGAGCCCGAAGGAGCGCCGCCGGTGTCCCGCCACCAGACCACGACCCGCATTCCGTGCGCAGACTGCTTCGACGTGCGTGACCAAGCCTTGAAGTCCCACGTGTCACAGGTCGACCCGGACGGTTTCTTCTTTGCCGTCAGCAACGACCTCCAGCGCGAAATCTGGCCGTACGAGGACTACGTACTGGCCGCAAGCAGGGTCGAGGCGAATCTCCCGGAGTACGACTTCGCCGAGGGCATCGACTACCGCCAGACACCGGAGACTCGCAGAGGAAATGACCAGACCGCATGATGCTCGTCAGCCACACCGTTCTCAACGCAACCGCAGGGATTCTCGCCGACGGTGAGTCCCCGAGCCTCAAGCCCGGTCTTGACGCCAACCAGGTCTCGCCGGGGGTCATTGGCTTTCTGCTGACCCTTCTGCTGGCGGTGCTCATCATCTTCGTGGCGCTCGACCACACCCGACGCCAGCGGCGGCTGAAGAACCGATTCGACTACGCCATGGCTCGTGAGCAAAAGGAACGCGAAGCCGCAGAGAGCGAGGCGGCAACACACGGTGACCGATCCGGCGACGCTTCCGAGACTCACACCGCGGGCCCCGCCCAGGATGTTTCGGCGCGTGATGACTCGGCCGACGATTCACCGCACGACGACGCCGCGAACGGCACGGGCCGCACCCCGACGGACTGACACGAGCCCGCGTGGCGCACGCGAATCAGGCGTACAAGGAGAACACCACGCCGGTGTAGTGACTCGCGAATCCCAAGATCGTGCATGCGTGGAACAGCTCGTGGAACCCGAAGACCCTGGGAGAGAGCACCGGTCGTTTGAACGCATAGAAGACCGCGCCGGCAATGTAGAAAACGCCCCCTGCGCAGATCAGGAGCGTGGCCACGGGGCTCACGGACCAGAAGTCTCCGAGGAAGAACAGCGCCATGAGGCCCATCACCACGTACAACGGGGTGTAGAGCATCCTCGGAGCGCCGGTCCAGAACACGCGGAACACGACGAGCAACAGCGCACATCCCCAAATGGTCCAGAGCAGAATCACCGATTTCGGCGGACTGAGCATCGTGACGGCCAACGGTGTGTACGTCCCCGCGATGACGAGAGAAATATTGGAATGGTCCAGTCTCTTGAAGAACATCCGTGCCCTGTCCCGCCAGTAGCCACGGTGGTACATCCCCGAGACGCCGAAGAGGACCACGCTGGTCAGGGCGAAGACGGCGCATGCGGCCGAGCGGGCGCCTCCGCCTGCGAGAACGATCAGGACGATGCCGGCCGCGAAGGCCACCGGGGCGAACGAGGAATGGAGCAGCCCCCGCCACAAGGGCTTGCGCTCAACGGCTTCATGGAACCGTTCGGCCGCCGTATTGGCGACGCCCCCGGCTTTGTCCGTGGCCGACCGCACGGTGGAACGGTGCGAGGAATCCATGGCTGCTGGGGTCCTTTCAGGAGCGGGCTGGTGATATGCAGTCTATGAGGAACGGTTGCGAACCACCTGTGAGGCTGTGGACACGGATCTCGGAGCCCATCAGGAGAAGGTACGGTTAAGTCACCAAGGGACTCCGCCCAATTATCCCCGTGGCAAGGGATCCCAGCATATGCCGCCTCGGACAAAGGACCATTATGAAGCTAGTCAAGCCTCTGTACAGCGTGTACGAGCGCAACCTGGCGGCTTCGATCCCTTCCGAGCGCTTGCCGCACCACGTCGGAGTGATGGTGGACGGGAACCGCCGGTGGGCGGCCCTCATGGGCCAGACCACCAAACACGGTCATCAGAAGGGTGCCGAGAGGATCATCGAGTTCCTCGGGTGGTGTCGTGAACTCGGTATCGACGTGGTCACGCTCTACATGCTCTCGACCGAGAACTTGAAGCGCCCCGCTTCCGAACTCGGTGACCTCGTCGGAGTGATCGACGATCTGCTGCGTGAACTCGGGAAAAGCAGGATCGCACGGCTCCAGCCGGTCGGGGCACTGAACCTTCTCCCTGACGGGCTTCCGGAGACGGTGGCGAGCGTGACTGAGCAGACCGCCGACGTCGAGGGCCTGCACGTGAACATCGCGGTCGGCTACGGCGGACGGCAGGAAATCGTCGACTCGGTCCGCGAACTCCTGAGCGATGCTGCGCGGGAAGGCCGCGACATCTCCGATGTGGCCGAAAGCCTCACCGCGGATGATATTTCCAGTTACCTCTACACTCGCGGTCAACCGGATCCTGACCTGGTGATTCGCACTTCGGGGGAGCAACGGCTGTCCGGATTCATGGTGTGGCAGTCCGCATACAGCGAATTCTATTTCTGCGAGGCGCTCTGGCCCGATTTCAGGCGGGTGGACTTCCTCCGCGCGCTGCGCGACTATGCAGGACGGCAACGCCGCTTCGGCTCGTAGACCCGTGGTCGCGCTGATCGGCTCATGGTGGCACGAAGGGGCGCACGGCGTCCTGCCGGCCTCCCTGGGATCGGCCTGCGTGATCATGTACTTGGTCTCCGTCGCCAGGCTGAGCCTGGTCGACGTCCTTCACCACCGGTTGCCCCGGGTATGGGTTCACCAGTTGTCGCTGGTCCTGGGCATTGGCCTGCCCGCTTCCGCGCTGTGCGGGGGAGAGCCTGCTCGTGTGCTGACCTCGGCGGCCGGGGCACTGGGGACGAGACTTCTCTATGGCACGGTCAGGGCCCTGTCGCCGGCCTGGCTCGGCAGGGGAGACGTCCGCCTGGCGCCTGTCCTTGGGGCGGCCTGCGGTTTCGTGTCGCCGGTCCACGCGGTGGCGGCCGTGGTGCTGACATTCGGCGCGTGCGGGGCCTGGGGTACGTTCCTCGTGCTCAGTCGCCGTGCCCGGCCCCACGATCGCATCGCGATGGGTCCATGGATGAGCGGATGCTCGACCCTGGTCTGGCTCGCTCTGGCGCCGACCTGACGTGGCCTCCCGCGGGTAAGGTGGGCACGAATGCCGACGTCGCCGCCCAAGGAGTGCGTACCCATGCCCACACCGGAATTCATTCTGTCCCTGCGCGAGAAGATCGGGCACGACCCCCTGTGGATGCCGGGCGTCACGGCCGTGGTGTTCAACGAAGTCGGTCAGGTGCTGCTGTGCCGTCGGTCCGACAACGGCGCCTGGACCCCGATCACCGGCATTGTCGATCCGGGGGAGGAACCCGCGGTGACGGCCGTGCGCGAGGCGGAGGAGGAAGCCGGCGTCGTGATCCAGGTCGAGGGACTGGCCTCGGTCAAGGCCAACCCGCCGCAAACCTTTCCCAACGGGGACCAGGCGCAGTTTCTCGACCTGACCTTCCGGTGCCGATACGTCTCCGGCGAGGCACGGGTGAACGATGAAGAATCGACCGACATGATGTGGGCTGATCTCGACGACCTGCCACCGATGAACGACCGCATGCTCGACCGGTTGCGGTCGGCATCCTCATTCTCGGGAAGGACATGGTTCTCGCTCGATGGGCTGGATACCTGACCGTCGGGGGACCTCTCCCCGCTCTCTTCCGCACGAGGTGCCCGAGGAGGCCAGATGGTGTAACTGATCGTGATGATGAGGTCGATGACGACGGGCGAACTTCCGGTCGGCCCAGGTGATCAGCCGTTGACCGTAGGCCACGGAGAATCCGATGGAGAAGGCGGACAGGGCGTGGGCGGAGGCGGCATGGCCGCGGGAACGCAGGTCCACGACGTTTGCACCCAGCAGGTCCAGGCCCACGAGAGGAGCCATGGCGACGAGCGCCGGACCCCATGCGGGTCGGCGCGCAAGATACCGCAGCGCCGGGCCGGACAGGAGAAACACCCAAAACCCGGTCTCGCAGGCGATGATGATGGCCAAGGACACGGTTCCCCTGTGGTGGTACACCCGTACCACCCAGAAAGTAGCACATATGTACTACCATCGGGAACGTGCCGAAGAGAATCGATGTGCAAGCTCGCAAGGAACAGCTGGCCGCAGCCGTGTGGGACACCATCGTCGAGAAGGGCATTGGAGCGGTCTCGGTGCGTACGGTCGCCGAAGCGGCCGGCGTCGCGGTAGGTTCCCTGCGACACGTATTTCCCACCCGTGCAGAATTGATCGAATTCTCCGCCCGGCTCATGATCGACAAAGTCTCTGACCGTGTGGCCGGCCTCCAAAGGACCGGCGACGAGCGCACCGACGTCGTGGCAATCCTCTCCCAGTTCTTGCCGTTGGACGCACAGCGGCGTGCCGAGCTCGAGGTCAACCTCGCCCTGATCGCCGAGACTCCGGCCTTGCCGGAACTGCAGGGCATCCGCGACGATGCGACCCGGGCCCTGCGGGCGGCCTGCGTCCGGCTGGCCGAGCGGGTGAGGGGAAACGCCGTGAGTTTCGAGGATGCCCTGGCGGGGCAGGGCGACCAGCGTCGGGGCGCGACGCTTCACGCGCTGGTCGACGGCCTGGCGCTGCATCTGCTGGTGGATCCCGCCGCCGAGGAGGAGGCTCTGGCCATCGTGCGCGCTCAGATCGATACGCTGGCCGAGACGTAGGGAGACGGGCGGGGCCGAGTCCTCGCTGCTCGGGGAGCGACGCGCCTACCGTTGAGGGAGAAGCGTACCCGATGACGGCGTCCCGAACACACGAAATCCCGGCCGCCCCCCGAGAATGAACTCGGTTGCCGACCGGGACTGTGCGCTTTCTGAGGGGGCTACCTCAGCGCGTTGATGTTGCGCATGTTCGAGCGTGCCATCGACACGGCCTCGCCCGCACCGCGGTTGAACACGATCTTGGACATTGCCGTCGCGAATCCGAAGACCATGCTGTTGTTGATCTGCGGCGGGATCGACAGGGCCTGCGGATCAGTGATGATCTCGATGACGCTCGGGCCCTTGTGCGCCAGAGCGTCTTCGTAGGCCTTCTGCAGTTTCTTGGGATCGGTCACCCGTACCCCGTGGAAGCCCATGGCCTTGGCCACATCGGCGTAGTTGATGTCCGGAACGTCCACGCCGAAGTCCTGGAGACCGTCCATCATCATTTCCATCTTGACCATACCCAGCGTGGAGTTGTTGAAGACCACGATGTTCAGGGGCAGCTGGTACATGGACGCGGTCGCGAGCTCACCCATCAGCATCGAGAGACCGCCGTCGCCGGACATCGAGATGACCTGACGATTCGGGAATGCGACCTGCGCGCCGACGGCCTGCGGCAAGGCATTCGCCATCGAGCCGTGGAGGTACGATCCGAGCAGGCGCCGGGTTCCGAGCGGGTTGATGTACCGAGCGGACCAGACGTTGCACATGCCGGTGTCTGCGGTGAAGATCGCGTCGTCGTCGGCGACCTGGTCAAGCAACGAGGCCGCATACTCCGGGTGGATTGGCTTGTGCTTCTCCACGTTGCGCGTGTACGCGCCGACGGCCTTGTTCATGATCGTGTCGTGGCGCTTGAGCAGCTTCTCGAGGAACTTGCGGTCCTTCTTCCGTTCGACCAACGGGAGGAGCTTCTCCAGCGTTTCGAGGACACTGCCCTCGATTTGCAGGTCGACGTCGGTGCGGCGACCCATGTGTTCCGGCGCGATGTCGACCTGAATGGTCTTGGTGTCCGGCAGGAACTGGTCGTAGGGGAAGTCCGTGCCGAGCATGATCATCAGGTCGGCGTCGTGGATGCCCTCGGCGGCCGCGCCGTACCCCAGAAGACCGGTCATTCCGACGTCGAACGGGTTGTCGTACTGGATGAAGTCCTTGCCACGGAGCGAGTGCCCGATGGGGGCCGCGACCTTGTCGGCGAATTCGACCACGGTGTCGTGAGCGCCCTTGGCACCGGCACCGACGAACAGTGCGATCTTGGACGCCTTGTTCACCTCGGCGGCGAATTCCGCGATCGTCGCCTCGGAAGGCACCTTGGGCGAGCGGCGCAGGGTGCCGATGGCGGGAGCGTCGACCGATGCGTCCTCATCGGCAAGATCACCTGGGAGCGTCACCACGGAGACGCCCGAACGACCGACGGCGTAGCGAATGGCGGTCGAGAAGACCCGCGGAGCCTGATCGGTTGTGGAGACGAGTTCGTTGTAGACGCTGCACTGTTCGAACAGGCGGTCCGGGTGGGTCTCCTGGAAGTAACCCTGACCGATCTGTGCACTGGGAATGTGGGAAGCGATGGCAAGCACGGGGGCCTGCGAGCGGTTGGCGTCGAAGAGTCCGTTAATGAGGTGCAGGTTGCCCGGACCGCAGGAACCCGCACACACCGCGAGCTCACCGGTCAGCTGCGCCTCGGCGCCGGCAGCGAATGCGGCGGCTTCCTCGTGGCGCACGTGAACCCAGTCGATACCGCCCTTTCGTGCACCGCCCGTGGCGCGCACGGCGTCCACGATCGGGTTCAGAGAGTCCCCGACGATGCCGTAAATGCGGTGAACACCGGCCTCGATCAGCTGTTTCACGATCTGTTCTGCGAGTTTCACTGTTCCTCGATTCCTTGTCGATCGGATTCGACCTAACTCAATCACGCTTCTGCACAATTCAACCAGGGCCCAAAACGCACTATTCCGCTTTTTCCGCGCTTGAGTGTGGAATCACAGGGGGATGTGAACCGGAGCCATCGTGGTGATGCTCGGGGCGTCAGCCGGCGGTCTGGCTGCTGGCCGAGCGTCCGACCCACGGGGCGCGAGGTGGCAATCACGTGCGGCCCGGTGGTGCGAGGTGGCAATCACGTGCGCCTTTCGCGCGGAATACTGCACGTAGTTGCCACGTCCAGGGTCCCGACGACGTCGCGCGCTGGTGGGTTGCTCTGGCGGTGCAATTTTGCGTGGGGGTTACCCGAATCGGAGGCGTTTGCCCCTATGAGGAGGCGGTTTAACCGCCACCCAACGCAGGGAAACGCCACGCCAGCGGGTAACCGCCACCGAACTTCCGCCCAATCTCCGCGTCCGTCCAGGTTTTCGTGCCGGCAACCCCCTCTGAATCGGGCAACCACCACGGAACCGTACATCGGCCCCATACGGAAGGTCCGCACCAGAACCGGAACCAGAATCAGCACCAACGTCAGGCCCCACTGTGAGGTGAGGTGTGTCCCCGCCC
>JAKDJD010000049.1 GCA_030454085.1 Kocuria sp.
TTCCACGCCCCCCGTGGGGTTCCCCAGTTCCTCGCGTTTTGGCGGCTGGGGGGGGCGCGTTCCCCCGGGGTGTGAACGGGCCCGCGCCGTGTCCGCGCTGACCGTTCGGATGTCCGAGGCGGGAACGCCCGGAGCTACCGGATGTAGTCCACCAGACGGCTCGCGATGCCGTTGTACGTGGCCGGCGTCAGGTTCTTCAGACGCTCTTCGGCTTCGGGCGAGAGGCCCAATTCCGACACGAATTCGATGAGCCTGGCCTGGTCCACGCGGTGGCCGCGGGTCAGATCCTTGAGCCGTTCGTAGGGATTGTCCATGCCGTCCACGCCCGCGATCGATTCCGCGCGCATGACCATTTGAATCGCCTCGGCGAGCACTTCCCAGTTGCGGTCCAGGTCTTCGGCGAGTGCGTCCTCGGCGACGTCGAGCCGCGCCAGGCCTTTGGTGACGTTGGAGATGGCCAGGATCGAGTGCCCGAATGCGACCCCGATATTCCGTTGCGACGACGAATCCGTCAGGTCGCGTTGCCAGCGAGAAGTCACCAGCGTCTCTCCCAGGGTGTCCAGGAGGGAACAGGAGATCTCGAGGTTGGCCTCGGCGTTCTCGAAACGGATCGGATTGATCTTGTGCGGCATGGTCGAGGAGCCCGTCGCCCCCGCGACCGGGATCTGGCGGAAGTATCCGATGGAGATGTAGGACCAGATGTCCGTGCAGAGGTTGTGCAGGATCCTGTTGAAGTGGGCGATGCTCGAGTAGAGCTCCGCCTGCCAGTCGTGGGACTCGATCTGTGTGGTCAGGGGATTCCACGTGAGCCCGAGGTGCTCCACGAAACCGCGGGAGACCTCCTGCCAGTCGACCTGGGGTGCGGAGGCATAGTGGGCAGCATATGTCCCGGTCGCCCCGTTGATCTTGCCGAGGAACTCCTGGTTCTCCACGTGCTTGATCTGCCGCTGGAGACGGAAAGCGAGGACTGCCATCTCTTTGCCGAGCGTCGTCGGCGTTGCGGGCTGGCCGTGCGTCCTGGACATCATGGGTATGTCCCGTGCCGAGGACGCCAGATCCGAGACACCGTCCACGAGCTCCCGGGCGGCGGGCAACCACACGTTGGTGACCGCGTCACGAATCCCGACCGCGTAGGAAAGATTATTGATGTCTTCCGAAGTGCACCCGAAGTGCACGAGGGGTTTCAGGCGCGTGAGACCCAGGGCTTCGAGCCGATTGCCGATGAAGTATTCGACCGCTTTGACGTCGTGAACCGTCACGGCCTCGATCTCGGCCAATTCGTTGATCGATTCGCCGTCGAAATCCGTGACGATGGCCCGCAGGCTGGCCTCTTGGGCGCCGCTCAGCGGCTCCAGTCCGGGCAGAACTTCATTCCGGCACAGGTAGATGAACCATTCGACCTCGACGTGCACGCGATCGCGGTTGAGCGCGGCTTCCGAAAGATAATCGGTCAGCGGTGCCGTCTGGGGCTGGTAACGACCGTCCAAGGGGCCGAGCGCGATCGGAGGGTCAACCTGGGTCAAGCTGTTGCGCCCGTTCGGAAGCGACGAATCGGACGGACTGGTGTTCTGCGAAGAATTGGCCATGTCCTTATTGTGGCATGGTCGTAGGGCCGCACCGGTTTCGTCCACAGGGCTTCCGAATGGCCCTTGGCTTTCGCCTCGTCCACACCGCGAGCGATTCCGCTCGGCGACGTGAACGCCGCGTTCCGCCGCCGGTCAGAATAAGCGCCATCGGGACCGCGAGAAGCGCGGGGTCGATTCTCGGGGAGGTGGAAGCATGGACATGGTGGCGACCTTGGGGTTGGTGGCCCCCGCGGCGGTGCGGGGCGTAGCAGTCGCGGCGGAGCACAGGCTCGCCGAGCTTGCGAACGGCGTGGCCAGGCGCCGGCTGGACCTCGGATCGGCGGGAGAACGGTGGGCCGGTACGAGCGGAACATCGTGGGAATCGCCCGCGGCCGAGCTCTTCAGGACCAAGGTTCGCCGCGAGACCGCTCGGGTCCTGACCGCGGAGGAAGCCCTGACCCGGGCTGAGCACCACCTGCGCAGAGCGGGAGCGGAAATCAGGCGGAAGCTGGAAGATCTTGCTGGTGAGCTGGACGTACTCGAACATCGGGTGACGGAATCCGTTGCCCGCGTCGCATTGAGGGCCGAAACCGGAATCCACGAGGCCGTGGAAGCAGTCGCTCGCGGAACCCTCGGAATTCAATCCTCAGAGGAGCTTCGATCCGCGCGTGGTGCATACGCGAATGTCGTGAACGACTCCATCTACCGTGCGGCGGTCGAGGCCATCGGCGGTGTGAGGCCGGGTGGTCCTCGGTGAGCGGTGTGCTGGGGCCCGAGCTCAGGGCGTGGGCAACCTTTGCCATGGCCCCCGCCCGGTCGACCGGTGCGTTCTCGATTGACTTCGGCACGGTGCCCGAGGGAACGGTCACGGTCCGCGCTTCGTCGACGCAGCAGAAAATAGACACCGAGGAGATCCATCGCCTCGAGACGGAGATTGCCGCCGTGGGCGAGACCCTGGGGGAGGTCTGGTTGGCCACGGCCCCACTCCTCGCGGAAGTCCAGCATTTCTGGGCCCACGTGGCGGCGGAGGCCGCAGCTGCCGCTCATGCCCTGGACGACGCCCGCGAGCTTCTGGTTTCCCTGGGTGTCTCGGCAGTGGACGATGCGGCGAAACTCCGCGTTGCCCATTCGTCCTACGAGCAGGCCGAGCACCTCGCCGAGACCCTGGTGGGTGGCTTCAACGCGGTCCATTCGGTTCCCTACCGGTTGCTGTACGGCACCGCCTTGCATTCGGGCGGCAACCCGCTGGGTCTGATGCTCGCGGCCGGCAGTTTCGCGGTTGTCGGTGGCTCAGTATTCGTCGCGGACGCGACGCTACGAGGATCCGGCGCCGCCACCCGGTCGACGATCGCCGGAAGCGGCGTGCCACTCGAGAACCTCCGTCGGGGCGTAGGTCGGGCTGTGCGGTATCGACGCGGCATGGGGTTTGGCCTGGTGCGGCTGAAGGGCTTCCGTACCGTCGAGGCCTCGGAGCCCAGGATGACCAGCGGACCTGCCGGTGTCGCGACGGTCGTGAAGAGCCTGAAGTCCGTGGGGGAGCACGATGAAGTGCACGACGCCGAACGTGGGCCCCAGAACCAGGTGTCTCTCGCGCACATCGATGTGCAGGTCGTGGACAAGCCGGACGGCACGAGGTCGTACCTCGTATCCATACCGGGCACGGACTTCGACAACCTCACGAGCCGGACGGATCCCAACAGCGCCCGCAGCATCCTGGACGCTATGACCGTCTCGCCGGAGACCCCTCTGGAGGAGGCTTCAGGTCTCATGCAGCTCGTCGACCGAGCCCTCCGTGAAGCCGGGGCCGGTGCCGAGGACCCCGTGATTCTCTCGGGGTTCAGCCAGGGTGGCATGGCCGCGATGGGGCTCGCGACGAACCGGGATTTCGGGCGCAGGTACGCCGTGCGCGGCGTCGTGACCACAGGGAGCCCGACGTCGACTTTCCGCGGCGTCGATCCCAGAACCAAGGTTCTTCACCTCAGGGACATCGACGACCCCGTGCCATCCCTGACCGGGGGAGGAATCGATCCCGGGAACGACCACGCGGTCGTCGTCATCGGGAACACCGGACGAAACAAGGGGCCGGTGCCGATGACCCATTCAGCCGAAACCTACATTGAGGCAGCAGCCGCCGCGGATCGGGAACTGGGCCGGACCGCAGAGGGCCGAGCCCACCTGCGCATGATCCAGGAAGCCGTTCCGGCCGGATCCACCGTGCGCACCCTGACCTTCGAGGCTTCGTCGGAGACATACGACCGCAGATCTGCCGCCGAACGAGGCTCTGAACAAGCAGCACGTCACCGACGTGATTCCTGACACTTTGGCCTCGATTGAAAGGATAGAGTGGAATCCATGACTGAGAATCTGACCCCCGACTCGCAGAAAATCACTCCACGCCACGTGTTCGGCAACCTCCCGAAATACGCGGCGGGCAAACCCCCGCAGAAGGTCGAAGGGCTGCAACAGTACAAGCTGTCTTCGAATGAGAACCCTCTCGGTCCGGTTCCGGCGGTGCAATCGGTGATCCAGAAATTCTCGGCGTCGAACAGGTACCCGGACCCGCTGTGCACGGATCTTCGGGAAGCCCTGGGAAGAAAACTCGGGGTCGATCCTGAGGACATCGTGACCGGCGGCGGAAGCCTGGGGGCGCTCAGCCAGATCCTGGCCGCTTTTGCCGGGGGAAATCAGGACGGAAGCCAGGATGAGGTGATCTATCCTTGGCGGTCCTTCGAGGCGTATCCCATCGTGACCGGCCTGGCCGGGGCGAAGGAGGTGCGCGTGCCCAACCTCTCCAACGGAGAACACGATCTGGACGCGATGGCCGCGGCGATCACCGACAGGACCAAGGTCGTGATCCTGTGCACCCCCAACAATCCCACGGGGCCAGCGTTGACCAAGAAGAAGGTCCAGGACTTCATGGCCAAGGTGCCCTCCGACATCGTGGTGGTCCTGGACGAGGCTTATCTCGAGTTCTGTCTGGCCTCCGAGATCACCGACGAGGAGCGCGCAGAAGGCGGCCTCGCGGAGGGAATCGATCTCTACGGCGAGTACAACAACCTCGTGATCCTCCGAACCTTCTCCAAGGCCGCAGGTCTCGCGGGGCTGCGCGTCGGATATTCGATCTCCCACCCGGAGATCACCCAGTACCTGCGGGTCTCCGCGACGACCTTCGCCGTCACGAAAGTGGCCGAAGAAGCCGCGATCGCTTCGCTCGAACACTCCGAGGAGATCGCGGACCAGGTGCGGCACCTCGTCTCGGAGCGAACACGAGTTGTCGAGGCCCTGACCAACCAAGGCTGGGACATCCCGGCCACGCGAGCCAACTTCGTGTGGTTGCCGCTGGGGGAGAAGACCCAGGACTTCGCCCGATTGGCGGATGAAAACGCCCTCTCGGTGCGCGCGTTCCACCCCGAAGGAGTCAGAGTCAGCATCGGGGAGGACGAAGCCAACACGCGATTCATCAGGATCGCCGGCGAATTCCTGGATGGCTCGGGAAGGTAGGGTAGGGGTGTATTTTTTGATCCGCGGGCACCTCTGCATACCGTGCTCCGGCGGACCAACCGGGTGCCGGACAACCTAGCCACATGGGAGGACTCATGGAAACCGCGGAAACCCCACACCCCGGGGCTACCGAGGGCCGTCTGAACCGGGTGACCATACTGGACGAGAACGGTCACCGTGGATCGGACCCGGACTTCGACCCCTACATCGAGCACGTCACCCTCGACGACCTCAAGAGCTCGTACGCCACCATGCTGACGGTTCGGCGGTTCGACGACGAAGCCACGTCGTTGCAACGCCAGGGAAAACTTGCCCTCTGGGTCCCCTCCAAGGGGCAGGAAGCCGCGCAGGTCGGATCCGCTCGCGCCATCCCGAAGAACGACTACATCTTCCCCTCCTACCGCGAGCACGCGCTCGCGTACGAGCGGGGCGTCGATCTCAAGGACATGATGAGGGTATTCCGCGGCTATGCGCCGGGCGGATGGGACCCCAGGGAACACCGCTTCAACCTCTACTCCTTCGTGCTGGCATCCCAGATTCCTCACGCCGTGGGCTACGCCATGGGGCAGAAGCTGGACCGGCAACTGGGCGTTGTACAGGAAGAGAATTCAGGCGACGCCGAGGCCGGCGACACCGAGGCGACAGTCGTCTACTTCGGTGACGGCGCCTCGACCGAGGGCGAAGCGCACGAATCCATGGTCTTTGCCGCTTCCTACGACGCTCCGGTCCTGTTCTTCGTCCAGAACAACAAGTGGGCGATCTCCGTGCCGTTCTCGACGCAGTCGCGCCTCCCATTGGCAGAGCGGGCCGCGGGGTACGGCTTCGAGGGCATCCGTGTGGACGGCAATGACCTGCTGGGTGTCCAGGCGGTCACCGCCTACGCCATGGACAAGATCCATCGGGGCGAAGGACCCGTCCTGATCGAGGCCGAGACCTACCGCCTGGGCGCGCACACTACCGCCGACGACCCGACCAAGTACCGGACGCGGGACGAAGAAGACGAATGGACCACCAAGGATCCTCTCGTCCGGCTTGAGAAGCACCTGCGGCTGGAAGGGGTTGGGGAGGACTTCTTCGAAGAAGCCAATCAGCGGGCCAAGGAGTACGGTGCGGAAATCCGCGAAGCCGTCCTCGCCATGGAAGCACCGACCTTCGACGGCGTCTTCGACCACGTGTACGCCGAAGAGAACTCGCTCGTCGAAGAAGAGCGAGCCTGGTTCCACGAGTACGAAGCCGGCTTCGAAGATGCTGAGACGCAGGAGGGCGGTCGCTGATCATGAGCGACGTTTCACAACACAGCGCAATGCCGGTCGAATCGATGCCCATGGCCAAGGCGCTCAACGCGGCCATGTCCGATGCCATGGGCGAAGACAAGGCCGTCCTGCTCATGGGTGAGGACATTGGAACCTTGGGCGGCGTCTTCCGCGTGACCCAGGGGCTCAAGGAGGAATACGGCCCCGAGCGCGTGATGGACACCCCTCTCGGGGAAGCCGGAATCGTGGGTAGCGCCATCGGCCTGGCCATGCGCGGGTACCGGCCCGTCTGCGAAATCCAGTTCGACGGATTCGTATACCCGTCGTTCAACCAGATCACATCGCAACTGGCGAAGATCCACGCCAGGACTCGGGGCGACGTCAAACTGCCCGTGGTCATCCGCATCCCGTATGGCGGCAACATCGGCTCCATCGAACACCATTCGGAATCCCCGGAGGCCCTGTTCGCCCATACCGCGGGCCTCAGGGTCATGTCCCCGTCCAATGCCCAGGATGCCTACACGATGTTGCGGGAAGCCATCGCATCCGACGATCCGGTGATCTTCCTCGAGCCGAAACGCCGCTACTGGCTCAAGGGCGACGTCGACCGCTCGGTATCCGCCCCCTCCACGCAGCGCGCGCAGATCGTTCGGGAAGGGCGCGACGTGACTCTCGCCGCGTACGGCCCCCTGGTCCCCGTCGCCCTCGCGGCGTCGGACGCGGCACGCGAGGACGGAATGAGCGTTGAAGTCGTGGATCTGCGATCCATTTCCCCGCTCGATTTCGACGCGGTCGAGGCCTCCGTGCGGAAGACCGGCCGCCTGGTCGTCACGCACGAGGCGCCGACCTTCGGCGGCATCGGTGGCGAACTGGCCTCCGTCATCACCGAACGATGCTTCTACAGCTTGGAAGCCCCCGTTCTCAGAGTCGGTGGGTACCACATGCCTTACCCCGTGGCCGGAGTCGAGGAGGACTACCTCCCGAGCATCGACCGCATGCTCGAGGCCATTGACCGTTCGCTGGCCTACTAATCAGCCCGGAACTCAGGAGCCCTTATGTCTTCGATTTTCAACCTCCCGGACGTCGGCGAAGGCCTGACGGAAGCAGAGATCCTGTCATGGAAGGTCGGCCCGGGAAGCCCGGTCCAGATCAATGACGTGCTGGTCGAGATCGAGACCGCGAAATCCGTGGTCGAGTTGCCTTCACCGTTCGCCGGCACCGTGGAGAAGATCATCGCCGAAGAGGGGGCCACGGTCGAAGTCGGTGCCCCACTGGTTTCCGTGACCGTTACGGCCTCGGCCGACGGCGCGGAACCCGAACCGGAAGCGGACACCACCGGGGCGGCGCCGGGACGGGACTTGCCCGCCGACGATGCCGACTCCACGACCACCGTTGCGGAGAAGGAAGCCGACAGCCTCGCTGCGCAGGCGGCTCCGGCCAAGGGCGACGCCGACAAGGCGGCCGCCTCCGGTAACACGTCCGAGGGCGAGGGATCCGACGAGCAGACGGCCGCGCTCGTGGGTTCGGGACCGAAGGCCGACCCCGTCAAGAGGCGGGCTCGTAAGCGACGGTCCTCCGGGGGCGCCGCACCGGGTGGCATCGAAGAGAGCGATCCCGTCCCGGGAAGTACCACCCAGCCGTCGGAGAAACTCCTGACCCAGATCCTGAACCGTGCGCCGCTTCAGGGCGGAACCTTTGGCTCAGGGATCGCGGAACGCGCCAGAAAGCTGGCAGAGGAAGGCCGTGGTGCGCTCAAGCGTTTCCCGGGCCGCGCCGCGGACCAACCCATGGCGCAGGCGGAAGCGCACCGAACCGTCGGTTCGGAGCCGCCTCGTCGCCCCGCCCTGGCCAAGCCTCCCGTACGGAAAGCAGCCAAGGACCTCGGGATCGACCTCGCGGACGTGCCGGCCACCGGCTCCAACGGCCAAGTGACCCAGAAGGACTTGGTCAATTACGCCGCCCACGCGCAGGATGTCGAGAGCCACAAGCCCTCGAACTTCTGGGTCGAACAGGGCAGCCCGGCAGATCGGATCGAACGGGTTCCGGTCAAGGGCGTGCGCAAGGCGACGGCCAAGGCCATGGTCAAGTCCGCGTTCGAGGCACCGCACGTGTCGATCTTCGTGGACGTGGACGCTTCGCGCACCATGGAATTCGTCAAGAGGCTCAAATCCTCGCCGACCTTCGAGGGTGTCAAAGTCACGCCACTGCTGATCCTGGCCAAGGCCGTGATCTGGGCGACGGCACGGAACCCTCAGGTCAATTCGCAGTGGACGGATTCCGAGATCCTGATCAAGAGGTTCATCAACCTCGGCATCGCCGCGGCGACTCCGCGAGGCCTGATGGTCCCGAACATCAAGGACGCCCAGGACCTCTCCCTGCGCGAACTGGCCGTGGCCCTGAATGCGCTGACCAAGACGGCGCGTGAAGGAAAGACCCAGCCCGGCGACATGTCTGGTGGAACGCTGACCATCACGAACATCGGCGCCCTCGGCATAGACACGGGCACCCCCATCATCAACCCCGGGGAAGCAGCAATCCTCGCGTTCGGCACCATCAAACAGAAGCCCTGGGTCGTCGACGGCGAAGTCATCCCCCGGTGGGTCACCACGCTGGGAGGGTCTTTCGACCACCGCATCGTCGACGGCGACCTTTCGGCCAGGTTCATGGCCGATGTGGCCTCCGTCCTCGAGGAGCCCGCGCTCCTGCTGGACATGTAGGCAAACCCTGGCGGCCCTTCACCATTGGTGGCCGTGTCCGTTGCCCAGGAGGGCGGCAGCGGCCACCAGCGGAGGGCCTAAGAGGGCGCAGTCGTACCCGCAGGACCCAGCCGCCGCCAGAGGCGCCCCGAGACCAGCGCGCCTACACTTGAGGCCCCGCGATCGAGGCCTCGACTCTTCGTGGGTTCAGCGCCCCTCGAAGCCCCAACGGTCGACGCTCCGGTGGAACCGTGTTCCCCAGAGCCCACCGAGGATCGCGCCGAGAAGCCCGATCACGAGCACGCAGACCGCCGCGACCAGCCCCCACACGAAAGAGGGGCCGCCCAGGGACTGGACCGAGCCGAGCGGAAGGCTCTCGCCCATCCTGTCCGCGAAGAACAAGGTCAGCACGGTGGTGACGGCTGTGCCCATGAGCTGCCACAGCCACACGGCCACGCCCTGTTTGGCGCCGGAGAAGCGTCCGGACCGGCCCGCCGCGTAACCGCCGACGACGTAGGACACGAAGAACACGACGCCGAAGACGCCGCACCACAACGCCCCGGGCCCCGAACCATCGGCCAGGTCCCTCACCGAATTCCCCAAGTGCATCGGCAGGTCCGACGCGCCCGCAATGGGGGCGAGGACACCGAGCGCCCACGTCAGGAAGCCGACCAACGCCGTCGCGACGAGCCACCCGAGCAGACCGGGAAGTAGCTGCAGCCGTCCGTACTCCGCCTTCTGCCGTCTGATGACCATGCCGCGCAGGTCGGAGCCGGACGGTGCCGGGGCTTGGCCCGCAGGACCGTTGGCGTAGCCGGGCCTTCCTGCTGGCGCTTCGGGGGCGTCCTCCGGCGACGTCGGCCGGAAGCTGCGGGGTCCCCCGGTGCGTTCGGTCTCTTCGTCGTACTCAAGGCCCGAACGCTTCTGCGCGCTCGGGGCAGAAGAACCTTCGCCGTAGGACGGCAGCGGCCGGGTAGCATTCGAGTCCTGCGTCGCGGACCCCCAGGACCCGTGGTCCAGGACCTGCGTGCGTTGGTCCGAGGCGGACAGGATGTCCGTGCGGTCGTCGAGGACTTCCGTCCTGCCTCCGTCCAAGACTTCGGTACGGTCTTCATCGAGTCCGTGTGCTCCACGATCGTCGAGCACTTCGGTCGCGTCCCCGTCCAGAGGCATCGTTCGATTCGCGGCCGAATCCTCGCCGTACGGGTCCTCCCAGGGTTCCGTTGGTCGTTGCGTCATGAAAGCTCCTCGCTCGTCCTCGTGCGGTCGTTCTCCCTAGGATGCGATTCCTTTGCGATCTGTTGTCGGTATTCCTCGGGGAAGTTCTCGACAGCATACTGGCCTGAGCGCTCGTCCGGGTGCAGGGTCCTGACCACCTTCGCTGGCGATCCGACCGCCACGGACAAGGGCGGAACGTCCTTGCTGACCACCGAACCCGCGCCGATCACGGAGTCGTGACCGACGGTGACTCCGGGAAGAACAATGGCCCCGCCTCCCAGCCAAACATTGTCCTCGATCGTGATGGGGTAGCCGCCTTCCCAACCCCGGGCGCGGTCGACGGGGTTCAGCGGGTGGGTCGGACCCAGCATCTGCACGTGGGGCCCGATCTGGACGTCGTTGCCGATCCGGACTTCGCAGACATCGAGGATCGTGAGGCCGAAGTTCGCGAAGAGCCTGTCGCCGATGTGGATGTTGTACCCGTAGTCGACGTAGAACGGGGGTCGGATGCGAACTTCCTCGCCCATGCTGCCCAGGAGGTTTCCGAGGACCTCTTGGGCAGCGGGGTCGCCGTCCAGGTCCAGGCGCCGGTATCGATCCGTCATGCGCGCCGCTTCGGCCGACGTCCGGTACGTGCCGGAAGCCTCGTTGTTGGTCTCGTTCGCCGTCCCCGATCCGTGGTACGGGAGCCCGGCGTGCATGCGTTCCCGCATGGTCAGGTCGTCCTGGCTGTTCACGGTCTCATTCATTCGGTCGAACCTTTCCCGGCCGCACGAGGTGCGCCCGAGTGGGGAAGGGGCAATGGAGCGGCGCTCAGGAGAAGATCGCGACGAGTCCGATGACGATCACCCCGACCAGCACGGCGATGCCGACGCCGATCAGCATCCTCTTGTTGATCTCTCTCAGTACCTCGCGAACTTCTTCTTCCGTCCATTGTGATTTGCGGCGTGCACTCATGATGGCCAGTATTCCAGGTCAGAAGGCGGCATGGCAGAATCTCGTACATGGCAGAACCTCAGGAGCAGGCCCACGAGCCCCAGACGATGCAGCGGCCGTGGCTCAAGAACTACAACTCGTGCACCTCCGCAACTCTCGATCTCCCGGAAACCTCTCTGGTCCACGTCCTGGAGAAATCCGTGAAGGAGGCCGGAAACCGTACGGCCCTGGAATTCTTCGGTGCGACCACGAGCTACACGAACCTCGGAGACCAGGTCTCACGCGTGGCCGAAGGGTTGCGGCTCATGGGAGTTCAGGCCGGTGACCGTGTCGCGCTGATCCTGCCCAATTGCCCGCAACACGTCGTCGCCTTCTACGCGACGCTGAGGTTGGGCGCCGTCGTCGTCGAGCACAACCCCCTGTACACGGAGGGCGAGCTCCGCCACCAATTCGAGGACCACGGGGCGAAGGTCGCGTTCGTCTGGGACAAGATCGCGGACAAGATCACGAATCAGCCCGATGACCTGCGCCCGCGCGAGATTGTTTCCGTCAACCTGATCGAGGCCATGCCCGGTCGCCTCCGGCTTGCTCTCAAACTGCCCCTCAAAAAATCCCGTGCGTCCCGCGGGAAGCTGTCGGGTTCGGCCCCGCGCACCACACCGTGGAAGACCTTCCTCAAGAACGATCCGATCGCAGAGGACCACCACCGGCCCACCGCCCACGACACGGCGCTTCTTCTTTACACATCCGGGACCTCTGGGGATCCCAAGGGTGTGATGCTGACCCACCGGAATCTGGAGTCCAATGCCCGCATGGGGGAGGAATGGATCAGCCCGGACGACGACGAGGTCATCTACGGTCTCCTGCCGCTCTTCCACGCCTACGGCATGACTCTCGGCCTGGGTATTGCCATCGCGGTGCGTGCCAAGCTCGTGCTGTTCCCGACCGTGGACCTGGACCTGGTGTTCGCCGCCCTGAAGAAGTCCAAGCCCACAATCCTCCCGGCCGTGCCCCCGGTGTACCAACGCATGCTGGACATGGCCAACGAGAAAGGGACAGACCTGTCCGGGATCCGCTACTCGGTCTCCGGGGCCATGAATCTGCCGCCCCAGCTCGTCGCGGACTGGGAAGCGAAGACGGGCGGATACCTGGTCGAAGGCTATGGCCTGACGGAGTGCGCACCGCTCGTGGCGTGCAACCCACTCAACGACACCCGCCGGACCGGATCGATCGGTACCCCTTTCCCATCGACCGAGATCCGCATCGTCGACCCGGAATCGATCCAGGACGTCGCCCATGGGGAATCGGGGGAGCTGTGGGTCAAGGGCCCGCAGAGGTTCCGCGGCTACTGGAAAAACGAAGAATCCACCCGCTTGACCGTCACGGAGGACGGCTGGTTGCGGACCGGCGACGTCGTGACCATGGATGAGGACGGCTTCCTGTTCGTCGTCGACCGTCTCAAAGAAATCATCATCACTGGTGGGTTCAATGTGGCACCGAGCGAGGTCGAGACAGCCCTGAAGACTTTCGACACGGTCAAGGACGCCGCCGTGGTGGGCATCCCGGCCGACGGCGGAGGCGAAGAAGTCGTCGCGGCCGTCATCATGGCGCCCGGACACGCCCTCGACGTCGATGCGTTGCGTCAGCACTGCTACACCAAGGTGACCCGCTACAAGGTTCCCCGGCGCATCGTCGAGGTCGAGGACTTCCCGCGCTCGATGCTCGGCAAGACCCTGCGGCGGGAAGTCAGGCAGCTGGTCCTGGACAGGCTCTGATCCGGTGGCAGACGCCCGGAATGGAATGAGGCCCGCAGCACCTTCCTCGGGAAGTGCTGCGGGCCTCATTCTGTGGCGGAGGGCGTCCCCTGGTAGATCTATCGGCGCATGATCTTGCGGGCGAGCCAGTTGCCGAAGAGCTGCACGAACTGGACCATCACGATGATGATCAGCACGGACGCCATCGTGATGTCCCAGTTGAACCGCTGGTACCCCTTGGACAGGGCGTAGTCACCGAGTCCGCCGGCACCGATGTAACCGGCCATGGCGGACATGTCCACGACGCCGATCAGCAGGAACGTGTAGCCCAGCACGAGGGGGCCGAGAGCTTCCGGAAGAATCACCGAGTACATGATGCGCGTCTTGGATGCGCCCATGGCCCTGGCCGCCTCGATCACACCGGGGTCGATCGAGACGAGGTTCTGCTCGACGATGCGGGCCACCGCGAAGACGGCCGCGACGACCATGCCGAAGACCGCGGCCTTCATTTCGATGGTCGTCCCGATCGTGGCCAGCATGACCGGACCCAGCGCGACCAGCAGGATGATGAAGGGGATCGGGCGAACGAAATTGACCACGAGGTTCAGCACGAAATTCAACGGCCGATTCTGGAGAATGTTGCCGCGCCGGGTCGTGTACAGAAGCAGCCCGATCAGGAAGCCTCCGATGCCGGCGATGACCATCGTGATGGCGACCATCTGGATGGTCTCGAGCGTGGCCTGGACCAGGTCCGGGCGGACTTCCGCCCAGTCGGTCTTGGGCTTCGCCTCGAGCGTGGCCGCGATGAGGGAGTGGGAATTCAGCGTCATCAGGCGCGCACCTCCTGGACGTTGGTCACGAGTTTGAGCTGTTCGACGGCGGCGTCCACGGCGGAGATTTCGCCCAGCAGCTCGAGAGTGAGTTTGCCGTAGGTGCGGCCCTGAAGGGTTTCGAGCCCGCCTTCGACAATGTTGAAACGCACCTTGCGGTCACCGAGTTTCGACAGGACGTTGCCGAGATCGGTCTGGTCCGTGACCTCGACGCTGACGAGGTACCCCTTGTGCCGTTCGATCAGTTCCGCCGCCCGGTCGCCCGACGGTGTGGGTTTGACCGTGGTCGAGACGAAGCGGCGTGCCGGGGCGGTCTGCGGGTTCGAGAAGACGTCGTAGACGTTTCCCTCCTCCACGACCTTCCCGTTCTCCATGACTGCCACCCGATCGGCGATGGATGCGACCACGTCCATTTCGTGCGTGATCACGACGACCGTGATCCCGAGTTCGTCATTGACCTTCTTGAGCAGTCCCAGGACTTCCTCGGTGGTCTCCGGGTCCAAGGCGGACGTCGACTCGTCGGCGAGCAGGAGTGACGGCTCGTTCGCGAGCGAACGAGCGATGCCGACCCTCTGCTTCTGACCGCCCGAGAGCTGTTCGGGATAGCTTTTGGCCCGTGAACCCAACCCCACGAATTCCAGCAGTTCCTGGACCCGTTTCCTGCGCCGGGCAGCAGGCCACCCGGCGACCTTGAGCGGGAACTCGACATTGCCGGCGACCGTCTTGGAATTCATCAGATTGAACTGTTGGAAGATCATGCCGATGTTCGTTCGGGCCTTGCGCAACTCGGGTTCTTTGGCTCCCGAGATCGTGGTGTCCTCCACGGTCAGGGTCCCGGATGTTGTCGATTCCAGGCCGTTGATCAGGCGGACCAGGGTGGACTTCCCCGCCCCCGAATAGCCGATAATCGCGTAGATCTGTCCTCGTCCGATCCTGAGCGAGACGTCGTCCACGGCTCTGACGGGGGTCTTCCCGGTCCTGAACACTTTGGTGACGTGATCGAGGACCACCATGTCCGAGGAGTGCGCCTCGGACACGGGACTCGTGTGCTCGGTCATGTGCTTTCCTTGCTTGTCGGTGGTTTCGGCCTGCGTGGTTGCGGTGCCGTGAGCGCGTTCGACGGCCGGAGGGAGGGGGGGGGCGTGGCCGGGGGGGGCCGCGGGGGGGGGGTGCAGGGGCCGAGGGG
>JAKDJD010000050.1 GCA_030454085.1 Kocuria sp.
CCGTTAGGCGGGGTTTCAACCTCCACCTAACGGCGGTGAGCGCCACCGAATCGGGTAACCACCACCCAATTTGGGCATGGCAGGAGGGACCCCTCCGGGTAACCGCGACGCCATCGCGCCGGGCCGCCGAACCAGGCCCGCCGAACGAGGCCCGCCCGACCAGGGCATCCGCGCCGCCGTCGTGTACCGGGCGACGCGCCGCGTCACACGGCCGGGCGCCGCCTCAGGCCGGTCCGTGACCGGCCCGGAGACACGGCGGGCGGCGTCGTACGAAACGACGCCGCCCGCGCAGGTGTCTGCGAACCCGAGAGACTACTTGATCGTTGCGATCACGGAGCCGGCCGTGACTGTGTCGCCCGGTTTGGCCTTGAGCCCGGTGACCTTGCCCGACTTGTGGGCCGTCAACGGTTGCTCCATCTTCATGGCTTCGAGGACCACGACCAGGTCGCCTTCGCTGACCTTGCTCCCGTCCTTGACCGCCGTCTTGACGATGGTTCCCTGCATCGGCGATGTCAGGTCGTCACCGCTCGTCGCCGACGTGGCCGAACCGGACCGGTTCTTGCGCTGTCGCGTCTTCGAGGACTTGGAGGACGACGACGCGGCGCCGCCCACGTTCGGGATCAGCACCTCGAGCCTCTTGCCATTGACCTCGACGACGACCTTCTGACGATCGTCGTCCTCGCTGTCGATGGAGCCCGGGTTGCCGCCGTAGGGCTCGATGCTGTTGTTGAATTCGGTTTCGATCCAACGGGTGTGCACCGAGAACGGTTCGTCGCCTTCGGGGGCAAAGGCCGGGTCGGAGACCACGACACGATGGAACGTGGTCGCGGTCGGCATGCCGGTGATCTGCAATTCGGCCAGGGCGCGCCGTGAGCGTTCGAGCGCCTGCTGGCGGGAATTGCCCGACACGATGAGCTTGGCCAGCATGGAGTCGAAATTGCCGCCGATGACGTCGCCGCCGACGACGCCCGAATCCCAGCGGACACCGGGGCCGGAGGGGACCGTCAGCGTCTCGACTGTCCCCGGGGACGGCATGAAGTTGCGGCCCGGATCCTCACCGTTGATACGGAACTCGAAGGAGTGGCCGCGCAATTCGGGATCGCCGTAGCCCAGTTCCTCACCGCGAGCGACCCGGAACTGCTCCCGGACGAGGTCCAGTCCGGAGACCTCTTCGGAGACCGGGTGCTCGACTTGGAGCCTGGTGTTGACCTCGAGGAAGCTGATTACGCCGTCCTGGCCGACCAGGAACTCGCACGTGCCTGCGCCCTGGTACTCGGCCTCGCGGAGAATGTCCTTGGAAGATTCGTAGAGCCGTTCGAGCTGCTGGTCCGAGAGGAACGGGGCCGGTGCCTCTTCGACCAGCTTCTGGTTGCGGCGTTGCAATGAGCAGTCGCGGGTCGAAACGACGACGACGTTGCCGTGCGCGTCCGCGATGCACTGGGTCTCCACGTGGCGGGGTGCATCCAGGAATCGTTCGATGAAGCACTCGCCGCGCCCGAAGGCGGCCGTGGCCTCGCGAACGGCCGATTCGAACATCTCTGGGATGTCCTCGCGTTCGCGGGCGACTTTGATGCCGCGTCCGCCGCCTCCGAAGGCTGCCTTGATCGCGATGGGGAGACCGTGCTGATCAGCGAAGTCCAGGACCTCCTGCGCGTTGGCGACGGGATCCTTGGTACCAGGAACCAGGGGAGCGCCGACCTTTTCGGCGATATGGCGTGCGGCAACCTTGTCGCCGAGTTCGGTGATAGCAGCGGGGGAGGGACCGATCCATGTGAGGCCGGCTTCCTGGACGGCGTGGGCGAATTCCGCATTCTCCGAAAGGAATCCGTACCCGGGGTGGATGGAGTCGGCGCCCGAACGTCGGGCCGCATCCAGGATTTTGTCGATCACGAGGTAGGAGTCGGCGGCGGTCGAACCTCCCAGGGAGAAGGCTTCGTCCGCGAGCTTCACATGGAGCGCATCGCGATCCGGGTCCGCATAGACGGCCACGGTCTGCAGGCCTTCGTCCGCGGCCGCACGGATCACACGAACCGCGATTTCACCACGGTTGGCGATCAGCACCTTGCCGACCGGACCGCTGGTGTAACGGGAATCCGCTCTGTTCTTCTGCTCTGACTCAGTGCTGGTCACTCATCCACTCCTTATAATCCTCCCGTGAGCTTAGTAGCAAAAACGCCATTTGCCTAAGTATTCGGCCTCCACAATTCTGCTATGCGCCGGCCACGTTCTTCGAGCAGATCTTTCAATGCATTGACGCTCAGTCCCAGTACCGTATGGGACTCTCCCCGAATCCCTGCGATGAATGCCGCACCGTAGCCTTCGATCGTGAACGAACCCGCGACTTCCAGGGGCTCTCCCGTGGCCACGTATGCGGTGATCTCCTCATTGCTCATGACGTCGAAGGTCACTTCGGCGGACCGAATCCGGCCGGCCCCCGAAGGCTTGTGGCCGGTGTGTTCCGTATCCGACCGATCGACCAACCAGTGCCCGGTGTGCAGGATTCCGGTGGAGCCGCTCATTCTTCGAATGCGGGAGATGGCGACGTCGGGCTCGTGCGGCTTTCCGTAGGGTTCGCCCTCGAACTCGAACACGGAATCGCATCCCAGAACGAAACTTCCGCGGGTCTCGGGCAATGCCGCGACGGCTTCCGCCTTGGCCCGGGCCAGGACCAGTGCCGTGTGGTCAGGAGCCAATGGCCCACCCCGGTCGGCTTCGGCGGCGGACAAGGCCGCGTCTTCGTCGACCCCGGAGACGATGGTCCGGAACCGGATTCCCGAGGCGTTGAGGACCGAAGCCCGAGCGGGGGACTGGGAGGCCAGGACGAGATCGAGGTCGGGCACGGCGCCGGGGGACGCGGCCGCGTTCGACGGAGGGGTCTGTTCGAATGACTTCGGAGTGCACACGTGACCCAGTCTAGGCCAGCGGTGTGCACCCCGATCGTCAGGAGGGGCGTGGAATCAGAAGAGTCCGGTCGGCTCCTCGGAGTAGGAGACCAGCAGATTCTTGGTCTGCTGATAGTGGTCGAGCATCATCAAGTGATTCTCTCGGCCGTACCCGGATTTCTTGTAGCCACCGAACGCGGCGTGGGCCGGATACGAGTGGTAGTTGTTGACCCACACGCGTCCCGCCTGGATCGCGCGACCGGCCCGGTAGGCCGTGTTCTGGCCGCGGGTCCAGACGCCGGCCCCGAGACCGTAGGCGGTGTCGTTGGCGATCCGGATCGCGTCGTCGTAATCCTTGAAGGTGGTCACGCCGAGCACGGGCCCGAAGATCTCTTCCTGGAAGACGCACATCGAATTGTCTCCGCGGAACACGGTCGGCTGGATGTAGTAGCCGCCCTTCAGGTTCCCGTCGAGCTCGAGTGACTGGCCTCCCAAGAGTACTTCGGCGCCCTCTTGCGGGCCCTTCTCCAGGTACCCGGAGATCTTGTCGAACTGCTGCTTTGAGGCCTGGGCACCGACCATGGTTTCGGTGTCCAGCGGATTTCCCTGCTTGATCTTGCGGGCGCGTTCGAGGCCGTCGGCGACGAACTGGTCCGCGATGGATTCCTGAACGAGGGCACGCGAGGGGCAGGTGCAGACCTCGCCCTGGTTCAGGGCGAAGGACACGAATCCTTCGAGAGCCTTCTGATAGAAGGAATCGTCCTGGGATGCAACGTCCTCGAAGAAGATGTTGGGGGACTTTCCGCCGAGCTCAAGGGTTGATGGGATGATGTTGTCCGCGGCGGCCTTGGCGATTACCGATCCGGTGGTGGTCTCACCCGTGAAAGCGATCTTGCGAATCCGGTCGGACCCGGACAGCGCAGCGCCGGCTTCCTCGCCGAAACCGTTGACGATGTTGAGTACGCCGTCCGGCAGGATGTCCTGGAAGATTTCGGCGACCAGGAGAATCGAGGCCGGGGTCTGCTCGGCCGGTTTCAGAACGACCGTGTTCCCCGCGGCCAGGGCGGGGGCGATCTTCCACGTGGCCATCAGAATCGGGAAGTTCCACGGAATGATCTGGCCGACGACGCCGAGCGGCTCGTGGAAGTGGTACGCCGTGGTGTTCTCGTCGAGCTGCGAGAGGCGGCCTTCCTGAGTGCGGACGGCCGAGGCGAAGTACCGGAAGTGGTCCACGGCCAAGGGGATGTCGGCGGCCAGGCACTCGCGGACGGGCTTGCCGTTGTCCCAGGTCTCCGCGACGGAGATGCGTTCGAGGTTCGCTTCCATGGCGTCGGCGAGCTTCAGAAGAACGGCCGCTCGCTCGGTCGGGGAAGTCTTGCCCCAGCTGTCGAAGGCCTTCCATGCGGCGTCGATGGCCAGGTCGACGTCTTCCGCGGTGCTGCGTGCGACCTCGGTGAAGACCTCACCCGTGACCGGTGATTTGTTCTCGAAATATTGACCCTTGGTCGGCGGGACCCAGGATCCTCCGATGAAATTCTCGTAGCGGGAACGGAACGCGGTGGGCGAATCGGGTGTCCCGGGCTGTGCATAGACCGTCATGGTATCTCCTTCGACGTCCAAAAAAACGTGACATACACAATACTAACGACTGCGGGGCGAGAGGGTCACCCCTCCCGCCCCGCAGTCATTGGGATCGGACCGTTGCCCACGGGTCAGCCGACGCCGGCTCCCGAAACCTGTCGCTCCGGACTGACCTCCTCGTCGGCCCCGGCGAATTCCTCGGCCGAGAGGTCGGATTCGAACCAGTCACTGGACCGCTTGGCGTTGTACAGGTCCTCGTCCAGAATTCCCTCCCTCTTCGAAATGATGGCCGGGATCAGCGCCTGACCGGAAACGTTCAGCGCGGTGCGCCCCATGTCGATGATGGGATCGATGGCAAGAAGCAGGCCGACGCCGTCGAGCGGGAGGCCCAGCGTCGACAGCGTCAGGGTCAGCATGACGGTCGCGCCCGTGGTTCCGGCAGTAGCCGCAGACCCCAGGACGGAGACGACGATGATGAGCACGTACTGCGCGATGCTCAGGTCGATCCCGTAGAACTGCGCCACGAAAGTCGCCGCCAGCGCCGGGTACACCGCCGCGCATCCGTCCATCTTGGTCGTGGCCCCGAATGGGACCGCGAAGGATGCGAAGGCCTGTGGGACACCGAAGTTGCGTTCCGCGACCCGCTGGGTCACGGGCATGGTCCCGATGGATGACCGGGAGACGAAGCCGATCTGTGCGGCGGGCCAGACGCCTGAGAAGAACTGTTTGACGGACAAGCCCTGGGTTCGCGCCAGAACGGGGTAGACCACGAATCCGACGATCGCGAGCCCCACGTAGAGAAGGATCACGAACTTGGCGAGCGAGCCCATCGTGGTCCAGCCGTACGTGAAGACGGCGGTCCCGATCAGGCCGAGGGTTCCGAGCGGGGCCAGGCGGATGATCCACCACAGGACCTTCTGGATGATGGCCAGGGCAGAGCGGATGAACGCGAGGAAGGGCTCGGCGGCCTTGCCGACCTTGAGGGCAGCGATGCCGATGGCTCCGGAAATGACCAGGATCTGGAGGACATTGAAGGTTGGGGACGAGGTCAGATCGCCGTCCGCCTCCTCGGTGCTCACGGTGAGGCCCAGGAAATTGGCCGGAATGATGCTGGTGACGAAGGACAGCCACGATCCCGTGGTGCCCGAATAGGCATCCGGTGCGGACATGCCGGTGTTGGCGCCGGGGCGGAAGATCGCACCCAGCAGGATGCCGATGACGACGGCGATCAGCGCCGTCCCGGCGAACCAGAGAATCGTCTTCCAAGCCAGCCGTGCAGCGTTCGTGACCTGGCTCAGATTCGCGATCGAGGAGATCACCGCCGTGACCACGAGCGGAACGACCGCGGCCTTGAGCAGGGAAACGTAGCTCGAACCGATCGTGTCCAGGGTGGTCATGAGCCAGTTGGGGTTCTTCTCCGCGTCCCCGCCGAGGGCGAGGGCCAAGAATCCGAGGGCCACGCCGAGGACCAGGCCCATGAGGATCTGGAGACCGAAGTTGGTCATCCAGGAGGGGAGCCGGCGAGTGCGGGGAGGGGGTGCAGATGCGGGAGTATCCGGCGTCGTGGCGGAAGGGCGAGTAGACATGACCTCAACCCTAAGGCGTCGAGCAATAACACAGAAAAGGACTGAGAAGAAATATTACGGGAATAAATGTGTCCTGTGGCCTAGATCATCGCCAAGGGCAGGCCTCACCGTGACACAGCGCGACGGAGAGTGTCGAGACCCACCGAACCGACCTTCAGGGCCCTGGTGTGGAAATCCTTGATGCTCTCACCCCGAGCCAGCGCCTCATCGCGCAACTGCTCCCAGATGCGCTGGCCGACCTTGTACGACGGAGCCTGACCGTACCACCCGAGGTAACGGTTGAACTCGAAGTCCAACTGCCCCTGGGGGATATCGAGGTTCTGCTTCAGGAATTCGTACCCGATCTCGGGGGTCCACGGGCCCGGCTCGACGCTGAGTTCCTCGGCCCACCGGCCGGGGATCGGCAGTTCGCAGTGGACGCCGATGTCGAAGACGACCCGTGCGGCACGCATCCGCTGCCCGTCGAGCATGCCCATCATGTCACCCGGATCGTCCAGGTATCCGAGTCCGGCCATAAGGCGTTCGGCGTAGAGCGCCCACCCTTCTCCGTGCCCTGAATACCAGAGGCCGTGGGCTCTCCACTTGTTGATGGACTCGGCCATCGCGGTCGACGTGGAGAACTGGAGATGATGACCGGGCACGCCCTCGTGATAGACCGTCGAGGTCTCGCTCCACGTGGTGAACTCCCGCTCCCCCTCCGTGACCGACCACCACATGCGACCCGGCCTCGAGAAGTCCGCAGAGGGGCCCGTGTAATAGATGCCGCCCTCCTGGGTCGGGGCGATCATGCATTCGAGCCGGCGCATGGGCCCATCGATCACAAAGTGTTCCCGCGAGAGGCCTTCGACCGCCCGGTCCGAGAGGTCCTGCATCCATTCTCGAAGAGCGTCCTTGCCCTCGATCCTGCGCGAGGGGTCCCGGTTCAGCAGTTCCTTGGCCTCCGCGATCGTGGCGCCCGGGCTGATCCGACGGGCGGCCTCCTGTTGCTCGTCGATGATCCGGTCCAGCTCGTCGATTCCCCAGGCGTAGGTTTCGTCCAGGTCGATCGTCGCGCCGAGGAACTCCCGAGAGCGGAGACGGTAGCGCTCGCGGCCGACGGCGTCCCGTTCGGGGGCCTGGGGGAGAAGTTCGTCCCGGAGGTATTCGGCCAGTTCGGCGTGGGCCGCGCGGGCCTTTTCTGCGGAGGCTCGCCCCTTCGCGTCCAGGGTCGGATCGGATGCGGCGGCGTCGGCGGCCAGGCCATCGAAGAATCCACCGGGTTCGGCGTAGGCTGCGAGCTGGTCGGCCAGGATGCCGACCTGCCGGGCTGCGGCGACCCGGCCCTGACGCGCGGCATCCGCCAGTGTGTCGCGGAAACCCTGGAGGGCTCGGCGAACGTTCTCCATGCGTCCGACGATGTGTGCCCAATCCTGCGGGGTGGCTTGCGGCATGAGATCGAAGACCTGACGGACGGCGTGCGCCGGGGTCTCGATGTTGTTCAGCTCCCAGTCGCCCAGGCCCGCCTCATGCATCTCGACGACGAGCCCGAGGCTCTCGCGCAACGCGTCCAGGGTCACCCGGTCGACGTCGTCCTGTGGTCTGAGCCCCTCGGCCTCGGCCAGCGTTCGGCGGGCGAGTCGCACATGTTCGAGCGCGCCCTCGGGGGAGAGGTCCCCGTACTCGGTCTCGCGGCCCGGGATGCCTTCTATCGTGGCCGCGGCCGGATCCAGGTCCATGAGGGAGTCGTAATAGCGGTCGGCCAGGCGGTCGACGTCGCTGGTCCGCCGATCGAGACGCAAGGATTCGGGCAACTCATTCGTCATGGCACCATCCTAGACCGTGATGACAGGGATCACAGGGGCGGGAAAATGGAAAAGCCCCCACCGGCCGCACGGGTCGGTGAGGGCTTTCGTGGAGCGCGGGGCTTACCTCGGTTTGGCGCGGCGCCAGGAACCCGGGCCGGGAGGGAGGCTCGCACCGATGCGCTGGCGTCGTGACAACAGGCGGCCGACGTCGGACAGCGGCCCGTTCGTCTGCCTCGATCTCGGCTCGGGCTGTCGTTGCCGTGACTGGAGCACGGCCACGGTCAGCGCGGCGATCTCTTCTTCGGTCGGGGACCCCTTGACCACCGAGAACATAGGCTCTTCGGGCGTGGATGCTTCGTTCTGCACAGCCATGATTCCTTCCCCTAGAGCGGGATGTTGCCGTGCTTCTTGGCGGGCAGCGCGGCTCTCTTGTCGTGCAGGGCACGGAGGGACTTGATGATGTTGACGCGGGTCTCCGACGGCGGGATGACCGCGTCGATGTAGCCGCGCTCGGCCGCCTGATACGGGTTGAGCAACTCTTCCTCGTACTTCTGGATCAGCTCGGAACGCAACGCCTCGACGTCCTCGCCGTTTTCCTCGGCCGTCTTGAGATCGCGACGGTACAGAATATTGACCGCGCCCTGTGCACCCATGACGCCGATCTGGGCCGTGGGCCAGGCGAGGTTGATGTCCGCGCCGAGCTTCTTCGACCCCATCACGATGTACGCCCCACCGTACGCCTTGCGCGTGATCACGGTGACGACCGGGACGGTGGCCTCCGCGTAAGCGAAGATCAGCTTGGCGCCACGGCGGATGATGCCGTTGAACTCCTGCTCGGTGCCCGGGAGGAACCCGGGGACGTCCACGAACGTCAGGATCGGGATGTTGAAGGCATCGCAGTGGCGCACGAACCGCGCGGCCTTCTCGGAGGCGGCGATGTCCAGGGTTCCGGCGAACTGCATCGGCTGGTTTGCGATGATGCCGACCGTTCGGCCTTCGACCCGTCCGTAGCCCGTCATGACGTTGGGAGCGTACAGGGCCTGCATCTCGAGGAAGTGGTCGTCGTCGACCACGGACTCGATCACCGCCCGCATGTCGTAGGGCTGGTTGGCCGAATCGGGAATCAGGCCGTCGAGGTCGAGGTCGTCGACCGTGATCTCCGGATCCTGGTCGTGCTCGACGAGGGGACCGTCCTGAAGATTGTTGGACGGAAGGAATTCGAGGAGTTCCCGCAGGAAATCAAAGGCGTCCTCTTCGTCCTCCGCGAGGTAGTGAGAGGTTCCGGTGACCGAATTGTGCGAGTTCGCCCCGCCGAGGGTCTCCATGTCGACCTCTTCGCCGGTCACGGTCTTGATGACGTCCGGTCCGGTGATGAACATGTGGGAGGACTTGTCCACCATGATCACGTAGTCCGTGAGGGCGGGGGAGTAGGCGGCGCCGCCGGCGCACGGGCCCATGATCACCGAGATCTGGGGGATGACGCCGGACGCGCGAACATTCATCCGGAAGATGTCCGCGAACATCGCCAGCGATGCCACACCCTCCTGAATGCGGGCGCCGCCGCCGTCGTTGATGCCGATGACGGGGCAGCCGTTGCGCAGCGCAAACTTCTGGACCTTGACGATCTTCTCCCCATTGACCTGGGAGAGTGACCCGCCATAGACCGTGAAGTCCTGGGCGTAGACGGCCACGAGCCGTCCGTCCACCGTGCCGTAGCCGGAGACCAGGCCGTCACCGATCGGCCTCTTCTGGTCCATGCCGAAGGCGGTCGTGCGGTGCGTGGCCAGGGCGTCGAATTCCACGAAGGAGTCTTCGTCCAGGAACATCTCGATGCGTTCGCGCGCGGTGGATTTGCCGCGAGCATGCTGCCGTTCCACGGGCCCCGGGCCGGTGGGCATCCACGAGGCCTCGCGGCGCTCGTAGAAGTCTGCGATCTTGCCGGCAGTCGTGGTGAGATCCGGGCCCGACTCGTTCTGCGCGTGGTCGGAGTCCTGGCGGGAGAGATCTTCGGTCATCTTGTCCTCTGTACGAGTCCGGGGTCCCGGTGCGGAAGCATGCGAGTCCCGGCTGGAATTGCGCTGTCTGCCTGTCGACCCAAAGTAACAAAGGGCGACGGGCGGTCCGTGGCGCCGTGCCGACGAACCTGGGGACGGGGTATGTCCCGGTCTACCCTACCGACCCGAGGACCGGATTCCACGCACGAACTTCGTGCGCGGTCACGACGCCGTGGACGACCATGGGGTCCTTGGCCAGCAGAGACTCGACGTCGTCGGCGGTCTCGGCGGAGAAGATCAGCAGGGCACCCTCGGCGCCATCGTCGGTATACGGGCCGGACGCCAACAGATGGCCCTGGTCCAACAGGCTCCCGAGGTATTCGCGGTGTTGGCCTCGATGGGCGGCCTGCTGGTCTGCCGGGCCGTACGAATAGTGGACGACGAAGTGGGCCATGGTGTTCCTTCCGAGCGGAGTTGGCTTTCCGCCTCTAAACTAGCTCACAACACGTCACCGCAGGTGGCGTACCGGACGCCGATCGAGAGAGAGCATCGCTGTATGACCACGAGGAGCGCGAAGCCCCTGGACGCCGAGCGGCTGTTGCCGGGTCCCGGGCAGGACTACCGGCTCATCGGCGCCCCCGTCGAGCTCGTGGACGAGATCGGATCCACCAACGACGAACTGGCGCATCGACTGACCCGTTCCGAAGACGTCTCCCACCTCGCGGCCCTCCTCACAGAACACCAGGTCTCCGGCAAGGGCCGGAGGGATCGAGTGTGGACCGCGCCCAAATACAGTTCGGCCGTGGTCTCCTTCGCCGTGCGATCGCACGCGGGCGAGCAGCCGTTGCCAAATGATTCCCTGCACTGGGTCACACCGTTGCTGGCCCTGGCGGCACGCACGGCGATCCGGCAGACGACCGGGCTCCCCGTGGACATCAAATGGCCGAACGACCTGTTGATCAACGGTCGCAAGGTTGCCGGGATCCTCGCTCGCGTGGTCCCCATCGGGCCGGAGACACTCGACGTCGTTGTTGGCATCGGAATCAACGCCAACATCGATGCCGACCTGCTCCCAGTCGAGACCGCGACGTCGTTGCGCGCCGAGCTCGGGGGCGACGTGGACCGGACCGAGATCCTGATCAGGGTCATCCGCGAGTTCCGTGCCTCGGTCCAGGAATTTTGTGCGACCGGCGGTGACCCGGCGCTGCCCCGCGGCGCGAAGCCTTCCCTCGTGGCCGAGCTCCGTGAGGAACTGGACACCCTGGGCCGTCGAGTCCTCGTCCAGATGATGGATCCTGCCCCGGACTTCACGGGTCTCGCTCACGACATCGACGAGGACGGTTCCCTCCTCGTCCGCTGCGACGACGGAACGGACAGAACCGTCGCGGTCGGCGACGTGGTCCATCTCAGGCCGGAAAACGGGTCCTGGGCCGACGTCGCCGGAACGGGGATCGCGTGAAATTCCGTGATTCCCTCGACCCGGGTGAGCACGTCATTACGTGCAACCGGGCTCACGCCCTCAAACTCCTGAGACCGGCCATCGTGCTTCTGATCGCGATCTTCGCGACGAACTTTCTCCAGGTGGTGACGGCTGGGCATTCGGGCTGGACCGCGGTCGGGCCGATCATTCTGGTGGCCGCGCTCGTGTACGTCGTCGTGCGGTTCATCAAATGGGCCACGACCGGGTACGCACTGACCAACCGGCGTATTGTCGTGTTCCGCGGCGTCGGTGGGGGCGGGCCGGTGTCGATTCCCCTCGAGTACGTCGCCGGGGTCGTCGGGCCCAAGGGTGGGGCTCGCCTGACCGGTTGCGGCACGATCCGGATATCGGCCAGGGGCCAGACCTTCGAGCTGACCTGCCAGAAGGATCCGGGGCGATTCTCGGACCTGTGCTATCGGGCCCACCTGCGCCGAGTAAACGCTCTGCGTTGACCCTGAGTCTCCGGGGAATACTACCGGGAACGGCCCTGTGATCTGTAGCATGAGAACGAGGTGTGAAACCTCGGGGACAGTCGAGCGCGCTCTGCGCCAGCGAGCCCGCAGCCAGCCATGAGTCAAGGAAGGTGGAGCACGCTAGTGCCGCAGGAGGAACCCGAAGGCAATCCGGTCTATACAGGACCTCAAACGAGTCAGCTCAACCTCCAGAACCCGGCTCAGTTCAACCTGTACAAGTCCGACGACGCCAAGGCCGCCGTCGGTGCCCTTGAGCGCGCCCTCCTGGGGGAGAACCGCTCCATGACTCGCCGCGAGGCCGCCCGCGGGGGCGACGTCTCGCTCCTGTCCGCCCGGAAGATTTGGCGGGCGCTGGGGATGCCGAATCTCAAGGACGAGGACGTCTACTTCACCGGCTCGGATTCCGAGGCCCTCGGCACCGTGTCGGCCATGGTTCGCAGCGGGCATGTGACCGAGGACGGCATCCTCTCGATCGTGCGCTCCGTGGGCCAGATGATGGACCGCATGGTCGCGTGGCAGGTCGAGGCCCTGGTCGAGGACATGGTCGCCCACCAGGGCATGAGCGACGCCGAGGCTCGGCGCGAACTGCTCAACGTGCTCCCGGAGCTGCTGAACGAACTCGAGGACCTCATGCGCTACGGCTATCGGCGGCAGCTCAATGCCGCCGTCGTGCGCTTGGCCCTGAAGGCGGAGAAGCCCGTGGTCGGCAACGACGACGCCGTCACCGACTACCGATCGCTCCCGCTCGTCCGCGGCATCGGTTTTGCGGACCTCGTGTCCTTCACATCCCTGTCCCGTCAGATGAGCGAGAAGACACTCGCTAGCCTGGTCCAGCACTTCGAGCAGCGTTGCGCGGAGGTCGTGGCGGTCGGGGGCGGCCGCATCATTAAGACTGTCGGGGACGAAGTCCTGTTCATGACCGAATCTCCGGAAGCCGGCGCCCGTATCTCTCTGACGCTGTCGCAGATCATCCGTGAGGATCCGAATCTCCCGGAGGCGCGCGTTGCTTTTGTCTGGGGGCGGATTCTGCCTAGGCTGGGGGACGTATACGGTCCGACCGTCAATCTCGCATCGCGTCTCGTCGCGCTCGCGGAACCTGGTTCGGTCATGACCGATGCATCTACCGCCAACGTGCTCGAGGGCGACGAACGTTTCGTGATGAATCCCCAGGGGGTGCGCAACGTTCGCGGCTTCGGAGACGTCCGCCCCGTGTCGCTCGCTCCGGGCGTGGGAACCGAATTGGAGATTGACTTCGAATGACCGAATCGCTCGACCTCGCAACGTGCGTTGGGGCCACGACCAACAAGGGCAGTCATCGTTCCAACAACGAAGACTCCTTGGTGTCCATTGGCAATCTGTGTGCCGTGGCCGACGGTATGGGTGGGCACGAGGCCGGTGAGGTGGCCAGCGCCATGTGCGTCAATACCCTGGCCGAAGCCGAGCTCTTTCGTACGTTGTCCTTCGAGGTCGAACCCGCGGAGGTCCATGCGGAGGATTCGAAGGGACTGTTCAAGCGGCGTCGTCGGGCCACGTCGAACCTCAACGCGAAGATCATGGAGATCCTCAACGACATCAAGGGCGTGATCGGCGAGGCGGACGAGAGCATCAAGTCGGCAGCCGCCATGCGCGCAGGCACAACGCTCACGGGAGCCTGGCTCGTCAAGATCGGTGGCCAGAATATGTGGATCATCTTCAACGTCGGGGACTCGCGCACGTATCGACTCCGGCGGGACACCGACGAACCCATCAGCGACACGCCGACCTCCGTCTCGCAGACGCCCATCGAAGGCGTGAGCCTCGAACAGATCACGGTGGACCACTCCGAGGTCCAGTACCTGGTCGACACGGGGCAGATCACGGCCCTCGAGGCCCTCACCCACCCGAGGCGCAACGTGATTACGCGCGCCTTGGGAACGGGCAATTACTGGGAACCCGATTTCTGGGTCATCCCTGCGAAACCGGGCGATCGTCTGATGATGTGCTCGGACGGCCTTTCCGGAGAGCTGTCCAATGAATACATGGCCAGGGTCCTGTCGACCGTCGTCCACCCCAAGGACGCTTCGGCTGTTCTCCAGGCGGCGGCGATCCGCGCGGGCGGGCGGGACAACATCTCGGTCATCGTCGCCGACGCCGTGCAGGCCGGTTCCTGTCAGAACCACGGGTGCGACGGCGACACGGACGGCGTGGACCGTGCCGAGAGCGATGACGGCGTGATCGACCTGGACAACTGGCACGCCAACGACCTCAGCGATCCCGAGAAGACCGGCGACCGCCCGGACGGCCCATTGGCCACGAACGAGAAGCTACCCGGCGCCGACGACGAAGACCGGTAGGTCTTTCCCACTCGCGCCGGCGCTGGGGCTGGCGTTGGGTGCCGGGCTGGGCGTCCGGGCTGGGTGCCGAGGCGGCAGTTTCGAGCGCCATCTGCCTGCGAGATGGCAGTATTGAGCGATTTTCGCCGCTGGAACCGCTCGGTACTGCCACGTCGTGCTGAGTCTTGCTCACAGTTGCCACCTCGTCCTGGATGTCGCGCGGGATTGTCACCTCATGGGCGCCTGGCCAGGGTCGGGAGGACGTAGTCGGCGTCGCAAGTCGTGTTGAGTGGTGGTTGGCCGATCGAGTGCTGGTTACCCGACGACGTCGTGCCCTAGCGGAACCGTGTTGGGAGGCGGTTGCCCGATGGTGAGGTGTTTTCCCGCCTTGGGTGGGGTTCTAACCGCCACCTAACGAGGGCAATCGGCTCGGAATCGGGTAACCGCCACCTAATAAGGGGAGGCCAAGGCACGGGTGGGGTCTCGCGTAGCAGGCTAAGCGCCTCCGAATCGGGTAACCGCCGCCCACCGGCGGCATCCGGGCCTCCGTGAGATACCTGGCTTCTCAGGATGCGGCGAG
>JAKDJD010000051.1 GCA_030454085.1 Kocuria sp.
TGGCTCCACTGGGCCGTGACGCCCTGCCGCGTGGCGAGGCGGCAGAACCCGCACGACCGGATGACCGAACCGCCCGTACCGGGCTCGATGTACTCGTCCAGGACTCGTTGCAATCGCAGCGGGTGGAACGGCCGAGGGTTGGTGTACCGCATGGAGGCCACTCGTGGGTTCCGGTGCGGCGTTGTGTGCTGACCGTTCAGGTGGGCGATCCATCCCGGGCGGATACGGAGTCCCGGGTGCCGCAACTCGATCTGGTCGGTGGCCATGGATCCATGCTCCGGGCGGGGTTCAGGCTCGACATCGTGCAACCGCTTGCCGTGATAGCCGTCCCTGACGACCTCGGCCAGGGGACTGAGCTCGCCGATCACGGAAACCATGAGGGAGTCGTCTTCGGATGGAAGATTCCGGCCGTTGACCACCAGGGCCGTTGAGCAGTACTCGATGTGCTGGGCGGCGAACAACGACCTGGCCGTCACGGCCTGGAACGGCATGCCGTGATGCACCTGGAGATGCTCGACCCGGTCCGTCCGGGACAGCTCGCTGAAAAAGTGCGTCGCGTCCAGCACGCAGACGACGTCGACGAGCCGCGTGGGCTCCTCCGGGTCCGCGAGCGAGCCGATGACGTCCAGAATCGGTGCCTGGATCGGGTATTCCACCACGACGCCGTCCGCCTGGGCCCAGGGGATGAGGGCCATCGCTTCCCGGATGGGGTCCATCGCGATAGCCAGCCTCTCGGCAGTGATCACTTCGAAGCCGGTTTCGCTCGCGATTTTCTGTGCGTGGAGGCGACGCTCGGGTTCGCACGTGCCGACGACGGCGATCACGGCGGTCCTGTCCATGGGCTTCTCCTTAGTTCGGCCGGGTCCTGATGCGTGGTTGGGATTCGTGTGGTTCGATCTTCTACTGTACTCTGTGAATGAGAATCAATAGCAATAAGGAGAATCATGAAGGTTCGAGCATCACTGCGATCGTTGAAGAATCAGCCCGGTGCGCAGGTCGTCAAGCGCAAGGGTCGGATCTACGTGATCAACAAGCAGAACCCGCGCATGAAGGGCCGGCAGAAGTAAATCCGGCGGGGGTCCTGTGCGGTTCCTGTCGCGAGGTGGCAGTCTTGTGTGGTTTCTGGCCCGATTTCGTCCCAAATATGCCACCTCGAGGGGGAGCGGCGGGTAGTGTCACGTCGCGGGGCGGCGTCTGACCGGGGCATTCCGGCAGTCCCCATCACCAGCCGAACCGCTATCGACCCGAACGAGGACCCATCGTGAGCACCACCTTGATCACCGGCGCATCGTCCGGCATCGGCGAGGAGCTTGCCTCGCGGTTCGCGGAGCGGGGAGAGGACCTCGTTCTCGTGGCGCGACGCAGGGACCGGCTGGACGCGCTCGCTGACAGGATCGGCGACGAGTTCGGTGTCGACGTCGAGGTGATCGACATGGACCTCTCCGATGTGCACGCCGCCCGCGAACTCCGAGACCGGGTCGGTTCCCGGCGGATCGACACGGTCATCAATAACGCCGGTTTCGGTCTGAGCGGCGACGTCGCCGACCTGGATCCCGAGGACCTGGACGCGATGGTGAGGGTCAACTGCCTCGCCCTGACCGGGATCACGTCACGATTTCTGGGGGACATGGTGGCGCGAAATCACGGAACCATCGTCAACATTGCCTCGACCGCTTCCTACCAGCCCGTTCCGCACATGGCGGTCTACGCGGCATCCAAGGCCTTCGTGCTGTCATTGACCGAGGCCCTGTGGGCCGAAGCCGCCGAGCACGGGGTCAGGGTCCTGGCCGCCTGCCCCGGCCCGACCGAGACCGAATTCTTCGAACACGCCGGGCGGAAGGCCGCCGTCGGGCGCATGCGATCAACCGGGCAAGTGGCCGATGCTCTCATGGAAGCCCTCGACGGACGCTCTCCAAGCTTCGTCGACGGGTGGCTCAACCGCCTCATCGCCCAAGGATCATCATTTCTGCCGAAGAGGTGGGTGCTCAAGATCGCCGGCGCGGCCGTGAACTGACTCGCGTACCAACCCGTGCGCTCGAGGCCGGCCCCCACGGAGTGGGCTGACGGCGAATTCCTGGACAGCTCTCAGCCGTGGGGAGCACCCTGGGATACATGCACGAACACCGCGGTGACTGCGAACAAATTGCCCAGCTCATGACCGGTACTCGGAGGACGGCACGCGCGCCGTGACGGGAAACCAACGCCATAATCACCGGGGAGAGCGAGGAACGCGACCAGTATCCCCGGCCCACGCCGCGCCGGCCTACATCCTCCACCTCAGGGGATGGCCGCTGACCCAGGAGTACCCGACCCAGGGCAGCGCCATGGCACGAGACGTCAAGGGGGCCGCCTTCGCGTGGCTCGGTCAGGAGAAGAATTCATGAAAACACTCATCAGTTCCGTCGGCGTCTTCAACGGCGAAATTCTCTTGGAAGGTCTCCACGATGTCGTCTTCGACGACACCGGCATCCTCTCGGTCCAGCCCGCCGGAACGTGCGAGGCGGCCGCCGCGGAGGTGGCCGTGGACGGGACCGGACGGACCCTCCTTCCCGGCCTCATCGACTCCCACGTGCACATCACGGACCCCCAGCAACTGGACCAGTTGCTCGATCACGGTGTCACCACCGCGTTGGACATGGCCATGTGGCCATTCGAGTTCCAACAGCAGATTCGTTCGGAGGAACACGGCACCGCGATCCTCACCCCGGGCGCACCGCTCGTCTCCCCTCACGGAACACATGCCCGGATCCCGAACTTTCCCGCAGCATCGATGGCGGACGACGCCGAGGGCGCCCGCAGGCTCGTGCGTGAGCGCGTCGATCAGGGCAGCGACTACATCAAGATCATCCTGGAGAACCCGGATCATGGTGGTTTGGAGGCCGACGTCGCCCGGGCCGTGGTCGATGAGGCACACCGTGCAGGGAAATTGGTGGTTGCCCATGCTGCGGCCGCCGGTGCCTACGAGATCGGGGTGGAGGTCGGCGTCGACATCCTGACCCACGCGCCGCTCGACAAGAAACTGCCGCCGCGCCTGCTGACCGACATGCTCCAGAAGCACATCGTCTCCTCGCCCACGCTGACCATGATGAAGGGGACCGCCGAGTTCTACGCCGCCCAGGGGCTCGACTTCGCCTACGCGAACCAGGCGGTCGCCGACATGCACAGGGCCGGAAGCACGATCCTGGCAGGTACCGACGCTAACCAGGCGCCTGGCGTCCCGGCGAACGTGGTCCACGGAACCTCGATCCACGAGGAACTCGGGTTGCTGACACAGGCCGGCCTCGCCCCCGTGGAAGCGCTCCAGGCGGCCACGAGCCTGACCGCCAAGGTCTTCGGGCTGGAGGATCGCGGCGTCGTCGAACCCGGGCGTCGTGCCGATCTGGTTCTCGTGACCGGGGATCCAACCCGTGACATTACCGTGACCGAGAACCTCGAAGGGGTCTGGATAGGAGGTCGCCCGACGTCGCCCCGATCTGCCCCGCGCGACCAATGACACGCTTGCCGCTGCGATGAACCGGCACCCGTCCCCGGCCTCGCTGGCCACCACCGAGGAGAATGACGGCGAGTTCAGCGAGGCGGTGACGGCCCGACTCCAGACAGTTGCTTGGGTGTCACCAGGAGATGGCCGTCCATTTCCTGCACCTGGTCCTTGCGGGCGTGTTCGACCGACACCCCGATCTCAAGCCCATCCTGGGTCACTGGGGCGAGTGATTCCGTTCTTCCTGGAACGTCTCGACGAGATGTTGCCGACCCGAATCTCGCGGTCTAGGAGAGCGCTGCGACGTCGTCGATGACGTAACATGTATCACTGGCCACTGTGACCTGACGGAAAGACCAAGTATGAGCGAGTCCTCTTCGAAACCTGTCTCGACCAGCACCCAGGGAGAGAGCCTGGAACGGGGACTCAAGAACAGGCACCTCCAGCTCATTGCGATTGGTGGAGCCATCGGGACCGGGTTGTTCTTCGGCTCCGGCAAGCTGACCAACCTGGTCGGCCCCGGCCTGCTTCTGGTTTACGCACTGATCGGCTTCGTCCTCTTCTTCGTGATGCGCGCCCTCGGCGAGTTGTTGCTGTCCAATCTCAACTACAAGACGTTCGGCGACATCGCGAAGGACAACATCGGCCCGTGGGCCGGGTTCATGGTGTCGTGGAACTACTGGTTCTCCTGGGTGGTGGGGTGCGTTGCCGACCTGGTCGCCATCACCGCCTACATTCAGTTCTTCTGGCCGGACGTGCCCGTCTGGCTGCCGGCGCTGGTCACGGCGATCGGCTTGATCGTGCTGAATCTCCAGCCGGTCAAGGCCTTCGGCGAGACGGAGTTCTGGTTCGCGATCATCAAGATCGTCGCGATTCTTGCGTTGATCTTCGTAGGCATCGTACTGGTGCTGACCGGGTACGAGAGCGGTGACGGAACCCGGGCGGCGGTTTCGAACCTCTGGACCCACGGTGGCTTCTTCCCGACCGGCATCACCGGATTCGTGCTCGGATTCCAGTTGGCGATCTTCTCCTTCATTGGGATGGAGCTCGTGGGCACCACGGCCGCCGAGACGGAAAACCCGCACCGCAACCTGCCTCGGGCCATCAACTCGATCCTGTTGCGCATCGTCGTCTTCTACATCGGGTCGCTGGGAGTGATCATGATGGTCACCCCGTGGGATCGCATCGATCCCGAACAGAGCCCCTTCACCACGATGTTCAGCAACACGGGTTTTGCCGCCGCCGCGTTGGTGGTCAACCTGGTGGTCCTGACGTCGGCGGCTTCGAGCGCCAACTCGGGGGTATATTCTGCTACCCGCATGTCTTTCGGGCTGGCGAAAGACGGTCACGCCCCCAAGGCGCTGGACTATACGACCCGGCGTGGTGTGCCCATGAAAGCCGTCTTCTTCACGACGGTCTTCCTGTTCGCCGCAATCCCGATCCTGTTGGGCGGCGATGCCCTGACGCAGGCGTTCACCGTGGTCAGCTCGATTTGTTCCGCGGACATCCTGTTCACGTGGGGATCCATCGTGGTCAGTTACATCATGTACCACCGGCGTCACCCGGACCGGCACCGTGCTTCTGGGTTCCGCATGCCGCTGCCCCGCATTGCCCCGTGGGTGGTCCTGGCCTTCTTCGTGTTCATCGCCTTCACGCTGACGCTCAGTGCCGATACCAGGATCGCCGCAATCCTCAGTCCCTTCTGGTTCCTGCTCCTTGCGGTGCTGTGGCAGGTGGTCAAGCGACGCCTCCAGAAGCAGCACCGGCCGCTGACCTCCGAGATCCCCTTGGTCTCGCCGCGGGAAATCCGGCAACACTTCGACGACGCCGAGGACAAGTAGCCGTCGGGCCGAAGGCGACGCCGGACTCACACTTTTGTGAGGGTGAGTGTGGCATGAGGCTCATGCGGTGGAGCGCACCGGACCGGCGCGGAACGGTTTACACTGCGGATTGACCCGACGGACCGATCCCCACCCGCAAGCAAAGGACCCCATGTCTCACCGCATCATTGGACGCAGAAGCTTCGACTTCGAGAAGCAGGTTGCGGTGATGGCGGTGATCAACCGGACGCCGGATTCCTTCTACGACCGTGGAAGGACCTATGAGATCGATGCCGCGGTCTCGTCCGCGGTGCGGGCCGCCGAACAAGGTGCCGACTGGGTCGATATCGGGGGTGTGCCCTTCGGGCGCGGACGCGCGGTCAGCCTGGCCGAGGAACTCGACCGCATTGTTCCGGTGATCGAACAGGTTGCGGCTGCGAGCGACGTCGTCATCTCGGTGGACACGTACCGCGCAGAGGTCGCGGAGGCGGCTACCGCTGCGGGCGCATCCGTCATCAACGACACCAGCGGATTCTCCGACCCCCGGATGGCGGCGACGGTCGCCGAGTCGGGGGCGCACGTCGTCATCACCCACAGTGCCGGTAGGCCGCGCGAGGAGAAGCCACCGGCCAGGTACGCCGACGTGGTTGATGACGTCTGTTCATTCCTCTCCGAGCGGGTCGACCAGGCCGTGGAGGCGGGCATCCCGCGTCAGAACATCATCCTCGACCCCGGGCACGACCTGGACAAGAACACCCTTCACACGCTCGACATCACGCGGCGGCTCGACGAGGTCGTCGGCCTCGGTCTTCCGGTGCTGGCGGCAGTCTCCAACAAGGACTTCATCGGCGAGGCCATCGATCGTCCGCAGGGAGAACGCCTCCACGGTTCGATTGCCGCGATGATGGCGTGCATCGAGCGAGGAGCGCGGATCGTCAGGATGCACGACGTCGCCTCCGCCGTGGACGCGGCCCGCATGTATGAGGCCATCCTCGGGTGGCGGGAGCCCGTCCGAGTCGAGCACAACGCCCAGTCAGGAGGGAACGTATGAGCATCGACCAGTTGTTTCCGACCGCCCGGCAGGGACTGACCGACGAGCAGTTGCTCACCCTCTACGCGCCGCGCACCGCCGCCGACGGCGCCTGGCTGCGCATGAACTTCGTGGCCAGCCTCGACGGCGCCGTTGCGGTCGACGGGGTTTCGGGGAGTCTGGGCGGCCCAGGCGATTTCCGGGCCTTCGAACTCCAGCGGTACCTGGCCGACGTCGTGCTCGTGGGTGCCGGAACGGTGCGGGACGAAGGATACGGCGCCATGGTCCTCCCACAGGAGGCCACCCAGTGGAGGGCAGATCACGGTCTCGCGGCCCAACCCGTCTTCGCCCTGATCAGCGGGTCGGCCGATCTGTCCCCGGACGCGGAAACCTTCTCCGGGGCACCGGTCCGGCCCCTGGTCTTCGTGTCTGCTGATGCCGACGAAGCGCGCCGCGACGCACTCGCGGAGGTCGCCGACGTCGTCATTGCCTCGGTTCCTGGCGGAGCGGCCATCGATCCTCGCATCGTGCGAGCGCACCTGGTCTCCCGCGGGCTGACACGGATCCACGGCGAAGGCGGCCCCCGGGTCTTCGGCTCGTTCCTTGAGGCCGGAGTCGTGGACGAACTGTGCCTGACGATGGCCCCGAAGCTCCTGGGCGGACGGGCCGGCCGCATCGCCGCCTCGGAGTCGTCCGTCCCGACGCAGATGGACCTCGCCTCCGTGCTCCGGTCCGAGGATGAGCTTCTGCTTCGGTATGTCCGGAAGTGAATCGCCGGGCCGGGTGAGTCGCGTAGTCAGGGCCGGGGGCCGTGGCGTGGTGGCGAGCGCTCGCCGTCAGGCCCCGCCCCGCAACCACTGGCCCGTCGCGGACTCCTCGCACGCGGCGACGTCGGCCGGGACACCGGAAACCAGGATTCGGCCACCGCGGTCACCGGCGCCCGGCCCCATGTCGACGACCCAGTCGGCACCGGCCACCACCCGCAGGTCGTGCTCCGCGACGATCACGCTGTTCCCCTGATCGACCAGCCGGTTGAGCTCGCCGACCAGAAGGTCCGTGTCCGCGGGGTGCAGGCCCGTGGTCGGCTCGTCGAGAAGGTAGACGGTATGCCCCCGGGGTGCCCGCTGGAGTTCCGTGGCGAGCTTGATCCGCTGGGCCTCGCCGCCGGAGAGCTCCGTGGCGGGTTGGCCCAGGGTGAGATAGCCGAGACCCACGCCGTTGAGCGCCCGCAGGGAACGGGACACGTTCTTGTCCTCGCCGAAAAAGTCGAGAGCGTCACGCACGGACAGGTCCAGGACCTCGGCGATGGTCTTTCCGTTCCACGTGACCTCGAGCGTCTCCGGGTTGTACCGGGCACCGTGGCAGTCGGGGCACGGAGAGTAGCTGCCCGGCAGGAACACGAGTTCGACCTCGATCTGTCCCTCACCCTGGCAGGTGGGGCAACGTCCCTCCGTCACATTGAACGAGAACCTGCCGATGCCCCAACCGCGCGCCTCGGCCTCTGGCGTCGAGGCGAAGAGCTTGCGCACGCGGTCGAACAGGCCGGTGTATGTGGCCAGGCATGACCGAGGGCTGCGGCCGATGGGCTTCTGGGTGATCTGCACCAGGCGGTCCACGACGTCGGCCCCGGCCACCGAGTCGATCGCGGGGGACTCGCCCGGGTCGTCGTCGTTCTCGAGCACGCTCGAACGGGCGCTGTCTCGCAGAACCGGGGCCAGGACTTCGCTGAGGAGCGTGGACTTGCCCGCGCCGGACACACCGGTCAGTGCCGTGAACGTGCCCAAGGGGAAGGACACATCGATGTTTCGGATATTCCGCGCTTTCACACCGCGCAGTGTCAAGTGACTGGTGGCTTCCCGGGCGTCGTCCGCGGTTCGCGGATCGGGCAGGGGCTGGTACAGGTACGGTGCGGTCTTCGAATCGGCGACGTCGGCGAGATCGCGGACCGGCCCGGAGTGCAGGACCCGTCCGCCGTCAACACCGGCCGCCGGTCCGACGTCGACCGCCCAGTCCGCCCTCTCGACCAAGCGCATGTCGTGCTCGACCAGGAGCACCGAGTTGCCGTCGTCGATGAACCGCTCGAACAGGTCCAGGAGAACACCCTTTTCGCTGGGGTGCAGGCCGGCCGAGGGCTCGTCCAGAACATAGGCGACCCCGAAGAGCCCGGATCGCAACTGGGCCGAGAGCCGGAGCCGTTGCATCTCCCCGGTCGAGAGCGTTCGCGCCGGGCGGTCGAGGCTCAGGTGACCGAGCCCCAGCCCGACCATGGTCTCCAGCACGGGAACGACATTGGGAAGGAGAAGACGTTCCGCCTCGACCTCGGGCGTCTCCGTTTCGTCGAGGACCTCCGCCGACCTGTCCCGGAGTAGTGTCAGGACCTCTTCGGCGGAGCGGGCATTGAGCTCGTAAATCTTCAACCCCAGATAGTCGACCGTGAGCGCATCGGGGTTCAGCCGGTGGCCGCGACAGGTCGGGCACTCGAAGGTGTCCAAGTAGCGGAGGGCACGGGCCCGTGTCTTCTCCGACTTCGCCTGCTCCACGGTCTGCAGCAAGTACCTGTTGACCGACCGCCACCGGCCTTTGTAGGTGCCTTGGGCCTGATCGACTCCGCGCACCGGGCGGACCTCGACCACCGGTTGTTCCTCGGTGAACAGGATCCAGTCCCGGGTTTCCTGGGGTACTTCGCACCAGGGCCGGTCCATGTCGACGACGTCGAGCGTTGCCAGGATGTCGTGGAAATTCTTGCCGAGCCAGGCCCCGGGCCACGCCTGGATCGCGCCGTCGTTGATGGACAGACGGGGGTCGGGCACCATCGACCGTTCGGTGGGTTCGTGAAGCACACCCGACCCGTGACACTGCGGACACATGCCTTCCGGGGTATTGGGGCTGAACGCCTCGGCGAGCAAACGACCCCCGTGCACGGCGGATCCGCGGTCGAGCGGTTCATCGGGGTGCTCGCCTGCACGAGAGTAGAGCAGACGAATGCCGTTGGAGAGCGTCGTGATGGTGCCGACGCTCGAGCGGGCGCCCCCGCCGCCGGTCCGCTGCTCGAGGGCCACCGTGGGAGGAAGCCCCGTCAACGACTCGACGCGAGGGTCCATCGTGCTCCCGATCAACCGGCGAGCGAACGGGGCGATCGACTCCAGGTAGCGACGTTGGGACTCGCCGTGGATCGTCCCGAACGCGAGCGACGACTTGCCCGATCCCGAGACTCCCGTGAATGCGACGAGAGATCCCCTGGGGAATGCGGTACTGACGTGTTGGAGGTTGTGCAGGTGGGCGTCCCTGACGACGACGTCGCCCCCTCCCCATTCGGTAGCAGGGCGGTGTCCGGAGGGGTAGGGGCTGGGAGCGGGCTGCTGGTCGGGGCGTGGTTCGGAATGCGGCATGTCTTCGAGGCTAACGGGAATTCGAGTCGATGCCACCGACGCGAGGCTCGCACGGGATTGCCACCTCGACGCCGGAGGGTCGGGCGCGGGGCGTCGTGGGAGGAACGGAGCGCGCCGGCCGCCGCACGCACCCGCCGCGCGCCCGCAGGCCACCCACACCCCCGCAGGCCACCCACACGCCCGGCGTCTCCGACCAGCATCAGGCCTTGCGCTTCTGGATCCCCTTCGGCAGATCCATGGGACCGGCGAATACCCCGGTCCACACGGCGCCCAGGATGGTGAGTACCCCGGTCGCGACCACGGCCAGGGGCAGTGACGCAAGGCTGAGCAACAGTGCCACGATCGCGGGCCCGCCGAGTTTGCCCGAATTGTTGAAGACGGCCCAGATGCCCAGGAACTTGGCTCGTCCGACCTTGGGGCTGAGGTCGGCGCCGATGGTCATATTGACCCCGGCACCCAGACCGTTGCCCACGGCCATGACGACCACGGCAATGATCGTCCACACCAGGACCGGTTGGATGCTCATGATCAGGAACCCACCACCGAAGATCACCAGGCACACGATGAGCACGGCCGTGCGTCCGAGGCGGTCCTTGATGTACCCGCCGGGGAACATCAGGACCAGTTCGAGCGCGGCCCCCAACGCGACCAGCAAGGAAATGCCCGACTCGTGCAGGTGAATGTGGACGCCCCACAGCTGGATCAGGGTGGGCTGAGCCGCCCGCGCGATCGAGAGAATCGTGACCGCGATGCCGGCCAAGAGCACCGCCTTCCACCGAACCCGCAGTTTCCGGGACGCGGGTTCGTTCGGGTCGGCGAGGGCGGCAGTCGGCGTCGTCGCCGTGCTCGTGGATTCCATCGCGTCGAACCCGCGGTTGAGCGCCGGAATGCACAGCACGACGACGGCGAGCACCGCACACATCGCGCTGAACACGTAGACCGACCACAGCGGGAACCACAGCAGAAGCATCGCACTGATCATCGGCCCCACCAGGTTGCCCACGCGCTGTGTCCCACCGAGTGCCGTCATGGCTTTGCCCATGTGCATCGCGGGCATCTTGTCGGCGACGACGGCCTGCCTGGCGAGACTCCAGATGTCCTGGACCGGTGCGAGCAGCATGAGCAGGACGATGTACATGACCAAGGCGAACGGGTCGGGGAGCGAACCACTCAGGGAAAGCACCAAGAGGCCGGTCACCACCACGGCCGCACCGGTTCCGAAGATCATGGCCCGGCGGTCGCCCACTTTGTCGATCAGCACACCCACCGGGACCGTCAGGATGAGGCTCGCCGCGCCCATCAGGGACACGACAGCACTGGCAAGAGCGCCGCCGGCGCCCAAGCTCAACGCCGAGAGAATCAGCACCGGGACGGTGGACCCCACCCCGATCGCGAAGAAGAGGGAAGGCACGATAACCGGCCAGAAGATGGGGCGGAGCATGGCTTCCACCCTACTCGCGGCATTTCGGCACGTCAGATGACTCTCATGCCGGAGATTCACGACCTGCCGAGCCGCCCCGCACGACGTCGGAATCGGTGGTCCCCGGCACAATGGCCGAATTCACACCCAAATTTCTTTCGAACCAGAAATAAACGCCCTGCGCCCTCAGTTGTTGTCGAAGGTCGCGGGTTCTCGCGGCCGCGCACATTGCTTGAGAAGGGAGGGATCATGTCGGCAAGCCGTATGTTCACTTTGAATCGGAATTCATCCAATACTCGACTCGTCACCGTCCTGCTGGCGGTCGGTACTTTTGCCTTCGGGGTCGGCGAATTCGCCTCGATGACTCTCTTGCCGTCGATCTCTTCCGAGATGGGCGTCGACGAGGGCACCGCGGGGCACATCATCACCGCGTACGCCCTCGGCGTCGTCCTGGGCGCGCCGGTCATTTCCGCCGTGGGCGCCAAATGGCCTCGCAAGCCGTTGCTCCTGGGCCTGCTGCTCCTGCTCACCGCGGGGAACCTGTTCGTCTCGGCCGCACCGTCGATGTCCTGGCTCGTCGCAGGCAGGTTCGTCTCCGGTATTCCCCACGGGGCCTTTATCGGACTGGCCATGGTCACGGCCTCGAGCATCAACCTGCCCACCAAGCAGGCCCGCGCCGTGAGCACCGTGCAAATGGGAATCACCGTGGCAACCATTATCGGCGTCCCGCTGTTCACCCTCGTGGGGCAATTCGGCGGTTGGCGCGCAAGTTTCGTGCTGATGAGCGTGATCTCCGCGATCGCTCTGGGCATGCTGTGGAATACCGTGCCGAACCAGGCCGGGAACAAGGCCACGAACTCGCGCGTCGAACTGTCCGCACTCACCAACCCCAAGGTCCTGTTGACCCTGGTGACGGGGGCGATCGGTTTCGGCGGCATCTTCGCCGTGTACTCATACTTCAGCTCGGCCTTCGAGGGCTCCCACGCGGGTCCCGGTTGGGCGATGTCCCTGATCCTCATGCTCTACGGAGTCGGCTCCACGGTAGGAAGCTACGTCGCCGGATTCATCCACGCCAAGATCCTTCTGCCCGCCGCGATGGCTTTCCAGGTGCTTCTGGGGCTTTCGGCGGTGCTCTACGCCGTCGGGATCGGCAACGCCTGGGTCACCGGGATCGCGATGGTCCTCATCGGAGCCAGCGGGGGAATGGTCGTTCCCCTGCAGACCCGGTTGATGATGGCCGCGGGCGACGCCCAGACCATGGCGGCCGCGATGAACAATGTCGCGTTCAACCTCGCGAATGCTCTCGGCCCGTTCCTCGCGGGAACGGCGATGTCGAACGGGAGCAGCTGGGCCTCAACCGGCTGGATCGCGGCGGCGCTCGCGCTCTGCGGACTGTTCCTCCTCGGGGCCAACGTGCTCTCCGACCGGCGCACCCCCGTGACCCGCTACGCCGTGCGTTTCGAGCCGCAGACTCTGACCGTTCCGATCACCGGAGTCGTCCCCGTCGCCAAATGACGTCCGGTTACCGAACTGTCGACGTCGTCGACCCGGCGCGAGTACTTTCAACGTGATCAATCGACGCACCGAATGAAAGCAGACAGTTCACTATGATCCTCACCGGACTCGTCGTCGGCGCCCTCTTGGGAATCGTCATGCAGCGCGGACGCTTCTGCGTGACGGGCATGCTCAGGGACATCTTCCTCCAACGCTCGTGGCGAACGTTCACGGCACTCATGGTCGTGATCGCTGTTCACGGCGTGGGCATCGCGGCGTTGACCTCGGCCGGCGTGATTTCCCCCGAGTACGAGGGGTTCGCGCCCGTCGCCGTCGTCGTCGGAAGCCTCATGTTCGGCCTGGGCATCGTTCTGGCCGGCGGATGCGCCTCGGGAACGTGGTACCGGGCGGCCGAAGGGCTGGTTGGCTCCTGGATCGCCCTGGCGATGTACGCCGTGTCCTCCGCCGCCATGAAGAAGGGCGCACTGGGCGGATTCACCACCTGGATGAAGCAGTGGGACACCGGTCTGACCACCGTGCCCGCCGCGCTCGGCGTCTCCCCGTGGATCTTCGCGATCCTCGTGCTCGTGGTGGCAGGCCTGATGGTGCGGCACTTCCTGCTCAAGGAGCGTCGGATCGCCAAACCGGCAGCACCCAGCAACCGCCCGCGGTGGAAGCGGCCGCTGCACTTCTACACGGCCGGTGCCCTGATCGGCCTGATCGGCGTCGTTGCCTGGCCGCTTTCCGCGGCTACTGGGCGCAATGACGGACTCGGCATCACGACTCCGTCCTCCAACATCGTGAAGTTCGTGGTGACCGGAGACGGCGGCTCGATCGACTGGGGCGTCATGCTGGTGCTCGGCCTGTTCGTCGGCGCCTTCGTGGCGGCAAAGGCCAGCGGTGAATTCCGCGTCCGCGTGCCGGACGCCAGGACCGCGACCCGGTCCGTCGCGGGCGGAGTCATGATGGGTGTCGGGGCCTCCCTTGCGGGCGGGTGCACCGTGGGCAATGGCATGGTCCAGACGGGCCTCTTCACGTTCCAAGGTTGGGTCTCGCTCGTGTTCATCGCCCTCGGCGTCGGGTTGGGGGCCAAGCTGTGGCTTCGCCCGACGACGTCGCTCCGCGTTTCTCGCGACGCCACCGGATCCGACGGGGTCGTTGCTTCGGGCGTTCCGTCAGGCTCGGAGGATGGCACGTACTCGACCAGCGAGAGCCTCGACAACACCCTGACCGTGGCCTCCGACGGGCGGTCGATCGAACCGGCACCGATCGGTTCGGGGTCGGTCGGTTCGGAACCTGTGGGGGCCGGTACCGGACGGGCGGAGACGACGTCGGGTTCTGCGGTTTTCGGCGGGTTCGCTGCGGTTCCCAACGCCGTCGGGATCAAGGAGAAATCCCAGGCTTCGTCGACGCTCCGTGAGCTCGGGAACGGGTACTACGCCTTGGATTCCCTGGGCGCCGTCTGCCCCTTCCCGCTGATCGACGCGAAGGACGTCATGACGACCCTGGACTCCGGCGACCACTTGGTGATCGATTTCGACTGCACCCAGGCGACCGAGGCCATCCCTCACTGGGCTGCCGAGGACGGTCACGAGATCACCGACTTCCGGGAGAAGGGCGACGCGAGCTGGCAGATCACCCTGCGCAAGGCCTGACGCGGTCGGCGGAGGATGCCGCCACCAACCCCGAGAGCGAACACCTCATACAACATGAAAGAGGGCCGGCGCGGAACCTGTTTCCCGCCCGCCCACAGTGTTGGTGTGGGGTGATTCGGCCGGCCCCCCCCCGGACGGTGACGCACGGGTAGCAACGG
>JAKDJD010000076.1 GCA_030454085.1 Kocuria sp.
GGCCGAGGCGGCACCCTTGTGCGGATGTGGAACCGATTTCTGCACAAGGCTGCCACCTCGCGCGCAAATACCGCGCGGGGCTGCCACCACGCGCGCGTGCATGCGCGGCGTCGACGCCGTCAGACGAAACTCTGGACCGAGATTCCGGCGTCGTCCAGGCCCCGACGGATCGTTCGCGCAATGTCGACTGCCCCGGGGGTGTCCCCGTGGACGCACACGCTCTCGGCCGAGACCCGGATGTCCGAACCGTCGACGGCGGTGACGAGGCCTTCCTCGACCATCCGGACCACGCGGTCGGCGATCTCTTTCGCGTCGTGCAGTACCGCGCCCTTCTCCCGCCGGGAGACCAGGGACCCGTCCGGGTTGTAGCCACGGTCTGCGAAGACTTCGGGAATGGCGCGCAATCCCGCGGCCTGTGCCGCCTTCTGGATCTCCGAATCCGGGAGAACCAGGATCGGCAACTCAGTGCTCACCGAAGCGATGCCTTCCGCGACCGCCGCAGCCTGCGCGGCGTCGCGGGCGATGCGGTTGTAGAGAGCCCCGTGCGGCTTCACGTAGGTCACCAGGGTCCCGGAAGCTCGCGCGATCGCCTGGAGCGCGCCGATTTGGTAGATGGTCGCATTCACCAGCTCGTCGTGGGCCATGTCCATGACGCGGCGGCCGAAGCCCTGCAGATCGGGGTAGGAGACGTGGGCTCCGACGGCGACCCCGGCATCGGCGGCGGCCCGACAGGTCACGCGAGCGACGTCGGGGTCGCCCGCATGAAAACCGCAGGCCACGTTGAGCGAGGAGACGATTTGGGCCATCGCGGCGTCGTCGCCCATGGTCCACGAACCGAAGGATTCACCGGAATCGGAATTGAGATCAACGTTCATTGTTCCTCCACTGAGAATGATGAATAGGACGACGACGCCCCCGCCGCCACAACGACCTTCGCCGCCTCGCGTGAAGCAATCGCCGCGCACGAGGCCACGGTCTCCGCAGGAAGCGGGTCTCGCGAGCGGAAACCGGCGCCGCCGTCGGCACCGGCGCCGCCGACGCCGCGAAGTCTCCGGGCGAGCGCAGCGGCGAAAACTCCCGCATAGGCGTCCCCCGCGCCCGTGGTGTCCACGACCGGCTCGACCCGTGCCGCCTCGATCCTTCTGATGATCGCGGGCCCCGTGGTCCTGTCTGCCCGCACCGCGACGATCGACCCCGAATCGCCCAAGGTCACGACGGCGCAGCGCACCATCTCGGTCAACCGCTCGGCCACGGACGCCCCGGCGGACTCGGGATCCTCAAGGGACTCGGGCGCCCCGGGTCCCGTCGCGCCTTCGGCGAAGGACGCCCGTCCCCCCACCGAGGACAGACCGTGCCTGCGCGTCACAGCCTCGGCCTCGGACTGGTTGACCATCAGCACGTCCGTCGCGGCGAGGCACTCCGTGGATACCTCGACCGCAGGCGCCAGATTCAGAACGAACCGGGCCTCGGACGCGGCCACGGCCCGGCCGAGCTCCTCAAGCGTCTCGACGGGGATCTCTCCCTGCGCGACCACCACGGATGCGCCGTCGAAGTTGCGGTCGCGCGCCCGGGCGACGACGTCCGGGGTCACGGACCGGTTTGCCGCGGGAACGATCGAGATCGAGTTCTCGCCGTCGGCGTCGACCGTGATGTGCGCCGAACCGGAGTCGCCAGGGACGGTGGCCGTGTGTTTCGTGATGACCCCGCGCTCGCGAAGCGTGGACAGCAAACCACTACCCGCCTCGTCGGTCCCGACGCACCCGAGGAATGAGGTCGGGACCCCGGTCAACGAGGAGGCGACGGCCTGATTCGCGCCCTTTCCGCCGAGTCCGTAGGACACGGAATGCCCCACCACGGTTTCGCCGGGAGCGGGAAACCGGTCGACTGCCACGGTGACGTCCCGGCTCACCGACCCGACGACCAGAACCTCGGGCGTCACCAGATGCTCACCCGCTTCTCCGGGTCGAGCCACATCGGGTCCTGGGGCCGGACAGCGAATGCCTCATGGAATTCGTCCACGTTGCGCACGGTCCCGTTGCACCGGAACTCGGCGGGGGAGTGGGGGTCGATCGAAAGCAACATGCGGGCCGTTTCGGCCCGTGCCTTGGACCGCCAGATCTGGGCGAAGGAAATGATGAGGCGCTGGACAGCGGTGATGCCGCCCAGGTTTGGTGCGGTCTCCAGTGTCAGGCCTTGTTTCTCCAGGGCTTTGCGGTAGGCCCTGATCGCGATGGTCAGCCCGCCCAGGTCACCGATGTTCTCGCCCAGGGTCAGGTCGCCGTTGACGTGGTCCGTCTCCGGGTCCAGGCCCTCGGGCGTGTATTCGTTGAACTGGGCGACCAGCGTGCTCGTGCGTCGCTCGAATTCCTCGAGGTCCGTCTCGGTCCACCAGTCGTTGAGGTTGCCGTCCCCGTCGTACTTCGCGCCCTGGTCGTCGAATCCGTGACCGATCTCGTGGCCGATCACGGCCCCGATGCCGCCGTAGTTTGCGGCGTCGTCGGCGTCCATCGAGAAGAATGGCGGTTGCAGGATCGCGGCGGGGAACACGATCTCGTTCATGACCGGGTTGAAGTAGGCATTCACCGTCTGCGGCGTCATGTGCCATTCGTGACGGTTGATCGGCTGACCCAGTTTCCCGAGCTCGTAGTCGTGCTCGAACCGGTTCCCGGCCCGCACGTTGTTCATGAGGTTCTCGCCGATCTGCAAACCGGAGTAGTCGCGCCACTGGTCCGGGTAGCCGATCTTGGTGGTGAACTTGGACAGCTTCTCCAAGGCGCGCTCGCGGGTTTGCGGGGTCATCCACTCGAGAGAGGAGATCGAATCTCGGTACGCCTCGATCAGGTTGCCGACGAGTTCCTGCATCCGCGTCTTGTGCTCCGGCGGGAAGTGGCGGGCGACGTATTCCTTGCCCACTTCCTCGCCCAGGAGAGACTCGACCAGCCCGACGCCTCGCTTCCAGCGGTCCCGGATCTGTTCGGTGCCCATGAGCCGCTGGGAGTAGAAACGGAAGTTCTCCTGCACGGCGGCGTCGTGGAGAAACGCTGCACGCGCGTGGACGATGTGCCACACGGCCCAGAGCTTCCAAGAGTCCAGGGTCTCGGACTGCCACAGCTTCGCGAAGGCTTCCAGGTAGGAGGGTTGGGCGACGACGACGCGCGAGAAGCTCTCCTCGCTGCCGCCCAGGTCCTCGATCCAGCGGCCCCATGGGAACCCCGGGAATTCGTTGCGGAGCATGTCCGGGTCATAGGGGTTGTACGTCTTGTGCGCGTCCCGGCAGGTCACCTTGTCCCAATGGTGGGAGGCAAGCCGAGTCTCGAAATCGAAGACCTGCTGCGCCGCCGACTCCGGCGTTTCGCCGAGTTTCGCGGCGGTGCCGGTGATCTCGAACATGCGGGCGATGTGTTCGCGGTACGCCTCCCGGATTTCGGCGTACTTCTCTTCCCGGTAGTACTCCTCGTCCGGGAGTCCGAGACCGGACTGCACGAGGTAGGGGACGTACTGGGTCGCGTTCTTGGCGTCGTTGTTGACGTAGACGCCCACCGGGCTTCCCACGCCGCTGGCGTCCAGCGTTGCCAGAGCGTCGACCAGCCCGTCCTTGTCCTCTGCTGCATCCAGGACGGCCAAATCCTCGTCGAGCGGTGTGTTGCCCGCGGTCTCGACGGCGTCCTCGTTCATGAACGAGTTGTACAGGGCGCCGACCTTCGAATCAGGGTCGGCCTCGCCGGCGGAGACGATGATCTCCCGGGTCCGTTCCTCGGAGAGATCCCTGAGGGCGTAGAACGCGCCGTCGATACCGCGGTCCGCGGGGATCTCATGGGTGTCGATCCACTGACCGTTGGCGTAGCGGAAGAGGTTTTCCCGCGGGGCCTCTCGACCCATGCCGTCGGGATCGATGCCGGTGTCCCGCTCCTCGGGGCGTTGATCCGGATCCTTGGGCCGCGTCTCGATGTCGTCGGAGGAATGGGGTGAAGAAGGACGAATGCTCATGTCCCATACCTTATGACCTATGGCGGCCTCGCAGGGCTGAGGCACCGAGGTTTCGCTACCGGCCCGAGAGGGCGGCGGACCGCTGGGCGGCTGGGCGGCGGATCGCGACGGGCGGCGGATCGCGACGGGTGGCGGATCGCGGCGTAGCGGCCCGAGGAGGGGGTGCGACGGGTGGTTGGGCGGCTGCCCGTGCGCCATGGACCTGCCGTTGCGTGGTGGTTACCCGATTCGGCGGCGGCTTCCGCCTGCATTCCGACGTCGTCGTGGTCCCGCCCGGAGCTCTTGCGTGGCGGTTGCCCGTTTGAGTGGCGGTTCCCGGCCGTATGCGGGTCTTTTCGTGAGCGCGTCGAGCTCTGTTGGGTGGCGGTTACCTGCTTGTGTGGCGTTTGCCTTCGTTAGGAGGCGGTCTAACCAC
>JAKDJD010000052.1 GCA_030454085.1 Kocuria sp.
GCGGGGACGAGACCGAGGGTGGGTTTGATACCGACGAGCCGGTTGAACGCTGCGGGCACACGGCCGGAGCCTGCGGTGTCCGTGCCGAGGGCGGCGTCGACGATGCCGAGGGCCGTCGCCACGGCGGAGCCGGAGCTGGAGCCACCGGAAATCAGGTCCGGATCGAAGGCATTGCGGACCGCGCCGTATGGGCTGCGGGTTCCCACGAGGCCGGTCGCGAACTGGTCGAGGTTCGTCTTTCCGATCGCGATCGCGCCGGCCTCTTCGAGACGAGCGACGGCGGTGGCGCTGAGCTCGGGAACGTAGCTCGTTGCCGGTGCCGCGCACGTGGTGGGAAGACCCGCGACGTCGATGTTGTCCTTCACTGCGACGACCATTCCGGCGAGGGGGAGGGAGTCAGCGCCGTCGTGGTCGAGACGCGTCTGCACCTCGCGGGCGATGGCGAGGGAGTCCTCGCGGGTACGGAGCGTGATCCAGATTTCCGGTCGATCGACGGCGGCGATGCGTTCGTAGGCGGCTTCGACGCGGCCAATCGGGTCGGCGGTGGATGAGAGGGGGCGGGTCAGATCATTGTTGGTGTTCATGCGGGTTCCTTTCGAGAGAGAGGCCGGGGGTGTCAGGCGGGTACGGGAACGTCGACGGAGGCGACGATCGCGAGGGGTTGGCCGGCGGCGACGGTGTCGCCTGCGGAGACGAGCACTTCCACGACGGTCAGGCGGCGCGGGGCTCGAACAGGGGTTTCCATCTTCATCGCCTCGAGCACAAGCAGGTTCGATCCGTCGTCGAGGACGTCGCCGGTGCTCGCGTCGAGTTTCCACACGGCCCCGGCCATGGGGGCCTCGATGACGCTGGCTCCTTCGGGAAGTCGCGCGTAGATGTCGTCCCCGGCTTCTGCGACGGCCGTGGCTGTGTCGTCCTTGGGGGCGAACTCGCCGGCAGCTTCCCAGGCGAGGCGTTCTTTTTCGAACGCGGCGGCCTGGCGCGCACGGAACATCTCGATGTCGGAGGCGTTGTCGGCGAGGAACTGTTCGTGCTGACGAAGCGAGAACTGACCCGGCCGGATGTCGAGTTCGAGCCGGTCCGCCGCCATTTCCGTACGGAGCTCGGCGAGCTCTTCGGGGCTGACGAGGTGGAATTTGATGCGGTCGAAGAACCGCAGCAGCCAGGGGTGACCTTCGGTGAAGGAGGTGCGGCGTTCGCGCAAGCCTGCCCAGATGGGGATGGTCCTGCCGATGAGCTGGTATCCGCCGGGGCTGTCCATGCCGTAGATGCACATATACGTACCGCCGATGCCGACGGCGCCCTCGGCGGTCCAGGTGCGGGCGGGGTTGTACTTGGTGGTGAGCAGTCGGTGCCGTGGATCCAGGGGGGCCGCGGCGGGGGCCCCGAGGTAGACGTCTCCGAGGCCGAGCACCATGTATTCCGCGTCGGTGACGATGCGTTGGACATCCTCGACGGAGGACAGGCCGTTGGCGCGGCGGATGAACTCGATGTTCGACGGGTTCCAGGGGGCGTCGTCGCGGATGAGCGAGGAGTAGCGGCTGATCGCTTCGGTGACCGTCGGGTCGTCCCACGACAGGGGCAGATGCACTTCGCGGCTGGGGACGACGAGGTCACTCGTCGAGGGGAGCTGGTACTCGATCTCGACGAGCATCTCGACGAGGTGTCGGATGGGAAGGATCGCGGGGTCCACGTGCAGATGCAGAGATCGCACTCCCGGGGTCTGATCGATCAGGCCCGCCGGTGCCCGCTCGGTGAGGCTCTGCATGAGGGCGTAGATCCGCATGCGCAGGCCGAGGTCGAGGGTCATCGGGCCGTATTCGACCAGCACGTTGTCGTCGCCGCCGCGCCGGTACACGACCTCGGGGGTCGTGTCGGTCGCGGACACGCGGGCGAGGACGCCGTTGTCGCTATCGCGGCGAGACGCGGTGGGCGCGTACACGGAGTTGGAGCGGTTGGCGGCGGCGATGAGCGGCAGTTCGGTCGTGTCGACGGGCACGAAACGCAAGGTGTCTCCGGGGCGGAGCTGCCCCAGCTTCCACCGATCGGAGCTGACCACCGTGAAGGGGCAGGCGAACCCGCCGAGGCTCGGTCCGTCGGGACCGAGGATGGAGGGTGTGTCACCGGTGAAGTTGACCGCGCCGACGGAGTAGGCGTTGTCGTGAAGGTTGGAGGGGTGCAGGCCCGCTTCGCCCCCGTCGGAGCGCGCCCATGTCGGTTTCGGGCCGATCAGGCGGACACCGGTGCGGGCGGCGTGGAAATGCACCGTCCAGGTAGCTTCGTACAGCTTCTCCATGTCCTCGGCGGTGAAGTATTCGGGCGCCGGCTGCGGGCCCTCGGTCACGTGCAGGCTCCACTCGCCCGCTGTGGTGATGCGATCCTCTACCGGGATCGGCGCGGGAGCGGACGTTTCGACATCGGTTCGGGCGCGGAGGACGTCGCCGGTCGCGAGGGGGCGGCCACCGTGGCCACCGAAGCGGGCCTGTTCGAAGGTCGAGGCGCTACCGAGGTAGGTGGGGACGTCGATTCCGCCCCGGATGGCGAGGTAGGTCCGTGCGCCGGTACCGCGCACGGTGCCGATGTCGAGGATGCCTCCGGCGGGGATGGAGAGCGGTTCCCACTGCGGTGCCGGGACGCCGTCGATGGTGACGGGGGCGGGCGCTCCCGTCACCGCGATGACGGTTTTGACCGCGAACTGCAGGGCCGGTCCCGTGACGGTGCACTCCAACGCGGGCGCACCTTCGTCGTTGCCGACGGCGGTGTTCGCGGCGCGGAAGGACCTATCGTCCATAGGCCCGCCTGGGCTGATGCCGACTTGCCAGTATCCGGTCCGGCCGGGCCAGTCCTGGATGGTGGTCGATGCTCCCCCGCGGAGCAGATCGATGCGGGGGCGCACGTCGGAGACGTCGCAGAGGAGGTTGGTGGTCAACGTGGCCGCAAGTACGGTGTCGGTGGTGCAGATGGCATCCAGCAAGCCCAGGTTGGTTTCGATGCCGGCCAATTCCGTGGCGTCCAGTGCAGACCGAAGCGCCGCGAACGCCTCGTGGCGGTTATCTGCGGTGACGATGACTTTGGCGATCATCGGGTCGTAGATGGGCGATACCTCGTCCCCGGTTTCGACACCGGTTTCGATGCGGACGTCGCCTCGTTCGCGTCCGTCCGCCGTGGGGAACCGCACCCGCGTGAGCAGCCCGGTGGAGGGCTGATAGTTCTTCTGCGGGTCTTCGGCGTAGACACGCGCTTCGATCGAGTGACGGCCGTTGCTGCGTGGTGTGCTGTGGGTGAGGAACCCTTCGGGGCCAGTGTCGCCGAGGCCGACCCGCAGCATCCACTCGACGAGGTCGACGTCGAAAATCTGCTCGGTGACGGGGTGTTCCACCTGGAGGCGGGTGTTGAGCTCGAGGAAGTAGACCTGCTCGGTGTCGGTGTCGTAAACGAACTCGACGGTTCCCGCCGACCGGTAGCCGACATGCGCGGCCAACGCGCGGGCGCTGTCGTGCATCAGGGCGCGAACGTGGTCGGGGAGGTTCGGTGCGGGGGCTTCTTCGATCACCTTCTGGTGTCGGCGCTGGAGGCTGCAGTCACGGTCACCGAGGATCTGTATCGTGCCGTCACCGTCGCCGAACACCTGCACCTCGAGATGACGTGCGCGGGCGATGAATTTCTCCACGAACACGCCGGGGGTAGCGAAGTTGGCGGCGGCGAGTCGGGTGACCGAGATGAACGCGGCGCGGAGGTCCGCCTCGTTCCAGCACGTGGCGATGCCGACTCCGCCACCCCCGCCCGACGCCTTCACCATGACGGGATACCCGATGCGTTCTGCTTCGATGGCGGCGGCGTCGGCCGTTTCGACCAGTCCGGAGCCGGGCACACACGGCACACCGCTCTCGGTCGCGATGGCGATGGCGCTGTGCTTCGGTCCGAACGCTTCGATCTGCTGCCAGGTCGGGCCGATGAACACCAGGCCTGCGGCCTCGACGGCGCGGGCGAAGTCCGGGTTCTCGGAGAGGAACCCGTACCCGGGGTGAACAGCGCCCGCACGGGTGGCGCGTGCCGCGGCGAGGATCCGGTCGATGTCCAGGTAGCTCTGCTCAGGCGCGGCCGGACCCAGCCGGAATGCCTCGTCGGCTTCGCGGACGTGCGCGCTGGCGCGGTCGGCGTCGGAGTACACGGCGATCGTGCGCAGCCCCATGCGCTTGGCGGTGCGGATGATGCGGCGTGCGATTTCACCGCGGTTGGCGACGAGAACGGTGTCGAATGCGGGGAGGTGCTTTTCAGACATGGCGTTGAGGTCCTTCCGGGGATGGCGTACGGAGTCGGAGCTCACACCGACGGGGGTCGGTACGAGTAGGGGGCGGGTGCTCAGAGGACGCCGCGGGTCACCATGTTGGTGATGGCGCGTGTTGCGCGCTGTATCACGGTGTCCATGGAGTCCCCGATGTGCGCACCCAGCGCCCCCTTGGCCTTCTCGAGGTGTCCGGTGATGAGGAGGTCACCGATTTCGAGATGCTCGTCGATGGTCGCGGTGATGCGGTCCTCGGTGACGTAGTCGTACATCCGCACGGCGCGGATGCGGTGGTTCACGCTTTCGAGGGCCTCGACAAGCGCCTCGTTACCCGCGGCGCGGCACAGTGTGACGTGGAAGCGCTCGTCATCCATCACGAACTGGGGAGTCGGTGCGGGCGGCGACTGCTGCAGGTCACGCCACCTGTTGAGTTCGGCGCCGAGCAGGGCGAAGTCGTAGCCGGCGAGTTCGCGTTCGGTGACGCGCTGCACCCCTCGCATCTCGAGCGTGACGCGCAGTTCGTACAGCTCGGTCAGGTGGTGAAGATCGGGCATCACGACGCGGTAGCCGTACTCGTCGTTGTCGATCAGACCGTCGGAGCGGAGCATGAACAAAGCGGCGCGAACCGGAGTGCGCGACACCTGGAGCTCGTGAGCGATCGCGTCCTCTCGGAGCCGCGCGCGCGGCGCGTAACGGCCGCTCATGAGCTGTTCTCTCAGGTGCTCGTAGACCGCATCGGTGCGCGAGACTTTCGCGCGAGGCACCACGGGTGAACGGTCGCTGGCGGGGGTCATCGCTGCTCCGGGAGGACGTAGCGACCCATCTTGTCGGTCGCGAGGGCGAGAGAGGAGATGTACTGCGGGGAGCCATCGGGGGCGGGCACGGCCGAGAGCAGCATGTCGGGTCGTTCGAAGTCGAGGCCGGTGACGTGGCAGCGCAGCAGCTCCCCACTGGGGTTTCCTTCCGCGTCGAGCATCGGAAGGTCGATGCCGTCGTCGGTGCGGCGAAGGTAGAAGCGCCCCCGCGTGAGCACGGCCATGAGCGGTGTCACGATGACGGGGATGGCCACGGCGAAGATGGCGGAGAAGGGTGCGATCTCGGGGCCGAAAGTGCCGAAGAACATGGCGATCGACACACCCGCGGCCAGGAGGAGCGAGACCACACCGACCGGGTTCCAGGCGTAGAGCATGCCACGGCGGAACTCCGGTTGCTTCGGAGACAGTCCGAGCAGGTACTTATTGATAGCGATGTCGGCGGCGACAGTGACGATCCAGGCAATGGCGCAGTTCGCGTAGAAACCAAGGACGGTGTTGAGGAAGTCGAACATGTTCAGTTCCATCAGCGCCAGCGCGATCACCAGGTTGACGATGATGAAAACGAGCCGGCCGGGGTAGGTCCGGGTGACGCGGGTGAAAGCGTTCGTCCAGGCGAGAGAGCCCGAGTAGGCGTTGGTGACGTTGATCTTGATCTGCGAGATCACGACGAGGATGACCGCCAGCGTCATGGCCAGCCAGCCCGGCATCATCCGTTCATACACCCCGAGGAACTGGTGCACCGGTTCGTTCGCGGTCTCTGATGCCGCCGGGTCGAGGGTCGCGATGAGGTAGACGGCGATGAACAGGCCGACCGCCTGTTTCAGCGCCCCGAACACAACCCAGCCGGGGCCGGCGATGATCACCGCGCGCCACCACGTGCGACGGTTGGCGCCGGTGCGGGGCGGCATGAAACGCAGGTAGTCGATCTGCTCGGCGATCTGAGCGATGAGCGACAGGCAGACGCCGGCGGCCAACATCACCGACGCGAAGCTCACACCGGAGCCGGAACCGTCTTGGCCCGTGTACGCGAAGAAGGTCGACACGGACGACGGGTCCGACAAGAGCAGGTACGCGAGAGGGACCACCATCAGCACCAACCAGAAGGGCGTGGTCCACACCTGCAGCTTCGACAGGGACTTCATCCCGTAGACAACGAGGGGAATGACGATCAACGTGGATACCGCGTACCCGATCGGGCGGGGAATGCCGAGCCCCAGCTCCAGTCCCTGAGCCATGATCGAACCCTCGAGGGCGAAGAGGATGAACGTGAACGTCGCAAAGATCACGTTCGTGATCACCGACCCGTAGTACCCGAAGCCGGACCCTCGCGTGATGAGGTCCAGGTCGATGTTGTATCGGGCGGCGTAGTACGCCAGCGGAATGCCGGTGACAAAGATGATCACCGCGGCGACCAGGATGCCCAGCAGAGCGTTAGTGGTGCCGTAGGCGATGCCGGCGTTGGCGCCGATGGAGAAGTCGGCCAGATAAGCGATACCGCCCAGGGCGCTTGTCGCGACGACACCCGCTGTCCATTTGCGGTAGGAGCGTGGAGCGAACCGGAGGGTGTAGTCCTCCAGGCTCTCGCGGCTCGCGGAGCGCGTGGCGGCAGATGCGGAAAGGCGAGGGGCAGAGGAGGAGCCGTCGTGAGGTGCCTCGAAGTCAACAGACATGACAGACCCTTTCGATCGATGGAGCGCGGGTGGGATGACTAATGTGGAAACTCCCACCACGTCAGCGAGCAACCTCGGTGACGCGGCTCCAAGTCTGGCTGGCGAATGTTTCGTTTGTGTTTTCCGGATGGAACATCTCTGTGTCGACAGCCATGTGCACAATGTTGTGTACAACTTCTGGTTGCTAGCTTTTTGCTCTCAGGGAGCAACGTGACGATCTCCCTTCTTCCCGCATCGCGGTGCAGCGGCGCCCACCAATCCCTGGCGGCGGTGCGAAGATCTGTTACCTCGTAAATGACGGTTACTTCAGGCACAAAATGCCCCGCGATCCGATGAGGGATCGCGGGGCATTTTCTCGGTGCGTGTCCTTAGGGAAGAGCCCTTAGTCCAGGCGGACTTTCTGGCCTGAGCTTGTCGCGTACGCACGGTCGTTGCTCTCACCTTCCAAAGGTGACGACAGCTGTAGAAGTCGCTCCCCCGTCATTGATGACAGGGTTAGAGACTGGACCCGCAACCCACCAGGTATCCCGGGTTGAAGGTTCTCTGGGTTTGGTTCCACCCTTCAGGCCGGTCGTCATCCCGACGCCAGCCATGCGAGACGAGCCGCGGTATCCGTCTGGGGCGAGGACGTCGCAAATCGACTTGCCACCATCATGACGACAGCAAGTTCGGGCCCCCGCTGCCTCCGCCGCCACCTGGGCCGGCCTGTGCGTGCGCTCCAGCAACTGGTATCAACAGTGACGCCATTGCAAGCCTCGATACGGCAAGGATTTTTGATCCGTGGTTCTTGGTTTGCACGACCTTACCTATTTGTGACAGGAGTCATGTACTGCACATATAACACGGAGAAGAGAGAATATTTAGGCTCCACTATTCGTACAAATCTCTACTTTCCCGCTCTTTCCTTCGGGTCGGCGTCGTGGAGAAATGATCCCCACCCCATAGGGCCATAGCTGCACCAACAGGAATGAGCGCCAGGATGGGGGTCCACTGCGTGATTATGAGTACAAGTACTGATACAAGAATCATACACAGGGCAATAATTCGTACAGTTTTTTCCATTTCAGTCACCTGCTCTGTGGTCCGACCAAGCGAATTCATCGAATACGCTAAGTGTGCTTAGCAGTATATAGTACGCGTGATATTCGGGGTCCGAGGTCGGTTGAGCTGCTGAGTTTCTGGGGTGGTCTTCGCCGTTCGTCGGAGGGTCCCTCAGTGGGACACGTGCTGGGCCTCCACTTCAGCTCGATCAATGACATGCCGTCCCATTCAGCAAGCCGGGGCGCGTGCATAGCACCTGGAAATACCATCTGCCCGGCCCACTGGACTACGTTGCAACAAAAGGGGCCTGGATGGATTGACGCCCCCCTTCGTGGTCACCTGGTCAAGCTTTGTTGTGGACCGTGATCACACAGCCTTCCAGGTCACTGAAGCTGAATACGCGCCCACACAAGGCTCATCGGCCGGGTGCAGCCACGATTTGGACTCTGTCTCCGACAGTTACCGGCTCCAGCCGTGGATGCCCCTGCGGAAACCCGGGTGTTGCACGGGAGCCCGAACGGTCGCGCTCCATTGATGAAAGAATCCACGGCCATCACTGGGAGTACCTTTCAGGCGGGGTCTCCTTCCACATATGGAAAGCCCACGGGGGGAAGTGGCCTTTGAGGACACAGAGGTCACGGGGCCTGCCCCGGACCCGCGTCAGGACTGCCCCGGCCCCTTCCTGAGGGTCAGGATCTGCTCCGCGCGGCCGAAGGGGCCGTCCTCGTCATGGAAGATCGAGGAGGTGAGTCCGATCCCGTCAGCCCCGAAGGACACGGAATTGTCGATCCCCAACCATTCGCCCGCAGGTTCCCGGTACATGTGAATCTGCAGGTCGACATTCGGGAAGATCCAGCTGTCCGGCCCGGGGGCCACGCGAGTTGCGATGCCGTTGGTGGCATCGGCGACACCGATGAGTCTGACCCAGTCGGGCGAGTCGACGCCGTCGATCAGGGGAACGGTCGGCCGGATCCACGCGGTACCGCGACCCGGCCGGTGCGTGGACGAGTGGACCGAGTCGATGGACCGAATAAAACCGCCGGGCCACACGTCCGAACCGTTCCACACGACGCACTCGTCCCTGGGCGGGATGGAAGGGTCTTCGATCGCGGCGATCGGGGTGGTATCGGAGGTGATGAGCCGCCAGGCCTGGGCCCTGATCGCGACCCGACCACCGGCCACGAACTCGGCCTGGATGAGTTCGATGGTCCTGCCCGGGCGAATCGTGGAGGTGACGACCTCGAAGTCGCCACCGGGGATCATCCCCAGAATCTCAAAACTGATGCGCGCGATCCGCATGTCCTCGCGAGGTTCGTGCTGCTCCAAGCAGTGGGCGAGAATTCCCGAGGCGGGCCCCATGTGCTGCTCGCGCTCGTTCCAGGCGCCTTGCGCGTGGATCGAGGAACGAAAATGACCGTTGCCCCGATCCTCGTAGTAGGCCTCCACGTCGGCCAGACCCGGAATGTCCGTCCGCTCCTCGTTCTTGCCCATCATTTCTCCTTGTCCCTTACCTGTTCGTGCTCGAATCCAGATCGAGCATATCGGCCCCGAGTGATCGACGACACTTTGACGACGAGCCGTCCGACCCACCGCCGCACGCTCGGCACCCGTTCTCCCCGTAGAGTTGTCCCCAGGCCATTCCCCGTACAACTTCGCAAAGGAGCCCGCATGACGCCGAAGCTCATGGCGTTCGACCTGGACGGCACGCTCGTGTTCGACGGCAGGATCGAACAGGAGAGCATCGATGCGATCCACGAGTGGCAGTCCGCGGGCCACCTGGCCGTATGCGCCACCGGCAAGTCCATTGCCGCCACGAAGCATTCGCTGGAAGCGACGGGACTGAGCTTCGACTATTACGTGCTCTACACCGGTGGTGCGGTGACGGACTCCGAATTCACCGTGCTATTGAGCCATACCCTGCCCAATGAAACCGTCCGGGAAATCGTCGGCACGCTGACACGCCAGGAGGGCATCGCGGTCTACGGGACGACCCTGGATGCGCCCGACGACGTGCAGTTTCCTTCCACCACGGGCGAGAAGGCCAGCTCTATCCTCGCCTATTTCCGGCCGATGGAGCCGAACGAGATTCCTCAGCACGAGTTCGTCGGCATCCCCCTGTGGATCGAGAGCGACGAAGCGACCCTGGAACGGACCCGATCCTGGATCGAGGAACACTTCTCGGACCAGGTCGACTGCCACAGGAACCAGGACTTCCTGGACATCGTGCCGCCCGACTGCACCAAAGGCACTGGTCTGATGTGGCTCGACGATGCACACCTCGGCGACCGCTACGAGACCTATTCCATCGGGGACTCGTGGAACGACCTGGCCATGCACGCTTGGGCGAAGCATTCGGCGTCGTTCGATTACTCGCCGCAGGTCGTGAAGGACGCGACCGACGTCGTCGTCGATACGACCGCCGAGTACATCCGCACGGTGCTGGACCGGAACGACTGACACCGCCCCATTCGGACTGCGGGAAGCCGCCGGATTGTATGACGGCCCACTAACCTCCGAAAGCACCCGTCGAAACGCGGTGTCACTTGCGTACACGCCGCGACGCATCCTTTGGAGAACCGCGCGAGGGCTCCATAGAGTGATCGAAATCTTGTACCTCGATCTCTGGAGCGACCATGCGCACGTTGATCCTCTTGGGCCTGATCGGACTGGCCGCGCAACTCGTGGACGGTTCGTTGGGGATGGCCTACGGCGTGACGTCCTCGACGTTGTTGCTGACCGCCGGCCTCGCCCCGGCCTCGGTCTCTGCGACCGTGCACCTGGCCGAAATCGGGACGACGCTCGCCTCGGGGGCCTCGCACTGGCGCTTCGGCAACATCGACTGGAGGGTCGTCGGTTTCATGGCCGTCCCCGGCGGGATTGCCGCGTTCCTCGGAGCGAACGTCCTCACGGCCTCGGGGGAGGCCGCCGAACCGGTCATGTCGGTTCTCTTGCTGCTCTTGGGCATCTACGTGGGCTGGCGGTTCCTGCGCCTTCCGGACCGACGCCCCAGTTTCTCCGGTAAGGTTCCGGGCTTTCTGCTGGTGCCGCTCGCGATGGTGGCCGGTTTCATGGACGCGATCGGCGGAGGCGGATGGGGCCCAGTAGGGACGCCGACGCTGTTGGCCTCCGGGCGGATCCGCCCCCGCAAGGTCGTCGGGTCGATCGATGCATCGGAGTTCGTGGTCAGTCTCGGCGCCTCGGCAGGTTTCCTGCTGGCCCTGGGCCACACCGGCATCAACTTCCCATTCGTTCTCGCGCTGCTGATCGGCGGAATAATCGCTGCCCCGGTTGCGGCCTGGCTGGTTCGACTGATGGCCCCGCGAATTCTGGCGGTGGGAGCCGGTGGGCTCATCATTTTCACCAACGCCCGCACATTGCTTTCGATCGACGCCGTCGACGCCGTTCTTCCGGCCGCGGCCACCGCGATCATCCTGCTGGCCGTCGCCGCCCTGTGGGCCGCGGCCCTGACCTGGGTGATCCGCAAGGAACTGGCTGAGAAACGAGCGGAAGCGTCCCTGCGGGAAGAACGGGTCGAGGCGTAGGAAACCCGGCGTCTACCGCGGGAACTCGCCCGAGACGAACGCCGTCCTGATGGAATCGGCGTCGCCCCCGACGAGTCCGAGGGATTCGGCCGTGCGACCCTCGCGTTCCCACTCGCGCCCGCAGAGCACTCCGCTGATGTTCACGAACGAATCCGTGATGGGCATCGCGACGCCGATCTGCGCGGCAATGGTGCTCCACGTCAGGAGCCCGAAGGGGATGTCCTCCGTGAAGTAACGGTGTGTGAGGGAATCGGGTTCCGGGAAGGCCTGACGCCCGTACCCTGCGACCACACGGTCGACGAAGCTGCCCTCACGGACCCCGTAGGACGTTTCGAGGAAGTCCCAGAAAGTGGGCAGCTCGACGCCCAGTGCACGGCCGAAGGCCACGCGCTCCTGGTCGAGTTCGTTGACCACTTCCCCGATCCGGTCGGTGACGAGCGTGTGCTGCGGACGCTGCTCGGCGTCCTCGACGGTCTTGAAGTTCAGGACCGCCGGAGGCACGTGGTAGACGGGGTTGATGTTGGTCAGGCCGACCCTGAGCGTGTCTCCGCCGTCGACGTATCGCTGACCGAAGAACGGCTCCAAGCGTTCCAGCACCGTGGGGGTCGCCGATCGGGGAATGGCCGAGACGGGCACAGCATTCTTGACCGCCCCCACGTATACCTCGGCCGGTCTCTGAAGCCTGCAGGTGTACAGGCTGGTCGAGGTCTCGGCGACCACGCCGGGTTCGCGGCCGGCAAGCTTCGTCTTTCGCGTGAGCTCGAGAGCGCTGCCCAGAACGGCCGGCTGGAAGAGCACCAGCTGGTCGGGCTCGATCACTTCGGCAAGTTCCCCGGACAGGTACGGGTGGGCGAATGCGGGAGCCGCCACGACGATCACGTCCACGCCTTCGACGGCGAGCGCCAGATCGGTGGTCAACCGGTCGGGAACGGCTTCCCCTTCGATTTCCCCGGTGAGCCGGATGCTGCCGCGTTCTTGGATGGCGGCATAGTCACTTTCGAAGCGTGAGAAGACGTGGACGCTGTGCCCTTTGAGCGTCATGTGGCCGGCTATGGCCTGACCCACATTGCCCGCGCCGACGATTGCGATTTTTCCCATGAGATTTCCTAACGGTTGGAGAACGAAAGACGGTTCGCCGTTTTCGGCGGCGACGGAGTGGTCAGCGGACAGGAACGCCGGGACCCAGCGGTATGCCCAGCACGTACCAGAGGATGAAGAGACCGACCCACACGATAAGGACGACGCCCGCGATGGGGATCGTGAACGAAAGCTGGGTCCCGATGCCGGCACCTTTGCGGAATTGCTGGACGAAGCCGAGGGCGAGTACGAAGTAGCCGTTGAGCGGGGTGAGGCAGTTGGTGACCGAGTCCCCGATCATGAAGGCGACCGTGGCCGCCTCAGGCGTCATGCCCACGTACATCACCAGTGGAACCACCACGGGGGCCAGGATCGACCACATCGCCGATCCGCTCGTGATCAGCATGTTCAGGATGCAGATCGCGAAAGTGATGGTCAGGAGGATGACCAGGTGGGGCGCTTGGAGAGACCGAAGCAGGTCGGCGCCGTTGACGCTGATCACGGACCCGATGTTGGTCCAGGTGAAGTAGCTGAGGAATTGGGCGACCACGAAGAACAGCACCAGCACGGGTGCCAGGGACCGAATGCCCTCGGCCATGGCCGGCGGCACGTCGCCCAATTGTGGAATGGTTCCGGTGATCCGCCCGTAGGTGATACCCATGAGGGCGAAGACGATCGAGATGAAGATCGCGATGTGCTCGACGACGTACGAATCGAGGAGGCCTCCGTTCTCACCCCGGAACGGTGAACCCGGGAGCAGCATCAGAATGATCACGGCGACGCACAGCGCAAACACGGCCCCTGAGGCCAGTGTTGCTCGCCGTTCGGTGGTCGAGAGCTTGATCTCGCCCACGGCAGGGGCGGAGTCATCGGGACCCGTCGTATTGAACAGGGTGTCGGCGACCGCGAAGTCCGCGTCCAACTGTGTCGAGGAAAAACCGGGGCGCCGGGCGAGAATGCGGTCGACGACGAGGGCGATCGCTATCGAGAGGACCACCGACGAGGTCGCGGTGAAGAACCAGGTCGCCACCGGCGTCATGACGTAGTCCGGATCGACGATCTGGGCAGCCGCGGTGGACAGGGAGGAGCGAATCGCGTCCTGCGGGGTGACGAGAGGGCTCGCATTGAATCCAACGGCCGTGGACGCATAGGCGACCATGAGTCCCAGAACAGGACTGCGCCCCGCGGCCCGGAATGCCAGGGCGCCCAGGGGGATCATCACCAAGTACGCGGAATCGCTCATGATGTGCGCGGTCATCGAGCTGAAAGCGAGAGCGAAGGTCAGGAGCCGATTCGGGAGGCGGCCCACGGTACATCTCAGGAGCGCGGTGAGCAGACCGCTGCGTTCGGCCACACTCACGCCCAAGAGGACGACCACAACCATCGCCAAAGGCGGGAACGTCGCGTAATTGTCCAACGCATTCTTGATCGCGTACTGGACACCTTCGACCGAGAGCAGGTTCTTGACCGCCGCGGTCTTCCCTGACGACGGGAGAGTGACCTCCACGTTCAACGACGCCAGGACTGCGCTCGCCACGGCCAGGACTGCAATGAGAATCACGAAGAGCCAGAACGGGTGCGGCAACCGATTGCCCGCTCTCTCGATCGCGCTCAGGGCTCGGTAGAACCGGTTGAGCGGTTTGCTCGCGTTCATCTCGTCTGACGTCGTCGTCATACTCTTCGCCTCGCCTCGATGGCCGACGCCGCCGGGAAACCGGCGGCCGGTGTGGGAACCACCTGATATCACCGTGATATTTCTGTGATATTTCTG
>JAKDJD010000053.1 GCA_030454085.1 Kocuria sp.
CCTGGGGGGGGGCGCTTCCCGGCCGCCGTGTTTGGGGGGCCTCCCGTTCACGCGGCGCTCTCACGTGCTCGTCCGCAAAGCAAGCACCGTCAGTGCCTCAAGTTTCGGTGATCAGGCCTCGACCTCAACATCGGCGAATGTGGACGTGTCGATGACGCAACGGAACTTCACATCACCGGCGACGACGCGATCGTAAGCGTCGTCCACCTCCTGAACCGAAACCGTCTCGATCTTCGCACCGAACCCGTGCTCGGCGCAGAAGTCCAGCATCTCCTGGGTCTCGGGGATGCCGCCGATGTTCGAACCGGCAATCGCCTTGCGGCCGCCGATGACCGAGGCGAAGCTGAACTCCTGCTTCTCGGGCGGCAAACCGACTACTGCCATGACACCGCGCGGCTTGAGCAAACTCATGTACTTGTCCACCGGGATGGATGCGGAGATGGTGTTCAGGATCAGGTCGAACTCACCGCGGTGATTCTTGAAGAAGTCCTCTTCGGACGTGGCCAACGTACGGGTCGCGCCAAGCTCCTTGGCCTCCTGCTCCTTCTTGAGGGAACGGGAAAGGACGGTCACCTCAGCGCCCTTGGCCGCAGCGATCTGGACGCCCATGTGTCCGAGACCACCCAGACCAAGCACCGCAACCTTCTTGCCCGGTGCGGCATCCCACGTGGCCAGAGGCGAATACGTGGTGATTCCTGCGCAGAGAAGGGGAGCGGCGACGTCGAAGTCCAGAGCATCGGGGATCCGCAGAACGAAGTCCTGGTTGACGACGACCTTCTCGGCGTAGCCACCCTGAGTGATGCTGCCGTCGACGTCTTCGGAATCATACGTGCCGACCATGGCGCCACGCGTGCAGTTCTGTTCCTGCCCGTCGCGGCACTCCTCGCACTCTCCGCAGGAGTTGACCATGCATCCGACGCCCACGCGGTCGCCGACCTTGTACTTGGTGACCTCGGAGCCCACGGCTTCGACGACGCCGGCGATCTCGTGACCCACGGTCAGCGGGAAGTGAGCCTCGCCCCATTCGTTGCGAATCGTGTGGATGTCGCTGTGGCAAATGCCTGCGGCCTTGATATCGATCAGGACGTCGTCGGGCCGCGGATCCCGGCGGTGAATGGTGGCGACCTTGAACGGTGCGTCCGGTCCGGTCTTCTGAAGTGCTTTGACTGCAATGGGCATATGAATGCCTCCTGACGTCGTGCTGATGGGATATGTATAAATGTACGGCTATATCTGAGCCATGTCCGGAAAGTTCGCCATGCGCATTATCGGCTGTGATCTTGCTCAGGATTGTGACCCCCGATGTGGATGGGCTCATGGACGCATCCTTGAGGTGCGAGTACAAGTAGGAGATATGCCTACAGATTTGCCCGGAAAATTCGACGCGGAGCAGAAGAGGATACTGGCCCTTACGCTGGTGCCGCTCTTCATGTCCCTGCTCAGCGTCTCCATCGTCAACGTGGTTCTGCCCGCCGTTCAGGAATCGATCCATGCCGGGAGTTCCGAGTTGCAGTGGGTTCTCTCCGGGTACGCCCTCGCTTTCGGCGTGCTGCTCGTTGCTGCCGGACGTGCCGGCGACGTGTACGGCCGCGGCAGACTGTTTATCCTCGGCGTGAGCTTGTTCGGTCTGGGAGCCCTCGTCTCCGGGCTGGCGCCCACGCCGATCGTTCTGAACATTGCTCGCGTGGCCATGGGTCTCGGCTCCGGATTTCTGAACCCCCAGGCCATCGGCCTCATTCAGCAGTACTTCAAGGGAGCCCAGAGAGGCAAAGCCTTCGGCCTCTTCGGCGGCGTCGTCGGCGTTTCGGTGGCTATCGGGCCGGTGCTGGGCGGTGTGCTCATCAGCCTGTTCGGCCAGGAAATCGGTTGGCGGGCCGCCTTCCTCGTCAACGTTCCGATCTGCGTGGTCGCGATTCTGCTGGCCAAGGCGTGGTTGCCCGATTCTGCGTGGGAACCCGTACCCGCGGAGCACTCGACCTCGTCGATGCCCGTCGTGTCGAAGAACGGATCGGCCCCGCGTCCCAAGGCTGACCTCGACCCGGTCGGGCTCGTCTCCTTCGGCCTGGCGGTCCTGCTCGTCATGCTTCCGTTCGTCGAATCCTCGGTCGGCCCCTGGATCTGGGGTTCCATCGTGGTGGCCGCGGCCCTGTTCGTCTTCTGGGCGTTCTGGGAGAAGAAATACCGTCAACGTGGCGGCGAGCCCATGATCGACATGGAGCTGTTCAGGACTCGCTCTTTCGCGAACGGGACCATGCTCATCGGACTCTACTTCGTCGGTGTGACCAGCATCTGGGTGCTCGTGGCGCTCTACATGCAGTCCGGCCTGGGGCATACCGCGCTCGCCTCCGGGCTCATGGGATTGCCCGCGGCGGCCGCCAGCGCCATCAGCGCGCCGCTCGCCGGCCGGCACATCGTACGCATGGGACGACCGCTCGTGCTGATCGGTATGGGTTCGGTCTTGTTCGGCCTCCTGACCACCGCTCTCCTGGTGTACCTCCACGGGCAGGTCGGTCTCAGTGAATGGTGGATGCTTCTCAGCCTGACCTTCGTCGGCGGGGGACAGGGGCTCGTCGTGAGCCCCAACCAGACCCTGACCCTTGCCGATGTGCCGATGCGCTATGCCGGTTCGGCGGGAGGCGTGCTGCAGACCGGTCAACGAGTCGGCACCTCGATCGGAATCGCCGCTATCACGGGCATCGTCTTCGCGATCGTTGCCCACTCCAGCTGGCCTACGGCCATGGTCGTGGGGTTGCTGGTCATCGCCGTCGTCGTGATCCTGGCGGGAATCATCGGTGTGCGCGACGTCGTGACGAGCCGACGCGAGGCCCACGCGGCTTAACGCAGGACGACTGGACCCCCACCACGTCGTCCGGGTGAAGAGCGCCAACCGGGTCTCGAAAAGGCACGGCCCGGACGCCGGACGTTCCCGGCGGGGCGCGCGCAGCGCCGACAAGAAAGCCGCGGGTCCGTCATCGACGGAGCCGCGGCTCGGGGACACATGGTCAGTGCCCGCTTAAAAACCTGAGTCGCGGAACCGTACGAACGGTGCCGCGACTCAGCAAGGGTCGGGATGACAGGATTTGAACCTGCGACCTCGTCGTCCCGAACGACGCGCGCTACCAAGCTGCGCCACATCCCGATGTTGACTTGTCCGCTCGGGAAACCCGGTATCGCGTCAAGCAACTTCTCTAGAATAGCGGATCGGCTATATCGCGGCAAACCAGCGATTCGTGGCGACGGACACGCCGGAATCACGGGTCACCGACTGGCCCACTCCACCAGTTGGAGAATGTTCTGGTACGTGTGCCCCGTGGCTTCGGTCATTCCCTGCTCGCACGTTCGGTTCGACGAGGCGTAGGCCGCGTACCGTCGTTGGTTGACCTCACGTGCTTCGTCGCGCGTGGCCGATTGAGTGAGCTCAGGATGCAGCATTCCGCGGTCCCCGGCGTAGGCACAGCATCCCCACGCGAGTGGGACATCGCATTTCTCGGCCACGGCGTTACCGAGTTCCTCGAGGTGCGGTCCGAGTCCCAAATGAGTCAGCGAGCACGTGGGATGAAGTACCAGAGACTCGACCTTGCGCCGGATCGTCAGCATCGGAAGGACCGTCGTCGCCACGAATTCCACGGAGTCCACGAAACGGATCCGGGAGAAATCCCGAGTTTCCCCGTCGGATGCGTGCTGCGGACCGGCGGCCGCGGCGTCGAGCACCTTGGCTTTCATGGTTTCGAGACCTTCTGTACATGAGGAGGCATCGCAGACCACGGGCAACCGTCCGCCGTCCGAGGCGGTCCACAGACCGTCGAGGACACGGTCGGACATGACGGAGTACCCCTCCGTGAATCCCTTGGACTTCCAAGGGGTACCGCAGCACATGGAACCGATCCCTTCCGGGGTGTTCCATCGCAACCCGACGCGATGAGCCACGCTCATCAGCGACGAGCCCGCGCTCTGATCAGCCGCTGACCCGGAGGAATCAACCGCGCCGAACATCGAGTTCACACAGGCCGGGAAAAACACGAAGTCCGCAGCAGGATCGGTTCTCCCGGCGCGGCGTCTTCCGCCCGAGGGCAGATGCTTGTTGTATCGGGGCACGACGTCCTCGCCCACGACGGTGCGACCGACGTCGGTCGCGGCTCTCGGCACGGGCCAAGGAAGCATTTTCGCGGTCCTCAGGCCATAGTTGGCCAGATTATTCGCGGCCTCCCAGTGCTGCGCCGCGATCTTCCAGCCCGAGCTCTCGGCGGGGCGCTGGTGCTCGGAACGCAATCGACGAATCAGGTCACCCGTATTGATGTCGACGGGGCACCGGGTCACGCACATACCGTCCACCGCGCAGGTTTGTTCTCCCTGATAGTCCCAGTCGGCTTCGATCTTCTCGACCAGATCGTGGTCTCCGCGGGCGCGCGCTGCCTCGAGCTCCCGGCGCATCACGATTCGTTGCCGAGGGGTCAGCGTCAAGTCTTTGGACGGGCAGACCGGTTCGCAGTAGCCGCACTCCACGCAGCGATCAACCTCTTCCTCAACCGTCTCGGCGACCTTGAGGTTCTTGACGTAGGAGTCAGGATCGTCGTTGATCACGACCCCGGGATTCAGCATGGCCCCCGGGTCCACGAGCCGCTTGACCTCGCACATGACCTCGTAGAGCTCGTCCCCGAATTGGCGACGCACGTACGGGGCCATGATCCGGCCGGTGCCGTGTTCCGCTTTGAGAGACCCCCGGTTGCCCAGCACGAGGGAGACCATGTCCTCCGTGAAGTCACGGTAACGGTCGAGTTTTTGTGTCTCGGAAAAACGCTCGTTGAGCATGAAATGGATGTTGCCGTCCTTGGCATGGCCGAAAATCACGGAATCCTGATATCCGTGGGTGTCGAACATGGTGCCGAGGTCGCGGCACGTCTCGCCCAGCGCATCGACCGGTACCACAACGTCCTCGAGCAACGCATTGGTTCCGGACGGGCGATTCCCCGCCACCGTCGCGTACAGGTTGTTCCTCGCGGACCACAGGAGGGCGCGCTGGGACGGGTCCGTCGTCATTTCGGCGGGGGAGGACAGCTTGAGCCCTTCCAACATGGAACGCGCGGCCTCGTGACGCTCGGCCACCTCTTGCGAGGTCTTGGCCTGGAACTCGACGAGGAGTGCAGCATGTTGGTCAACGTCGATTCGAGCGAGCGAGTCCGCGACCTTCCCCGATCGTTGGGCGACGCGGATCGACGTCGAATCCAGAAGCTCGACGGTCGCCATGTCGGCTTCGACGAGGCTCGGGACCGTTGACGTCGCGGAGATCAGGTCCGGGAAGACGAGGAGGCCGGTCGAAGCGGCCGGCAGGATCTCCACCGTGCGGAAAGTGGCCGAGGCGACGAAACCCAAGGTGCCTTCGGAACCGATCACCAAGTGCTCCAGAATGCGGACGGGATCGCGGAAATCCAGGAAGGCATTGATTCCGTACCCCATCGTGTTCTTCATCGAATACTGATGCTCGATGGTCCGTCGTGATTCCGGGTTCTCGACGACCCGACGGCGCAGACGCAACAGACCCTCGTGGAGCTCCGGCTCCTGGTCGCGCAAACGGGAGTCTGCGTCCGGTTCAGAGGTGTCCAGGGTCGTCCCCGACGGCAGAATCAGGACCACGGAGTCCAAGGTGCGGTACGTGTTGAACTCGGTTCCGCAGGACATGCCCGAAGAATTGTTGGCGATGACTCCGCCGATGGTGCAGGCGGACGACGACGCCGGGTCCGGACCGATCTTGCGCCCCCAACGACGGAGGGCCCCGTTGACGGCCCCGACCGTCGCACCGGGCTGGACCCGCACCTTGTTCCCGCCGTCCAGGACTTCGATGCCGCGGAAGGCCCGACGGGTGTCCACCATGACACCGTCCGATACGGCCTGGCCGGAAAGGCTTGTGCCCCCTGATCGAAAAGTCACCGGCAGTCCGGCCCGAGAGGCCGCGGCCATCACGGCTGCTACCCCGTCCGCGGATTCGGGGCGCACGATGCCCTGCGGGACGAGAAGGTAGTGAGACGCATCGTGGGCCATCGCCAAGCGGTCGATTTCCTTGGACGACGCCGTGCCGGCGTGGCTCGAGTCCATTCCCGCAGCCATGGCGTCGAATGCGGGGCTCGGCGGGGCCGTTGGCACCGTGAGCGCGGAAGGCGGGGAAGAGGGCAACGATGTGGTGGAGGTCATGTTTCCATCCTAGGATCATGACGTTCGGCGTGCCACGGAGGTTTACCATTCCTCAAGAACGACCAAGGCAAGACAGGGCAACGGAGAGAACGGCAAGGGCCGGTATATGGCATGGCGCGGTCCGTCCCGCGCGTGGCGGATGCGGGCCTTACCGGTCGCGGCTTCCCCGTTCCCGGGCGGTCAGGCGGAGGAGGACGGCCTCGGGCGGGCAGAACAGCCGGACAGCAGCAAATCGAGACGTTCCCAGGCCCGCGGTCACCTCCAACGGGATACCTTCGTCGTAGGAAATCCCGTGAGCCCTGGCGGGGTCGAGATCGCAGTTGGAAACCACTGCGTGCCCTCCCGGAAGGCAAATCTGTCCACCGTGCGTGTGGCCGGCGAACATGACGTCGGCGCCGTCTGCGACGAACCGGTCAATGGTTCGTTTGTAGGGCGCATGCATGACTCCGACGCGCAATGACGGTTTGGGCGCCCTCGGGCCGGCCGCGGCCTCGTCGCCGGCCAGTCCGATATCCGCCTGCGGAAATCCTGGATGGCGATCGTAGCCGAGGTGAGGGTCATCCACGCCGGAGAAGTCGAGGCGGACGCCTCCGATCTCCATGCTGTCCGCCCGGTTGACCAGTCCGATCCAACCGCGTTCGTCGAAGGCTTGGTGCATGCGCCGGAACGGAAGGATGTCCGGGGCGTCGCGGTCCCTCTTCTCGTCACCGGTGTGTTTCCACAGGTATCGGGCGGGGTTCTTGAGTTTGGGCGCAAAGTAGCAATTGGATCCCGGCACGTAGACACCGGGCAGGTCCAGCAACGGATCCAGGGCATCCAGCAAAGGGGCTAGGGCCTCGGTATGGCTGAAGTTGTCTCCCGTGGAGACGACCAAGTCCGGGTCCAAGTCCGCGAGGGAGTGCATGAACTGCGTCTTGCGCCGTTGCCCCGGAATCATGTGCACATCCGAAATGTGCAATACGGACAGGGAAGGACTTCCGGGAGGCAGGATCGGGAGGGTTTCCTCCCGCACATGGAAGCGGTTCAACTCGACGAAGTGCCCGTACGCAAGCACGGCGGCCCCCGCAGCGGCCGAAAGTCCCATGCTCCTCAGAGCCAATGAGACGATCGACGCTGCGGGGGCCGCCGGTCGGTGAGTGGTGTTCACCGTGGACTACTTCGCCTTTTGCGACTTGATCTCGTCGCCCTTGACGCTGTCCGAAGGATCCGTGAACGGGTCCGTGTTGTAGTCGCGGGACACGGCCTTCATGTAGTCCTGCCACTGGCGGCCTGCGTAGGTTGCACCATCGACGTAGTCCTTGGTCTGGCCACCGATGCGCAGCCCGTTCAGGGAGCGGGAACCCAGGTCCACGTTGCCGACCCAGGAAGCCGTGGAGACGCCCCGGGTGTAACCGACGGTCCAGGTCTGGGTCGAATCGTCAGTGGTACCCGTCTTGGCGGCCGACGCGTTCTCCAACCCGATTCCTCGGTCGTGGGCCGAACCCTTGGTCAGAACGTTCTTCAGGACGTAGTTGACGCCCCGAGCCACATCCGAGTCAATGGCCTGATGGCAGTTGACCGGTGCCACGTCCATGGGCTGACCTCGGCGATCGGTAATCGACTCGATCGAGCGCGGGGAGCAGTACTTGCCCTCCGAGGCGTAGGTTGCGAAGGCGTTGGCCATGGCCATGGGAGCAACGTTCTCCGTACCGATCAGGGATGCGAGGGAATCCTGGGTCTTGATCTGATCCCCTGTGCCATCTCCCTTGACGATGCCAAGGTCCTGCGCAGTCTTTCCGATACCGCACAGGTCCAGGTAGTTGTCCATCGCGTACAGCGCGGAGTTGATCGAGTTGTAGATACCCTCGTTGACTGTCATGGGCCGGTTGTAGCCCTCTTCGGCGTTCTGGAAGGACCAGGCGCCGTTCGCGCCGGGATTCTCCACCGTGCCGCCGGGCTTGCAACTTGCTCGCCATTTGGTTCCGGCCGGATAGCTCAGCGGAGACGCGTCGATGTTGGCGTCGACGCCGTTGCCTTCCTTGATCCATTGGGTCAGAGAGAAGGGCTTGAACGTTGAACCGGGCTGGAAACCGGGGGTCCCGCCCATGCCGGAGTCCACGTTGTAGTTGTAGACCGTGTTTCCGACACCCTCGCCGTTGTTGTAATTCGAGTTCTGGGCCATCGAGAGGATATTGCCGGTACCGGGTTCGACAGAGACCATGGAGGAGCTGACCGAGTCGGGGTTGTCGTCGGTCGGCTGGGTCTGGTTCACCTGGTCCTGGGCGGTTCCCTGGTCCTTGCTCTTCAGCGTCGTCTTGATGGTCAGTCCACCGCGGGTCAGCAGAGCCCGACGCTCGTCGCTGTTGTCCCCGAAGCGCTTGTCCTGAAGGAACTCGTTACGCACGTAATCACAGAAATATGGGGCATCGGTTGCAGCTTCACAGCCCGAATCCGTGGTGTGGATGTCCAAGTCCAGCGGAGCGTCCGAAGCCTGGTCGAACTGTTCCTGATTGATCTTCCCGTGCTGCAACATGGTGTGGAGCACCGTATTGCGCCGGTCCGTCGCTGCCTTGGGGTTCGCTTGAGGATCGTAATAGGAAGGGGACTGGACCATGCCGGCCAGCAGAGCCGACTGCTGGACGTTCAGGTCCTTCGCATCAATGCCCCAGTAATAGTGGGCGGCGGCCTGGACACCGTAATTGCTGCCGCCGTAGTTCACGAGGTTCAGATAGCCGTTGAGGATGTCGTCCTTCGACTTGTTCTGCTCCATCGAAATGGCAAGCTTCATTTCTTTGATCTTGTCCAGCATGCCCTTATTGGACCCCATGGTGGTGGTCGCGTCGGCACCGTTCTGGGTGGCCTGATCGATCAGCAGGTTGTTGACGTACTGCTGGGTGATCGTCGAGGCGCCCTGACGTGCTCCGGGGTGCACCAAGTTGTTCAGCAAGGCTCGTCCTATACCAAAGGCATCGACACCGCCGTGGTCATAGAAGGTGTCGTCCTCGATGGACAGCTGCGCATCCTTCATGCTGTCGGAGATCTGGTCGAACGATACTTCCGTGCGGTTCTCCGAGTAGAACGTTGCCAGCTTCTGTCCGTCGCTCGTCAGAATGGTGGACGGCTTGGACAGCGGACCCGCGGAGAGGTCGTCGGGGAGTCCCTTGAACCAGTTGATCGAGGCACTCGCCGTCAGACCGGCTGTGGCCGCCGGCGGGATGAGGATGCCGGCAGTCACGAACCCCGCAACGATACTGAGGGCAATGAACTGGATGAAGTCGCTCGGGGCTCGCCGTTCACGCCGCCGAGCTGATTTCTTGGGTGAAGCCATTCCAACAGCATACAAGTCGATGAGACAAAACGTGCGCGTCAACGGTCCCACTGTGGACAAAACTCGGCGTGTCACGGACCGCGCTGAGAGCCCCCTGAACGCGTGCCCGGAAACCGCACTGTGTGAGACGTGAATCGACCAAGCATCCGTGGTGTCGCCGACTGGAATAGCGCGGTCTTGCGGCGGTGGATAGGCTGGGGCCATGACTCAATGGGAATACGCAACAGTTCCGCTCATGATCCATGCGACCAAGCAGATCCTCGACAACTGGGGACAGGACGGATGGGAGCTCGTCACGGTCCTTCCCGGTGCGGCTCCCGCGGGCGACGCCCCTTCGGGAAACATGGTCGCCCCAACACAGTCGAACCCGATTGCCTACTTCAAGCGTCCCAAGGAGGGCTGAGATCGTGGCAGATTCCAAGGTTGAGGAACGGCTGGCCGCCGAAGGTCTGCAGGTCCCTGACGTTGCCGTACCGGTTGCTTCGTATGTTCCGGCTGTGATTTCCGGCAACTATGTTTACACCTCTGGACAGATCCCGGTGCAGAACGGTGATTTTGCTTTCAAGGGCAAGGTGTCGGATGGCGGCGAGCCAGGAACCGTCGGGTTGGAGGATGCCCAGGGGCAGGCCCGAGTGTGCGCGCTGAATACCTTGGCGGCCGTCAAATCCGTGATCGGAGACCTGGACCGTGTGTCCAGGATCGTCAAGGTCACGGGCTTCGTCAGCTCGGCCCCCGACTTCACAGGCCAAGCCCAGGTTCTCAATGGGGCGTCCGAGCTCTACGGCAAGGCGTTCGGAGACGCTGGCGTCCATGCCCGATCGGCTGTGGGAGTTGCGGTCCTTCCCCTCGACGTGCCCGTTGAAGTGGAACTCATCGTTGAATTTGCCTAACCCTCTGACGCTGCCTATTCACCGGGTCACCGCGAAAAGTGGTCCGGCTGCCGATCCGCGGGCTGGCGGTGCTTCGTACTATCCGTTGACTCCGCGCGAGGCGACGGCCGCCCGGGCATGGATGGCAGAGGAAGACAAGACAGCCTGCTGCCAGATGAAGACGGCGGCCGCCGTGGTGTACATCCGTGAGGGTGCCCAAGGGCTCGAGACTTTTCTCACGTACCGCCCGACCCCCGAGTCGCCGATGGGTCGCATCTGCTTCCCGGGCGGCGTCGTCGAACAGGACGATCACGAGCCGGTGGGGTGGTATGGCCCGACTCCCGCGCAGTGGGCTCAGAAGCTGGGGCACGACGACGTCGTGGTGGCACGCAGCGCCGTGGTGGCTGCCGTGCGGGAGAGTTTTGAAGAGGTCGGCGTCCTGCTGTCTGGTCCCAACGAGCAGGACACGGTCGAATACACCGAGGCGAGCGAGACGATGGCTTCGCGGGAAGCGATTGCCGGGCACGACCTGGGCTTCATCGCCTACCTCAAACGCGGAGGACTCAAGCTCCGCACAGACCTTCTCAAACCTCTTGGCCGGTGGCAGACCCCTGATTTCTCGCACCGACGCTTCGATACCCACTTCTTCGCGTCGGTGGTTCCCGTGGGCCAACGTCCCAAGCTTCTGTCCTCCAAGGGTGTCTGGGGCAGATGGGTTCCCGCGCGCGACGTGGTCGCGGACCGTTCCTCCACGGCTTTGGGTGACGAAATCGGTCGAGAGGACACGGTAGGACGTACTCTCGAAGAACTCATGACGCCGGGAACACTGTGCGTGCTGGAGTCTTTGGCCACGTGCCAGACGACGATCGCTTTTCTGACCAAAAAGCGTCAGGTTCACGTCAAGAAGCCGGAGCTCGTGGAGAAGAACGGGGAGCTCATGCTGGCCTTCACGCCCCCGAAGGACGCCGTCAGGACCAGAGCCAAAGGAGCTTAGCGCAAGGTCGGGCGACGGTCCGTATAAAAGAAGGAGCCGGGTGCGCAAGCACCCGGCTCCTTCTCAAGTCACGACGCGAGAGCGCCCGAAACACCGATCAGCGGCTCCTCTGTCGCAACCGCTGCAGATCGAGGATGACGACGGCCCGGGCTTCGAGCCGAATCCAGCCGCGCTGGACGAACTCGGCGAGGGCCTTGTTGACGGTCTCGCGAGAAGCACCCACGAGTTGCGCGAGTTCCTCCTGGGTGAGCTCGTGGGCAACCAGGATGCCGTCCGTGGCAGGGCGGCCGAAACGGTCCGCCAGGTCAAGGAGTGCCTTGGAGACGCGACCGGGGACGTCGGAAAAGACCAGATCGGCAAGGTTCTCGTTGGTCCGGCGGAGACGACGCGCCAGGGCCTGGAGGACCTGTCCGGAAATCGAGGGGCTGCGGTCCATGGCCTTCTTGAGGCTGGAGTGCTTGACTCCGGCCAGGCGGGATTCCGACACCGCTGTCGCCGAGGTCGAGCGGGGGCCCGGGTCGAAGAGCGCCATTTCACCGAAGATTTCGCCGGGTCCCATGATCGCGACCAGATTCTCGCGTCCGTCCGACGCGGTGCGGCCGAGTTTGATCTTGCCGGAGACCACGAAATACAGCTGGTCCCCCGGGTCGCCCTCGTAGAACAACGTTGCACCGCGCGAGAGGTCCACCTCGGTCAATTCCTCGGTGAGCGCGCCAAATGCTTCGTCGTCCAGGGTTGCGAAGAGGGGAGCCCTACGCAGAACCTCGATATCCATAATTCTCCTCAGTGATCCGGGACTTCGATGCCCGCCGCACGCGTCCACACCATCTCAGGTATTGACTCGGGATGGGCGCGACGCCGGCTGATCGTGTGACAAATTCAACCTATCTGAAATCCACTGTATAAGTTGTGTGTCGAATCCGCCACAGACGAGCCCATATCCTTGCATAAAGGTTCCTGAACGTCGAATTGACTAAGGTTCTTATCAGGTGCCGCACCTAATATGGAGAGTCTTCCCGACTGCCTGCGTTGTCGGGAGATGACCGCGACGATTGGTGATCATGCTGACAGACTTCACACTGCTGGACTGGATCCTCATCCTGATTCTGCTGGCGTACTTCGTATCTGGCTATGCACGCGGGTTTTTTCTGACCCTTGGATCGGTGGTCGGATTCGTTCTGGGGGCCGTCGCCGCCTTCTACGTGACGCCATGGCTGGTCGAAAGGGCCGAGGGCGGTTGGCGGATCGTAGTGGCCATTGTGAGCATCGGCATACTGATCCTGATCGGTCAGGCACTGGGCGTGGCCATTGGGCGGCCGTTGAGAAGAATCACCGAAAGGACGGGGCTTGGGATCGTCGACCGCATCGGCGGGGCGTTGCTGAACACCCTGACCTGCGCTTTCGTGATCGTGGTGCTCAGCTTTTCGGCCTCGCAACTGGGGGTCGCGGCGATTTCCTCCGCCGTGAACAAGTCGACGGTGATCACCGGTCTCCAAGCGGCGACTCCGCAACCCGTACAAAGGGGAATCGCTGAGGCCAGGGCTGCCGTCCTCGAGCAGTCGGGGATTCCTCGGTTGGACGAGCGACTCTTCCCCCAGGAAGCGGCTCCCACCGAGACCTCCGACTCGGATTCGTTGCGAGCGGCCGAAGACTCCGTGCTGAAGATCAATGGCACCGCGGAAGCCTGTTCCCAGAACCAGTCCGGTTCTGGTTTCGTTGCCGCCTCGCACAAGGTCATCACCAATGCCCACGTGGTCTCGGGCGTGGACAGCCCGTTGGTCCAAACCCGTCAGGGCAAGAGCTATGAGGGAAATATCGTTTACTTCGATGCCGACAAGGACATTGCGGTCCTCGACGTCCCCGGACTCGACGCTTCGCCACTGAAGGCTGGGGAAAACGGAAAAGCTGGCGACCTGGCCAATTTCATGGGGTATCCCCTGGGCGGGCCTTTCACCTCGCGTTCGGCCTCGATCCAGGGCCTCGGCTACAACTCGACGACCTCCGAAAATGGGGCAACGACCCAGCCACGAGAGATTTACCAGCTGGCGGCAGACGTCCAGCAGGGGAACTCCGGCGGTCCCTTGCTGAATGACCAAGGGCAGTTCATCGGTCTGATTTTTGCGAAGGCCACGCAGGGGGAGACAGGTTACGCCCTGTCGATGACCGAGCTCGAACCCGTGCTCCAGGACATCGGATCCATGAACCAGCCTGTCCCCAGCGGCGAGTGCACCTCGGGCTGATCGAGGGGACTCACCACCGCTCCGTCAGCGCTGGGCCAGATAATCCAGCGCCATGATGTATCCGAAGGCGCCGGCACCGGCGATGACCGTCTCGGCCTGCAGGGACACGAAAGACCGGTGACGGAACTCTTCCCGGCGATGGACGTTCGAAAGATGGATTTCGACGACGGGCAATTCGGCCGCCTCGAGAGCGTCATGAATAGCAATGGAGTAGTGCGTGAAGGCGGCCGGGTTGATCATGATCGCCGACGCCTCGGAACGGGCGCGTTGGATGACGTCGACCAGATCGCCTTCGTGATTCGATTGCATGAACTCGATGTCCAGACCAAGCTTTTCGGCGTGGGACCGGACAGAGGACTCGATGTCACGGAGCGTCGTCGTTCCGTAGACCTCCGGTTTGCGAACCCCGAGCATATTCAGGTTGGGGCCATTCAACACAAAAATAGGTTTGGTCATAAGATCATTCTTCCACGAGACAGCTCGGCGCCCCGGGGGGGGGGGGGGGGGGGGGGCGGGGGGGGGGGGGGGGGGGGGGGGGGGGGCGGGGGGGGGGGGGGGGGGGGGGGGG
>JAKDJD010000077.1 GCA_030454085.1 Kocuria sp.
ACAATTTCACGGCCCTCCCCAGGATCCGCTCCGAGCGTCCGGCCCTGGACCTGCACCATCCGGAGCTGTCGACCAACCAGGACGTCGCCTCGGCTGCCCGCAGAGCGGCTACCATCAACAACTAGGACGACGACCCGCACACGCCACCGTATGAGGTCGAGCGTGTCTCGGGGAAGGGACGGGGTTTGGGCGCAATGGCCGCACTGTCGGAGATCTGGGGCTTCGGGGCGGAAGTGAATATCGGCGTGACATCGAGTTTGCTCCTGACCTCGTTCGTCCTGTCGAGCATCATCGGGCTGGAACGCCAAGTGAGGCAGAAGCAAGCCGGTCTGCGGATGATCGTGCTGGTCGGCACCGGGTCCGGGCTGTTCACCATCGTCTCCGGGTACGGATTTGCCACGGTCCTCGGGTCCGATGTGGATCTGGACCCCTCCCGTATCGCGGCCCAGATCGCCTCGGGGATCGGTTTCCTCGGCGCCGGGGTGATCTTCACCCGCAAGAATCTGGTGCGGGGGCTGACCACGGCGGCGTCGATCTGGGTCACCGCCGCGGTGGGTATGGCCGCGGGGGCCGGGATGCCCTGGATCGCTGCCGAGGGAACTCTTCTCTATCTGATCGCGACGACGGTCCTTACGCCCATCGTCACCCGTCTTCCGGGCGCCTCGGACCGCAAAGTGCTCAGGGTCGTCTACGTCGATGGGCAAGGCGTTTTGCGCGACATCCTCTCTGAGACGACGTCGATGGGATACACCGCGCAGATCGAGTCCACCGAGAGGGAAGCGGACAAGGTCATGGTCAGCGCGAGGTTCAGGGGTCGCCCGCCCCTACAGTCCCTCGTGGCGACCTTGACCGAATTGCCCGGTGTGGTCAGCGTGCGCACGTCGCAGGACGCAGACGACGAACCGGATGACGAGGATTAGCGTTCTCCTCCGGCCAAGCCTCCTCGCCGAGAGGCGCTGACGGCCAACCTTCCAGCACTCTCACACAATCCCCAGCGTGTGTTGTGGAGCACAGTGGATGGTGCAGCTTTCACCACCTGGGAAGGTTCTCATGTCGGAGAAAACCTCGGGGCTCAGCACCCGTCACCTGTCCACCGGCTCCCTGGTCTTCATGATCATCGCGGCCTCGGCGCCGCTGACCGTTCTGGCCGGCGGCGTCCCGACGAGCTTCGCCGTGTCCGGTCGGCTCGGTGTTCCCGTGACCTACGTGGTGCTCGGATTCCTCCTGATGCTCTTCGCCATCGGTTACGGCGCCATGAGCGGACACATCCAGAACGCCGGTGCGTTCTACGCCTACATCACCGAGGGGCTGGGCGGGAGGCAGGGTATCGGCGCCGCCGTCCTGGCACTCGTGGCCTACAACATGATGCAGATCGGTTTGTACGGTTTGTTCGGGTTCTCGCTGGCGACCGTTCTCAGTGCATGGATCGGAGTGTCGGTGCCTTGGTGGGTTGCCGCACTCCTGGGCTGGGTCCTCGTGGGGGTATTGGGCACTCACAGCGTGGACCTCTCGGCAAAAGTGCTGGGTGTGCTGGTCAGCCTGGAATTCCTGATCGTGATCGTGGTGGGTGTGCTCGGGCTCCGGACGGCCCCGGACGGCGTGTCGCTCGAGGCCCTGCGTCCGGGCGACTTCTTCACCCAAGGGGTCGGCGTCCTCCTGGCCTTCGGCGTCGCCGCATTCATGGGATTCGAATCCGGGGCGATCTACTCGGAAGAGGCCAAGGACCCGCGCCGAACCGTCTCCCGGGCCACCTTCATCGCGGTCGGCGTGATCGCGGTGTTCTATGCCTTCTCTGCGTGGACCCTGGCCATGGGCGTGGGTCCCGGTGCAATCAACGAGCAGTCCTCGGAGCTCGGCCCCGACCTGTTGTTCGTGTGGTTGGCAAGCATCTCGCCCGCGCTATCCGAATGCGCGAACCTCCTTTTCATCACCAGCATCTTGGCCGCCCTCATTGCTTTCCACAACGCCGCGGCGAGGTACTTCTTCGCGCTCGGCCGGTCGGGGGTCCTGCCGCACAAACTGGCCTCCTCGGGGGCCACCGGTGCGCCGGTGGCCGGGTCCGTGACGCAATCGGTCCTGGCGCTGATCGTCGTCGTCGGCTTCGCCTCGGTCGGTGCGGGGTCTTCACTCGGAAAAATGTTCCCCATCGTCACGCTCTTCACCTGGCTGACCAACGCGGCCGCCTTCGGTCTCGTCTTCCTCTTGGCCGTCACCTCCGTCGCGATTCTCGCCTGGTTCGTGCGCCACCCCAAGGGCCACGGCGTGATCACGCGCTGGGTCGCCCCTGCCCTTGCCGCCGTCGGGCTGGGCACGGTGGCGGCGCTCATCCTGCTCAACTTCGACCTGATGATCGGATCGGACCAGCCTTCGGCACTGGTGTTCGTCATGCCGGGAATCATCATCGCGTCGGGCGTCTTCGGGCTCGTCTGGGGCGAAATCCTCCTCCGTCGGCGCCCCGACGCGGGGCTCGCGACCAAGGGTATCGACGCCGTCCCGCAGCGTCCCGCCGACCCCCATCCTTCTCACACCAACGCATCGCAGGAAAGGACACTCTCATGAGCAACCCGCATATCGTCGTCGTCGGGGCTGGTTTCTCCGGTTTGGTGGCGGCCCGCGAGCTCCAAACCGTGGGGTTCGACGTCGACGTCGTGGAGGCACGCGACCGCGTCGGCGGGCGAGCCTGGACCGACGAACGCATGGGGCACACCCTCGAAATGGGCGCGACCTGGGTCCATTGGATGCAACCGCACGTGTGGAGCGAGATCACGCGGTACGACCAAGGCATCTACCCGAGTCCGTTCGCAGACCAGGCCTACTGGGTCACCGGTGGCGAAGTCCGTTCGGGCACAGAGGAGGATATCGATGGCCTGATGACGCGAGCCATGAGCACGATCTTCGAGGGGTCCAGGGAATTCTTCCCCAATCCCCACGATCCGTTGCACGTGCTGTCCGACGACTTCGCCGGGCCCGATGAGGTGCGCGAACGGTTCCTCGCCGCGGATCGGACCAGCGTCCTGGACATCCTTCGGGAGGGGGACTTCACCCAGGAAGAGATAGATCTGTGCGACTCCTACTGGTCGGCCGGGTACATCGGTGATCCGAATCGAGGGTCCTCGCTCATGGCCAAGCAATGGGCTGCTCTCTCGGATCACCGCCAGTCACTCATGGACGACCAGACGCTCCGATTCAAGCTCACGAACGGGATGAAGGGCATCTACCAGAACATCGCCGACGACCTGTCCTGCCCGGTGCGGATGAACACGCCGGTCAGCGCGATCCGCCACAACGAATCGGGGGCCACGGTGACTCTGGAGAACGGGGAGACCATCTCGTGCGATGCCGTGATCGTCACCGTGCCGGTGGGGGCACTGGGGAACATCGATTTCGAGCCCGCTCTCCCGGCCGGAATGAGGTCCGTGCTCGAGGAAAAGTGGAACTCGACCGGATTCAAGATGTGGATCAAGATCAAGGGCCACCACAATATTTTCGGGTACGCACCGACGCCCTCGACGGGAGCTCTCCTACGCAGCGAATACTTCCTGCCGGACGGGGACACGATCTGCGTGTGCTTCGGGTCCCAGCACGACCGGGTCGAGCTGGGGGACCCAGAATCAGGTCAGAGGATTGTCGACCAATGGAGGCCGGATCTCGAGGTCGTCGACTGCACCGGGCACGACTGGGTCGCAGACACCTGGAGCGGACAGGCGTGGGCGACGCTCAAGAAAGGACAATTCACCCATGGGTGGCATCATTTCCGCGAAACCGGGACCCGCTTGCGTTTCGCCGGAGCCGACTGGGCCAAGGGGTGGCGCGGCGTCGTCGTGGACGGGGCCATCGAAATGGGGCTCTCGACCTCGAGGCGTCTGATCCGCGAACTTGCTTGAGCGTTCCTGAACGCTCAGAGAAGTCTTCCTCGCGGCGGTGAACCGGCCGCGGTGTGGGGCTTGTCCAGACCAACTGACCCCGGACAGTCGTTCTGCACGTTGCGCGCCTGTCCTGCGCGACGATGGTCTGAGCAAGGACCGGGAGCGGGATGCTGCCATGGCGCGCTCTCGGTCCTTACTCGGCCGAAGAACGTCACGGACGAGACTGGTCCGAGGCGGTCTCTTCCGTCCTGTCGAAGTCGTTGATCACCGTCGCCTGTTCCTGACGGATCTGTTGGACCGGCATCGAGTTGGTCTCGATGTCTTCCAATGTGCGGCCTCGTGTCTCCGGGACGAAGAACTTCACGAACAGCACCCCGAGGATGCAGACGACTCCGAAAATCGCGAACACGGCTTCTTGTGGCATGGATGCCGTCATGATCGGGAAGAGCAAACCAACCGCAAAGGAGCCGATCCAGTTGAACGACGAGGCGACCCCGCTCGAACGTCCG
>JAKDJD010000012.1 GCA_030454085.1 Kocuria sp.
CCCGCGGGTCTGGGGCCCGCTGCGGGTTTGTTGCCACCCCGCGCCCGGGCCGCGCGGGGGGGGGCCCCCTCCCCCCCGTGGTCTGGGGCCCGCACGTCTCTCAGGTCGTCTGCCTTGCGTTCGAGATCCGCCCGCCGGTCAGCGCCAAACCATCCCTACTCCCGGAAAGCCGTGCCCATGTTCGGTCGACGAAAAATCCAGTACAAGACCAACCAGGAATTGCGTGCGATGGTGCGCGCCGGAGTCGTAACCTCCCAGGCTCTCGACGCAGCCGTGGAGGCCACGGCCCCCGGTGTCACGACCGCTGAACTGGATCGATCCTTTCGCGACGTTCTCGAACGGAACGACGCGACCTCCAATTTTCTGGGTTATTACGGCTTCCCGGCCGCCATTTGTGCCTCGCCGAACGACATCGTGGTGCACGGCATCCCCAACGATCGGCCGCTCGAGGACGGTGACATTGTCTCCATCGACGGGGGAGCGATCGTCGATGGGTGGCACGGTGACTCCGCCCGTACAGTCCTGGTTGGCGAGACAAGCCGCCAGGACACGGACCTCTCCGAGATGACGCGGGCCGCCATGTGGAGGGGGATCGCCGCGGCGGCCTCAGCCCAGCGTGTAGGGGACATCGGAGCGGCCATCGAGTCCTTCGTCCGCAAGGAAGCCGGCGGAACCTACGGAATCGTCGAAGAATACGTGGGCCACGGCATCGGAACCGAAATGCACATGGCGCCGGACGTTCCCAACTACCGGACGCGTGATTCAGGTCCCAGGATCAAGCCGGGAATGGCTCTGGCCATCGAACCGATGCTTGTGACAGGATCGACCCAGACCGAGGTCCTCGACGACGACTGGACGGTCAGAACCGTCGACGGCTCGCATGCCAGCCAATGGGAGCACTCGGTCGCCTTCCACAGGGACGGCATCTGGGTTCTCACCGCAGAAGACGGCGGCGCGAATGAGCTGGCCGCGCTGGGGGTCACCGTGGCCCCGATTCCCGACTGATCATCGCATCACACACCGCACACAGGAAGAGGGGCACCTCCGTGTCATCCGAGACTTCTACCCCGGTAGAGATCACCGCGAAACCCGAACCGGGAAAGATCCTGCTCAAGGCACCCCGTCGGGGTAAGCCGCCGCGCCATATCGCCGACATGGATCTTGCCGGGCGCAAGGAGTTCCTCAAGGAACTGGGGCACCAACCCTTCCGTGCTTCCCAGCTCTCCAAACACTACTTCGAGCGCCTGGTGGACGATCCTCAGGAAATGACCGATCTTCCGGCGGACTCGCGGGAGCAGATTGTCGCGGACGCGATGCCCAACCTGCTCACGACAGTTAACACTCTCGAGGCCGACGGCGGCGACACCCTCAAGATGGTGCACCGCCTCTTCGACGGTGCTTTGGTCGAGTCCGTGATCATGCGCTATTCCAACAGGGTGACGATGTGCATCTCGTCCCAAGCGGGCTGCGGCATGAACTGTCCCTTCTGCGCGACTGGTCAGGCCGGACTGACCCGCAACCTTTCGACCGCCGAGATCGTCGAGCAGGTGGTCGCGGGGGCTCGCATGGTCAAGAAGATGAGCGGACTGGACGGAGCCGACGACGGCCCGGAGGAAACCAAACCGCTGCGCATCTCGAACATCGTGTTCATGGGCATGGGGGAGGCCCTCGCGAACTACAAGTCCTCTCTGGGCGCGGTGCGTCGATTGATCGACCCGTCGCCCGAGGGGATGGGCATTTCGGCCCGGAACATCACGATGTCCACGGTCGGTCTCGTTCCCGGGATGTACAAGTTCACCCAGGAAAACATCCCCGTGACGCTCGCGCTGTCCCTCCATGCCCCGGATGACGAGTTGCGTGACGAACTCATTCCCATCAACAACCGGTGGAAGGTCGATGAAGCGCTGGACTCGGCCTATGACTACTACCGCCAGACCGGTCGTAGGGTCTCGATCGAGTACGCGCTGATCAGAGATATCAACGACCAGGGCTGGAGAGCGGACCTGCTCGGCAAGAAGCTCGCCCAGCGCGGCCGAGGATGGGTCCACGTCAATCCGATCCCGCTCAACCCGACACCGGGATCAAAATGGACGGCGTCGCGCCCCGGTGTCGAACAGAACTTTGTGGAGCGTCTTCGTGCGCACGGCATCCCGACCACCGTTCGTGACACGCGCGGCTCCGACATCGACGGTGCCTGCGGACAGCTCGCTGCCGCGAGCTGACGGACCAGCTGTCTGGCGAGGAACATCACAGCCCTTCGCGGAGTAGCTGGGAGTTAACATACCGCCAGGTATGGCGTACACTTGTGTGTTGGTTGTGTCTGCCGTGTGCGCGCCCTGCGCGCCGAGGCGGCAGAAAGAATCATTCAATTGCTCCTCGCCTACTGCGTGGGGCACCGACGTTAGCGGAGGATATGGCCAAGAAAGACGGCGTAATCGAGATAGAGGGCTCTGTGCTGGAGGCTCTGCCCAACGCGATGTTCCGCGTTGAGCTGGACAACGGCCACAAGGTCCTCGCACACATCTCCGGAAAGATGCGTCAGCACTACATCAGGATCCTTCCCGAGGATCGTGTTGTTGTTGAACTCTCTCCGTACGATCTCTCGCGTGGTCGCATCGTCTACCGCTACAAGTAGATCTCATGCCCGCCTCGGGCGGAGTGTGAAGGGCACCGCCCCTCAAGGGTGGTGCCTGTCTGCGTGGACGGGATTCGACGACGCGTGGAATCCCGTAACAACTACAAGTTGCAACAACGCAAAGGAAAGCGATGAAGGTTCAGCCGAGCGTGAAGCCCATCTGCGATAGCTGCAAAGTGATCCGCCGCCACGGCGTGGTCATGGTTATCTGCAGTAACCCGCGCCACAAGCAGCGTCAGGGCTAACAGCTCTCGACGCAGCCGGTCACCGCCGGCACCCAGGAAAAGGCACCGCTCCCCATCAGTGGGATACCTCCGGATACAGAGGCCGGAGACCGGGGAAACCCGGGCAGTGATGCTGTAAACCTCTGGATCAACTACAAGGAGAACCGCCACTATGGCTCGTCTCGCAGGAGTGGATCTTCCCCGCGAAAAGCGCGTGGAAATTGCTCTCACGTACATTTACGGCGTGGGTAGGACCCGCGCACTCGAGGCCCTGACCAACACGGGCGTCAGCCCGGATATCCGCGTCAAGGACCTCTCCGACGCCCAGCTCGTTCAGCTGCGTGACTACATCGAGGAAAACCTCAAGGTCGAGGGCGACCTCCGCCGCGAGGTGGCCGCCGACATCCGGCGCAAGGTCGAGATCGGCAGCTACCAGGGACTCCGCCACCGCCGCGGCCTTCCCGTGCACGGACAGCGCACCAAGACCAACGCGCGTACCCGCAAGGGACCGAAGCGCACGGTTGCCGGCAAGAAGAAGTAATCACACTTTCGCGTAGGAGAAGTTTTTAATGCCCCCAAAGACTCGTGCTGCGGCCGCTCGTAAGCCTCGCCGCAAGGACAAGAAGAATATTGTTGCCGGTCAGGCGCACATCAAGTCCACGTTCAACAACACCATCGTTTCGATCACCGACCCCTCGGGTGCCGTGATCTCGTGGTCTTCGGCCGGTGAAATGGGCTTCAAGGGTTCGCGCAAGTCGACCCCGTACGCCGCCCAGATGGCTGCCGAGTCCGCTGCAAAGCGTGCTCAGGAGCACGGCGTCCGCAAGGTTGACGTGTTCGTCAAGGGTCCGGGCTCGGGCCGCGAAACCGCTATCCGTTCGCTCCAGGCCACCGGCCTCGAGGTCGGGTCCATCTCCGATGTGACCCCGAGCGCGCACAACGGTTGCCGCCCCCCGAAGCGTCGCCGCGTCTGATTCAGGCGTAGCCGTCCGCCAGGCTGGTGTATCCCGTGTTTGGGAATCGCAGGCCTGGGTCTCATGGCTCTCGTCATGAGGCATCCGGGAGTCGCAACCGCGGCCCCTTATCCCTTGTTTTCCCCAACCTGTGTTGCGTCATATAGCGGATGCTCGCTGAAAGGAAACATCAGTGCTCATTGCACAGCGCCCCACCCTGAGTGAAGAAGTTGTAGCGGACAACCGCTCGCGCTTCACGATCTCGCCCCTCGAACCCGGATTCGGCTACACGCTGGGCAACTCCCTGCGTCGCACGCTCCTGTCCTCGATCCCCGGTGCCGCCGTGACCAGCATCCGTATTGACGGCGTGCTGCACGAATTCTCGACCGTGGACGGTGTCAAGGAAGATGTCACCGAGATCATCCTGAACATCAAGCAGCTGTCGGTCTCGTCCGAAAACGACGAACCGGTCATCGCCTACCTGCGCAAGCAGGGTCCTGGTGAACTGACCGCGGCAGACATCGAGGTTCCGGCCGGCGTGGAGATCCACAACCCGGACCTGCACCTCGCAACCCTGAACGCTCAGGGCAGCTTCAACGCGGAGCTCACGATCGAACGCGGTCGTGGTTACGTTTCGGCATCGCAGAACAAGGCCGGAACCGGTGAGTCCGAGGTCGGCAGGATCCCCGTCGACTCGATCTACTCCCCGGTCCTCAAGGTCACCTTCCGCGTGGCAGCGACCCGTGTCGAGCAGCGCACCGACTTCGACAGCCTCGTGCTCGACGTCGAGACCAAGGAAGCCATCGCCCCGCGCGATGCCGTCGCCTCCGCAGGAAGCACCTTGGTCGAGCTGTTCGGTCTTGCTCGTGAACTGAACACCGAGGCCGAAGGCATCGAGGTTGGACCGTCCCCCGCGGACGAGTCCATGGCCGCCGACATGGCACTGCCCATCGAGGACCTCGACATGTCCGTGCGTTCGTACAACTGCTTGAAGCGTGAGGGCATCCACACTGTGGGTGAGCTCGTGACGCGTTCCGAGGCAGATCTGATGGATATCCGGAATTTCGGTGCCAAGTCCATCGACGAGGTCAAGGACAAGCTGGCTGAGCTGGGGATGTCCCTCAAGGATTCGCCTGCGGGCTTCGACCTGGCGGCTCGCGCGGCCGAGGCCGAAGAAGTCGACGAGGAAGACTCCTTCTGACCCCTCGGGCGGTGACCAGCCGACCACAGCCAACATCAAATCTCTGGTCCCCACGAGGTGATTTCGCGGGAACCATGACCAATGGAGAGAAACTGATATGCCTACTCCCACCAAGGGGCCGCGCCTCGGCGGCAGCCCCACTCACCAGCGCCTGATTCTGGCGAATATGTCCCAGCAGCTCTTCGAGCACAAGCGCATCACCACCACGGTGACCAAGGCCAAGCGTCTTCGCCCCGTGGCCGAGCGCCTGATCACCTTCGCCAAGCGCGGAGATCTGGCCGCTCGCCGTCGCGTGATGCGTTCCCTGACCGACAAGTCGGTTGTGCACGAGCTGTTCACGACCATTGCTCCGGCCATGGCGGATCGTCCCGGTGGCTACACCCGGATCACCAAAATCGGTGCCCGCCAGGGGGACAACGCTCCGATGGCCGTCATCGAGCTCGTCATGGAGCCCGTTGCATCCAAGTCCGTGGTGGACGAAGCTACGCAGGCGGCCAACGCCGCCGCAACCGCAAACCAGTCCGGCGCCGCTGAGTCCGCTCAGGCCCCGGTTGAGACTGCGGCCGCAGAGCCCGCCGCCGAAGAGGCTGCCACCCCGGCCGCCGCTTCGGACCTCCCTGCAGGGGCCCACGCTCCGCTCGAGTCCGGAGAGGCTCCCGAAGGCTTCGAGGTCAAGGGCAACCGCGATTCGATGAAGTACCACGTTCCCGGTTCGCGCTGGTACACCAGCACCCGCGCCGAGATCTGGTTCGACAACGCTGAGTCCGCCGTGGCCGCCGGTTACGCGCCGGCAGGCGGCGCCGCAGCCCAGAAGGTCTCCGAGTAGGGACCGCTCTCGCGTGCATTGCACGCGGTCCTCATGGCCCCGTCCACCCGTGGTGGACGGGGCCATTTCTTCGATGGTGCCGAACCCCAGCATGAAGGAAGAACGATGACCCCTGCGGAGAACGACGGCGCATCTCCCGAGACCCGAGCATCCAGCCGCAACGACGAGAATCCGGCCCCCGGCCTGACCCTTGGGGCCGATTCACCCCTGGGCGCCGAGGTGCGATCAGGTGCCCAGTCGGCGGCCCGGGAGGGGAGCCATATGATTCGGCGTATTCGTTTGGACCTTGCCTATGACGGTTCGGTCTTTTCGGGTTGGGCCAAGCAGCCCTCGCTCGTGACGGTCGAGGGCTGCCTGGAAGAAGCAGCCCGCTTGGTTCTGCGTCATGATGTGAGATTCACGGTCGCCGGACGCACCGATGCGGGTGTGCACGCAGATCATCAGGTCGTGCATTTTGACGCGCCCGACTCCGCGTGGGAGGGGCTGGCCGCGAGACGCGGTAAGAGTGGCGACGGGCAGTCCGATACCCCTGAGCAAGCCTTGGTGCGCAAGATGAACGGAGCCCTGGCCCGGGTTCTGTCGGCGGTCGCGCCTCCGCTGCGCCCGGGAGCGCGAGGAGCGGCCTTGGGCGCCGTCGTCGTTCGTGTGGCCAGAGCCGTGCCGTCGGATTTCGATGCCCGTTTTTCGGCACTGTCGCGGTCCTACACATATCGGATCGCAGACGGCCTGGCGAGACAGGGCCCCCTGAACAGGACAACGGCGTATTGGTGTCGTGAGCCGCTGGACGTCGATGTGCTGAATGCGGCAGGGGAGCGGCTGCTCGGTCTCCACGATTTTCTCTCCTTCTGCAAGCCCCGTCCTGGAGCCACGACGATCCGGGACCTGCATTCGGTACGGTTCGAGCGCAATGACCAGGGGTTGATCGAAGCGAGAATCAGCGCCGACGCCTTCTGCCACAACATGGTCCGGTCGATCGTGGGGTCTTGCGTCCTCGTGGCACAGGGTGTCCGCGGCTTCGAGTGGCTCGATTCCAGGATCGAGACGCCCGCCCGGGATTCCAGCGTCCGTTTGGCGCCCCCGGAGGGCCTGGTTCTCGAATCCATCAGCTATCCGGCCGACCCGAATGAGTGGGGTCCGCGGGCGCGAAGGACTCGTTCCCGGCGCCCGGAGCGTTGAGCAAACACTATGATGCGCGGTTTCCGAACGACTGATGTGGGCGAAATCGCGGTGGTGTGACTCGTGGCTGTGGATTAAGCGCAGATACTCCGGTATAGTTACTAGCTGTTGTGCGTGTCCCACCTCGGTTCATGCGTTGTGTCTTATCCGCCCAGTTGCAGGGCAGAGGGATGAGTTCAACGGCGAGACTTCGGGACGGAACGGATGTTGTCTGGCCCTCACCCAGACCCCTTCGAGCGCACCTGATCTGGCGTGACACCCAACTAGCGCCACTGAATAATTCCGACACGAAGGCAAATTAACGTGCGTACGTACACTCCGAAGCCCGGCGACATTGATCGCCAGTGGCATGTCATCGACGCCACCGACGTTGTCCTGGGTCGCCTTGCCAGCCAGACCGCAACACTGCTGCGCGGCAAGCACAAGCCGACCTTTGCTCCCAACCTGGACACCGGTGACTTCGTCATCATCATCAACGCCGAGAAGGTTGCCCTGACGGGCGCCAAGCTCGAGAAGAAGCGCGCCTACCGCCACACCGGTTACCCGGGTGGCCTGCGTTCCGTCTCCTACACCGAGTTGCTGGAGAAGAACCCGGTCAAGGCCGTCGAGAAGGCCGTCAAGGGCATGCTTCCCAAGAACAAGCTCGCGGCCGAGCAAATCAAGAAGCTCAAGGTCTATGCCGGTGCCGAGCACCCGCATGCTGCTCAGCAGCCCAAGACCTACGAGTTCGAGCAGATCGCCCAGTAGTCGGGCCTACGAAGACAACTACAAGGAGAAATCGTGGCTCAGGATACTGAAGACCAGATCAACACCGAGGGCGTGGAGGCGACTAGCTACACCTCTGAGTCCTCCGCACCCGTCGTCGAGACCGCTCCGACCGAAAGGCCGGCCCTGACTGTTTCGGGCGCTGCCGTCGGTCGTCGCAAGCAGGCCGTCGCCCGCGTTCGCGTGGTCCCCGGATCGGGACAGTGGACCGTCAACGGCCGCCCGCTGGACGTCTACTTCCCGAACAAGCTGCACCAGCAGGAAGTGAACGACCCGTTCAAGCTCCTCGAGCTCGAGGGTGCCTACGACGTCATCGCCCGCGTTCACGGTGGTGGCCCCTCCGGCCAGGCCGGCGCGATGCGTCTCGGCGTTGCTCGTGCACTGAACGAGATCGACCTCGAGAACAACCGTGCGGCCCTGAAGAAGGCCGGCTTCCTGACTCGTGACGCCCGCGTCATCGAGCGCAAGAAGGCTGGTCTCAAGAAGGCCCGCAAGGCTTCGCAGTTCTCCAAGCGCTAAAGCTTCCGGAGCACTCCTCAACCCCTCGTCGTCCCTTGGGCGGCGAGGGGTTTTGCGTTTTCAGGGGCCTCAGAAGCTGCCCGCCCCGGTATCGGTTCGGTCTCCGGTGCGAGGTCTGCGCCGGAGAGCGCATAAAATGAGCGTGTCCGCACTGGGGAAAGGAAAGAGGTTCAATGTCGAACACTCATCGAAACAAGGGGTCCAAGTCTTCCGGCGCAGAGGCAACGCGCCACGCTGCCGAACCTCAGGTTTCCGAAGCGAGCCGACGCGCAGCAGAACAAGTCACGGTCCGGGGAACCCGAGACCGGTCCAGCGGTGAGGAAGCCACACCGGCGGTTGCCGAGGCCCTGAAAAAGCAGGAGAGGCGAGTGTCCGTGACGGAGGACTACGCCGCCGAGCTGGACGAGATCGCTTCGTTGCAGCACCGGTTGAACAAGGAGCACTCGACCTCAGAAGTATGGAAGATCGGCTATCCGTACGAGGAGAAGCTCAAGCGCAAGGAGTATGAGAAGGCCAAGCGTGCCCTGCAGATCGAATTGCTGAAACTCCAGTTGTGGGTCAAAGAGACGGGCCAGAAGATTCTTCTCATCTTCGAAGGCCGTGACGCCGCCGGAAAAGGCGGTTCCATCAAGCGGTTTACGGAGCATCTGAACCCGCGTGGATCGCGAGTCGTGGCCCTGGAAAAGCCGACTGAGATCGAACAGACCCAGTGGTACTTCCAACGATACATCCAGCACCTTCCTTCCGGAGGCGAAATCGTGTTGATGGACCGGTCCTGGTACAACCGGGCCGGTGTTGAACGCGTCATGGGGTACTGCACCCCTCAGCAGTACTACGAGTTCATGAGGCAGGCCCCCGAGCTGGAGCGGATGCTGGTCAATTCGGGAATCAAGCTCATCAAATTCTGGTTCTCGGTCACCCGCGCCGAACAGGTGGCCCGCTTCGAGGCTCGTCGCACCGATCCCGTGCGTCAGTGGAAGCTTTCCCCGACCGACTTGGCGTCGCTGGACAAGTGGGATGACTACACCGAGGCCAAGGAAGCCATGTTCTTCTACACGAACACCGGCGATGCCCCGTGGACGATCGTGAAATCCAATGACAAGAAGAGAGCCCGGCTCGAGGCGATGAGGTACGTGCTGTCCCAATTCGAGTACCCGAACAAGGATCACGAGGTGGTTGGGTCTCCCGACCCACTGATCGTGGGCCCGGCCTCGGACGTCTTCGAATCCGAGGAAGGCAATAACCGGGATGGGTTTCCGGTGGTCAAATCTGAGGATAGCGGCTCACATGCGTAGAATGTCTTGCGATGTCTAGATTATTTGGAACCGACGGTGTGCGTGCGCGCGCCAACAGCGAGCAGATGAGCGCACGCTCTTCGCTGGAGTTGGCCCAGGCCGCCGCCGTCGTACTCGGATTCGACCAGGTTCCCGGTGGGGAACGACCCAAGGCGGTCATCGCCCATGATTCCCGCGTCAGCGGTGAGTTCATCGGGGCGGCCATCATGGCGGGTCTAGCGTCCTCGGGGGTCGATGTCTACGACGCCGGGATGCTTCCGACGCCCGCTGCGGCCTACCTGGTGGCGGATCTGGAGGCCGATTTCGGCGTCATGATCTCCGCCTCGCACAACCCCTTTTACGACAATGGGATCAAGTTCCTGGCGCGGGGTGGGAAGAAGCTTCCTGACGCCGTGGAGGACAGGATCGAGGCCCTCTTCAGGTCGCAGGACTTCCGGTTCCCGGACGGTGGCCAGGTCGGCAAGATCTCTCGTTTCTCCGACGCGGAGGACAGATACGTCACGCACCTGCTGTCGACGTTGCCCGGCCGGCTCTCGCTGGATGGGCTGAACATTGTGGTCGACTGCGCGAACGGTGCTGCCTCCGGATGCTCTCCGGACGCTTTCCGTATCGCCGGCGCGCGGGTTCATGTCGTGGCCGCCGAACCGAATGGTACGAACATCAACGACGGTGTCGGATCCACTCACTTGGAAGGCCTCCAGGCCAAGGTCAAGGAGCTGGGCGCGGACCTCGGGATCGCTCACGACGGCGATGCCGACCGTTGCCTGGCCGTTGACGAACGCGGCGAGATCGTGGACGGGGACACCATCATGTCGGTTCTCGCGCTGGCCCGCAGGGACGCGGGGAAGCTCAAGGACAACACACTGGTGGCGACCGTGATGACCAACCTCGGTATGGAGAAGTACCTGGAATCCGAGGGCGTGAAGATGGTGCGCACCAAGGTGGGGGACCGGTACGTCCTGGAGGCCATGAACGAGAACGGATACACCCTGGGCGGCGAACAGTCTGGTCACGTCATCATGAGTGACCATGCCACCACGGGCGACGGCATTCTCACTGGGCTCCACCTGGCCGCCGAGGTGAGTCGCACAGGGCTCTCCCTGTCGACGCTGTCCCACAGATTCGAGCGTGCGCCTCAGACAATGATCAACGTCCCGAACGTCGACAAGGCAGCCACCGGCACCTGCGAACCCGTCCAGAACGCCATTAAGGCCGTGGAAGAGGAACTCGGCAAGGACGGTCGCGTTCTTCTGCGCCCGTCCGGTACCGAGCCCCTGGTCCGAGTCATGGTCGAGGGCCCCGATCAGGAGACCGTGGATCGGCACGCGGCACGATTGGCGGACGTCGTGGCCAAGGAACTGGCGCTGGTGACAGCGCCGTAACGGACTCGCCCTCGGCGTCTACCAAAGACGAAGGCCCGGCACCGATGAATCGGTGCCGGGCCTTCGTGGTTCCTGATTGTGAAATGCGCCGCGGCAGCAAATATTCTTCGACGGCGGCATCCGGCGGAGTCTAGCCCTTGTTGGCCTCAGGGTCGACGTAGGAGGACGCGCCGGTGACGTTCTTGTTGGAGATGAGAGCGTCGCGAATCTCGGTCAGCAGGGCGACCTCCGGCTCGGTCTCGTCTTCCTCCTCGAGGCCGAGCTTGCGGGCACGACGGGCATTCATGGCGTTGATGGGCATGACGATGCAGAAGTAGAGGGCCGCTGCAATGAGCAAGAAGTTGACGACCGCAGTCAGGAAGACCCCGACCTTGATCTGGCCGAAGACCAGGAAATCGTCGAAATTGGGCGAACCCACGAGCATGGAAATGGCCGGCATAATGACCGACTCGACGAGGGCGTTGATGACGGTGCTGAACGCCCCGCCGATAATGACACCGACTGCCAAGTCGATGACATTGCCGCGCATGATGAAATCTTTGAAACCTTTGAGCATGCGGACAATCCTAACCAAGACTTGGGTAAATGCGCATCGGGAAATGCAGAAATTCGTGTCGGTCCGTCACACACTGCCCCGTCGAGAACCGGCGACAGAGGAAGCCGGCGGACCGATCAGTTTTTTCGCAACAGAACGCGTCGCGTCGAATGGTCCGCATCCTTCGAAAGGATCAATTTGGCCCGCCCCCGCGTGGGACGCACGTTGTGCAGGAGATTCGGCTCGTTGATTCGACGCCAAATATCGAGTGCGGTGCTTCGTGCTTCCTCGTCGGAGAGGTTCGCGTACTTGCGGAAGTAGGAGTCAGGATCCGTGAAGGCCGAGCCGCGCAGCTTGAGGAACCGGTCCACATACCACTGCTCGATATCACTGGTTCGCGCATCAACGTAGATCGAGAAATCGAAGAAGTCACTCAAGGCCAGGGCGGCCTTGTCATCGGGGCGCAATTGAGCCGGCGCCAGAACATTGAGCCCTTCGACGATGAGAACGTCAGGTCGGGTGACCACCGTTTCGTCGTTCTGGAGAATGTCATACGTCAGATGGGAGTACTTGGGGGCCGTGACCACAGGGGCTCCGGATTTGATCTCGGAGACGAAGCGGAGGAGTGCTCGGCGATCGTAGGACTCGGGGAAGCCCTTGCGTTGCATGAGTCCCCGGGCCTCGAGCTCGGCATTGGGGTAGAGAAATCCGTCCGTGGTGACGAGCTGAACATTCGGCGTCGTCGGCCAACGACTCATGAGGGCACGGAGGAGACGGGCCGTGGTGGACTTGCCAGCGGCCACCGAGCCGGCGACGCCGATCACGAACGGCGTCCGCTGATGGTGCTCGTGCAGGAAGTCATTCGTTTTCTGGTTCAGCTCCCCGACTGAATTCACATACAGGTTCAACAACCTGGACACGGGAAGGTAGACCTGACGGACTTCCTCGACATCGAGGGTCTCGCCCAGGCCACGGAGTTTTTCGATCTCTGTCGATGAGAGTGGTACATCGATTTCGTCCGACAGTCGCGACCAGGTCTCCCGGTCCAGCGACACGAACGGAGAAGTGCGTGATACCGCCGTCGCTTGGCTCATTGAAAAAAGTGTACGGCGATTCGCGCGCCATGTCCGAATTCATTGCGAGGACGGATTCGGTCCACAGGGGTACTTCGCCAGGTGCGCAAGCGGTTATGCTACTGCCAAGCCGGAAATCGTATGGTCCATTCGAAAGCCGGTGAGCCCGCAGCCGCTGTCTCGGCTTCGGAGCGCGGTTTCCCTGCGGAACCGGTGGCGCTTCGGAACCCCAGGCCGGACGCCCCGTCGAATCTGGAGTCATCGTGTCAACCGCATCCACTGAAGCCACAGAAAAGAAGAAGGTCGGGGCGCGCGTCCGCGTGCAAAAATTCGGAACCTTCCTCTCCTCCATGATCATGCCGAATATCGGTGCCTTCATCGCGTGGGGCCTGCTGACGGCGTTGTTCCTCTGGTCGGACGATCCGGGCGGAGGGCAGGGTCCCTTCGCCAACGAGCACATCAACGCCGTCCTGAACCCGATGGTCACGTACCTGTTGCCGATTCTGATCGCGTACACCGGCGGTAAGTTGATCCACGATGTCCGGGGCGGCGTCGTTGGCGCCGTGGCCACCATGGGCGTCATCATCGCGACCTCGAGCCCGGTCTTCATCGGCGACAACCCCGGGTCGCCGATGTTCCTCGGGGCCATGATCATGGGGCCGCTCTCCGCGTGGGTCGTCAAGAAGTTCGACCAGATCATGGAAGGGCGCATCAAACCCGGGTTCGAGATGTTGGTCAACAACTTCTCCTCGGGAATCATCGGTGCGGCACTGGCCATTGCCTCGATGTTCTGGCTCGCTCCGATCATGCACCTTCTGATGAATGCCGCCGGTGTGGCCGTCCAGTGGCTCATCGACCTTCGTCTCCTGCCTCTGGCATCGATCCTGATCGAGCCCGCCAAGGTGCTGTTCCTCAACAACGCGATCAACCACGGGATCCTGACCCCGCTGGGCACGGACCAGGCTCTTCAACAGGGCAAATCGATCCTGTTTCTTCTGGAATCGAACCCGGGACCCGGCTTGGGAATTCTCTTGGCCTACATCATTTTCGGTCGTGGCAGCGCACGGGCATCGGCACCGGCCGCCGCGCTGATCCACGCCCTGGGCGGCATCCACGAGATCTACTTCCCGTACGTTCTGATGAAGCCGCAGCTCCTCCTCGCCACCATCTTCGGAGGAATGTCCGGGGTCTTTGTGGAACTGCTGTTCGACGCGGGGCTGCGCTCGCCGGCCGCACCGGGGTCGTTGATCTTCCTGTATGTGAATGCGCCCCCGAACGCGATGCTCGGGGTTACCTTCGGATGGATCACTGCCACAATCGTCTCCCTGGTGATCGCCTCCGTGATTCTCAGGGCGTCGAAGCAGGGCGAGGATGACCTGGCCCAAGCGACGGCCGATATGGAACGGATGAAGGGCAAGAAGTCCTCCGTCGCCGGAGCCCTCGGGGGCGACCAGGCCAAGAACTCGAGGATCCAGTCGATTGTCTTCGCGTGCGACGCCGGTATGGGGTCCTCCGCGATGGGCGCTTCCGTTCTGCGCAACAAAATCAAGGACGCGGGGTATGGCGGCGACGTCACTGTGGTCAACAAGGCCATCAACTCGCTGACGGACGACTATGATCTGTTGGTCAGTCACGAGGACTTGGCCGACCGCGCCGCGGCGCCGACTCCCTCGGCAACGCACGTGGCCGTCGACAACTTCATGAGCTCGCCGCGTTACGACGAAATCGTCGACCTGATCAGCCAGCAGCGAGAAGGCGACAGCGGCCAGACGACGGCGGCATCCTCCGAAACCTCCGCAGGATCCGCTCAGGGAAGCGAGGACCAGGAGATACTTTCCACGTCCTCGATCATCCTGGGTGGCACCGCGGACGGCAGGGACGATGCCATCGACGAGGCGGGCAAACTCCTGGTGACCACCGGGAAGGTCGATGCCTCCTATATCGACTCGATGCACGAACGCGAAGGATCCGTCTCGACGTTCATGGGCAATGGTCTCGCCATTCCTCACGGAACCAACGACGCAAAGTCGGCCATTCATTCTTCGGCAATGTCCTTCGTGCGTTATGACGAAGGAATCGACTGGAACGGCAAGACCGCTCGCTTCGTCATCGGCATTGCCGGGGCAGGGGGAGAGCACCTGTCCCTGCTCCAGAAAGTTGCCAAAATCTTCTCGAACAAGGAATCCGTGGCCCAGCTCGAGGCCGCCAGCACTCCGGAGGAGATCCTCGAGATCTTCGGAAAGGTCAACGCATGAAAGCACTGCATTTCGGGGCCGGGAACATCGGCCGTGGTTTCGTTGGCGTACTGCTCCACGAGGCCGGCTACGACCTCGTGTTCGCCGACGTGGCACAACCCCTGATCGACTCACTCAACACCGAGGAGTCGTACACGGTGCACGAGGTGGGCACCCAAGCCCGCGATATTCGTGTCACAGGGTTTTCCGGGGTCAACTCGGCCACGGAGCCCGAGGCGCTCACGGAACACATCCGAACCGCGGACATCGTGACCACGGCCGTAGGGCCCACGGTGCTTCAGCTCATCGCGCCCGCGATCGCCGAAGGTCTCCGGGCGCGAGCCGCCTCCGGCGCAGGCAAAGTTGCCGTCATGGCCTGTGAGAACGCCATCAACGCGACCGATGGTCTGGCCGACGCGGTACGGGCCGTGTATCCGGAAGCCGATGAGGCAGCACTCTTTGCGAACACCGCGGTGGACCGCATCGTGCCGAACCAGGCACCTGGGCAGGGTCTCGACGTGACCGTGGAGACATACCACGAGTGGGCCGTCACCTCAGCTCCGTTCGGCGCGGCAACACCGGACATCCCTGGAGTCACGTGGGTCGACGACCTGGCCCCGTACATCACGCGCAAGCTGTTCACGGTCAATACCGGACACGCTGCGACGGCCTACTTCGGATTCGGAGCGGGAATATCCAAGATCTCCGATGCACTCGAGAATCCGGGTGTGCGCGCAAAGGTTGAGTCGGTTCTGGCCGAAACGAAACAGTTGCTGGTCGAGAAATTCGGGTTCGCACCCGAGGTACAGCAACAGTACGTGGAGAAGATCCTGACGAGGTTTACCAACCCGCACCTTCCGGACACCGTAGATCGGGTGGGGCGCGCACCCTTGCGCAAGATCTCGCGCCAAGAGCGCTTCGTCGGGCCCGCCGCAGAACTCGCCGAGAACGGGCATCCGGCTGAAGCGCTTGTCGCCGCGATCCGTGCGGCCCTGGAGTTCGACGTGCCCGAGGACGCCGAGTCGGCCGAGATGCGCAGGCGTTTGGCCGAGGCGCGAGGTGACCGTGCCGCGACCGATTCATTGGTGACGGAATGGACGGGAATTGATGCAGCTCACCCGCTGTACGAACCTCTGACTGAGGCGTTCGCCCGAGCCTGAATCGTCCCAGGGCCAGTCTGACGCCGTCTCGTTCCCGCCAGGGAGCGGGGCCGCGTTCCGTGTCACTCCCGAGCGGACGGCATGAGACTCTGGCGTGGGATAACATGAGCACATGTGTGGAATCGTTGGATATGTAGGCGAGCCCGGCTCGTCCGAACGTCAGTACTATGCACTCGACGTCGTGCTCGAAGGGCTTCGTCGACTCGAGTATCGCGGTTATGACTCGGCCGGCGTCGCCGTAGTCGCCGATCACCGCATCGGCAATCGCAAGAAGGCGGGCAAAGTGGCCGCCCTGGATGCCGAACTCGAGGCGAATCCGTTGCCGAATGCCGTGCTCGGCATCGGCCATACCCGGTGGGCCACCCACGGCGGACCCACCGACGCGAACGCCCATCCGCACGTCGTCGACCACGGTCGTCTGGCTGTCGTGCACAACGGGATCATCGAGAACTTCTCCGAATTGCGGTCCGAACTCGGCGGCAAAGGTTACGACTTCGTGTCCGAAACCGACACCGAAGTCGCCGCGACCCTCCTCGCGGACTATTACAACAACGACGCCGACCACGATCTGACCGTCGCGATGCGCATGACCTGCCAGCGTCTGGACGGTGCCTTCACCCTCTTGGCCGTCCACGAGGAACACGAGGACCGGATCGTCGCGGCGCGACGCAACTCGCCCTTGGTCATTGGTATCGGGGAGAACGAGAATTTCCTGGGATCCGATGTCTCGGGCTTCATCGACTACACGAAACAAGCCGTCGAGATGGGCAATGACCAGATGGTGACCATCACGGCCCAGGACTTCGAAATCACCGACTTCGAGGGGAACCCCGCAGAGGGGAAGCCGTTCGAGGTCAAGTGGGATGCCACCCAGGCTGAGAAGGGCGGATTCTCGTCCTTCATGGACAAGGAGATCCACGACCAGCCGGCGGCCGTCCGGGACACTCTCCTTGGCCGCTTGGACGAGAAGGGGCGCCTGACCCTGGATGAACTGCACATCGACGAGTCGGTGCTGCGTTCCGTCGACAAGATCGTCGTCATCGCTTGTGGCACTGCGGCCTATGCCGGGCACGTCGCCCGTTACGCCATCGAGCACTGGTGCCGGATTCCCACCGAGGTCGAGCTGGCTCACGAGTTCCGTTACCGCGATCCGATCGTGACCGAAAAGACCTTGGTCGTGGCGCTTTCCCAGTCCGGAGAAACCATGGACACGCTCATGGCCATCCGCCACGCCCGCGAACAGGGCGCCAAGGTCATCGCCATCTGCAACACCAATGGTTCGTCGATTCCTCGCGAATCGGACGCATCGTTGTACACCCACGCGGGTCCCGAGATCGCTGTGGCCTCCACCAAGGCGTTCCTCGCACAGATCACCGCCGCGTACCTGCTCGGCCTCTACCTCGCCCAGTTGCGCGGCAACATGTACTCGGACGAGGTCATCGAGATCCTCGACGAGCTGCAGAAGATGCCTGAGAAGGTCCAGGAAGTCATCGACAACGAGAAACAGGTCCAGGACCTGGGCACGCAGATGTCCGATGCATCCTCGGTGCTGTTCCTCGGACGGCACGTCGGTTTCCCGGTCGCCCTCGAGGGAGCGCTCAAGCTCAAGGAAATTGCCTATATCCACGCCGAGGGTTTCGCGGCCGGGGAGCTCAAACACGGTCCGATCGCCCTGATCGAGGAGGGCCAGCCCGTCTTCGTGATCGTTCCGTCTCCGCGGGGCCGTGATTCCCTGCACGCGAAGATCGTCTCCAACATCCAGGAAATCCGCGCTCGTGGGGCCATCACGATCGTCATCGCGGAGGAGGGTGACGAGGACGTCAAACAGTACTCCAACCACATCATCTACGTGCCTCAGGCTCCGAGCCTGATGCAGCCGTTGTTGGCCACCGTGCCGCTCCAGGTCTTCGCGTGTGCTCTCGCCGGTGCGAAGGGCTACGACGTCGATCAGCCGCGTAACCTGGCCAAGTCGGTCACCGTGGAATAGGTGATCCCTGGAGAACGCCCGTTGCAGTCATGCGGCGGGCGTTCTCTCGTCTCCCGGGTACCCGAACCAGAAGAACAGGAGTTCCGCGTTGATCATGGGAACCGGAGTCGACGTCGTGGACATCGACCGATTCGCCGAAATCATTCAGCGCACACCTCGATTGCGCGATCGGCTCTTCACCCGGGAGGAACACGACCTGCCGGCCCGTTCCCTGGCCGGTCGTTTCGCGGTCAGGGAGGCGGTGGCCAAGGCGCTGCACGCCCCGCCCGGGATGATCTGGAGGCATTGCTGGGTTCGCAAGGACCGGTACGGTGCCCCGAGGCTCGTGGTCACGGGTACGATTCGGGAAACCGCCGAACACCTCGGCATCAACAGGTGGCATGTCAGCATTACCCACGATGGCGGGGTAGCCATGGCGAGTGTGATTGCGGAACGCTTGAATGAAGAAGAACTGCTTCTTGCGCAACGACTCGAGGAGACGACGTGGGGCTGAGGACTTACACCGCCGAACACATCACGCAGACCGAGAAACCGCATCTGAAAGCGGGAGTTCCTCTCATGGACCGGGCCTCTCATGGGCTCGGGGAAACTGCTTCACGACTTTTGGCCGAACGCACGGGAACATCCTTCGGAAAGCACGCGTTGTTGCTGGTCGGCAAAGGCAATAATGGTGGTGACACTCTGTTTGCGGGAGCGTACCTGCGTTCGGAAGGCATGAAGGTCACCGCCGCCCTCCTCGCCGACGGTTGTCACGATGAGGGGCTGGAAGCCTTCACCCGGGCTGGGGGACACGTGCTCCGGGTCTCCGGCATGTCCGAATCGGATGCTGTACGCAGTGTCGTCGACGAATCGGATCGGGTGGATCTGATCATCGACGGAATTCTTGGTACCGGCGGCCGAGGCGGCCTGAGAAGCCCCGCGCGCGACGTCGTCGAAGCAGTCGGTGCGCGGCATGGTCAGTCGGCAGCAACGAGCCCCGACCGGAAACCCCTGGTCATCGCGTGTGATGTTCCCTCGGGGCTGGACGCGACCACGGGGCGGGTCCACGGTCCGGTTCTCCCCGCGAATGTCACGGTGACTTTCATCGGCGCGAAGACCGGGCTCGTCGCCACCCCACGTCGTAGCCTTGTCGGCCGCATCGTTGTCCTGGACCTCGGAATCGGCGAGGATCTCCCCGAAGCCGACGCCGAGGTCATGCAGAATTCGGATTTCCCCACCGTGTGGCCGACGCCGCGTGAAGGGGATCAGAAGTATTCCCGGGGCGTCTTGGGCACCGTGGTTGGCAGCGACGATTTTCCCGGCGCAGGGCTCATGTGCCTCCGGGCGGCGATCAACGCCGGTGTCGGGATGGTCCGGTATACCGGTGGCGACTTCCTTGCCGGGACCGTTGCGGTGGCCTGCCCGGAAGCCGTGCGTACCGAGGCGGTCGGCGTCGACCGGGTTCAGGCGTGGGCCATCGGGTCCGGGGCCACGGGGTCGGTGCGCGAACACGATATCCGGGCCGCGCTGGATTCCGGGCTTCCTCTGGTCGCCGACGCCGCTGCCATCGATATTCTCGCCCGCGACGCGGCCGACGACTCGCGCTCGGGTCCACACATTGTCATGACGCCGCACGCGGGTGAACTCGAGCAAGCACTCGAATGGTTCTCCCGACTCAACTCCAAGGGCGCCGAACCGTTGAGACAGGCCGCGGAGGAAGCGGGCTGGCCTCGCGAGGAATTCCCCGAGCAGGGGTATCCGTCTCGGGAGACCATAGAGTCCAGCCCGCTGGTGTGGGCCCGCGCAGCACAGACGGTCCTCGGCGGGACGGTCCTCCTCAAAGGCCCGACCACGGTTGTGGCGGGCCCGGGGCGCACGTGGGTGCATTCCGGAAACAGCTTCTGGCTCGCGACGGCCGGTTCGGGGGATACCCTGACCGGCATCCTCGGAGCCGGCGTCGCTGCGTACGCGGCACGCGTCGAGAACGGCCAGGCGGACCCCGCCGACCACGACGCCTGGGCGCGCGTCGCCGCTGCTGGTCTACTGGTTCAGCGCGCCATGAGCCGGGTTGCTCCCGGACCGGTGCCGCCGACCGTGGCCGCGGACCGGATTCCCCAGGCGTTGGGGAACCTGGCCGGACGGTGACGGCTGGTCAGTGCGCTCCTACGGCGGTGAACACGGCTCGCACGGTTTTGCACAGCACGATGATGTCGCCGATGACGGACCAGTTTTCCACGTAGTACAGGTCCAGCCGGGTTGACTCCTCCCAGGAAAGGTCGGAACGGCCCGAAACCTGCCACAGGCCGGTAATACCGGGTTTGACCAGAAGGCGGCGGTGGACGTCCTCCTCGTACCGGCGGACCTCATCGTCCAGGGGCGGGCGCGGGCCGACGAGAGACATGTTGCCGGTCAGCACGTTCCACAGCTGGGGCAACTCGTCCAGCGAATAGCGGCGCATGAATCGCCCGACGCGGGTCACTCGCGGATCGTCGGCGATCTTGAACAGAACTCCCTGGCCCTCGTTTCGGTCCATGAGTTGGGCCTTGAGCTCCTCCGCGTTGGGGACCATCGAGCGGAATTTGTACATCCAGAACGTGGACCCGTGGTGCCCCACGCGCTTCTGGGCGAAAAACACCGGCCCGTGTGGGGAATCCAGCTTGACCACGAGTGCCAGCAGTGCCAGCAGAGGTGAGAGCAGCAGCAACCCGAGCGCGCTCCCGACGATGTCGAGCAGGCGTTTGACGAATGCGGCGGGACCCCTCATGCGGGGCGTCGACACGTGAATCAGGGGAAGGCCATTGAGCGGTTGCATATGGAAACGCGGTCCCGCAATGTCCGTGAGCGCGGGCGCCATCATGAGGCCGACATGCTCGTCAGCGAGCAACCATCCCAGTTTGCGCATGTTCCGCGGCCAGATGAGGTGCCCGGTCGACATGGCGACGACGTCGATCGCGTGCTCCCGCACCACGCGCAGGATCTCTTCCGGTTCCGTGCTGTGGCTCAGCAGAGGGACGTCGCGGTGAGCGGCAAGTTTCTGCGCATCGGGCAGACCGGCGAAATAGATGCCCGCGGGAACGTAACCGTAATTGCGGGCGCCGTCCATGGTTTCGACCAGGTGGGCCGTGGACTTGGCGTCACCGATGATCAAGGCCCGGATCAGGGCCCGTCCCAGCGAGCGGCGTCGAACGATCCACGTCCGGAACATGAGGCGTTGGACCAGAAGCAAGAGTATGCCCAGGGGAGCGGCGATCAACACGTAGCCGCGTGCCAGCTGGGCTCCGACGGCGTAGGCAAGAATTGCGATTCCGGCGAAGACCCACAAGGAAGACGTGACGACTTTCCGATATTCGTCATTGCCGGCCCCGAGGATGCGCGAGGTCCGTGCGCCCCCGAGCCACAGGGTGACCCACCAGATGATTCCCAGCCCCGACGAAATGATGCCGTATGCGATCGGATCGTTGCCCCGGATGGGCAGCGTTTCGTCGAGGTCCGCGCCGAATCGAAGTGCTTGGGCGACGAACACGGCGATCGCGATCGCGATCGCGTCCGTAACGGACAAAACCTGGACGGCCTTGGTGTTCCACGTCATTCGTTGGGCTCGGGGCGACATCGTCGCCACCTCGGCCACCGAGCCGGCCGCCGGATCAGAATCCCCCGAAGCGATGGCCACCGGCACTTTTTTGGGCGCGTTCGAGCCCCACATAGTCGTCATTGTCAGCGGATCCCCCTACCGCAACATGTCGAAACGCAACAGATCGCCGTGTTCGTGCGAAGCGGCGAAATATTACCGAAGAGTATGCATCGCTACTATAGCCCGACGTCGTTGGAGGAGAGGAGTCCATCCACTATGTAGTTGGTTACTTTTGAGTAATGGTGCGGGACCACATTGTCGTCCATCGGAACACAGACTTCGAGCGCCCCCTGTGCTTCGGAAACAAACAGTCCCGGATCGTTGCAATCCGCGATTCCGATGGTGGGAATGCCGGCCGAAGCAGCGGCTCCGGCCCATCCGTGGTCTGCCACCACGAAATCGGGGCGCGTGCCTCGGGCGGAGAGTTGTTCCAGCACCAGGCGCATCGGGTGCGGGAAGTGGGTATGCGCCAGCGAGCCGTACTGCTGGAACATGGCAACGTCATTGATCTGGCGGATGTCGCCCCCGTCGAACTCCATGCCTTCCTCGATGCCGATCACGGATGCGCCCCCTCGGCGGGCGGCGTCGGCCATGTGTTGGTAGATCGGGAACAGGCCCGCAGGGTGACCGGTGGCGAACAGGATGGAATCTCCGGCGCCCACGGCCTGGCGGAAACGCTCGCGGTACCGTCTCAAGCCGCGAATGCACAGGTCAGTCCCGATGGTGTCCTGACCTTCGACGTGATTTCGGTCGGCGACGATGCCGCACCGCGCGACCATCAGGTCGAAGACCTCGTCCCAGCTCCACTCCCGCGTGAGATCGACGCCGAATTCGAGGTGTTCGTTGCCTTCGAGAAAGCCGGTGATATGAGCGAGGTTGACCTCCCGGGCGGTAGCGACCTCACCCGTGATGCGAGTCGTCTCCAGGTGGTCGGCCAGGGCATTGAGGTCTTCGGCGGTCATGCTTCTCCTTCGCAGACGGTGTGAAGTAACGGTGTGTACGGTACTGATCAGTGGCGGCGCAGGTCCGCATACAGGCCTGCGGTCCGGCGAGCGGCGTCGTCCCACGTCAGCTTGCGCGCGTGGGCCAATCCGGAAGCGGACAGCCGCTGCAACAGGTCGGGTGAGTGCGCGGCACGGACGAGTTCCCGTGCCCACGCGTCGGGAGTCCGGCGCCGGACGAGGACCCCAGCTCGTCCGTCGTCCAGGGCGACCCGCAACCCGCTGACGTCCGAGGCGAGGACCGGAGCGCCCGAAGCCTGGGCCTCGAGGGCCACGAGACCGAAAGTTTCCGAAGAGGAAGGGCACGCGACGACGTCGCACTGACGGAAGGCATCCGCGAGCTGTTCCCGGCCGCTGGCCGGCACGAAAAGGCAACGGTCCAGGATCCCGCGCTCGTACGCCAGGGCGCGAAGGGAGCACATGTAGTCCTCCGGTGCTGTTCCCCGGATTTCCAAGCGGATCGACGGTACTTCTTCTGCCGCGAGAGCGACGGCCTCGATCAGGATCTCCGGGCCCTTGAGGGGTTGGGGACGACCGGCAAAAAGCACGGTGAAGGGGTCCGTTGTCGCCGACCTGCGGAGTCTTTCCTCCGATGTGGGGCGGAATACCGCCGTATCGACACCAGGCGGGATGACGCGCAGGTGTTCGGGGGCGGCGTCGTAGAGGTCGCGCATTTGCTCCGCCTCGTACCGCGTGTTGACGACCACCGCATCGGCGAGGGCCGTGAGGCGCTGTTCGGCCGACGCGCGTTCCTCCGGTTCGGGGTTTTCACCGTGACGCGAGTGCAGGTTCTTGACGCGTGCGGTCGTGTGGAAGGTCAGGACGAGTGGTGCGCTCGTGCCCAACTCCTCGCGGTAGGCCGTTGCGGCCTCGCCGGACAACCAATAGTGGGCATGGACTATATCGGGGGACAGGGAGTTGTCTTGTGAGTACCGCGCGCATGCTCGTCCGAAGTCTTCGGTCAGGACGGGCAGATCCTCTTTGGCCGCGCCCAGAGCCTTGGGCAGGTACAACGTGTGCACGACGACGCCGGGCTCGGGACGGGCCGTGGAGACCTGCTCGATCGATGGGTCGGGATGCGGATCGTCGGTGACCTCCGCGGGGTCGGTCGCGAGAGTGAAGGCTTCGACCCGAAACCCTCGGGCCGCGAGCGCTCGCGAGAGACACGCGATATAGACGTTCATGCCACCCGCGTTGCCGTCGCCCGGCTGGGCCAGGGGAGAGGTGTGCATGCTGAAAAGATGTACTGACTCTTGCTCGCTCGCGCCCGAAATGCCCACGCTGTCAACAGTACGTCACCCGACCGCTCGCTCGCGGGGCCGGGCAGGCGGTCGCTCGACCTCCCCCGGAGTTCACATCGTCGGGCGGAGGGCCGCAAGGTGAGAGAATGACCCCATGCCATCCGCAGAACTGAACAGTGGCCCGACCACGGGCACGTCCGCCGCCCCCGGACCGGGGCAGTCCATCGATTTTCCTGCCGATCAGGCGCTGCCCGAGCGTGCCGCCCTGATTGATCTGGCGGCGATCGCGTCCAATGTGGGGCGCATCAAGGAACTCGCAGGCACGGCGAAGCTCATCGCGATCATCAAAGCGGATGCCTACGGCCATGGGGTTCTGCCCGTTGCGCGGACCGTCCTGGATGCCGGGGCCGATGCTCTGGGGCTGGTGCATGTTCGGGAAGCCCTCGAACTGCGTGCAGAAGGGGTATCCGGCCGGATGCTCGCCTGGCTCCATACGCGCGCCACGAATTTCGAGGCGGCCATCGAGCAGGACATCGAGTTGGGCGCCTCCGGATGGGACCTTGAGTCCGCCGCGGAGGCGGCGGCGTCCGTCGGTTCGCCGGCCAAGGTCCACCTCAAGATCGATACAGGCCTCGGCCGCAACGGTTGCACCATGGAGGAATGGCCGGGGCTGGTCGGGCGGGCCGCCGAACTCGAGGCGAAAGGCCTGATCAGGGTCACCGGCATCTTTTCGCATTTGGCCGTCGCCGACGAGCCCGACCGTTCCGAGACCGAGGAACAACTCGACAAGTTCGACGACGCCGTGCGTCAGGCCCGTGAAGCGGGCCTGGCTCCCGACCTTTTGCACGTCGCCAACAGCCCGGGCATTCTGACCGCGGGTCGCTATGCGAGGGGTGAGGCCAACCGCATGACGGCCGACGCCGTTCGAGTCGGCGTCGCCCTCTACGGGCTGTCTCCGATTCCTGGGACGCCGCCTGAGGAGTTCGGGCTCAAACCGGCCATGACCCTGCAGACCTTCGTCAGCTCCGTCAAAGAGGTCCCCGCCGGACAGGGGGTTTCCTACGGGTTGCGGTACTCGACGTCGCGACCCACAACCTTGGCCCTGATACCCCTTGGATACGGGGACGGCGTGCCGCGGGTCGCCACCGGCGGACCAGTGAGGATCTATCCCTCGGGAGCGGAAGCGGCCACCTACCCGGAGGTGGGGCGAATCGCTATGGACCAGCTCGTCGTCGACCTGGGCCGACCGGGCCTCTCCGACCCGTCCCTGGGTTACCTGCACGCGCCCGTCGTCCTCTTCGGATCCGGAGACAACCCTTCTGTCAATGACTGGGCCGACGCCGCGGGAACCATCAATTACGAGATCGTGACGAGAATCTCCCCACGGGTCGACCGCATCTATCTGCGAGAGGACAACGCGTGAGCCACACCAATGACCAGTCCCCATCCACACAGTCCCGGCAGGCCGAACTCGATGTGCAGCTCGCCAGCCCTGAGGCGACGGCCCGAGTCGCGCACACGCTCGCGGGGAACCTCCGGTCCGGTGACCTGGTGGTGCTAACCGGCGAATTGGGTGCGGGAAAGACGACGTTCACCCGGGCCCTCGGCGACGGACTAGGTGTTCGCGGGGAGGTGATCTCCCCGACGTTCGTCCTTTCCCGGATACACCCGAACGATTCGGACGGTGCGCGTCCCGGCGGACCGGACCTGGTGCACGTGGACGCCTACCGGCTGTCCAGCCCGGAGGAGATCGACGACCTCGATCTCGAGTACACCATGGACAGTTCCGTGACGGTCGTCGAATGGGGGCGGGATCTGGTCGAACACCTGAGTGAGTCTCGGGTGGAGATCACGCTGATCCGCTCGCAGGGCTCGGATGCGCCGTTGGTCGAGGGCGAAGAGGAAGACCGTGATCCCCGACGGGCCGTTATTTCCTTCACCGGTGGCCGGTGGGGCGAGCCGGAAATCGAACAACTCGTCCACAAAATCCGGGCAGCGGCCGAAGAGTAATTCGTCGCCAGTAGACTTGGGGACGTGCTCATTCTCGGTTGCGATACATCTTCCATTGCCAGCGGCGCCCTGGTTCGGGTTCCGGTCGTCGATGGCGCCCCGGACGCCCGCCGACTCGAAGTCCTCGGGAGCTTCCGGACCCATGACACCCGATCGCACGCGGAAGCCATGGCGCCGGGCGTCCGGGACCTCCTGGAGAATTCCGGCATCCGCGGGCAGGATCTGGACCTGATTCTCGCGGGAGTGGGTCCCGGGCCATTCACGGGCCTGCGTGCGGGCATCATGACGGCCAGAGCCATGGGGTGGGCGTGGATAGTCCCTGTTCGCGGCGTCGTCAGTTCGGACGCCGTGGCAGAGGGAAGTTTTCGTGACGCCGCTTCCGCCGGGCACTCCGTTTTCGGCGTCGCGACCGACGCTCGTCGTCGCGAGGTCTATAGCGCCGTCTATCGCCTGACGGATGACCACGGAACCGGCGCGACAGGGTATACGAGGATTCACGGCCCCGTCGTCGGACCTGCCGGAGATCTGGATCCCCAGATCCCCATGGCCGGTCGCGGTGCCGAGCTCTACGCCGACGCCCTCACGCCTCTGGCCGGACACGATCAGGACGAACCGTTGGCGGAACTTCTGGTCGCCTCTGCGCTGCGAACCGGTCTGGACACCACCCTGGAATCGACATCGCCCCTCTACCTGAGGGAATCCGATGCCCGTGTGCCCTCCGACAGGAAGAAGGCCACCAGATGACCCAGCCCAGCATCGGCCCGCGCCCCACGCCTTCTGTTTCTGATGCCGAAGTCCCGGTCGAGTCCGAGACCCTGCCGGCCGGATACTCCGCTCGCACCGCCGAAATGGACGATCTCGAAGCCGTTCACGAACTCGAGTCAATGCTTTTCCCCGAGGACGCGTGGCCCATCGACATGTTCCTCGCGGAGATCTCTCATCCCGCGCGTCGCTACACCGTGGTCGAAGCCGAAGGCGAGCTCATCGCCTACTCGGGAATGATGGCCGTTGCGGACACGGGAGATGTGCAAACTGTTGCCGTTCGACCGGGCCACGAAGGCCGTGGGATCGGCCGTTGGCTCATGAACAGAATGCATGAGCAGGCACGGGCCATGGGAGCTGAGACCATGATGCTGGAGGTCCGCGCCGACAACCCCAGGGCCCAAGGGCTGTACACGTTCCTGGGCTACGAACCTATACATGAACGCCGGGGCTACTATCAGGGCGGCGTCGACGCCGTCATCATGAGCCTCGACCTGAAGGCCGGCGCAGAACGCTCGGAGGGATCCAACCGTTGATCACCACATCCACACCCCGCGAACCGATCGTCCTCGGGATCGAGTCATCGTGCGACGAGACAGGCATCGGGATCGTGGCGGGCCGGCGCCTCCTGACGAACACCGTCTCCACCTCCATGGACGAGCACGCGCGATTCGGAGGTGTGATTCCGGAAATCGCGTCTCGCGCTCACCTGGAGGCCATGATTCCGGCGCTGGACGCGGCTCTCGATGAAGCGGGCATCGGCATGGACGAGGTGGACGCCATCGCGGTGACCAGCGGGCCCGGTTTGTCCGGCGCCCTGATGGTGGGGGTCAGCGCCGCCAAGGCGCTCGCGGTCGCCACCGGCAAGCCCCTCTACGCCGTCAACCACCTCGTCGCCCACGTCGGAGTAGGTCTCCTGGAGGACAGCGCGACTTCGGTTGGAACCACCGAGCTTGGGGCCCCCTTGCTCTCGGGGCTCGGGGCCCTTCTGGTCTCGGGCGGGCACACGGAGATACTCAAGGTCTCGGACATCTCAGGCGATGTGACGCTGCTGGGATCCACGCTCGACGACGCCGCGGGCGAAGCCTATGACAAGATCGCCCGGGTCCTGGGACTGTCCTATCCCGGAGGACCCGCGATCGATTCAGCCGCCGCATCGGGGGACCCCCGGGCCTTCACCTTTCCGCGGGGGCTGACGGCCGCAAAGTATATGGGAACCGTTCAGGACCCCGGGAGCCATCGCTACGACTTCTCCTTCTCCGGGCTGAAAACCGCCGTGGCTCGCGTCGTCGAGGGCCTCGAGGCCCATGACCAGTCCGTACCCGTCGCGGACATCGCGGCTTCGTTCCAGGAAGCTGTGGCCGACGTCGTCACGTCCAAGGCCATGCTCGCTTGTACCGAAAACGGCATCGATACCTTGTTGCTCGGTGGCGGGGTCGCCGCGAATTCGAGGCTGAGAGAGCTCGTCGCCGAGCGGTGTTCGGACCATGGGATCCGGCTTGTTGTGCCGAAGCTTTCTCTGTGCACCGACAACGGCGCTATGGTCGCGGCGTTGGGAGCAAGACTCGTGCAATCGGGTGTGGCACCCAGCGGATTCGACTTCACCGCGGACCCGTCGCTGCCAGTCACCACGGTGTCCCTCAGGGCCTGATCAGGGGAGGAGCGCATCCGGGACGGGACATGCGCCCCCTTCCGGCCCGATCGGACAGCCCGATCGGACTATGAATCTCGGTATCCATACCGCGTCAGATCGACCGTGTCACGGACCACGGCCTGGAGATCTCGGCCGTTCTCCTCGAAGACACGGCGTTGGCGTTCGTACCCCGGTCCACGTTCGATCATCCGGTGCACACCGGCCAACTCCGCGGCGCAACCGAGGTCCCGGGCGATGGGCTCGAGCCGGGTCACGAGGTCGGTGCAATGCTTGCGCAGGGGCAGGACCGTTCCGGCGGCGTCGGCGATCACCGTAGCGTCCAGTCCGTACCGTGAGGCCCTCCACTTGTTCTCCTCCGAGAGCCACCGGGGCATGAGCTCCACGTGACCGCCGTCCTCCACGGTGCGGGAGACTTCCTCGACGATGCACTGGGTCAGGGCAGTCATCGCCCCGATTTCCTCCGTGGTCGCCAGCCCATCGCAGATTCTCATCTCGACCGTTCCGTACCGGGCCACCGGGCGGACTTCCCACCGGTTCTCCGATTCCTCGGCAATGATTCCTGCACCGATCGACCGATCGATGTAGTCCTCGTACTCGGACCACTTCTCGAACGGGTACGGAATTCCGCAGGTCGGGATCTGCTGGAAAACCATGGCCCTCTGCGAGGCATAGCCGGTATCCACTCCCATCCAGTACGGAGAGCTGGCCGACAACGCCAGGAGATGAGGGTAATAGTTGACGAGCTGATTCACCGAAGGAAGAGCTTTGTCGCGGGAATCGACGCCCACGTGCACATGGACTCCGTAGACCAGCATCTGCCTGCCCCAGTACTGAGTGCGCTCGAGGACCTTCTGGTACCGGTCCTTCTCCGAAACCGGCTGCTCGCTCCACTGGGCATACGGATGAGTCCCCGCCGAGTAGAGGTCGACTCCCAGCGGATCTGCTTCCGCTCGGAGCGCATCAGCCAGCCGAGTGAGCTGGTCCATCGCATCGGCGACCGTGGAGCACACACCCGTGACCGCCTCGACGGTGTTGGACAGGTACTCTCGCGTGATCTGCGGCGCGAGGCCCTCGGGGTCGATGTATTCCGGGTGGGAGGATTCCAGGGCCTGGATGAGCTCGGCGGCCGCCGGAAGGAGATCGCCCGATTCCCTGTCGGCGAGGGCAATTTCCCATTCGACGCCCAGGCTCGACTGACCGGAGCTGGAAAAAGTGATCATGGTGGTCCTCCCGTGTCGGGGTCAATTCATCTTAGCGGGGAGGGAGACGAACGGTACGGCGTATCCAGCCTGGACGACACGCGGCTTCACGCAGGACCAGAGCCTCGTCCCGGCACGGTCTCACGGATGCGCGCGACGAACCACGAAAGCCGCTCGATGTTCCGACTCGGGGGATTCCCATCGCGTGAGTATGAGCGTCGCGTGGCGGTTCCCGGCTGACTTCTTCTTTTTCGAAGAGTTCCCGGCGAGCAATTGACGTCGCAATGCTTCCGGGACGACGTCGACCCCTCGCTTCTTGATCGTCAAACCGGTGATTCCGTTCTCCCGAACCCAGGCTTTGAGCGCTTTCGTACCCATCGGCAGAATCTCGTCGACGACCCAGCAGGTCGCTCCGGGCAGGTCGGCGCCCTGGTCTGAAACAAAATAGGCGATCCGGGGATCGAGGAGGTGTCCTCCGACCCGAGACACCAGGTGGTCAACGAGCCCGGCCCGGATGACCGCGCCGTCGGGTTCGTAGAGGAAATCAGCCGGGGGACCGACGGGAGGGGCCTCCCCGGAGGCCTTCCCGAATCCGGAATCCGAAGAGTACTGGGCCAACACCTCCGGATCCAGCGGATCCGCCCCGAGCAGGGTTGCGGAACGCTTGATCCCAGGACGGGCGAGCGCATTGAACCACAGAACGACCTCGACGACGTCGCCGCCACAGCTGACCCACTCGGCCTCGGCGTTCCCAGGAATCTCGGACCGATCCATCCCGGGACCCATTTTGACGCCGATGGGCATTCCCGTCTCGGCCCAGCGGCGTATCACGGAGAACGGCGGCGCAAAGGCTTCCGGATCGAACAGGCGGGAAACCTGGCCGTCCGCCGTGTCTCGACGCGCGGGATCGAGCCACAGCGAACGGATCGCCGTACCGTCCTTGGTGCGGAGGGATGCAGGATCGAGCTCGGTCACGTCACCCACGCGAACCTCGGACCCGCGGTGGGCGGAAAGGTTGTGCCGGGCCATCGACGCGGTCTCGGGATCGATGTCGTAGGAGACCACCGGGAGTCCCTCGCGGAGAAAAGCTGCCGAGTCCGCGCCGATGCCGCACCCGAGGTCGGCGACCGGCCCTGCGTCCGCGTCCCGAAACCTTCGCGCGTGCCACAGTGAGACGGCGCGGCGCGTGGCTTGCTCGAGTCCGGAACGAGTGAACACCATGCGCTGGGCGTCTTCCCCGAACTTGGATCGGGCCTGCACACGGAGTTTGGCCTGGGTCAGCATGTCGGCGGCCTGTTCCGCCGTGAAGCCCTGTTTCCGGAGGGAGCTCGAGAGAGCCAGTGCATCGCTTTCGCGGTAGTCCATCCGGTCCAGGGCGGAGAGCTGATCGGGGGTGAATGAATGCGTCACGCCACCACTGTATCGGCCGCCAGGTGAACCTCGTTCGGCGTCATCCTTACCGCTGAGGGCGAAACTTGGCACTCGTCTTGACCCTCTGCTAACCCTCCGAATAGAGTCATGTTTAGCACTCTGGCAGTCAGGGTGCTAAATGGGCCTGGCGCTCAATCGGCACCGCGACGACGGTTGGCACGCCCTTCACGGCTCACGCCAAGAATTGATCCATCCAAGGAAGAAGGTCACTCATGTCCGTCTCCATCAAGCCCCTCGAGGACCGTATCGTCGTTCAGCCCGTGGAGGCTGAGCAGACCACCGCATCCGGCCTGGTCATCCCGGACACCGCCAAGGAGAAGCCCCAGGAGGGCAAGGTCGTGGCGGTTGGCCCCGGTCGTGTCGATGACAAGGGCAACCGCGTCCCCGTCGACGTCCAGGAAGGCGACGTCGTCATCTACTCCAAGTACGGCGGAACCGAGGTCAAGTACTCGGGCGAAGAATTCCTCGTGCTCTCGGCGCGTGACGTGCTGGCCGTCGTCGAGAAGTAAGACTTCGACGAACCCGCACTTTTCTAGACCTGTGTAAGGAGTCATGTAGTTCATGGCAAAACAGTTGGAATTCGACGACGCAGCCCGCAAGGCTCTCATGGCCGGCGTGGACAAGCTCGCCAACACGGTCAAGGTGACTCTCGGACCCCGTGGTCGCAACGTCGTTCTGGACAAGCAGTGGGGCGCTCCCACGATCACCAACGACGGCGTCACGATCGCCCGCGAAGTCGAGCTTGACGATCCGTACGAGAACCTCGGCGCTCAGCTGGCCAAGGAAGTTGCCACCAAGACCAACGACGTCGCCGGTGACGGCACGACGACCGCAACGGTTCTGGCTCAGGCCTTCGTCAATGAGGGTCTGCGCAACGTGGCCGCTGGTGCGGCACCGAGCGAAATCCGCGCGGGCATCGAGGCGGCCGTCAAGGCCGTGTCCGAGCGTCTGCTGGAGAACGCCCGCGAGGTCGAGGGTGCCGAGGTCGCGCACGTTGCCGCCATCTCGGCCCAGTCCGAGCAGATCGGCGCGCTCCTTGCGGAAGCATTCGAGAAGGTCGGCAAGGACGGCGTCATCACCATCGAGGACGGCTCCTCGACCGAGATCGAGCTGTCCGTGACCGAAGGCATGCAGTTCGACAAGGGCTACCTGTCGCCGTCGTTCGTGACCGACGCCGAACGGCAGGAAGCTGTCCTCGAGGACTCGGCCATCCTGATCTATCAGGGCAAGATCTCGGCCATTGCCGACCTCATGCCCTTGCTGGAAAAGGTGGTTCAGGCGAAGAAGCCGCTGACCATCATCGCCGAGGACGTCGACGGCGAGGCTCTGTCCACCCTGGTGGTCAACAAGCTTCGCGGAAACCTGAATGTGGTGGCCCTCAAGGCTCCTGGCTTCGGCGATCGTCGCAAGGCCATCATGCAGGACCTGGCGGTCCTGACGGGTGGAGAGGTCATCACGAGCGAGCTCGGCATCACCCTGGATTCCGTGACCCTCGAGCAGCTCGGCCAGGCCCGCCGCGTCACGGTGACCAAGGACAACACGACCATCGTGGACGGCAACGGTTCTGCCGATGACGTTGCTGAACGCGTGGCCCAGATCCGCTCCGAGATCGAGCGCGTGGATTCCGAATGGGATCGCGAAAAGCTCAAGGAGCGCCTGGCCAAGCTGTCCGGCGGTGTATCCGTTATCAAGGTCGGAGCTGCGACCGAGGTCGAGGCCAAGGAACGCAAGCACCGTATCGAGGACGCCGTGTCCTCGACCCGGGCCGCGCTCGAAGAAGGCATCGTCGCCGGTGGTGGATCTGCCCTGGTCCACGCGGCCAAGGCGCTCGATTCGGACCTGGGGCTCCAGACCGAGGGTGCGCGGACGGCGGTCGACATCGTTCGACGCTCGCTCGTTCAGCCTTTGCGCTGGATTGCCGACAACGCCGGGGAGGACGGCTACGTGGTCGCGTCTCGCGTCCAGAGCCTCGATGCCGGCCAGGGGTACAACGCTGTGACCGGCGAGTACGAGGACTTGATCAAGGCCGGCGTCATCGACCCGGTCAAGGTCACCCGTTCCGCGCTCGAGAACGCGGCGTCCATCGCATCGATGGTCCTGACCACGGAAACTCTGGTTGTCGACAAGCCGGAGGAAGAGGAAGAGGCCTGATTCCAGGTCCTCGTCCCAACGCCCCCGCGCTCTCTGTGAGAGCGCGGGGGCGTTCCTGTGTGTGGGTCCGTGCGACGATTTAGTTGCAATGCAATGTATTGTCTCTTCAGGCCATCTCGCGATGGCACGTTGCTCGGTTTCGTCGCCGCGCGGTGCGGGTCGCCGGTCCTCGCTGAAATCCAGCCTGAGGGCGGGTGTTCCCGGCGTCGGACGGTGGCACATGTCGTGTCTTCGGGTTTCCTCGTGGATCCCGGGTGGCGAGCCTGAGCACGGGTACGAAATTTTGCGCGTCAGACGAATAGGATGAAAACTCGTGTCTGCCCGCGGGCCGCTCGCATCCGCTCCACGGACATTCGTGACCGAGCGCCGGGCTACGGGCTGACCTGCAGGACCGATACCGATTGCTGGCATCGCACGAATCGACAAGAACACCGCCTCTGCCGAGGCCGACACAGGATCTTGAATGACTGAATCGAACGGGACGACAGGACAGGTCCCGCCCCCGGAAGGCGGCCAAGCCCCAGAGGTCGCACCTCGCAGAAAGAGGGCTTTCCGCCCCGAAATCCAGGGACTGCGCGCCTTTGCCGTGCTCCTGGTGGCGATCTACCACATCTGGTTCGGCCGGGTGTCCGGCGGCGTCGACGTCTTCCTGATGATTTCCGCGTTCCTGATGACACTGTCCTTCACGGGCAAGATCGAGCGCGGAGTCCGCATCGGTTGGACGGAACTGACCAAGTACTGGTTCCACGTTTTCAAGCGAATCATGCCGCTCGTCGCGATCATCGTGGCAGGCTCCCTCGTGCTGACCCGGCTGTTCGTGTCTCCGGACCGATGGCTGTCGATCATGCACGAGGCATTCTCCGTGACGTTCTATTACGAGAACTGGTTCTCGATCGTGAACGCCGTGGATTACTACGCGTCGGACTCGGGCGCGGCGTCGCCTCTGAGGCATTTCTGGTCTCTGTCCATCCAGGGCCAGATCTTCATCATGTGGCCTCTGCTCTTCGCGCTCGGCAGCCTTCTGGTCCGCAAGATGGGGACCAAGGTTCGGCCGGTTCTGGCGACCATCTTCGCGGTCGTCTTCGTGGTCTCGTTCGCTTTCTCGGTCTACTACACGTACTCGAACCAGACCGCGGCATACTTCAACACCTTTGCCAGGCTCTGGGAATTCGCGATGGGCTCGTTGGCGGCCATCGTGCTTCCCTGGATCCGTGTTCGTACCGGCGTGGCCGCGATCCTGAACTGGGTCGGCCTGCTGGCCATTCTGACCTGCGGCGCCCTCCTGGACGTCGAGGGCCAGTTCCCTGGCTTCATCGCCCTGTGGCCCACGCTGGCCGCGAGCTTCATCATCATTTGCGGGCAGTCGACCACCAAATGGGGAGCCGATCGTCTGCTCAAGTGGAAGCCGCTGGTCTGGCTCGGCTCCAACTCCTACGGCCTGTACCTCGTCCACTGGCCGTTGCTGGTGTTCTACCTGACCATTACGGGACGAGAGAAGGCCGGGCTCTTCTCCGGCGTCGTCCTCCTGGCGCTGTCCATCGGCCTGGCCTACGTGCTGACGAAGCTGGTCGATACGCCCATCCGCAAGTGGAAGTGGGCCGAAACCAAGCGGTGGCGCGCTGGCGTGGTGATTCTCGGGTGCATCGCGCTCGGCGTCGGGTCCGTTCTGGCGTGGCAGGCCCGCATCGCCTACGTGACCCACAAGATCGAGGCCAACGCGGACAAGAACAACCCAGGCGCCGAGATCCTTGATCCGGATTACACCTACAAGGGTGATGACAATCCTGGTCTGCTTCCGACCGCATTGACCCGGAGCAACGACTTCGCCGAGGTCAACGGTCTGGGGGAACAGTGCGACAAGGACAAGGACTTCAAGAAGGACATGCACGGCCTCTCCGGGGGAGAGTGCTACCGGGTGGTCAAGCAGGATCATCCGAGCAAGCACGTCGTCGCGGTGGGCAACAGTCACACGGAACAGTGGATGACAGCATTGAAGCAGAAGGCCAAGGACGACAACTGGGACCTGACCTTCGTGCGACACCCCGGCTGCTTCTTCACGAGCACGCAGGACAACTGGTTCTCGGGCGCGTGCCAGGAATGGCTCCCGCGGGCCGAGGACGCCATCCAGGACTGGCACCCGGACAACCTGGTCATCCAGTCCACCTTCTCCAGCTATGACGGCGCCGCCGAAGGCATCCGCGAGGGCACCGAGGACCAAGTGCGCAAGTGGACGAGCGAAGGCGTTGGGGTCATCGGCATCAGGGACAACGCACGCTTCACGCAGTCCCACACGGAATGCGAGAACAAGAACAGCTTTGAGGACTGCACCTTCCCGCACGCGACCGCTGGGACCGAGGATCCGACGTCCGCGTGGCGCACGGAGATCCCCGGTTACGGGTCGTTGGACATGGATGATCTGGTGTGCCCGGACGGAAGCTGCCCGCCCGCGGTGGGCAATATTTACACCTACATCGACGACAACCACCTGACGGCCACGTACGTGCGCAGCATGCAGAAGTTCTTCGACCAGAGGTACGACGATGCGGCGCAGGTTTCCGAGGATGCGATGGCGCAGGCGGGTGATCAGGCCTCCTGACCTGAGTGAGACCGTTCGCGGTCGCGCCGGAATCCCCATGGGCTTCGGGCGCGGCCGCAACTACGGATTTTCCGGACCGGCAAGTACAATTCACCTGTCCAGCGCCTCTCTTCCGGGGGAGGAGCATCAGTCGTGCAAATCCCGATGGGTTTGCAATCGCACCGAACTGAGGAAAAACCGTGCCCTCGCCCAGGCAAGTCAAGGGGTCCACCGCGCCGTGGCATCGACGTACCCCGCGCCACCAGAACACAGCGCTCCGTCGGCGCGCGTTCCGCCCCGAAATCCAGGGATTGCGGGCCTTTGCCGTCTTGCTGGTCGCCGCATACCACGTCTGGTTCGGTCGGGTCTCCGGCGGCGTGGACGTGTTTCTGCTCATCTCTGCATTCCTCATGACCACGTCCTTCGCGGACCGGATTCAGAGGGGCGCCGCACTGGGGTGGCGCGAGGTGACCCGGTACTGGGTACATGTATTCAAGCGCATCGTCCCGTTGGCCGTGGTGACCGTTGTGCTGACTCTGCTCGGCTCAAGACTCTTCCTGGGGGCCGATCGGTGGGTCCCTGCCATCCGAGAGGCCTTCGCCGTCCTCTTCTATGGCGAGAACTGGTACTCCATCGGCCACGCGGTGGATTACTATGCCTCGGACTCCGGGGCGGCGTCGCCCTTCCGTCATTTCTGGTCCCTCTCGATACAGGGGCAGATCTTTCTGGTCTGGCCGTTGCTCTTCTGCCTCACGAGCCTCATGGTCCGCCGCCTGCAGGCTCGTGCTCGCAGGATCCTGGCCTTGATGTTCTTGGCCATATTCTTGGGTTCACTGGCCTATTCGGTGCACCAGACGGCCGTCGACCAGAGCGGGGCCTACTTCAATACCTGGGCGCGACTGTGGGAGTTCGCGTTGGGTTCCCTGCTGGCCATCGTCTGCACACGCATCACCGTCCGTGGCTCACTCGCCGCGGTCCTCTCCTGGACGGGACTGGTCGCCATCCTGCTCTGCGGCGCGCTTCTGGACGTGCAGGGCAAGTTCCCCGGGTTCGTCGCCCTGTGGCCGACCGTGGCAGCGTGCCTCGTCATCGCGTGTACACCCTCAGGAACGCGCTGGGGTGCCGAAAGAATCCTCACCTGGAAGCCACTGGTGATCCTGGGGTCGGCGTCTTACGCCCTCTACCTGGTGCACTGGCCCCTGCTGGTGTTCTATCTGGCCGTGACGGGGCAGGAAAAGGCGGGATTCTTCGCCGGAACTGGGCTGCTCACGATGGCGACGGTGATTGCGTGGGTCCTGACCCGCGTCGTCGAACGACCGCTGCGTCGCTGGTCCTGGGCGGACGCGAGGCGCCGGAGAGGCCTGCTCGTCATCGCAGCGAGCATGCTCCTGGCTGTGGGGCCGGCCTGCGTGTGGGATGCGCGCATCGCCTCCGAAGCGCGGGTCGCACAAACCGAATCCGTGAACAACAATCCTGGGGCTCGAGCGCTTCTCCCGGGGTTCCGGTACGAAGGGTCCGACGACGCCGCCATCCTCCCGACACCGGCCAAACGCGCCGACGACTGGTCGTGGCAGGTGGTCCGTGGGACGCCTTGCCGCGACGTCGATCCACCGGAAGCGTTGAAAGGTCTCGAGGTCGACCAATGCCTCAATTACCATCGCGCCGATCGACCGAGCCGGCACGTCGTCGCGGTGGGCAACAGCCACATGGAGATGCTGCTTCCGGCGATCGCCGATGCCGCCCGCCGCAACGGGTGGGACTTGACCTTCGTTCGCGCACCAGGGTGCCAATTCACGAGCGTGGCCCTGAACGACAGGATTTCCGCGCAATGCGCACAGTGGATGAGACACACCGAAGAGTACATCGGCGCTCAGAAGCCCGACGTGCTCCTGATGTTGGCCACGCACTCGACCGTCGGCGGGGTCGGCGAGATCGTCCGGCCGGAGACGCGACAGCAGGTTGAGCGATGGACCCGGCGAGGCATCGACGTCGTGGGCGTGCGGGACGTGCCGCGTTTTGCGGAGAAGCATGCCGACTGCGAGGCACGCAACGGGGTCGCCGGCTGCGCGTTCCCGAGCCCCCTGGGGCAAACCAATCCGACCGCGGAATGGGCGCAACAGATCCATGGGTTTGCGCCCCTGGATCTGCTCGACCTGGTCTGCCCCGGTCGCAGCTGCCCAGCGCAGATCGGCAACGTCTACACGTACCTGGACAACAACCACCTGACGGCGACGTATGTCGACTCGATGAAGCACATGGTGGGGGACAGGCTCGATACCGCGATGCGGAATGCGAGCTCCCGGTGACCTCCCCGGAGCCGGCTGCATGGTCTCCGTCACCTGGGCGGGGTGCGGGGGAGCGTTCGGGTTGCCGAACGTCCTATGATGAGAGGCAACAGCTCGGGGCGCCGAGAGGCTCGTACCGAGACGCGCGACGTGAAAGGTCCCATTCTCTTGACCCAGCCCACAGCCCTGTCCGATGACCCCTTCGGCCTGACCGGTCTGACCTATGACGACGTCCTCCTGCTTCCCGGGAACACGAACGTCAACCCGTCGGATGCGGACACGACGACGCGCCTGTCCAGGAGGATCAGTCTCAAGTCCCCGATCATCTCCGCCGCGATGGACACCGTGACCGATTCCCGGATGGCCATCGCCATGGCTCGACTCGGCGGTATGGGCGTGATTCACCGCAACCTTTCGATCCATGACCAGGCGGAGCACGTTGACCGCGTCAAGCGGAGCGAGTCCGGCATGATCACCCACCCCGTGACCATCTCGCCGGACGCAACTTTGCGCGAGCTCGATGATCTGTGCGGCCACTACAAGGTCTCAGGGCTGCCCGTCGTGGACAGCGAAGACAAGCTCGTGGGCATCATCACCAACCGGGACACCCGGTACCTTTCCGAACAGGACATCGAAACAAGATCCGTCGCCGAAATCATGACAAAGATGCCCTTGGTTACCGGCCACGAGGGCATGACCAAGGACGAGGCTTTCGGGCTGTTGGCCTCCCACAAGATTGAGAAGCTGCCGCTCGTCGACGACCAGGGACGATTGACCGGCCTCATCACCGTCAAGGACTTCACCAAGACCGAGCAGTACCCCAACGCGACCAAGGACGAGGAGGACAGGCTCCGGGTCGGTGCCGCGGTGGGATTTTTCGGTGACGGTTTCGAGCGGGCCATGACCCTGATCGACGCCGGTGTGGACGCTTTGTTCATCGACACCGCCAACGGACATTCGCAGGGCGTGCTGGACATGATCGCCAGGTTGAAGAAGGAGCCGTCCGCCGCACACGTCGACGTGATCGGCGGACAGGCCGCCACGCGCGAAGGGGCACAGGCCATTGTCGATGCAGGCGCAGACGCCGTGAAGGTCGGCGTCGGCCCCGGGTCGATCTGCACGACCCGCATCATTGCCGGCGTCGGCGTCCCGCAGATCACCGCGATCAATGAATCGGCCAAGGCCACGATTCCCGCCGGTGTTCCGCTCATCGCCGACGGAGGCCTTCAGCACTCCGGGGAAATCGGCAAGGCCATGGTCGCGGGTGCCGACTCCGTGATGCTCGGATCCATGCTCGCCGGTTGCGATGAATCCCCGGGCGACCTCATCTTCGTCAACGGGAAACAGTTCAAGACCTACCGCGGGATGGGCTCTCTCGGAGCCATGCAGACGCGTGGCAAGGAGGCCTCCTTCTCCAAGGACCGCTACTTCCAGGCGGACGTCAAGAGCGAGGACAAGCTCATCCCTGAGGGCATCGAAGGGCAGGTCGCCTACCGGGGACCCTTGTCCGCTGTGCTTCACCAGCTCGAGGGCGGTCTGCGCCAAACCATGTTCTACGTGGGCTCGATGACCATCGAAGAACTCAAGAACAAGGGCAAATTCGTGCGAGTGACGCCGGCCGGTCTCAAGGAATCGCATCCTCACGACATCATGATGACCGTCGAGGCCCCCAACTACCGCCGCTGATTCGGCCACGCCCGTGCAGGGGCGTACGGAAGGAAGATCTTGACCAACGACATCGAAATCGGGCGCTCCAAACGTGCCCGCCGGACGTACTCGCTCGACGACGTCGCTCTCGTGCCCGCCCGGCGCACGAGGGACCCGCGGGACGTCAATACCGAATGGCAGATCGATGCCTTCAAGTTCGAGACACCCGTCCTGGGTGCGCCCATGGACTCGGTCATGTCGCCCGAGACCGCTATCACCCTGGGCAAACTGGGCGGCGTCGGAGTTCTCAACCTCGAAGGCCTCTGGACCCGGTACGAGGATCCCGAACCGTACCTCGAGGAAATTTCCCTGTTGGCGCGTGACGACATGTCGCATGTGACCCGTCGCATGCAGGAGATCTACGCGGAACCCATCAAGGAAGGGCTGATCACCGAGCGGCTGGCCCAGATTCGGGACGCCGGCGTGGTGGTTGCGGGATCCCTGACCCCGCAACGAACCCAGGAGTACTACAAGACGGTGGTCAACGCCGGTACGGACCTTTTCGTGATCCGCGGGACCACGGTCTCCGCCGAGCACGTGTCCCAGAATCAGGAACCACTGGATCTGAAGAAGTTCATTTACGAGCTCGACGTGCCGGTGATCGTCGGGGGAGCCGCCGGCTACACACCCGCTCTCCACCTGATGCGAACGGGCGCCGCGGGAGTCCTCGTGGGCTTCGGGGGAGGCGCAACCACCACAACCCGCAGGGCACTGGGCATCCACGCAGCCATGGCTTCAGCGATTTCCGATGTCGCCGCCGCGCGCAGCGACTACCTGGACGAATCGGGCGGACGGTACGTGCACGTCATCGCGGACGGGGGTCTCGGCCAGTCCGGCGACATCATCAAGGCCATGGCCATGGGTGCCGACGCCGTCATGATCGGGGCACCCCTGGCCCGGGCGAAGGAAGCGCCCGGACGCGGATACCACTGGGGACCTGAGGCACACCACCACGAATTCCCCCGGGGAACCCGAACCCCCATGAACCAGGTCGGCTCGCTGGAAGAGGTTCTCTACGGCCCGTCACACCACGTGGACGGAACATCGAACCTCATAGGCGCCATGCGGCGTGCCATGGCGACCACGGGATATTCGACGCTCAAGGAATTTCAACGTTCCGAGGTTGTCCTGACGGGACGCCCCCAGTACTGAACGACCCATGGGCCGGGCGCCGCGACGAGGCTGCTCGGCCCCTGGATGACTTGGGGAAATCCCAGGCTGGACAGATAGGCTGGACGCCGTGCTCAAACTAGCTCTTACCCCACGATGGTTGGGTGCGCTTCTGCTCGCCCTGGCGATGTCGACGGGGTTCATGCTGTTGAGCAAGTGGCAACTGGGATCCGCGGATTCGGGACAGATCAATGCCGATCCGGGCAAAGAAGTGGTCCAGCCGCTCCGCGACGTAGCCGACCCGCAGGATCCGGTTCTCCAGTCCGAGGCCGATTCGATGGTTCAGGCCAACGGCCACTACGTCGAGGACTCGAGCCGGTTGGTCGAGGGACGAGTCAATGACGGAACCAAGGGGTATTGGGTCGTCAGCGAGTTCCGACTGGACTCCGATGCGGCATCCGAGGGCCAGGACTACGCCGTTCCGGTGGCACGGGGGTTCACCACGGACAGCGACACCCAGGCGCTCAGCCCTGAACCGTCCGGCGACGTCACGGTGATCGGCCGTCTGGTGGCCAATGAAGCCCCGGTCACGTCGAAGGACACCAAGACCAAGGGCGCCCTGGGATCTGCTGCGACCGCCCAATTGGCCAACGTATGGGACACACCCCTGTACGCCGGAACCGTGGCGGCGGTCTCCGAATCACCGGCCGACCAGCCGGCCCCGGTCGATGCCGAGGGACACGTGGACAAGGACGCCGGGCTGACCGAGCCTCACGACAAGCTCAGCCGGATCCACACCGAGCAGGTCGTGGACCATTCCGTGGACTGGCTTAATATTTTCTACGCGATCGAGTGGGTCGTCTTCGCTCTCTTCGCGATCTATCTGTGGTGGCGCATGCTGGCCGACTCACACGAACGCATGATTCACCCTGAGAAGTACTACGAGATCCTTCCGGCCGGGGAAGGCAACATGTTCTACGAGGAGTCCACGGGCCGGTACTACTACTACGACGCCGACGACCGGCAGTACTACTACTTCGACGAACCCGTCGCCGAGGAAATCAATGAGCCCGACGGCGGGCACTCGTCCGCCGAAGCCTCGGTCGGGACCACACACGAGAATCAACGAGGTGACCAAGGTGGCCGATAAGCCAACGCCCAAGAACCAGCCCCAACCCGTGGAGCGCACGGACGGCAAGAGGGTCCCGCTGCCCGCGGACGCCACACCGCAGAAGGCAGGCAACGTCCGGGCGACCCGCAGGAAGTTCGGTGGGACTCAGGCACAGATCCGCGGGGCGCTCGCGATCTACAAGTACTGCGCCTGGATCTCCGGAACGTTCCTGTTGCTGCTGGTCGTCGAAATGGTGACCAGGTACATCTTCGGGTTCGACCTGATGGCCGGTGCCACCAACGCGTCCACGGGAGAGAACGTCGCCCTGGGATGGTTGAACAGGGATACGGGCAATCTCACTGGCGGCCTGAACATCTCGACCGGCGTCCTGATCATTCACGGCTGGTTCTACGTGATTTACTTGCTTGCGTGCTTCCGTCTCTGGTTGCTCATGAGGTGGCCGCTCCCGCAGCTGATCGTGATGGCGCTGGGCGGTGTCGTCCCCTTCCTGTCCTTCATCGTCGAGCGACGCATCCATCGGGAGACGGTCGCACAGGTGGCCGCGAACCCGAAGTCCGCAAAAAGATACTGAGCGCGCCGGGGAATCCGTGCCAGCACCGGCAGTGCATGCCCAGCCGGCCCGGATTCGGCCGACATCGTGTTCTAGACTGAAAATATCGGGCCCCGCACCAGGGGCAATTTCTCCGCACCCGACAACATCGAAAGTATGGCAGTGACCCAATCCGATTCCTCGGCGACACCCGAGTTGGAAGATCGCCCCGTTCTGGTCGTCGACTATGGGGCTCAATACGCCCAGCTCATCGCACGCCGTGTGCGTGACGCCAACATCTATTCGGAGATCGTGCCCCACACGATGCCGACCGAGCAGATTCTCGCCAAGAACCCCGCAGCCATTGTGCTCTCCGGAGGCCCGTCGAGCGTGTACGCCGAGGGAGCCCCGGCCGGGGACCGTCGGCTCTACGAATCCGGTGTTCCCGTGTTCGGTATCTGTTACGGCTTCCAGGTGATGGCGCAGACTCTCGGCGGCCATGTGGCCCACACCGGGTTGCGCGAATACGGCGCAACGGATGCGACCCTGACCGGCAATGGGGTCTCCTTCCTGGCAGGCACGCCAGTGGCGCAGAACGTGTGGATGAGCCACGGCGACTCCGTGACCGAGGCGCCGAGTGGTTTCGAGGTCCTGGCGAGCACCGAAGGGGCCCCCGTGGCCGCATTCGTCAACGAGGAGAAGAAGCTCGGAGGCGTGCAGTGGCACCCTGAGGTCAAGCACTCGGATTTCGGCCAGCAGATCCTCGAGAACTTCCTGTTCAACGTCGCAGGTCTCAAGCCGACCTGGACCACAGGCAACGTGATCGACGAGCAGGTCGAGAAGATCCGTGAACAGATCGGTGACGCCAAGGTGATTTGCGCACTGTCCGGCGGAGTCGACAGCTCGGTCGCGGCAGCACTCGTACACAAGGCCGTCGGCGACCAGCTGACGTGTTTCTTCATTGATCACGGTCTTCTGCGCGACGGTGAGCGTGAGCAAGTCGAGCAGGATTACGCCGAGACCATGGGTATCAAGGTCGTGACCATCGACGAATCGGATCGGTTCGTCTCGGCTCTGGAAGGTTTGACGGACCCCGAGGACAAGCGCAAGGCCATCGGTCGTGAGTTCATCCGGTCATTCGAGGACGCGCAGCGCAAGCTCGTTGCCGAGCTCGGACGAAGCGGGGAGGACATCAAGTTCCTGGTCCAGGGAACGTTGTACCCGGACGTCGTCGAGTCCGGTGGAGGCGAAGGCGCCGCCAATATCAAGTCCCACCACAACGTGGGTGGCCTCCCCGAGGACCTCGCGTTCGACTTGGTCGAACCCTTGCGCACGCTGTTCAAGGACGAGGTTCGTGCCATCGGCCGGAAGCTCGGAGTCCCGGAGAAGATCGTTGCACGACAGCCGTTCCCCGGCCCCGGTCTTGGGATTCGTGTGATCGGTGAGGTGACGCGTGAGAATCTGGACGTTCTGCGTGCCGCAGACGCCATCGCTCGAGCCGAGCTGACCAAGGCCGGACTGGACAACGAAGTCTGGCAGATGCCGGTGGTGTTGCTGTCGCAGGTGCGTTCGGTGGGTGTCCAGGGCGACGGCCGAACCTACGGGCATCCGATCGTTCTCCGACCGGTCTCCTCGGAAGACGCGATGACTGCCGACTGGTCCAGGCTTCCCTACGATCTCCTGGCCAAGATCTCGAACAGGATCACCAACGAGGTCCAGGAGGTCAACAGGGTGGTTCTGGACGTGACCTCCAAGCCTCCCGGAACGATCGAATGGGAATAATTTTCTGAGACCGCCTCGGTCTTGGACGCACGTGTGGCCCGCCTCGGGAAACCGGGGCCGGGCCACACGTGTCTGAGCACAACGACATGGGGAACTGCAACGCAATCCGCTCGGTGTGCTTCTACTATAGAGAGGGCGCGCGGTTCCCGCGCGGCAACCACGTGCGAAGACAACGCCGACCACACCGGAAGCAGAGACAACGTGACGAAGCCACACTCCGCCGACCAGAACGAGCAGGATAATTCGGGGGCCCCGGACCGCAGTACCTCATCCGTGCCCTGGGCGAGCCCGCAAGAGTCTGAGTCTGCTGACAACGGCCGTGAGCCGTCGGACCAGGACGCCTCGCGCACGCCGTCCCAGGAATTCCAGGTCGAGCAGGTCGGAGACGACGCATCGGACGCCACGCGTCCCGAGTCCGTGGCATCGCTCGGCGGCGTGACGGTCACGGCGGCGGCCGACCCGGAGGTCAGTGAGGAAGGCGCCGCAACGGAGGAGGACCACCCCGAGGCGAGCACATCAGGCACAGACACCACTCATGGAGAACCGGTCGGGGAGAAGTCGGACGGCGCGGATTCGCCCACGGAGGACCCTGGAGCCGGAGACGAGCACGTTCACTCCGGTGCGAAGGCGGGCCACCAACCCGACGCGTCGACGGATGATGCCCCTACCGATCGTGACGAACTGCGTCTCGACCGGTGGCTGAAACAAGTGGATGTGTACACCGGACCGGATGCGCTCCTGGACTTCAACCCGGTCGACAATGTGCATATCGACCTGTCGAATTCGAATCCGTCGGGTTACGCCCAGCTGCTGTCCGGTCGCAGAACCCGCTTGTCCACGATTCTTCGCGACCGAGCGGAGTTCTCGAACGGGATTCGGTCCGCGCACGCTATCCGGGGCAAGGTTTTCGAACTCGACGCGGACCATGGCCTCGACGCGGGCTTCCTCGCCGCAGGAACGGCGTCGTGGTTCGCTACCAAGAATCCTTCAGGGACACCGGATGGTGCACGCGGTGAGCGGCGGCACATAGCACCCATCCTTCTGACGCCCGTGACGATCAACCCTCACCCGGACGGCGACGATTTCGAACTGCGCATCAACGGGCCGGCCCGCCTCAACCCTGCGATGGCCCGCCAACTACGCAGAGAATTCGGTATCGATCTGTTCGAGCAAGGGGTGCACCGAACGGCGACCTCGGGCTCACGACTCACCCCGGACGCGGTCCTGGAGGCCATGCGTTCGGCGTGCATGAAGGTTCCCGGCATGCACATCGAATCGCGGACCGTGATCTCGACCTTCGCGGACCTCGCGGACACCGTGGGGGAACTGCCGAGCACCGCGACCTCTGGACTGCTTCGCGAACTCTCGGACCTGAACCGGATCCGGCTCGACGAGTCGTATGAGAAACGCGAATTCACGTCGTCACCGGCTCCGGCGAACCACGTGGACCCGGCGGACGAGACGTTGGTCTACGACGCCGATGACACCGTCTCCGAACTGGTTCAGAGGGCCAGGGCCGGCGAGTCGATGACGGTCACCTCACCGGCGGGGACCCAGCACCTGCGTGCGGCCCTCAACGTCGCGGCGGGCCTCGTCTCCGAAGGAAAGTCCGTGCTCTTCCTTGCCGAACGCAGGGAGACGCTTCAGAACGTGCGGCGCAGACTCTCGGAACTCGAGCTTTCGGACCTCACGCTCGAACTCGGCGAAGACCTCGAACCGGAGGACCTTCACCGAAAACTGGTCGAGACGATCGTGAGTCACGAGCGTGCCGTTGAACCGCGGCTGTCCGGTTTGCACGATGAAATCCGTAGCACGCGGCGCCAATTGATCGAGCACATCGACTCCTTGCACTGGCGTGACGAACGCTGGGGTGTGACGCCGTTGCAGGCGATGCAGACCCTTGCCGAACTGACCTCACAGGATGAGGCGCCGTCGACCCGCGTGCGATTCAAGCGTGGCGTCATGGACGCGACGGTTGATCGTGCGGAAACCGTTGCGCAACTGGAAAGGGCCGCAGAGTTGCGCGCCTTCAACCCGTCGACGCGCAAGGCGCCCTGGTTCGGGGCCACCTTGGTCAACACCGAAGAGACCAAGCAAGCACGTGCACTGGTGCGTACCCTCCTGGAGACGACTCGAACCCTGCGCAAGGACATCACCGAAGGCTTCGAGAGCATCGGCCTCCGCCCCGAGAGGACTCTGGCCGGGTGGAAAAAGCAACTGGACCTGCTCGAAGGAATCCGAGTCTCCCTCTCCCGGTTCAACGGTGACATCTTCGACCGGCCCGTGACCGACTTGATCGCGGCGACCGGTACCTCGACCTGGCGCCGTGAACGCGGCATCGACATGTCGGCTATTCAGCGTTCGCGTCTCCGCAGGGCGGCCAAGGAATACATCGTTCCGCAGGTGCACATTTCCGATCTGCACCAGGCCCTGATCGAGGTCCAGGCGCAACGGGAGCAGTGGCAGACTTGGGCCGTGGACGAGCGAACGGTCAGCCTGCCCGGAAATCTCGAGACCATCGGGCGATCCTATGCGCAGGTGGCCGACGGCCTGTCCGACTTGTCGATCGTCATGGAAGAGAGCCCAGCCCGGAAGGACTATTTCACGCTGCCTCTTCCGGATCTGGTCGAAACCCTCGAGGCCATGGCGAACGACCGCATCCTCCTGGACACCCTGCCCGAGCGGGAGCAACTGATGCACATTCTGCGTGGCAAGGGTCTGGGAGAGTTGCTGTCCGATCTGGAAGAGCGACACGTCCCTTCGGACCAGGTTGCCGCAGAATTGGACCTGGCGTGGTGGCAATCTGCCTTCGAGATCATGCTCGAACGCCCGGAGGTCAACCTGGTCAGGGGCAAAACTTTGACCGAGGTGGAGTCCTCGTTCCGCCGGGCCGACGTGGCGCACGTTGCTTCCGGGCCTGCCAGGGTCCGCTACGACGCGGCCCGTGGGTGGAACCGTCGGGTGTCTCTCAAACCCCTCCAGGCCAAAGAATTCCGGCGGATGCTCAAGGGTGCGCCGTGCCATCTCCGCGAATACTTGGATCAGGCGCCCGACATGGTTGCGGGACTGCTCCCCGTGTGGCTGTCCAGCCCCTTCGGCGTCGGCCGCACGGTGCCTCAGTCGGCCCACGTTGATGCCGTCATAGTCCTCGACGCCGAGTCGACACCGTTGGGGGCGTGCCTTGCTGCCTTGTCCCGTACGCGCCAGGTGATTGCGTTCGGCGACGACCACGCCGGGTACCCGCAACCGTTCATTGTGTCTCCAACGACCGGGAACGAACAGCCCCCGTCGGAGGACCCCGTGGAATCCGCGATGCAGGTTCTCGGCCAGATGCTGCCGGGCCTCACCCTCGACCGTGTGCATGAGTGCCGGGACCAGTCACTGGTCTCGTACCTCAACAACCATTTCTACGACGGCGCCCTCTCGACCATGCCGTACGGGGAGGAAGCAGTCAGCAGGATTCGGTCGTTGGACGTCGACTACCTCACTCGGAAAAAACCGGACGATCGGGTGGGAGCACCCGTCATCGAGTCGCCCAAGGCGGAGGTTCTCGCCGTTGCCGAGATGGTCTTCGAGCACGCATCCCAGAACCCGCGACAGTCCCTGGCCGTTCTGACCGCCGGAACGCGCCACGCGGCACGCATTGCCGAGGCCGTCAGGCGAGGTCTCGAATCTCGGCCTGATCTCCGGGAATTCTTCGAGCCTGGCCAAGAACCCTTCCGGGTTCTGGATCTCGCTCGGTCTCAGGGATTGCGCCGCGACAGGGTCATATTCAGTCTGGGCGTTGCCGCTGAAGCCGGTTCGCGCTCCTCCCACTTCGGGCAGCTTGCTGACCAGCACGGCCGCCAACGTTTCGTGAAAGCAATGACGACTGCCCGGTTCCACACTCGGATCGTGAGTTCCTTGAGTCTGGCGCAGCTTCAGGCCGCGGATCTGAGAACGGGAGTCAAGGATCTGGCACGTTTCCTGGCCTCCTTCGAGGCTTCCCGGGACCGCGGGGATTCGGGACAGGCGGCCATTCTTCCGCCGGAGCATGCCGGCAGCGAGTTCTTGTCCGTGTACGACGCGGCAGAGGATGAGCACAAGGCCGATTGGCTTCTCGCCGATCTGGTGCGGCGTCTGAGAAGCGCGGGGGCTGATGTTTCCGTGACTCCGGGCAAAGAAGTCGACGCGGTGGCCACGGCACATGCCGAGTCGATGTCGGCCGGGGCCGTCCTCAGCCCCAGAGCACGAACCTCCGGGAATCCCGAGACTCGTGACTCTTCCGCGATGCGACTTCCCGTGGCCCTCTCGAGTGATGGGACGGAAGCCTATGCCGCGCTCTCGGTGCGCGAAAGGTCCCGCCTGAAGCCCGAGCGTCTGGAAAGGACGGGGTGGAACCAGGTGTCCTTGTGGGCCGTGGACGTATTCACCGATCCACAGTCCGTAGCGGACCGGATCCTCGGATACCTTGGCCTCGAATCCCAGGTTCGCGGGTGACTTCCGATTCGAACCGGGATCCGGGGAAGCAGAAGCGCTACCGCCATCGGGGCCCGCGGAGGGCCACGGGCGGTAGCACGGTGAGCCAAGGAGAGCCCGAGCGGCTGGCGGGTCTCGGGGACACACGAGCCACCCCGGAAACGGAGGGTCGAGGCTCCCAGCGTGGCCGAAGCCGGGGCGCGAGCGAATCCACGGAGGCGACCTCCCCGGGTCGGGGCGACGACGCCCGTGGACGCTGGTTGCGCGAACAACGGCCCCCGCACTGGGACTGACCGTGGTGTGACGGTTCGTCGCCCGGCGAAGGATTCACCGGGTCGCAGCCTCCGGATTCACCGGCGTTGTGGCCGCGACGACGATTTCCTCGTGCACACCGGCGAGCTCCTCGGCAACATCGGGCTGGACGGCGAAGAACGCGAGATTGCCTCCAGGAGTGGAATCCGGAGCCCGGTTCGAGAAGCCTGGGCCCGAGTCCGTGGTGCTCTCCGGCGGCATGATCAGAAAGCCTTGAGCCCGTAGCCGTTCGTGGTCGTCACCATGGGCGAACAAATCAACGGGGGCCAGCCTCCCGAGGTGCCGCAACGAGGCTGCATCCCTGACAGGCAAGGCAACCGCCACCGTTCCCTGGGGAAGATCGCGCGTTAGATCCGAGGCGGCCGTCATCGACCCCGTGACCTGGTGGCCTCGGTCAACCGCGATCGCGAGTCTGGCCCCGACGACCGATTCGAGTGGGGGAGTGCTCTCACGCAAGGAATCGGCTCCCTCGCCTCGGACCGCGACCACCTCGATATCGTCGGAGGAGAGGTGATGACCTGGGTCGAGCCGACGTTTCGCGATCAGGATCTGGGCCTCGGGACTCGATGGATGGGACGGCAGGAACCAGCTGGCAAAGGTCGCCGCGATCAACAGGACAGTGCCGAGCAGGCGTGCCCGACGGCTGAGATGCGAACGAATTCTGACGCCCAGCGGAACGGTCGGACGTACGCGGCGGCGGAACGGTGGACGGAGCCGGAACAGGAGCATGGACCGAAACTGTCACGGCAGAATGACTATCGGCGTGCGCGCGGTCCGGGATGACAGGGCACTGTGCATTTCACCGGCCATACGGGCCGGAGAGCTGTCGCTGTGGACGGACGAGAACCCTGGCAGTCTAGCTCTGTGAAGCGGTCAGGAGTCGCCGCCGGCCGACGAGCTGGATGCCGACGAGCCGGACGCCGAGGCCTCGGACGACGAAGTCGTCGATGTCGAGCCGTCCGAAGTTCCGGATCCGGAGGGCTTGGAATCGGTGCTGTAAAACCCGCTGCCCTTGAAGCTTACGCCCACGGTGTTGAATTTCTTGCGCAGGGACTCGGTCCGGCATTCGGGGCATTCCTTGAGTGCGTCGTCCGTAAAGGCCTGGCGAATATCGAATGCGTGCTGACAGTTCTTGCACACATACGCATATACGGGCATGAGCAGTCTCCTCTGAGTTCGTGGGATGCGGCGGAACTATATTACGGCCAGTTCCCGATCCGAGTGAATCCGCGTTCCGTGCACACCAAGTCCAGCCGCGCGTCATGCGGCTCCGTCGGGACCGAACCCGCTTCCAGCACTTCGGCGGCGAAACATACGCCCACATTCGCCGTGGGCCGTGGGACGCTCGGAACGGCCGAAAGGGCGGCGTCGTAGAACCCGCCACCGTAGCCCAGGCGAAAACCGGAGCGGTCCACCGCGAGAGCCGGTATCAGCCGTAGATCGGCCCGCACAAAAGCATCGGGGCCGTACCTTGGTCCGACCGGCTCCCTGATACCGAACCGGCTTTCGACGACGTCGACGGTAGGGGTCCAAGCGGTCCAGTCCAGGAGGCGTCCGGGCCTCGTCACCGGCACGAGGATCCTCCGCCCGGAAGCGTGGACTTCCTCGAGGGCAGACTCGATCGGTGGTTCCCCGGAAGTCGGCAGGTACGCGCACACCGTCGCCTCCGAAGGCGTGTGACGAATGATGTGTTCCCCCAGCAACCGACGAAAAGCTTCCGAAACGCTCTCCGCGCCGGGACCGGAAGCCTGCCTGTGGGCACGGGCATCCAACAAACGGACTCTGAGATCGCTCTTGGAGCGGGGTGCACACGAATCGTTCATGAGTGGTCCTCCTCGCATGGGTTGGGCCGGAGCCCAGATAATCAGGGTAATGGCTTTCCGCACGACGACGTGCCCGGCGAATTGGGTCCACACGCGAGAACCAATGAACCGTTCTTCACAGCAACGGCTTATCCGGGACTATAAACCTGCTGTGACAAACCCAAGGTTTTTCGCAGGTCCTCAGCTATTCTGAGAGGTATGACCGCAAATGATTCACAGAAACCAGTCACCAAGGCTGTGATCCCGGCCGCAGGACTGGGCACTCGGTTCCTGCCGGCCACCAAGGCCAGTCCCAAAGAGATGCTTCCGGTCGTCGACCGCCCGGCCATCCAGTACGTGGTCCAGGAAGCCGTTTCCGCCGGCCTCGATGACATTCTCATGATCACGGGCCGTTCCAAGCGCGCATTGGAGGATCATTTCGACCGGATCCCTGACCTCGAGGCGTCACTCGAGGCCTCGGGCAAGAATGATCTTCTCGCGTCGGTCCAGCACGCCACCGCGCTGGGGGAGTTGCACTATCTGCGCCAGGGCGATCCCAAGGGCCTGGGTCACGCGGTCCTTCGTGCGAAAACCCACGTCGGCGATTCGCCGTTCGCCGTGCTCCTGGGCGATGACCTCATTGACGAGAACGAGGATCTTCTCGAGCGGATGATCGAAGCCCAGCAGAAGACCGGCGGTAGCGTCGTCGCTCTCATGGAGGTTCCCCAGGACCAGATCAGCGCCTACGGATGTGCCGCGGTCCAGACGGTCGAGGGCGAGGAGTACGTCAAGGTCACCGGCATGGTGGAAAAGCCCAAGCCGGAAGAAGCACCGTCCAACCTGGCGATCATTGGTCGATACGTGCTGCACCCCCGAGTCTTCGATGTTCTCGAGGAGACGCCCCCCGGGCGCGGTGACGAGATCCAACTGACGGACGCTCTCGAGACCCTGGGACAGGGCGAGGGAGAAGGCGAAGGCGTGTACGGTGTGGTGTTCAAAGGACGCCGTTTCGACACCGGCGACAAGCTCTCCTACCTCAAAGCCAACGTCATTCTCGCCGCGGAGCGCGAGGACCTGGGCCCCGGCCTGCGTCCCTGGCTGAAGGAATTCGTCGCGTCACTTCCGGACGAATAGGCCTCTGACTGAACCAAAGATCGAATCAAGAATGCGGGGTCTCGGATGAGGCCCCGCATTCTTCGTGAGATCCGGAATTCATGAGCCCCGGACTCAGGGTTTGTATCGAATGAATACGGCGAAATATCAGGTGACACGCCCAGACGCAGTGGGTTGGACCACGCTTCGACCCCTGTAAACTACAACCGTGTTGTTGTCATGGGTTTCGACGTCCAGTCTTCTGTTGATCGTCGCTTTCGTTCTCGTCGCGTGGTCGGTGCGCAGTTTCGAACGCCGCCGTCGCCCCGCCGTCATGGCGCAGGTCGTGGCCCCGGATATCATGGACAACACAGAGCCCGCCTTCCCCCGGGACAACGTGCTACTGCGTCAAAGGAATGACATGAACAGTACCCAGTCCCCGAAGAATTCCTCGGCGGCGGCCCCCCACGCCGCACCGCCGGAGTCCTCCGTGGTCTACGAGGAAGAGACGCGCAGCGAAGGTGTCCGCGTACCTCGCCCGAAGAAGTCCAGCGCCTCCACTGAACGGCAGACCGCTTCGGCACCGCGCATTCGTGTTGGGCGCACAGCCGCCGCTGTGGTCGGCCTCCTGGCCATTGTGATCGGCATCGTAACGGCCGTCGCCGCCCCCTTCACAGCCATCGCCTGGCCCGTGCCCGTCTTCCTGCTTCTGGTAGGGCTAGGTGCCTTCGGCGGTCTGCGCTATCTGGCCCTCGCCGACAGAGGCCTCATGGGCTCGGGGCGCCCCACCAGATCGACTTCTTTCGTGGCGGAAGGCCGAAATGCTGAATCGTTGCGGTCTCACAGCGAAACGCTCCCACAGGAAGCGCCGTCGACGACCGCGCCCAGTGACGCCGGCTCGGCCGACGTCGCAGCTCTGTCCCGCGGGGTAGACCAAGCGAGCGTCAACGAGAGCCAGAGGCACGAGGAATCGGGGACTCGTACGGAGCCGACGGCGACGTCTACGGAACACGGCCGGTCGGCCGACCACGGTGGCCAAAGCCTCCACGTCGGCGGCGAGGGGCTGGTCGTCAAGCGGCCACGCAATTTCCTCGACGACGGGGCGGCGCAGGCCGGTTCCGTGGAACCCCGCGAGACTGAAACGCAGGCACAGTCCGACACGGCGTCGCCCATCGCGACGGTCGACGAGGTGCCCTTCGTGGACGACAACGGGATGGAAGGCATGGACATCGAGTACCTGCGTGAGCAGGCTCGACGCGTGGCAGCGGGCAAGCCGGTGGCCTTCACGCCGGTCGTCAGCGAGTGGTCGCCGGTCGAGGTGCCGAAGCCCACGTATGTCGATGCCCCGGAGATTCGGCGCGAAACACCGGATCCGATTGAGGTCCCGGAAGAGCCGAAGTCATCGTCTTCGACGTTGGAAGAGGCCGCGCGCAAGGGGGACAGCGTGCTGAATCTCGACGACGTCCTGTCTCGTCGTCGCGCCTGATACCGTCACGCTGAAACGTGCAGAGCCCGTCGGGAAACCGGCGGGCTTTGTGGTATCCATGAGAGGCTCCACAATTCCTGAACCGCGGGGGTTCGTCTCAGGACAGCCCAGATCGGAGAGCACTGACACGGCATGAGTACGACACAGCAGGAAATCGAACGGAAATACGAGGCGGCCACGGCCGACGCCGGGAGTCCGGACCTGACAGGACTCACCAGGCTCGTCGCGGATACCGAAGCAGAGACCCAGAACCTGGACGCCACCTACTTTGACACCGCCGCGGGGAGCCTGGCTCGGCACCGCGTCGTCGTCAGGCGCCGCCTTGGCGGCCACGACGAAGGCTGGCATATCAAGTTCGCCCTCGGCGACGGCCGACAGGAAGTACACTTCGATCTGCTCAAGGACGCCGAGTCCATGCCCGCCGCGGTGAAGAACATGCTGTCCGGGGTGACCTTGGGTGAACCCTTGGAACCCGTGGCCAGACTCTCGACGCGTCGGCTCCGCACCCTTCTGCGTGACGGTGACGGGCGCGCCGTCGCTGAGCTGTGCGACGATACGGTGCGCGGCTACGACCACGCCACGGGGGTAGAGCGCTCGTGGCAGGAGTGGGAGGTCGAGCTCCTCGTGGACGACCTCGGCCGGAAGAAACAGGAGAAGATCTTCAGCGACGTCGAAAACGTCCTGGAGGCAGCCGGCGCCGGCCCCTCGACGTCGGTCGCCAAGATTTCCCGTGCGCTGGGGCAGGACCGAGCATTCGACGAAGCCGCGGGAATAGCGGCCCCGAAACGCCCCAAGGACGACGAGGGGCCGAAGCTGGGCCCCGCACGATTGCTGATCGCGCACCTCATCGGTGAATACCTGGACGACGTGCCGGCCCTGGACCTGGGCGTGCGTGCCGGAGTCCCTGACGCGGTGCACCAGCTGCGTATTCGATTCAGGGGGATTCGGAGCCTCCTCAGGGGCCTGCGAGGCGTGATCGACCACGATGCGGAGGGGCGGCTGTCCGCAGGCCTGCGGACAACCGGCGAGAACCTGGGCCCTGCGCGCGACCTCGAAGTGGCTCGGCAGATCCTCGAAGGGCTGTACCAGTGGGAAGGCCTGACCCACGGAACCCGAGAGGAGATCCTCGACCTGTTGAGCGAGGACGAGGACGACGCCCTGCGCACGGCACGAAACCGGCTGTCCTCGCCCGAGCATCTTGACCTGATGAAGGACCTCCGTGCATTCGTTCTTCAACCCCGTCTGGACGAGGTCGCCTCGGAGTGGTCGCCGAAGAAGGTCAGCAAAGCGATCCTGGAGAACCTGGAATCGCGTCTGCACCGGCGTCGGTCCCGTGTGATGGACCTGGATGAGCCGACCATCGACGAGGCCCTGGAGCACGTCCACGATGTCCGGAAGGCGGCCAAGTCGCTGCGGTACGCGGTCGAAGCCCTCGACGAGGAATCGGCTCTGCCGAAGAAGCGCGTGGACAAGGCGAAGAAGTCGGCCAAGAGAGCCAGGTCGTTGCAGTCGAGGCTTGGGCGTTGCCTGGATCTGCACGCTGCCCACGAGTGGCTTTCGCGGGCTGGGCGGGTCTTCCAGCGTCGTGAGCTCGACAGGTACGGCGTGGGGCTCCTGGAGGGAGAAACCATGTTGCGGCTGAGGGAGACGCTGTCCCAGGGCATGGACCGCATCGAGAAGACGGATTGACGCTGATGAACACGGTCAGTTGGTCCCGGCTGAATTAAATCGAATGGGCCCCGGGGGACAACCCGGGGCCCATTCTTTGCATCACACACAGGAAGAAGGTCTTCACTCACTGGAGGCGCCGACCGCTGTAAGTCTGCTGTTCAGCAGACCGTTCCAGGTTTGCCTCCCGGCTATTTGGTAATAAAAACATTACCTAATGGTCTGCGGGTGCGCTACCCCGAAATTAGGTTTGCCTGTGTTTTCTTGATGACGTGCTGTCCCTAAGTAGCATGCCGCCCGCAATCTTGGGGATCTGCGCGCCGTGGAAGGCGCCTGAACGTGATCAAGCTCATGCATTTCGACCGTTTGGGGGCCGGGGGCCCCGGTGCGTTGGGTGCTCACAATGAAGGGTTGGCTCAGTGAGTGGCTCATCGCACGCTAGGGGTCGGGCAATGTTCGGTAGGCTGGTTCTCATGCGAGCGTGGATCGAAAACCTGGATCTGGGAACAGCGATCCTCTTTTTCTGGGGTATCGGAGTCCTCAGGACCAGCCTCGTCTATGGCTTGGGCCGCGTCGTCGCCACCGGCGGCCGCCATGTGCAGCGGCTCGCACCCGCGTTCGAGACGTCCGTCTACAAACACGCCGAGGCTTTCGTCAATCGGTGGGGGATTCTTGCGGTGCCGGCCTGTTTTCTGACGGTCGGATTTCAGACTGCCGTCATCGGGGTCACGGGATTCACTCGTATGCCGCTCATACGGTGGATTCCGGCCATGCTCGTGGAAACCCTGATCTGGGGTGTTGTCTACGGCACGGTCGGCATGGCCGTGGTGTGGGCCTGGCTCCAGAGGCCTTGGCTTGCGGCGATCGCGATCGGCGTCGTGCTCCTTGCCGTTCTGACGCTCAAGTTCTGGCCACGGCGGGCAGGGCTCGAGACACGAGAAGTCCCGGATCCCTGAGGGGTTCGGTAAAGGGCCGTGGGCAAGCAAAAACCCTGCCCCGCGGCATACGGAACAGGGTTTCGGCTCTTGTGGAGTGGAGCTAAGGGGAATCGAACCCCTGACCTTTTCATTGCGAACGAAACGCTCTACCAACTGAGCTATAGCCCCAAGCAACCCCTCTACCGTACTCCGCCGGTGCCGTTGGCACAACTCGGGACGGGACCCGATCCTTCCCGCGCCGCTGGTAGGTTGTCAGCATGACAGACACCCCCTCAGGAGGATCCACCGAGCCCGACGACGCCGTACCGGCGGCAGATGCGCCGGAGCGCCCCGATGTCCTCGGCCCGCCGCGCGATGGACTCACGGTCGGTTTCGTGCCCGGGATCATGCCCGACAAATGGTTCTCCAGGTGGGACGAACGATTCGGGAACATCACACCCCTTACCCGGCTGGCCCTCAACGAAGGCGCCGGGGTGGAAGCCCTTCGATCATCTGCTGCACACATGGCCTTGCTTCGGCCGGACGACGAGCATGGCCGCCCCGATGCCACGGAATTCCACGCGGTTCGCCTGTTCGATGAGAAGCCCGTGGTGGTTCTTCCCGTTGACCATGTGCTGACCTTGCTGGACGAGGTCCCCGTCGAAGAACTCGCCGAGGAGTTCATGATGCAGGACCCCACATCGATCCCCGAATGGGCGGAGGCAAGCAGCCGCTATCGCGCGCAGAATCCGAGGAGACTGCCGAGTATGAGGGATACCTCGGACGGCATCGAATTGGTGGCCGCGGGGATCGGGCTGATGATCGTGCCGATGTCCGTGGCCAGGCATCACCACAGGAAGGATCTGACCTACCGCGTGGTCGAAGACATGCCGCCGAGGCCGGTTGACCTCGTGTGGCTCCGTGACGACAGGGGGAATCGAGCACCGGAGGACGAAGAGATCCTTCAAGAGTTCGTGGGCATCGCGCGAGGCCGAAAGGCCTCCAGCTCCCGGGGCGCCTCGAGCACAGCGGAAAACGCCAGCCGGCAATCGGGGAGAAAGAAAGAACGCCCGGCACCGGTTCGCGGGAAACCGGGCCGGGCGCCGTCGGGCCGAACTAGTTCGAGGAAGAATCGTTCTGGGACGACGTCTCGTACGTCGTCGCGGGCGAAGAAGCGGTAGGCCCGTTGGACCTGGCGGAGACGATCGGCATGGTCTGAGTCCCGTGAATCACCGATTGGTTCTGCAACGGAATGTGCAAGCCTTCGCCGTCCAGGGCCGACTTCACGTAGACGCGGAGCACGCGGGCCACGTCCCACTGCTGCAATGGTGCGGTGCGCATGGCGATGCGCATGGTGAGGTATTCGCCGGTCATCTCCTCGACGCCCCACACCTCGGGCTTGCCACGAACGGAATGACCGATTTCGGTCTCGTTCTTGACCTTCTTGGCGGCCTTGAGCAAAAGGCTTGTCACGTGGTCGATGTCGCAACTGTAGGGGACGGGCACGTCCACGATGGTCCGCGCCCAACCCTGTGACTTGTTGCCGACGCGAAGGATCTCGCCGTTGCGTACGTGCCACAACGTGCCTTCGACGTCGCGCACCTGAGTCACGCGCAATCCCACCGATTCGACGGTGCCACTGGCTTCACCCAGGTCGACGACGTCACCGATGCCGAGTTGGTCCTCGGCAACGATCGAGACGCCCGCCAAGTAGTCCTTGACGAGCGATTGTGCACCGAAGGAGAGCGCAACACCGGCGATCCCGGCACTGGCAATGACCGGTGCGATATTGAATCCGAGTTCCGAGATAATCATGAGGACCGCGATGGTCCAGATGACGATGGTTGCGACCGAACGCAACACTGAACCCACCGTCTTGGCCCTCTGGGCCTGACGCTGACGGGCTGTGACCGCGTCCTCGACCCACTCTTGGGGGCCATTGCTGTTCTTCTTGGAAACGACCCGCGCCTTCGTTCCCTTCGCGATGCTGTCCGTGACCTTGTGGATCACGGTCCTCGCCAGGATATTGACTAAGAGAGCGATCAGGAAGATCAGGACGATGCGCAGTGGGTGGTCGAGCCAGAAGTCCAAACTCGAGACGTCCGTGAGGATGTTGCCGGAGTCCGCGGCGGAAAGTTTCATGACTCAAATTTTAGGAGACTACCGTGTGACGGCGCCAAATATCGGCTCAAGAGATCCTGGACGCGTGCCTTTCGCGAGACAACTAGGATTGTGTCCATGGCTCTCGACATGGACACGCGACCCGCCGCTTATGCGGTCATCATCGAACAGGGCAAGATCCTGCTGACCCATTGGACGGGAGACAAGCGCCCCGAGAGAGCCGGGTGGACCCTCCCCGGTGGTGGCTTGGAAATCGGTGAGACGGCGGAGGACGCGGTGATCCGAGAAGTCTACGAAGAGAGTGGCTACGGAGTGCGACTCGACGGAATCCTCGGGGTGGACAGCAAGTATTACGACGACGGGCGCGACCGTCCCTTCCACAGCCTTCGGATCCTCTACCGGGCATACATCACCGGTGGCTCAGCGGAGGTGATCGACGTCGGTGGCTCGACCGACGACGTCGCCTGGATCCCCTTGGACGACTTGCCCCAGATTCGGAAAGTATCCTTGGTCGAGGTCGCGGCCGAGCACTACGGTCTGGCCTACTGAAGCGGGCTGCGAGCCCCCGCCCCGAGAATTCCGCGAGGAGATTGAAGTGAAGCGTTGGATGCTGCCGTTCCTTGCCATGATGGCCGCACTCGTGACGGTCCTGAGCGCGTGTTCCGGCGGAGGGGAAGCGAACCCCGATCCTTCGGCGTCCGATTTCCGGACGATTCGCATCGGGAAGGGGACGACTCACGAGTCGGAGGTTATCGCCAACCTGTACGCCGGGGTGTTGCAGAAGTCCGGGTACAGCACGGAGGTCGTGGATTCTCCCGACGATCGCCTCGACGTCGTGAACCAGATGGCCAAAGGGGACGAGAATTCCGTCGATCTCACCCCGGACTACTCCGGGAACCTGTTGTTGTCCCTGACCGACGGTGGTCGCAAGAACCCGAAGGCCACGGCGTCGCCCTCCTCCGACCAGAGCGACGCGAGCGATCCCCGGGCCAGCAAAACGCCGACCCCCACACCCAGCCCGAGCGCAGCCTTCAATGTGCACGGGATGTCGAGCAGCGATATCTCGTCCACCTTGCCGAAAGTGCTTCCCGACGGCGTGACCACCCTCAACGCATCCTCCGCGGAGAACAAGGATGCCCTGGTGGTCAACCAGATCACCGCGGCGAAGTACAAACTCTCGACGATCAATGATCTGGCGGATCACTGCCAGGACCTCAAATTCGGTGTGCCGAACGGTTTCGAGGACAAGTCGTACGGCAACAAGGGGCTCAACGAGCTCTATGGGTGCGCGCCCAATAATTTCAAGCACGAGGACGATCAGGAGAAGCTCTCCAACGACCTGGACGACGGCACCATCGACGTCGCGGACCTGTACACGGCATCGGCGGCCGTCAAGGACAACAATTACGTGGTCCTGGAGGATCCGAAAGCGAATTTCATCGCACAGGAGGTGGTTCCCGTGGTTCGATCCGGGGAGTTGCCCGATTCGGCGAAGTCGGCGGTCAATGACCTCTCCGCCAAGCTGGGAACGGGGGATCTGGTGTTCCTCAACCGGCTCACGACCGGGGACAAGCCGATCTCTCCCCAGGATGCCGCCGACTTCTGGCTCAAAGAGAACGGCTTCTGACGAGTCGGACCATGTCGAAACATGCGCGCACAGCGCTGTGTGGCGGCCCCGGTTCGGATAATCTGAAACCTTCGCGAAGGCTAACGTGACACACATCAGTACACGTTCGGACGAAGGGTACGCTGAATCGCATGGCACAATTCCGGCAATCGACGAAACTGAACAACGTCCTGTATGACATTCGAGGACCGGTACTTGAGGAAGCCCAGAGGATGGAGGCGCAGGGTCACCGAATCCTTCGCCTGAACATCGGCAACCCGGCGCCGTTCGGTTTCGAAGCGCCGGACGCGGTCATGATGGACATGATCCGGCACCTGCCTGAGGCGCAGGGGTATTCCGATTCGCGGGGTATCTATTCCGCGCGGACCGCCGTGGTGCAGTACTACCAGACTCGGGGGATCAGGAACCTCGATACCGACGACGTCTACATCGGAAACGGCGTCTCGGAAATGATCACGTTGTCCCTTCAGGCCCTGTGCAACCGGGGTGACGAGATCTTGGTTCCGACACCGGATTATCCCTTGTGGACGGCGTCCGTTGCCCTGTCCGGCGGAACCCCGGTGCACTACCAGTGTTCCGAAGAGGACGGCTGGAACCCGGATATCGAGGACATCGCCGCGAAGATCACGCCCAATACCAAGGGCATCGTGATCATCAACCCCAACAATCCGACCGGCGCCGTGTACTCCAAGGAAACCCTCCAGCAGATCGTGGATCTCGCGAGGGAGCACGACCTGATCCTGTTCTCGGACGAAATCTACGAGAAGATCACGTACGACGACGCAGAAATGGTCAATACCGCGACCCTCACCGGTGAGGACGTGCTGTGCCTGACCTTCTCCGGATTGTCCAAGGCATACCGCGTGGCGGGCTACCGGGCCGGGTGGTTGGCGATCACGGGTCCGATGTGGAAGGCGGAGGACTACGTCGAGGGCATCAAGCTCCTGGCCAATATGCGCATGTGCGCCAACGTGCCTGCGCAGCATGCCATCCAGACGGCCTTGGGCGGATACCAGTCGATCAACGACCTGATCTTGCCTGGTGGCAGACTCCGCGAACAGCGGGACATTGCCTATCAGAAGCTCAACCAGATCGACGGTGTGAGCTGCGAACAGGCCAAGGGTGCGCTGTATCTGTTCCCCAAGTTGGACGCGGAGAAGTTCGGGATCGTCGACGACGAGCAGTTCGCGCTGGACCTATTGAAGGAACAGAAAATCCTGGTCAGCCACGGAACGGCCTTCAACTGGAAGGACCCCGACCACTTCCGCCTCGTGACCCTTCCGGACGTCAAAACGCTCGATACGGCCCTGGACCGGATCGGGGAGTTCCTGAGCGGCTACCACCAGAGTTGACGGACAGCGGGCCTGACGGGCTGGGGCTCCGAAGATCGATGCGGAGCCCAGTCCATCACTCGCTCGTTTCTCCACCGGACTGGGCGCGGCGTTCTTTCGCCGCGTCCAGTCTCTTTTTCGCTCCGTCCAACCACTCCTCGCAGCGTTGGGCCAGTGCTTCCCCGCGCTCCCACAGGGCCAGTGAGTCCTCGAGACTTGAGGCGCCCGATTCGAGCTTGGAAACGATTCCCATGAGCTCCTCCCGTGCCTGTTCGTAGCTGAGGTTCTCGACGGGAGCGAAGTCTTCATTCGGCATGGATTGTCCTTCCGGCGTTTGCGGATGTGCGAATACGGTGTGTGGTCGATCTGGAGGATCTAATCGGCTTGGTCGCGAGGGTCGTCGCGTTTGATGGTGGTGACCGAGGCGTCGAAACCGCCCGAGGCCACGCGAACAGTAACTGTGGAATCCGGGGCGAGGGATTGGGCATCATGCACCACGGATCCGTCCGAGTTCTGCACCACGGCGTACCCCCTGTCGAGGGTATTCTGCGGGGAGAGCGACCTGACGCGTGAGCGCAAATGCGCGACGGAATCCACGTGACGGTCCATGGCGACCCTCACCGCTCGCAATGCCCGTTCTCGGGCGGTATCCGTTTCCTCCTCGCGAGCCATGAGCATGGTTTCCGGGTTGGCCAGGACCGGGCGGGACCGGTACTGGTGCAACCCATTCGACTCGCGCTCGATGAAGATGCGCAGGGCACGCTCGGTCGTGGCGCGTGCCTGGTTGATGCGCAGGCGTTCCTCCTCCACATCCGGGACCACGGTTTTTCCGGCGTCGGTGGGGGTGGAGGCCCTCCAATCGGCGACATGGTCCAGAAGAGGTTGGTCAGCCTCGTGACCGATAGCGGAGACTACGGGAGTCTCGGCTCGGAAAACGGCGCGGAGCATCTCCTCCTCGCTGAAGGGGAGGAGGTCTTCGAGCGCGCCACCGCCGCGGGCGATGACGATGACATCCACCGCGGGATCCTTGTCCAGCTCTTGAAGAGCCTTGGTGACCTGGGCCAGGGCCGTCACACCCTGCACGGCGACTTCCCTGACTTCGAACTCCGCGGCGGGCCAGCGCAACCGTGCGTTCCGGATGACGTCTTTCTCCGCGTCCGAGTCCCGCCCCGTGATGAGACCGATGCGGTGGGGGAGAACCGGTAACGGCTTCTTGGTGGCCGGGTCGAACAGGCCTTCGGCCTGGAGTTTGCGACGAAGACGTTCGATGCGCTCCAGCATGTCTCCCAGGCCGACCTGACGAATTCCGCTGCCGACCATGGACAATCGCCCGGTTTTCTTCCAGAAGTCGGGCTTGAGACGCACGACCACGCGCATACCGTGTTCCAGATCGCCATCGAACCGGGCGACCTCAGACTGGAACAGGCTCACCGGGACGGAGACTTCCTCGTGCAGGTCCCGAAGGGTCACGTATGTGACCCGAGCCCGCTTCTTGAGCTCGATGATTTGGCCTTCGACCCAACTGGGATCGCACCGTGCGATGTACTGATTCATCTTGGTCGAGAGCACATGCAACGGCCAGGGGTTGTCCGGGCTGGTGTCCCGGGCGAGTTGGGGCAATGGAGCCTTCTGGCCGTCCCCGGCGGCTTCTGAGGACGAGATCGCGGGATCGAATTCGTCAGGGGATCGCGGATTGCTCATGGTCAATGTTTACCAGGACTGACCGACAGAATAAGGACCTTCGGCATTCTGTGGATGAGAATACAGCGGCGTTTTCGACGAACGATTACGGTAGTCCCATGCCACGTTCCGTTCCCACGACCCTTCGCTGGGTGTTCTCTGTCATCGCCGCGGTGCTCGCGGTCGGCCTGGCGACCCTCACGCTGTTGTTGGCGTGGTTCCAGCAGTCCGTGGGCGACGAGTCCCATTTCGTGTCGAGTGCCGATGACGTGATCCAGGAAGAGTCATTCCGCTCCGACCTGGCGGATGCCGCGACCCAGCAGATCATGGATTCGGATTCCGTGCAGCAGTATGTGGGCGACGGGTCGACGATCGGGGGCCTGCCCGGTCTCCAAAGCTGGGCCAAGGACCGTGCTTTCGGTCTGATGCACTCGACCGTCAAGGGCGTGGTCGACTCCGAGGATTTCCGGTCGACATGGAAGCAAACGGCCAAGGAAACCCACGCGAGCAACTTCGGTGATGACCCGTCCTCGACTCTCGTGGTTGACGCGACCCCGATCTACCAGGCGGTCAACGACAAGGTGGAGAACGCGGTCCACATTGACCTCGGACTTGGTGACGATACGGCCCGGATCGAGCTGGAGGAGGGCGCCATGGCCCACTTCTTGCACACCGCCCAGTCCCTGGCCGCCGTGGCTCCCACCTTCGGGGCAGTTGCTGTGGTGGCGGCTCTCGTGTCGGCGCTCGTGGCTCCTCGCGGCAAGTCACTGTTCGTCGCTCTGGTTGCGGCGGCCACCGGTTTGGTCACGTGGGTGAGCATGACCGTATTGGCGTCCCGCTTCCACGCCCAGCTCGACACCGTGGAGGGCACTGGCGGGCTCATCGCGCAGCACATGGGTGATGCCTTGACGTCCAATGTCCAGGCATGGGCCCTGACGAGCCTGGGCGTGGGGTTGGGGATCGCGCTGATCCTGGTGATCATCCACGTCATGGACGCTTCCCGTCACACGAACGAATCCCATACCTTCTAGGAGGTCGGCCGGTCCTCCGGCCCAGGGCCGCCTTCATGGAACTCCGGGGCGCTCAGAGGCTTGGGAGCCGTTTCCACGGGAGAGGCCTCGAGACGTTCGTCCGAAGGGGCGGTCGGATCCAACTCGTTGATCTTTCGTGCCGTGACGAAGACGCGTGACTCCAGGGAACCCAACATCGAGTTATAGGACTCGACGGTGCGGTTCAGCGCCCGCCCCATGGTTTTCAGGTGACCACCGACGCTCGAGAGCCTTTCGTACAGCTGACGTGAGTGAGCCAAGAGTTCCCGGGCGTTCTGCGAGACCGCTTCCTGCCTCCACGTGAGGGCCACCGCTTTGAGCGAGGCCAGCAAAGACACCGGCGATACCAGGGCGACCCCGCGCGATGAGGCATAGTCCAGCAGGCTCGAATCGGAACGGAGCGCCGCGGACAGGGCCGATTCCATGGGAAGGAAGCACAATACGATCTCGGGGGACGTCTCACGTGCTTCCCAGTATCGTTTCGAAGACAGGGCATCCACGTGGGAACGAACCGCCTTGGCGTGTTTGGCCTCCCAGGCGGCCTTTTCCGATTCCTCCTCTGCTTCCTGGGACTCCAAATACGAGTCCAACGGAGCCTTGGAGTCCAGAACCAATTCCTTGCCGCCAGGCAATGCAACCACCATGTCCGGACGCAGGCGACGCGTCTCCCCGGATTCGTCCCGGACTTCGGAGACCACCTGCTCGGAATAGGAGACGTGGCGCTCCATACCGGCCGCCTCGACGACGCGCCGCAGCTGAGCCTCTCCCCACGAGCCGCGAGCGGTCGTGGATCGGAGGGCGCTGGAGATGTGGTGCGTTGATTCGCGCAGTTCCTCCTGACCGCGGCGGGAGACCTCCAAGGCCTCTCTCACGGAGCCGAACTGGTCGGCGCGCTCGCGTTCCATCTGCCGGACCTGTTGTTCGACCGTGGCCAGCTGGTTCTTGACGGGCGCGAGAGCGCGCAGGACATCCTGGTCCGTGCGGGCGCGGTTCTCCAGGCTTTCCACACGTTGGGCCAACTGTTCCCTGCCCTCCTGGGCGGCCGACAGATCGCTGCGCAGACGAGAGTTCTCTTCGGCGAGATCGCCACCCGACGTGCGCGAGCGTGCACCGAGCACGAATCCGACAACGCCCCCGATCACGAGGGCCAGCAGAGCTGAAAGTACAAGAGGCAATCCGGTCATGACTCCACTGTGCCAGTACGGACTGACAACTTAGGACAAGCGATGGGGGCCGGAGTCTCTCGTGACTGCCCGTCGCTGCTCCTCCTTCACAGCCAACCGCTGTCCTGGGCCTGACGCACGGCCTCGAATCTGTTGTTGGCGTTCGTTTTCCGGATCACGGATGACAAGTGGTTGCGGACCGTCCCGTTCGACAGGTTCAGGGAGGAGGCGATGGCCTTGACACTCGATCCGTCCTGAGCCGACCGGCAGACCTCGATCTCCCGGTCGGTCAGGGGATTCTCGGGGCTGAAGAGAGACTCCTGCGCCAGCGACGGATCGATGACCCGCAAACCGGAGTCCACTCGCCGGACTGCCTCGGCAAGTTGGGCTGGGGGAGTGTCCTTGACGACGAAGCCCCGGACTCCCGCGGACAGGGCCCGCTTCAGATAGCCGGGTCTCCCGAACGTGGTCACGATGATGACCTCGCAGCCCAGGCCGGCATCCCGCACGAGCTCGGCCGCCTCGATGCCGGTTCCTCCCGGCATCTCGATGTCCAGGAGGGCGACGTCGACCGAGGAGCTTCGGACGGCGTCGAGCACTTGGTCGCCGCGACCGACCTGGGCGACCACCTCGATGTCGGGTTCGGAATCCAACAGGACCGCCAGGGCGCCGCGGACGAGGTCCTGGTCGTCCGCAATGAGAACTCGGATGGTGCTCATGGTTCCTCCAAGGGGGAGCGATCGCCATTCATGGTGATGAGGACTCGGGTTCCCGGATACTCGCCGTCGAGCAGATCCTCGCGGGGCACTACGGTTTCGACGACGAGTTCCCCGCCCGCCTGTTCGACCCGCTCGCGCAGGCCGTTCAGTCCATTGCCGAAGTCCGAACCGATGCCCAGGCCGTCGTCCGTGATCTGTATTTTTTCCGGTGTCAGTATGACGGAGCAACGCGAAGCACCCGAATGCCGTACCACGTTGGTCACCGCCTCTCTCACCGCCCACGAGAACAGGGATGCGTTGACGCCCGAAACCTCGTGGGCCGATGGCGACGGCGGGAGATCCGCCGTGATGCCCGCGGTCGCGAGAGCCTTGCCGGCGGCGTCGATCTCGCCCGCGAAATCGGGCTGGCGCAGGCGTGTGACGGTGGACCGAACGTCCGCGAGCGCCGTCCGGGACAACCGGGCGATCTCCAGGATCTCTCGTCGGGCGCTCTCGGGATCGGATTCCATTGTCCTGGCCGCGACCTCGGACTTCAGATTGATCACCGTCAACGAGTGACCGAGCAGATCGTGGACGTCGCGGGCGACGGCCTCGCGCTCGGTCGAGACGGCAAGATCCTGGCGGAGGCGGTTCTCGACGTCTTCCCTCCGTGCGGCGACGGCGATCACGAGAACGATGATCGGGCCCAAGAGGGTGCCGCTCAGCACGTAGGGAAAAGCCTTGGGATCGGCGGCCAGAAGGACGGCGACGTTCGTTCCGGCCACCAGAACGGAGGTGAGGGCAATTCCGGCGCGGGGCGGAAGCAAGAACAAGAACGCCGCGGCGAAGAAAGTGGTCAGATTGACCACACTGAGCCCGATGAGGAGAGACAGCGCGGCAACGATGAGTGCCATGAGTGCGATCCAGCACCAGTACAGCCTGTAACGGCGTCGTGTCAGAAGCTCGGAGTAGCCGAAGCCTCCGGTGTAGACCACGCAGAACAAGCCGATCAACGCCAAACCGGAACCGAGTCCGAGCGGCGTGTGCTGAAGGTAGAAGAGCGGAATGACCGCGAAGGCCACAAAGACCAGCCAGATTCCGGCCTGCACCGCCCGGATCGCCTGGAACCGGGGCCTCTCGGGTTTCACTTGCGTTCCTTCTGTCGACGGCTCAGGACGGCACACGCCCCGGCGAAGACGAGTGTCCACGCGATGACGTTGACCACGGCATACCACAACGGGTCGGTGACGGTGCCGCTTCCGTCGCTGATGGCCTGGATGCCATCAGTCAGAGGATAACGTGCCAGGCTTGATGCCCCGTAGAGCGGAGTGAGGCGTGACAGCCCCATGAGGAACTCCGGCAAGGGTGAGAACGCGTTGCCGATGAAGGACAGGATGACCAACGCTGTACTGGAGATCGAGACCGCGGATTCCGAGCGGAAGAGCAACCCGAACATCATCCCGTAGAAGCCGAAGGGGAGCGCGACGATCACGGTGAGCAAAGCGCATGTGATCCACTCACCGGCAGGCATATCGGCTTGGGTGAACAGCCCGGCAATGTTCACAGCAAGCACGGGGAGCAGCGCACGGACCAGGATGATGACTCCCTTCGACGCGAGCATCGCCGGTGTGGGAAGCGGCGTCAGAGCCAACTGGCGGCCCCACCCCGTCGATTGTTCGACGACGACGCTGCCGGTCGTGGCGCAGGCCGCAACGACGCCACCGTAGACCGCCATCCCGATCATCACGTAGGCGGCGGTATTGCCGTTGTTCAACGGAGCCTCGGCATAATCCTGCATCGCTCCGAAGAGCAGGTAGAAGACCACGGGAAGGATCACGGAGAAGACGACGCCGGAACGGTCGGCGAGGGTCCTGCGGAGATCGATGAGCGTGAAGGCTGCAATATTCATGGTTTTCCTCCCGGTCAGTGGGTGTGCTCGGATCCGGCGAAGGAGTCTTCGACTCGATCCGTGGTGAGGGCGAGAAATGCGTCTTCGAGAGAGCCTGCGGAAATGGTGAGGTCTGTGGCATCCGTTCGGGTGAGCAGATGGCGGGCAAGCTCGTCCGATTGATTGGTGGTCATCGTGGTGCGGTCCCCATCAGTCGCGAAGGAGCGGACACCTGGCAGGGACGAGACCTCGACGTCGTCGGGGAGCACAGCCGAAACCTGGCTCGGGGAGGCATGAGCGCGCACGTCGGCGGTCGGGCCGTCGACGACGACGCGTCCATTGCCGACCATGATGATCCGCTGGGCGAAGTTCTGTGCCTCTTCGATGTAATGGGTCGCGAACACGATGGTGCGCCCGCTGCTGGCCTGGGTCTTCATGGATTCCCAGAATTTGTGGCGAGCATTGGCATCCATGCCGCTGGTCGGTTCGTCCAGAATCAACAGGTCAGGGGAGGAGAGGATCGCCAACGCGAAGCGGATGCGCTGTTGCTCGCCCCCTGAGCACTTGACGACCTTCCTGTCCGCCACATGCGTCAAATCCGCCTGGTCCAGGACCGCGTCCAGGGTCAACGGGTTCCGATGCGTGGCCGCGATCATTCGAATCGTGTCCCGGACGGTCAGGTTGGGCAACAGGCCGCCGGTCTGCAACACCGCACCGATCCTTCCGTCGGCGATGGCCGAGTGCGGGGTGCCCCCGAAGGTTCTGACCGTCCCTGACGAGGGTTTGGTCAGCCCCAGAAGCATGTCGATGAGCGTCGACTTCCCGGCCCCATTGGGACCCAGGAGCCCAATGATCTCTCCGGACCCGACCTCGACGTCGACGCCGTCCACGGCGTTGAACATCCGCTCGGATCCGTCCTTGAAACTCTTGATGAGGCCATGGGCCTCGATGACCATGTCGTTCATGGTTCAAGATTCGCCGGTTTCGGGTGCGCGGACGCATACGGGATGTCACCGTTTGTCCATGACGTTTGTCAGGGGTACCGGGGGCGGGCAGGATGAGGACATGAGCGAGAACATGGATGACCAGTCAGCACGCCAGCAGGATCCCGGCTACCGTTCGGTCGAAGTACAGAGGCTCGGTAAGACCCGTTACCGTGCGACCAACGCAACCGGGGACGCCGTCGAATTCGGGCAGGGCGAGGGGCTGATGAGCCCGGTCGAGCTGTTGCTGGCCGCGATCGGCGGATGCTCGGCGATCGACGTCGACGTCGTGACGTCGCGCAGGTCCGAACCGGAAGAGTTCCGGGTCGTCGCCAGCGGGATCAAGGACAAGGACGAGAGCGGTGGAAGCCGCATGCGCGATATCGAACTGTCCTTCTCCGTCAAGTTTCCCGAGGGCGAGGTGGGTGACAAAGCCGCCTCCATGGTTCCTCGCCTGGTCGAGCTGGCCCGGACCAAGGACTGCACCGTGTCCCGGACCGTGGAGCACGAGACGGACGTCAGTATGCGGATCGAGGACTGAGACCACCCGGAGCTGACCCGGTAGCGACGGGCGTTCCGTGCATCCGTTCGTGGAGCGAACAACCTCTGGGGCGCGGCACGTCCGGACCGTTCGTTGCGGGGGCCTCGAGGGCCGCCATGACCTCTGCCGATGTGGCGGGTAGGATAGGGCACCGTGGCTTTAACTATCGGAATCGTGGGGCTGCCCAACGTGGGCAAGTCGACCCTCTTCAATGCACTGACCCGCAGCACCGTCGTCGCGGCGAACTACCCGTTCGCGACCATCGAGCCGAACGTGGGTGTGGTGAATCTGCCGGACCCGCGGCTCGAGCGTCTCGCCGAGATCTTCTCCTCCGAGCGGGTCCTTCCGGCGACCGTGTCCTTCGTGGACATCGCGGGAATCGTGAAGGGTGCCTCGGAAGGCGAGGGGCTGGGCAACCAGTTCCTCGCGAATATCCGTGAGGCGCACGCGATCGCGCAGGTCGTGCGGGCCTTCGACGATCCCGACGTCGTCCACGTGGACGGAAAGATCGACCCCGCCTCCGACATGGAGACGATCAACACCGAGCTGATCCTGGCCGACCTGCAGACCTTGGAGAACGCGATCCCGCGTCTCGAGAAGCAGGTCAAGATCAAGAAGGGCGACGCCGCCCAGCTCGAGGCGTACCAGCAGGCCCAGAAGATCCTGGAAGAAGGGGAAACCATCTTCCGGGGTGCCGCGGGGGCGAAGCTCGACACCTCCTACCTGCGCGAGCTCAACCTGCTCACCGCCAAGCCGTTCATCTATGTCTTCAATTGCGACGACGGCGTCCTTCAATCCGAGGAGCGTCAGCAGGAACTCCGCGATCTGGTGGCCCCGGCCGAAGCCGTGTTCCTGGACGCGAAGCTCGAGGCCGACATCGTCGAACTGGACGAGGACGAAGCGCGCGAGATGCTGGAAATGTCCGGACAGGACGAGTCCGGCCTGGACAAGCTGGCTCGTACCGGATTCCACACCCTGGGGCTGCAGACCTACCTGACGGCCGGCCCCAAGGAGGCCCGCGCCTGGACGATCAACAAGGGCGACACCGCCCCACAAGCGGCCGGCGTGATCCACACCGACTTCGAACGCGGCTTCATCAAGGCCGAAATCGTCTCCTACAGCGACCTGGATTCCCTGGGCTCGATGGCCGAAGCCAAGTCCGCCGGCAAGGTCCGGATGGAAGGCAAGGACTACGTCATGCAGGACGGGGACGTGGT
>JAKDJD010000013.1 GCA_030454085.1 Kocuria sp.
ACCCCCCGGGGAAAAAAGACCACAGGGCCGGCACCGCAAACCAACAGGGGGGCGGGGGGGGGGGGGGGGGGGGGGGGGGGGGGGGCGGGGGGGGCGGGCCCGCGGGCGGCGGGGGGCCCGCCGGGGGGGGGCCGGGGGCGGGCGCCGCGGGCGGCTAACGCGGAGGAGGAATCCTGGGACGAAGGGTCGACTACTTGTCCTTTTCCTTGTCCTTGTTCTCGTCCTCGAGCTTCTTCTGGACATCGCGCAGTTTCTGGACGTCGGTGTCGACGACCACGGCGGTGTTCTTGGACGACTTCTGCTGTGCGTCCTGAACGGGCTGGCTGCGGTAGATGTCGATGATCTTCTTGTACGTCTCGTTGTCCTCCTGGCCCTTCTGGGCGACGAACAGGTTGACGTACGGAAGAGCGGAATCCTGGGAAGCGTCGTCCTGGAACAGGGCGTTCTTCGGGTCCAAGTTGGCGTCGTCGAGGAAGTCGTTGTTGACCACGGAGCCATCGACCGACGACATCGATGTGACGGTCTGGTTGGCCTCGACCGCGGTGACGTTGACCTTGGAATTGTCCTTGTCGATGTCGTTCTCGGTCGGCTGCAGGGTATCGCTCTTGAGCTTCAGAAGGCCGGCCGACTTGAGAACGTTGATGGCACGGGCCTCGTTGACGGCGTCATTCGGAATGGCGATCTTGCCGCCTTCGGGGATTTCATCGACCGACTTGTGGTTCTTGGAGTAGAGACCCATCGGGAAGATCGCCGTGGGGCCGACGATCTGGAGGTCGTCGTCGTTGTCCACGTTGTAGTTCGCCAGGTAGGAGATGTGCTGGAACCAGTTGAGGTCCACCTGCCCCTGCGTCAGCTGGGGGTTGGCCTCGGTGTAGTTGTCCAGTTCCTTGTACTGGATGTCGATTTCCTGTTTGGCGGCTTCTTCCTTCAGGACCTTGTTGACCTCCATCTCCTTCGCGATGGCGATCTTCACGACCGTCTTTCCGTCTTTGGTCTCCGGGCCGCTGGGAGTGTCATTGCCGCCGCACGCGGCAAGCCCGAGGGCCAGGGGAACGATCGCCAGGAGGGCGCCAAGTTTTTTCTTCACGGCTATGAAACTCTCTGCTCGGTGCGATGATCTGCGGGGTGATTCGACGGGGGCACGACCGGTGGCCCGGAGGGCCCGCCTGTCAGCCCCAATTACATCACGCGTCGCCCCCAGTGCCACGAGTCGTGGGGATGTGTAGCGCCGCCTTACACTTCACGTCACAATACGAAATATTTGGTTCAGGATGGAGCAGGCTCCCGGGATGATGCCCGAGGCGGCGTGTGAATTTTTCGTTGGGTCGACGCGTTGGGCGCCTCGGCGCCGTGAACATGTGTTCAGAACGGTTGTGCGATGCCGCGATTCGCGTTTAGGCTAACCGCATGCGTGTGGGACGTCTCACGTCGTTCGGTTCTTCGTGAATGACGGGTGACTCACCGCGGAGTTTGTCAACGGGGACGAGCGTCGAGCCCCCAAGAAGGAGCACCTTATGTCTTCCACTGCCGATTCTTCGGTACCTCTCAAGGTCGAGGGCCATTACCTCGACCGTATCGGCATACCTTCGGTCCTCAAATGGGGCTTCCTCGGAGTCCTTCTGTTCATGACCGGTTTGGGTGTCGAGTCGAACATCCTCACCCCTCACCTCGTCGAAGTCCTGCACAGCCCCGAGAGTGCAGTCGCGGGCATTATCGCGTCGTATTCACTGGCCGTGGCCGTGGGCAGTTACCTCTCGGGTGCGCTGTCCGACCTCATTGGACCCAAGAGGGTCATGCTCATCGGCTTCCTGGTCTGGGCTGTTTTCCAGGTCGGATTCATCTTGGCGATGGCCAGCGGGATTTTCTGGCTCGTTGCGGTCACCTATTTCCTGCGTGGGTTCGGGATGCCTCTGTTCACCTTCTCGTTCCTGGTGTGGGTGAACATCACGGCGCTCAAGTCCAAGGCGGGTACGGCGATCGGTTGGTTCTACGTCATGTTCACCGGTGGTCTGCCGACCCTTGGCTCGCTGGTGGCAATTGGCGCCATCCCCGCCTTCGGTGGGAGCACCGTCGGTGAGACCGGTGCGATCATCTTCTCGTGCCTCCTCAACGTCATCGGCTTCCTTCTGGTCTGGTTCGGTTGCCACGACTCGAAGGGCAAGCGTCGCATCGCCCCCGAGGGTGAAACCGCTTCCCAGGTGATCTTCTCGGGCCTGCGTCTGACCTTCACCAACTCCAAGGTTCTCCAGGGCTTCCTGGTCCGTCTGATCAACACCGCGCCGGAGTTCGGCATGTTCATCATCATGCCGGCGGTCATCAGCACGTCGCTGGGGTGGGGACAGTCCCGGTGGCTCGCGATGACGGTGTGCGTCTACGCGGGCAACATTCTGTTCAACGCGTTCTTCGGCAACCTGGGCGACCGGCTCGGTTGGGTCACGACGGTGCGCTGGTTCGGTGTGTTCGCATCGGCCGTCTCGCTGCTGGCCTGGTGGTATGTGCCCCATATGGTGCCCGCGGGATCGAACTGGGGTTACATCCTCTCCGTGATCGCCGGTATTTGCTACGGCATCTTCCTGGCCGGGTTCGTGCCCATGGGGGCGATCATGCCGGCGAACGCCCCCGAACACCGAGGTGCGGCCATGGCGATGTACACGACGGCTGCCGGTGGCGCGACGTTCCTCGGCACGGCCGTGGTTGCCGTGGTCCTCAATATCACGGGAGCCATGGGCATGAGCACTTTCGCCCAGAACTCGACCGTGATCTGGGCGTTCGTCGCCCTGTACGGCTGCGCGTTCATCATGGTCGGCCACCTGCGTACCGAGCAGGACGACCCGGAGCACCGCCGCAAGATCAAGGAAGCGGATACTCAGGCCCTTGCGATCCAGGAGGCCAATGAGAATCACGTGACCATTCAGGACTCGGCCAGCCGAGACTGACTGCTCGGGCCGCGCTTGAGCGGTCCCGGTGACGTTCGCCAACGACGCCCCCGCGCAACCTCTTCGGTTGTTGCGGGGGCGTCGTTGGTGTGCCCTCAGAACGTGCCCGGGTAGGCGTCCCCCATCGAGAAGAAGGTTCTGGCCCGTGAGGTACCCGGCGTCCGCAGAGCAGAGAAAGGCGCGGGCTGCTCCGCATTCCTCGGGGTTTCCGGACCGTCCTGCCGGGCCGGACCGGCGACGAACCCCGTGGGCCCTCCCCGTGATCCGTTGGACTGCCCTGGTTCGGGGGTGGGCGGGAGGCCCGGTCGGGCGACGTCGTCGTGACCCTGCCGCAGAACGTGCTGGATCGCATGCGGCCCGAATGGGGCCGAATACCGAGTCCACCTAGACCCGTAACGCCCGCAGAATGTGGGTTGCGGTCGCCTCGTCCGTGACCAGGCGGCGGAAAAACTTCATCGACGCCGCAGTGACAATCGACCAGCACTTTTCTTCGCCCACGGCCACGGCCGTGGAATAGGGGATCGTGGACAGATCTTCGGTCGGGATGCGCACAATGCGGTCCGAACCGGGAAACGTCAGCTCCCGCCCGTCGCGATTGAAGAAGTGCAGACAGACGTCTCCGATCGACTCGGGGAGGCTGTCCTTCGGAATCGCCGAGGACAGCGAGGTGCGTCCCGTGGTGGGGGACCCGATGCCGACGATGGCTCCCTTGGCGGAGCGCCACAGCCTGCGCACTTCCGCGAAAGACTCGTCCTTCTGCAGTGCCTGGTAGATGCTTTTCGAAGGAATCGCGCTCGCGAACAAGGGGGTGTGGGTGCTCCCCGTGTTCTGGGAGAGCATCCGCACGATTTCATTGGTCTGGTGCCAGGCCTCCGGCTCGGACACGCCGCCCACCGACGGCACCAGCTTGACCCCGTCCATGCGGGAGAGCCTCATCTGCGCGATGCCGTAGAGGGCCATCCCGGAGGAGATCACGAGCGCGTCCCCCGAGGTCAGTCGCATCGCGTCCACGGCCCGCTGGACCGGGGGAAGCATTCCCTGCCCCATGGTCGACGGCTGCATGCCGCGGGCGAGGTACACCTCTTCCAGGTGCAGGGCCGAACGAAGCCTTTCGGCCAGGTCCGACCGGCCCTCCGCATCGGGATGGATGATGCGTATCTGGACCATCCCGCTGGTCCGTGCGTGGGTCAGCATGCGGCTGACGGTGGGGCGCGAGACCTTGAAGGCTTCCGCGATCGCGGATTGGCCCTTGCCCTCTTCGTAGTACATCCGCGCGACGGCGTAGAGGCGGTCGGCGTCGTAGAGGTCTTTGAGATTCTTCTTCTCGTCCATGGGTACTCGCTTGACGGGTTTCAGGTTTCGCTACATCGTAACGCCGATCACTCGCAGTGTGAACATTTGTGCTTGACATGTGTGCTGAGGTCTAAAACAATGTGTTGTGCGTGACATCGCGTGCGACACGAAGGAGTGACCATGAGCACCACCGCTCTACCGACCGAGATGCGAGCCATCGTCTGCAACAAGCCAGAGGACTACACCCTCGAGACGCGTCCGGTACCGCAACTCGGTTCCGACGACATGATCATCCAGGTGGAAGCCGTGGGTGTCTGCGCGTCGGACCTGAAGTGCTACCACGGGGCCGTCAAGTTCTGGGGTGACGAGAACCGACCCCAGTGGGCCAAGGAAGACACCATCCCCGGGCACGAGATCACCGGCACGATCGTCTCCGGTACGGACCAAGCGTTCAATTACCACGGTGTCCATGAGGGAGACCGCATCGTCATCGAGCAGATCGTTCCCTGTGAGGAATGCCGTTTCTGTCTCCGCGGCGAGTACTGGATGTGCGGCCCGCATGACATGTTCGGATTCCGCAATTTCGACGGTGGCATGGCCGAGTACATGCTCGTTCCCAAGCGCGCGCGGGTGCACAAAATTTCTTCGGACGTGAAGCCCCAGCATGCAGCCTTTGCCGAGCCCCTGGCCTGCTCGCTGCACGCCGTCGAGCGGGCCAACATCAAGTTCGAGGACGTCGTCGTGATCGCCGGGGCCGGCCCCATCGGCCTGGGCGCAATCATGGGTACGCGGGAGAAGAACCCGCTCACGATCGTCGCCCTGGATATGGACGACGCCAAGCTCGATCTCGCCAAGAAGTGCGGCGCGGACATCACGATCAATATCGCCGAGGAAGACGCGATCGCCAAGATCAAGGAGATGACGGACGGCTACGGCGCCGACGTCTACATCGAGTGCACCGGTCACCCCTCCGCGGTCGGTCAGGGCCTCAACCTCCTGCGCAAGCTCGGAACCTACGTCGAGTACTCCGTCTTCGGCCAGGACGTCTCCGTCGACTGGTCCATCATTTCGGACGACAAGGAACTCAGCGTCCTCGGCGCGCACCTCGGGCCGTACACCTGGCCCAAGGCCATCAGCCTCATCGAGTCGGGCAAGCTGCCCCTCGACGAAGTGTGCACCCATCAGTTCCCGCTGGAGAAGTTCCAGGAGGCCCTGGACAGCGTTGCCGACTCGGCAGGCTCGTCCATCAAGGTCTCGATCTTCCCCCAGCAGTAACCGCCTTCGGGTGCGGCCCGGTTCACCACGGGCCGCACCCTTCGGCCACCCCTTGGGGCACGAACATCAGGCCCCTGCACCGGACGACCAGGTCGACGGCTCGCGCGCAGTTCGGCGACCACCAGGAGGAGACCGCTCCCATGACCAAGCTCTACAACGATCCCGCCGAATTCTCTGATGAGCAGCTCGAAGGGTTCGTCGACCTGTATTCGGACCGGTTGGCCCAAGTGCCCGGTGGCGTGATCTCGCTTCCGCCCAAGACCCCGCAGGTCGCCGTGATCGTCGGCGGCGGCTCGGGGCACTATCCGGCTTTCGCCGGTCTCGTCGGCCCGGGATTCGCCTCCGGTGCCGTGATCGGCAATATCTTCACGTCACCCTCCGCCGCCCACGTCTACTCCGTGGCCAAGGCCGCAGACCAGGGCAAGGGTGTCGTGCTGACGTTCGGCAATTACGCCGGGGACAACATGAACTTCGGCATCGCCGCGAAGATGCTGCGTGCCGAGGGGATCGACACCCGCATCGTCGTCGTCAAGGACGACATCGCCTCCGACCCCCAATTCGACAACCGCCGCGGGATCGCCGGCGACTTCACCGTTTTCAAGGCGATGGGTGCGGCGGCCGCCGCGGGCAAGAGCCTCGACGACGTCGAACGCCTGGGCAACCTGGCCAACCGCCGTACCCGGACCCTCGGTGTCGCCTTCTCGGGGTGCACGATGCCGGGCGCGAAGACCCCTCTTTTCGAGGTCAAGACCGGCCAGATGGGCGTTGGGCTCGGGATTCATGGGGAGCCGGGGATCCGTGACGATGTCCGGCCCTCGGCGCAGGAGCTGGGCAGGCTCCTGGTTCGCACGGTCCTCAAGGACGCTCCGGAGGAACCCGGTGGTCGGATCGGCGTGATCGTCAACGGCCTGGGCACCACGAAGTACGAAGAGCTGTTCCTCCTCTACAGGACCATTGCACCCCTGCTGCGCGATGCCGGGTACGAGATCGTCCACCCCGAGGTCGGTGAGCTCGTGACCAGTCTGGACATGGGGGGAGTGTCCCTGACCGTGTTCTGGCTCGACGACGAGCTGGAGCCGTTGTGGACCGCGGATGCCTACGCCGCGGCCTACCGCAAGCAGGGTGCCCCGCTGGGAACCATCGACGAGACGTACGAAGGCAAAACGACTGCCGTGGACGAGGACTCCCTCGTGGAGGCCAGCGCCAGAGCGCTCGAGATTGCCCAGCGCGTCAGAACCGCGGCCTCGGCCGTGGCCGACCTGATGCACGAGCAGGAGGCGTACCTCGGGGAGATCGATGCCTACGCGGGAGACGGCGACCACGGGCGCGGCATGGTCCGGGGGAGCGATGCGGCCCTGAACGCCATCGAGGAGTCGCCGGAGAAGGCAGGTCCGGCGTCGCTCGTGAAGTCTGCGGGACGTTCCTGGGCCATGCAGGCCGGTGGCACGTCGGGTGTGCTGTGGGGAGCGTCGTTGGAGGCGGCGGCGAACACGATCGACGACGCCGCGGAGGACTTCGCGGACGCCGACCTCATTCGTGCCGTCAGGGCCTTCGCGGACTCCATGGTCACCCTCGGTGGTGCCTCGGTCGGTGACAAGACCCTTTTGGACGCGTTGCTTCCTTTTGCGGACAGCCTCGAGGCACACGGTGGTTCATTGCACGAGGCATGGGCGGCCGCCGTCGCGGATGCCAAGGAGAGCGCGGAGAAGACCTCCGAACTCCGGCCGCAGAAGGGAAGGGCACGGCCCCTGGCGGAGAAGTCGGTTGGTCACCCGGACCCAGGAGCCATTTCGATGGCGATGATCTTGGAACTGCTCGGCAAATCCTTGTAATTCCATTCCGATTCATCGGAACGACGTCCAGCGGTCGGAACAGATCGCAGCCTACCGAAAGGCCGACATCATGGTCAGACTCAAGAATTCGACGCTCCAGGACATCGAACGGTCTGCGACGTCACGACTTCCCGAAGGCAGCACCTTCCGTGTTCCGTCGTACGACCGCAGCGAGCTCGACGTCGGCGTGGTCCACTTCGGGGTCGGTGGTTTCCACCGTGCTCACCAGGCGAGGTACTTGGACGAACTCTTGTCGCAGGGTGAGGCGAAGGACTTCGCGATCTGTGGCATGGGTGTTCTGCCCAATGACAAATTCATGCGTGACACCCTGGCCGAGCAGGACTACCTGTACACCCTGGTCGCCCGTTTCCCGGACGGACATGAGGACATCCGGGTCATCGGATCGATCGTTGACTACATCTGGGCCCCGGAAGACCCGGCCGGCGCGGTCGAGTACCTCGCCCAGGAGAACATCAAGATCGTGTCCCTGACCGTGACGGAGGGCGGATACAACTTCAACCAGGTCACGCACGAATACGATCTCGAGAATCCGCTGGTGGCCGCGGATCTGGCCGATCCGGAGCATCCGCGTACGGTCTTCGGGCTGGTCGCTCAGGCGCTGAAGGTGCGCCGCGAACGGGGCATCACCCCGTTCACCGTCCGGAGCTGTGACAACATCCAGGCCAACGGTGACATGGCCAAGCGTGTTTTCACGGCTCATGCCCGGGCCGTCGACCCGGAGCTGGCCTCCTGGATCGAGGAGAACGTCAGCTTCCCGAACTCTATGGTCGACCGGATCACCCCGGCGACCACGGACGAGGACAGGCAGTACGTCCGAGACGAGTTCGGATACGAGGACGGCTGGCCGGTCGTCACCGAAGACTTCATCCAGTGGGTCATGGAGGACGATTTCGTCAACGGTCGTCCGCCCTACGAAGACGTCGAGGTCCAGATGGTCGACGACGTCGAGCCGTACGAAAAGCTCAAGCTCCGGATGCTGAATTCCTCGCACCAGGGCCTGTGCTATTTCGCCCACCTCGCGGGATACCACAAGGTGGACGAAGCCGTGTCGAACCCTCTGATCGCCGACTTCCTCATGGCCTACATGATGCGCGAGGCAAAACCGACACTCGATCCCGTGGAGGGAATCGACGTGGACGAATACGCCCGCACGCTCATCAGCCGGTTCACCAACAAGTACGTCAAGGACACCGTGCCCCGGCTCTGTGCCGAGTCCTCGGATCGCATACCGAAGTGGCTCATTCCGGTGGTGCAGGACAACTTGAGAAGTGGCGGCGAGGTGCGCATGGCGGCGGCCATCGTGGCCAGTTGGGCGCGCTACGCCGAAGGCATCGACGAGCAGGGCAACCCGATCACGATCGTGGACAATGCGGAGGAGAAGGTCCGAGCCGCCGCCCAGGCCCAGAAGGAGGACGAACTCGCGTTCCTGAGGGACAAGGACTTCTTCGGAGACTTGGTCGATCAGCCCCGGTTCACGGAGGAGTACGTCGCGGTCCTGCGGTCATTGCACGAGGTCGGCAGCCTCAAGACCCTGGAGAAGCTCCTGGCCGATTGATATAGCGTGGATGTGCGCGTCCCCGGCGGGTTCCATCGGTCTGCGCCGGGGGACTCGTGGTGCCAGTAAGAGTCGTGAAGGAGCGTTCGGCATGAGTACGTACGTCGTGGGTGTGGATTCCTCCACGCAATCTTGCAAAGCGGTGCTGGTCGACGCCGCCACCGGAGAGGTCGTCGAGGAACGCCGGGCCGCTCACCCCGCCGGGACGGAAGTGGACCCCAGGGAGTGGGTTGCCGCGCTCAGGACGGTGACCGAAGAACTTCTTCCCCGGGCTTCGGCGGTGGCGGTCGGCGGCCAGCAGCACGGCATGGTTCTCCTGGACGAGAACGACGACGTGATCCGCCCCGCCCTCCTGTGGAACGACACCCGATCGGCGCCCCAGGCGGAGGAGCTGATCGAATGGTTGGGCGGCCCCGCCGAGGCCGCACGCCGCATCGGTAGCGTCCCGGTGGCCTCCTACACCGCGACCAAGGTCCGGTGGGTACGGGAGAACGAGCCGCAGAACGTCGAAAGAATTCACCGGATCGCGTTGCCGCACGACTACCTGACCTGGACCCTCAACGCCTCCGGGGAACTCTGGACGGATCACGGAGAGGCATCGGGGACGGCGTACTACGATCCCGAGTCCAAACAGTGGTTGAGCGACGTCGTGGAATGGGCGGCCGGCCACGCGGTCGGGCTGCCCCGCCTGGCTTCGCCGAATCAGGCCGTGGGGCAGACCTCCACGGGTGCGCTGATCGCCCCGGGAACGGGGGACAACGCCGCTGCCGCGTTGGGTCTCGGTATGGGACCGGGCGACGTCAGCATGTCGATCGGGACCTCGGGAGTGGTCGCCGTGGTCAGCGACGTTCCGTCGCAGGACGCGACAGGATCCATCTCGGGGTTCGCCGATGCGTCCGGGCGGTACTTGCCGTTGGCGACCACGCTCAACGGGGCCCAGGTCTTCGACAAAGCCGCGGACCTGCTGGGCGTCTCCCACGAGGAGCTCTCGGATATGGCGCTGTCCGCCGAGCCCGGGTCCGGCGGTTCCGTGTTCGTCCCCTACTTCGCGGGCGAGCGGACCCCCAACCTCCCGGAGGCCAGGGGCCAGTTCTTGGACATCGGTGCCGACTTCTCACGGGAGACGATGGCCCGGGCGATGATCGAGGGGCTTGCTTGCTCCATGGCCGAGAGCCTGAGGAAGGTCGAGCAACAGACCGGGACCCGGGCTCAACGTGTCCTCCTGATCGGAGGGGGCGCCCAGTCACGGGCCTTCCAACAGATATTGTCCGGTGTGATCGGGGGCCCAGTGCTCCTGCCCGAAACTCGGGAATTCGTGGCCCTCGGAGCGGCTCGGCAAGCCGCGTGGGCGTTGTCCGGCGCGAGCGAGCCTCCTCGCTGGGAGGCCGCGGACACCGAGGAGGTCACGTCCGACCCGACGCCGTGGCTCCTCGATCGATACGTCGAATACCGCGACCGGATCTACCCGGAGACGGCCTGAGAGGCGGTCAGACGTTGCTGTAGCCGCCGTCGATCAGCAGGTCCGCCCCGTTGATCATTCCGGCTTCGGGGGATACGACGTATCCGACCATGGCCGCGACCTCTTCCGGATCCGCGAAGCGCCCTGCGGGAATCTTGCTTCTGGCTTCGTCGCCCTTTGCGCCGGACCAGGCCATTGCGCCCATGTCGGTTGCGACGATGGTGGGGGAGACGGTGTTGACGGTGATCCCGTGCGGCCCCCATTCGGCGGCCAGAACCCTGGTCAGTCCCGCTACCGCGGCCTTCGACGCACAATACGTCGCGTGGTCCTCGAGCCCGACGGCGCCCGCCTGGGAACCCAGGTTCACGATGCGGCCGTACCCGACCCCCAACATGGCCCGTGCGGCTTCACGCGCCATGAAGAATGTGCCGCCGAGGTTCACATCCATGACGGCGCGCCAGTCCTCGGAAGGAACCTCCGCAGCCGGACCGACCCTGGAGATCCCCGCGGAGTTCACCAGAATCTGGGGCGTTCCTCGCTCGGCGACCACCCGATCCATGACATGGCGAGCGGCGTTCGGGTCCGACAGGTCGGCACGCACGGCCACATGGTCGTTCCCGGGAAGGTCGGCCACGGAGTCCTCGACCTGCTGCGAGGACCCGACGCCGACGACGCACGCGCCGCGCGAGGCCAGGTGACGCGCAATGGCGAGGCCTATGCCGCGTCCCGCCCCCGTGACGATCGCGGTCGAGCCGTCCAGGCTGTTCATACGCTCGTGTAGCCGCCGTCGATGACCATATTGGTGCCCGTGACCATGGCAGCCTCGTCAGACACCAAGTACCCGACCATGGCCGCGACCTCCTCGGGCTGGGCGAAGCGGCCGGCGGGAATCTGCCGCTTGGCCGCCTCTCCCTTTTCCCCGGCCCATGCTTTCTTGCCGAGGGGAGTTTCGACGATGGTCGGCGAGACCGCGTTGACCGTGACTCCCTTCGGGGCCCACTCGAGGGAGAGGACCCTGGTCAGGCCGACAATGCCGGCCTTGGAAGCGCAGTATGCGGCATGCTGCTCCAACCCGACCACCGCGCCCTGGGACGCGAGGTTGACGATGCGGCCGTACCCGGCGTCCGTCATGAGCCGTCCGATGGCCTGGGCCATGTAGAAGGAGCCGCTGAGGTTGATGTCGATGGTCTTCTTCCAGTCCCCGGCGCTGAGCTCGGTGGCCGGATCAAGGAAGACCACCCCGGCGGAATTGACGAGAATCTGCGGTGTCCCCAGGCTCGAGGCGACGTCGTCGGCCACCTTGCCGGCTTCTGCCGGATCGGACAGGTCTGCACGAATGCCGTGGTGACCGCTTCCCGGCAAAGAGCCGAGGGCTTCCTCGAGTGCTGGTGAGACGTCGACTCCGGCGATCCGTGCGCCCTTTGCGGCCAGGTGTTCGGCGATGGCCGCGCCGATACCGCTTGCCGCGCCCGTGACGACGGCGATCCTGTCAGCGAACGGTTGCTCACTCATGCTTGCTCCTCGGTCGTGATGTTGGGGGAAGTGATGTGCTCCGGCTGGTCGGGCGTGTGGCCGGTTCTCTCGGCGACCCCCGCCATGTGGTGCTGGATTTCTGCGGTTGCCTCGTACAGGCTCCGGTAGTCCTCGTACAGCGCGTCGTACACAGGGGTCTCGCGGGGCTCGATGGTCTTTTCGACGGGGTTCCATTCATCCAGGTCGTCGACGACGCCGAGGGCCTCCGCGGTCATGAACGCATCCCCGTAGGCCGCGCCCACGGAGTAGCGGTGGATGTGCTGTGGCCGGCCGGTGACGTCGGAAACGATCTGCGGCCACAGGTCCGAACCGACACCGCCGCCCGCGGCGGTGATCGAGTGGATGGAAGCGCCTGCCCTCTCCATGACCTCGATGTTGTGCCGAACGGCGAAGGCGGTTGCCTCCAGGAGAGACCTGTAGAGGTGTCCCCGGCCGTGCTCGAGGGTGAGTCCGATCATCACGCCGCGCGCATCCGGGTCCTGGATCGGTGTCCGCTCTCCGGCGAAGTAGGGCAGGGTCAGCAGGCCGTCCGACCCGGGGGCGACCTGTTCGGCCGCTTCGATGAGGGCCGTGTATTCGCGCACCCCGGAGATTTCCCGGAACCACTGGGTCAGCGCGCCGGAGGTGGCGAGCCCGCCGGCGAGATTGCGGGTGCCTCGGCGGGTTCCGGTGGTTCCCCACATCGAGGCGTGCCGCAACCTGTCCCCGGAGTTCGCGATGAGGAACAGCGTGGTCCCGTACATCAGGAACAACTCGCCGATCTCGGTCGCTCCCACGGATTCCTGTTCGGCCCAGGCGTCGATGCTTCCGAAGATCACCGGTATGCCGGCCTCGAGCTCCGGCAGGTCGGAGAGTTCCTGCGTCCGGGCGCAGACCTCGTTGCTCCAGCCGAGGCGCGGCAGTTCGGTGCCGTGAGCGAGGCGCTCCGCCATGTCGGTGTCCCACTCCTGGGTCTGGGGATCGTACAAAGGAGTGCACTGGCTCGCCGAATGACGATCCAGAACGTATTCACCGGTGAGATGCTGGATGATCCAGCTCGAGGGCATATAGAAGCGGACGCCCCTCGCGAATGCTTCCGGATACCTCTTGGCGAACCACAGCAATTTGGGCCCGCCCGCCTGGGACGTGAGCTGCGAATCGTACCGCTTGAGGAGTTCCAGCTGCCCCAGCTCCGCGGCGAGCTCCTCGATCTCGGTCCGGGCCCGGTAATCCACGCCGTAGAGTGCAGCAGGTGCGATGGGTCGGCCTTCGCTCGCGACGCCGATGCAGGGCCCCATCCCGGAAACTCCGATGCCCTCGATCCGCACGGAATTGCTGCGCACCAGGTCGCCGTAGAGTTCCTGAAATTCTTTCCACCAGATGGTCATGTCCATCTGGACGACACCGTGAGCGAGACGCTCGACCTCGTGTTCCCGGGTTCGGGAGTCGAGGACCGAACCGTCGTGGCTCACCAAGACCGCTTTGGTGCTGGAAGTGCCGACATCGAGACCGAAGAATGCGCTGGTTGCCATGGGAACCATATTGGTACAGATCACAGCTCGGGGCCATACAGGGTGGCCCGAGAGTCCTCAGCCGTGTCCCTGGATCCAGTCCGAATCGTAGAGATCCCCGGTCGATCCGCCCCGCTTCTGCCTGTCGCGCTCGGCATAGTCCGTGCGGCGCAGGATCGCATCGTCGTCGTCGGGAGTGCTCCACAGGCCGAGGGCGACGAGGCCGGCGGCGAGGCTCGCCATGAGCAGGAACAAGAACCCCAACTCGGTCCACATCACGACGTGATTCCGCACGAGGACGTCGTTGGATCCGTGCATCCAGTGGGGAACCATGTACCCGATCACGAAGAAAACGATGCTGAGCGCAACCAAGCCCGCGGGGAGCCAGAACCATCGTGTGCCGCGACGGGCTTGTTGCCGACCTTCGCGATCCCGAAAGGCCGGGGCCAGCCGCCAGCGGACCGATATCAGCCCGGCGGACCCCACCAACAGGGGCAGGGCCCCGAGAACGGCCCACCGGGGGTGCGCGGCCGCCGCGAGTCCGAAGACCACCAGGATCCCCAGCATGCAACTCGCGAAGGAAAGTCCGCCGACCATCCGGCGATAGGCGCTCGCGCGTGGGCGAATGGTGTGGGGCGCGGTCGAGCCATTGTGCATGCTCGCGGCAGGTCCACGGGAACCAGAGGTCTCGTGGTCCGCGCCAGGACCATCGGGGCCGTTGACCCTGATCCCGTAGGCGGGTGGCTCCTCGTCGCCGGCATGCATTCCGCCGGCGCCTCTGGTGCTGCTCATTCCGTGCCTCCCCTCAGGCCCCGTGGCACCTCGTGCTCGGGCTCGACTGCTTCTTCCATGGTAGGCGCCCCGAGCGCCGCGTGGAACGGCCTGTGGATACGTCGGAGATCAGCAATTTTCAGGATAGGTTCAGGCCCAATGCACCGAACTGTCAGCTCCGTTGGATAACCTGACTAGGCAACACCCGGTGATGCGAGGAAGTGCGAGCCCCGCAACGCCGGGTGTTGCCTTGCGTCGTGCACCCACCATGTCCCGACGCTGCCCGAAGAGCGGAGCCTCTAGGATCCGGTCCCGAGCCAGGCGCGGACCATCTGGCGGAATTCGGGGTCCTCGAAGCTCGAGACCGCGAAGTGGGCCGGAGGTGCGGATTCGACATCCTCCGCGAGCACCGTGACTCTCGTCCCGGCTGCCACGGCCGCCGCGGCACCCGGCGCGGAGTCCTCGAAGGTCAGTGCCCGGTCGCACGCGCCTCCCAGGTTGTCGACAGCCTGGATGTACATGTCCGGCTCGGGCTTTCCCTGGGCGACGTCGTCGCAGGAAACCCACGTCCCGAGATACTTCTTGAATCCTGTGGTCTCCAATTTGGCGTCGAGGATCATTCGCGTCGAATTCGACGCGACGCCGACCGGCAGGGCCTCTGAGAACTCGCGGACCAGGTCCATGGCGCCGGGGATGAGGTCGACGCCTCGCTCGATGCGTTGAACGTCCAGGTCGGAGAGCATCGACAGGATTTCCTGACCGCGCCCCTCGATCTCCGCTTTCGGGGCGTTCTTGGGCAGCTCCTCGGCCGCCAGGGCTTCGGCGATGGTCGCGGCCGGAAGGGCGGTCAGCCGGTCGGCGAGATGCTCGGGGCTCGCCAGACCCAGGTCATGGCTCACGCGGGCGATAGTGGTGACCCACGATTTCTCCGTGTCCATGAGGACGCCGTCGCAGTCGAAGACCACCGCGGTGGGAGCCCAGTCAGAGGGGAAAACGGAAGAGCCCAGCGGTGTGGAGCGTCGAGAGAAAGTCATGAAGCCATCATTTCAGATGATTTCCTCACCGCGAGCCTCGTGGCCGTGCTCGGGATTCCCCGCGTACCTGCGGCGAGGACGGGGCCGTCACGACTGATGGCATGGATTCACTCACAAATGACTGTCCTAATTCGGGCGGGGCCATAGTATGATGAGGCTTGCCTTATGTTGGGGGCGAGTTCGCACCCGACGGTCACGAACACCCGCACCCCAGGGGGACAGGCGATCGATTCCCCCGATCTGCCGCAGCCCCACCCTTTTAGGAGATACATCACATTATGGTTTCCATTTCCCGTGGCACCTTCTTGAAAGCAGCCGCCGCGTCCGCCGCGGCGCTCGCCCTGGCCGGATGCTCGACGGGCTCCAATGACGGAAAGGATTCGTCCGCGGCCGGCGGCAGCTCGTCGGCAGATCCCGATGCGTTCCCCGTGACCCTTGAATCCCAGTTCGGCGAGACGAAGATCGACTCCGAGCCGAAGAAGGTCGTTGGTCTCGGCTGGATCAACGCAGAGATCGCGCTCTCGCTGGGCGTCATCCCCATCGGTTCCGGGTACGTCGGGTGGGGCGAGAACAAGAACCATTCGACCGACTGGTTCGATGACAAGGTCAAGGAGCTCGGCGGCGATCAGCCGACCCGGTTCTCGGAGACCGATGGGACCAATTTCGAGGAGATTGCCAAGCTCTCCCCGGACCTGATCCTCGCAGCGGTCGGCAGCATGGACCAGGAAACCTTCGACAAGCTCAAGGAGATCGCTCCCGTCGTGGTCTACTCCAAGGACCACAAGGACGGCTGGGCGGTTCCGTGGCAGGACTCGACCAGGACCATCGGCAAGGCCCTCGGCCGCTCGTCCACAGCCGATGACGTCGTTAAGAAGGTCGAGTCCAAGTTGAGCGAGGCCGGCGAAAAGCACAGTCAGATCAAGGACGCCACGTTCGTCGCTTCGAACCTGTCCGTCTCCGAGGCCCAGCCGACCATCTCCGTGTACACCCAGGGTGACGGGCGGGTGAACTTCCTCGAGAGCCTCGGCATGAAGAACTCGGAGGCCGCCGAGTCCGTCAAGGCCGACACCTTTTACGGAACGTGGTCCAACGAACGCGCCTCCGAGCTGACCTCCGACATGATCTACTCCTGGGTCGAGTCCAAGGACGACGTCGAGAAGATCAAGTCCAACGACGTCCTCAAGCAGATCCCCGCGATCGCGAAGGACGCGGCAGTTCTGGACTACGACCAGAAGAACGGGCTCGGCATGGGAAATACCCCCTTGGGTATCGAATGGTTGGTGGACAACACCGACTTCATCGACAAGATTGCCGACGCCGTGTCGAACGGCAAGAAGTAGTTCCGAGGGTTGATGTCCGTAGCCGTCGAATCCGTTCGGCAGAGTACGCCGGTCAGGCGCCGGTCCCGGAGGGGATTGGTCCTGGTCGGCGTGCTTGCACTCTTCGTCGTCGCCGTAATCGGGTCCCTGCTCATCGGGTCCAAACCGGTCGACCCGGTCACCGCTGGACGCGCCCTCTTGCACCCGGATGCAGGTTCCTCCGAATCCGTCCTCATGGCCAACCGCCTGAGCCGCACGGTCATCGGAATCGTGATCGGCGCGGTGCTCGCCGCCGCCGGTGCGGCGATGCAGGGTGTCACCAGGAACCCCCTCGGTGATCCGGCGATTCTCGGTATCAATTCCGGTGCGACCTGCTTGGTCGTGGTCGGTATCGCGACCGTCGGCGCCTCCGGCGCCGGAACCTACGCGGTGTGGGCTGTCATCGGTGCCGCCCTCGCAGCCGTTCTGGTGTACTCGATCGCAAGCATCGGGCGATCAGGGGCGACGCCGGTCAAGCTCGCCCTGGTCGGGGCCGCATTCAGCGCGGGAGCGATGTCCATCACCAACGCCATGATCCTGCAGGGCCAGGACACTCTCGACGAGTTCCGCCACTGGCAGATCGGTTCGCTGTCCCGTTCGACCTACGGGGATCTCGTGTCCGTTCTGCCACTGGTTGTTATCGGCGTCGTGCTGACGGTGGGTCTCGCTTCCTCGATCAACAACTTCGCCCTGGGCGACGATATGGCTCAGTCTCTCGGAGAAAAGGTTGCCCTCAAGAGATTCGTGATCTTCGTGGGCATCACCCTCCTTTGCGGCGCGGCCGTCGCTCTGGCCGGACCGATCGCATTTCTCGGCCTCATGATTCCTCATGCTCTGCGTGCCGTCCTCGGGCCCGACTACCGGTGGATCATGCCGCTCAGTCTTGGGGCCGGCCCCGTGATCCTGCTGTGGGCCGACGTGGTCGGGCGTGTGCTCCTGCCTCCCACGGAGATCGAGGTCGGCGTGACCATGGCGATCGTCGGCGTCCCGATCTTCATCTACCTCATCCGTACCCGGAAGGCGGTGAACTTGTGAGCACCGCAACCGATCAGCGACCGGATGCCCCGGCGGCAGAAGCCGTCCGACGCGAGGTCGGATTCCTGCGTCGGCGGAGGAGCGTTCGTCCGGTGGCCATTGTCGTCGCCCTCGCCATCGGGCTGGTGGGGGTCTTCGCGATCCGCGTTCTTCTCGGAACCTACACGGTCGCGATCCCCGACTTCTTCTCGATTCTTGCCGGTCACTCCATTCCTGGGGCGGCCGGCGCGAAATTCATCGTCTTGCAGGACAAACTGCCTCACGCCGTCCTCGGAACTCTGGCGGGCTTGGCCTTCGGTTGCTCCGGCGCGGTCTTCCAGCTCCTCCTCCGCAACCCGCTCGCTAGCCCGGACATCATTGGGATCAACACCTCGGCGAGCCTCGGGGCCGTGGTGGCCGTCTCCATGTTCGGCGCTGCCGGAACGGGCATGGCGGCAGGCGGCCTCATCGGAGCCGTCGCATGTGTTGCGGTGATCTTCGGGCTTTCGGTGCAGCGGGAGAGCATGGTCGGAAACAGGTTCATCCTGATCGGTCTGGGAATTTCCGTTCTGGCCGTCGCCCTGACCAATTATCTGCTGTCCCGAGTCAACATCTACAAGGCCGCCGACGCCGCGATCTGGTTGACCGGGTCCCTCGGATCATCCTCCTGGCAACGGATCTCCGTCCTCGGTCTCGTCCTGGTGATCGTGCTGCCGCTGATCGCGCTGTTTTCCAGGAACCTCCATGCGCTCGAAGTGGGGGACGAGATGGCGTCGGGCTTGGGCGTCCCTGTGGCGAGCACCCGGTGGCTCTACGTCGTCCTGGCCGTCCTGCTCGTGGCCTTCGCCGTCGCCATGACGGGTCCCATCACTTTCGTCGCTTTCGTGTCCGGTCCGATCGCCCGGAAATGCGTTGGCGGCAAGCATTCCCTCACCGCGTCCGCGCTGATTGGCGCGATCATCGTGGTGCTCGCAGACTTCGTGGCCGCCAACTTGATTCCGGGCGGTCGACTCCCCGTCGGCGTCGTGACAGGCATCGTGGGTGCGCCCATCCTGCTCTGGCTTGTCGCCGCAGCCCAGAAAGAGAGGTCTTGATCCCATGACCGCGACCCAGGCTCCCATCATGACCAGTACGTCCAAACCGGCCCAGAGCCTCCGCCTGTGCGCCGAATCCCTGACCCTGAATTACGGGGGCAGGAACATCGTCGAGAACTTGGACTTCGAGGTTCCCTCGGGGCAGGTGACCGCGATCATTGGTCCCAATGGGTGCGGCAAGTCCACGCTCCTGCGCGGCTTCTCGAGGCTGCTCAAGCCTGCGGGCGGTCGAGTCCGCCTGGACTCGAAGGACGTCTCCAAATACGGTTCCCGCGACTTCGCCCGGAGGGTCGGCCTCCTACCTCAGCACCCGATCGCCCCGGACGGCATCACGGTCGCGGATCTGGTCTCTCGCGGGAGATATCCCTATCAGGGAATGTTCTCCAAGGCGTCGCGCGAGGACGACGCCGCCGTCGCCTGGGCACTCGAGGCGACGCACACCGAGCAACTGGCCGACCAGCCGGTGGCCGAGCTCTCGGGTGGTCAGCGTCAACGCGTCTGGATCGCGATGTCACTGGCCCAGGAAACTGACGTGTTGCTCCTCGACGAGCCGACCACGTACCTGGACCTCGCTCACCAGGTGGACCTGTTGGACTTGGTGGTCCGTCTCAACCGGTCGCGCGGCACGACCATGCTGCTCGTCCTCCACGAACTCAATCTCGCCGCGCGGTGTGCGGATCACCTGGTGGCCATGAAGGAGGGGCAGATCATGATGTCCGGTGCGCCGTCAGAGGTCCTCACCCGGGACAACCTGGCGGAGGTCTTCGGCCTTGACGCCGTCGTGTCACCGGATGCGAGCGGCTCACCCGTCGTCGTCCCCAGCCCAAGGAAGGAAATGTCGTGAGCAGAATTCCCATGGAGCTCTTCCAAGTGGAGGTCACCTCCGCGAAGAAGCTGAGCCGCGACTTCGTGCGAATCAGCCTGGCCTCCGAGCAACTGAGCCGGCTCGCGGCTCCCGCCGGCGACGGCAACGAGCAGGTCCTGGACTCGTACATCAAGCTCTTTATCCCGCACCCGGACCGCACGGACCCCGTGGTTCCGGATCTTCACGACGCGTGGCGGAAAGAGTGGTTCGCGGCGTCGCCCGAGGAGCGCGGTGGGTGGATTCGAACCTATACGTTGCGGGATTCGCGACCCTGGATCTCGGCCGAGGGCAAGAACGGTGTGGAAATCGATGTCGACTTCGTCCTTCATCCCCCCGAGGGCGCGGGCGAAGAGGGCCAACCGCCGGCCATGGGGCCCGGAGCGTCGTGGGCCTCGTCCGCTCGGGTCGGAGACGGCCTGAGCTTCATCGGTCCGCCCCGGGACGGGCAGCTCTGGGCCATGTGGAAGCCGGAGCAGGCCGATACCGTCATCGTGTGCGCGGACGAAACGGCCGTTCCCGCGGCCATGTCGGTTCTGCGCACTCTCCCCACGGGCTGCAAAGCCCGTTTTCTGCTCGAAGTTCCGGAAGGCAACGGCGATTTGGTCGAGCACGCCGAGCCGCTTCTGTCTCGCGCACGTGAGAACAGCGACGTCGAACTCCACTGGCTGGAGCGGGGAGAAAACCGCGTCCGTGGGGCACTGACTCTTCAGGCCCTGCGCGAAATCCTGGAGCTCGAGCCCAAGGAGGAGGACGCCGACAGTCCTCTCGGGGTCAGGCTCCCCGCGGAGGAATTCGTGTGGCAGACGGCCGACCACCCCGGAAGCACATACGTATATCTCGCCGGGGAGGCCTCGGTCGTGCGCGCGGCCCGGCGCGTCTGCGCCAACGAAGCCGGAATCCCGAAGTCGAGCATCTCCTTCATGGGCTATTGGAAGGCGGGCCACGCCGAGTCCTGATCCCGACGGCGTCGGAACCGTCCGTATTGCGATGCGTTGCACGCAGGCATAACGTCAATGACGAGGGGCTTTCCGACATGAGGAAAGGTCCGGAAACAACGTAGGCCGCATCGTAGGGAGAATTATGTCCGACGCCAACCGGGAGGGGTCCGAGGACCGCACAGAAAGGGCCCCCATTCGGTACGTGGCCGTCGGCGACTCCTTCACCGAAGGCGTCGGGGACGTCGACGCCGACCGTCCCAACGGCGTCCGTGGGTGGGCCGACCGGGTGGCCGAACAGCTTACGCTCCGCTTCCCCCGGACGACGTACGCGAACCTCGCCATCAGGGGGCGCACCATGGCGCCGATCCTGGATGAGCAGATCGATGCCGCCCTCGCGCTCGAGCCGACCCTCGTGAGCATCTACGCGGGCGGCAATGACATTCTGCGGCCCAGCGTGGACATCGACGACATGATGGTCGGCTATGAGGACGCCATCTCAAGGTTGCGTTCGAGCGGCGCGCACGTGCTGACGTTCACCGGATTCGATGCCAAGAACTTCTACGGAGTCTTCAAGGGCACCCGTGGGCGCGCCGCAATATACAACGAGTTGCTCCGGGAAATCGTGGATCGTCATGGGCTGATCCTGGTCGACTACTGGCGCATGAGCAAGGAATTCTCAGACTCCCGGTATTGGGCTCCGGACCGCCTGCACATGAACACCCGCGGTCACAGGAAACTGGCGGGCAAGGTCCTGGAGGCCCTCGAGGTGACTCCGGCGGTGGACCTGGGGCTGGAGCCCTTGCCGCAGATGCGACAGGTTTCGCGCGTCCAGACCACCAGAGCGAACGTCGAATGGGTCCGAGAATTCGCTCTTCCCTGGGTCGGGCGGAGGCTGCGAGGAACGTCGTCGGGGGACTCGATGTCACCCAGATACCCGGAATTGCAGAGCATGACGGTGACCGAATCCGAGCCGGGCGCGGCGTCAGAATCCGGTGATTAAGGCCATGTTCCGCGGACCGCAGGTTGCGATTGGTGCGCCAATTCCATAGTATTTAACGCTGTCGTAGTGGTGAGTCCACCTCTCGGCACCGAATAAAGCTTCACCGTTATCCCGCGGCGGGGGCAGGGCCTGAAAATCTCACGCAGGCGCCTGTTCCACACTCTGTCCCGGCGAATAACCCGGTGCTCTAAGTAGGTGACGGAGCGCTCGGAAGGCAGCCCTCGTGGAAGCCACAACTGCGCACCGTCATCGTGTCAACATTTGGAGGAGAAACTATGGCAGCCGTCTGCCAGGTGACCGGAGCTGTTCCCGGCTTTGGACACAGCATTTCGCACTCGCACCGCCGCACCAAGCGTCGGTTCGATCCGAACATTCAGAAGAAGCGCTACTGGGTCCCGTCCCTTCGCCGCAATGTCACGCTGAACGTGTCCGCCAAGGGCATCAAGGTCATCGACAGCCGCGGGATCGACGCCGTCGTAGCCGACATCCTTGCACGCGGGGAGAAGATTTAAGCATGGCATCGAATACCAAGGACGTTCGTCCGATCATCAAGCTCAAGTCCACCGCCGGCACCGGTTACACCTACGTGACCCGCAAGAACCGCCGCAACAACCCGGACCGCCTGGTCATGAAGAAGTACGACCCGGTCGTCCGCAAGCACGTCGATTTCCGAGAGGAGCGCTAAGAGCTATGGCCAAGAAGTCCAAGATCGCTCGTAACGAGCAGCGCAAGGTCATCGTTGAGCGCTACGCGGAAAAGCGTGCCGCCCTCAAGAAGACCCTTGTGGACGAGAACGCAACCCCGGAGGAGCGCGAGGAGGCCCGCCTGGGTCTGCAGAAGCTTCCCCGCAATGCTTCCCCCATCCGTATCCGTAACCGCGATCAGATCGATGGTCGTCCGCGCGGTACCTTCCAGAAGTTCGGTATCTCCCGCGTCCGCTTCCGCCAGATGGCGCATCGGGGCGAATTGCCGGGAATTACCAAGTCAAGCTGGTAATTTTTCGGGTGTAGGCCGGTATAGTCGGCTGGAGCCAAGAAAATTCAAGTCTCAGGAGGGACACAGATATGGCTAAGAACCGTAGCGAACTCGTTTCCGAGGTTGCCGAGAAGTCGGGCATGAGCCAGGCCGCCGTCAACGGCGTTCTGGATGCTGTTTTCCAGGTTTTCGAATCCTCGGTTTCCAAGGGCGAGAAGATCACCATTCCCGGTTGGTTGTCCGTGGAGCGCACCGATCGTGCAGCACGCACCGGTCGTAACCCCCAGACCGGCGAGGCCATCAAGATCCCCGCCGGCCACGGAGTCAAGCTGAGCGCTGGTTCCAAGCTGAAGGCAGCTGTTGCCAAGAAGTAGTCATCCGACTGCAGACGCTTGAAGGCCCCGCATCCCTCACCAGGGATGCGGGGCCTTTCTCTTTTCAGGGGTCGGGCCTCGTCCGTGTGAGCCGAGTGATTGCGCTGACAGGCAGGTCGGGATGAACTGAACCGTTGGTAGACTAGTCGGGGCGACGCGACCGCGTCGTCCCGGTCGACTGCCTCGCACGGAGGGGCTCAGGGGGTGGACGTTGTGGCTTCTCGCGCTGCGTCGCACCGTATCCCGCGTCTCGTCCGGGGCTGGTCCCTGGCTACCATCTCCACTTTTTCCGGCGTGGTCTCACACGTTCTCGCGATGGGGCACGTCCCACCGGCGTCACTCGTCGCCGTGTGCTGGGCGCTGTCCGGCCTGGCGTGCGTACTCCTGTGTGGAGTCCGGCGTTCGGCCTTCTCCACGATCCTGAGCGTCGTCTCTTCCCAGGGGATCCTCCACTGGCTCTTCGCGCAGACGGGCCACGGCGTCGTCATGGCGCCCACCGGCGGGGAAGCGATGCCCGCGCACAGTCATCACATGATGCACGGCACCGGGTCCCTGACAGCGACCGTCAGTGGGCACGCGCCCGGGATGTCCTTCACCATGGTGACGACACACCTCGCGGCGGCCTGGCTGACCTACCTCGCGATACGCCGGGGCGATGCCGCACTGGCGGCGCTGTCACAAGCCATCCGCCTCGGCCTGGACCGAGTCGTTTCCTCGATTCCCCGAGCGAAGTCAATCGCTCCGGTCTTCCGGCCGCTGCCGGTCGGTCGCACGGTCCGTGTGCTCGTCAGGAAGGCCTACGCCGGACCGGTGCCTCTGCGCGGTCCGCCTTCTCTCCTCGCTTCCGTCTGAAACCAATCACTCCGGGTCCTGCCGGGGGCGCTGAGCCCTGCCGTGCCCGGAGCACTCAGCGACACAAGAGAGAAGACCATGGCTATTGCCGAACCCATCAAGAAAAAGACAACGACCCGTGCCGTGGCGCTCCGACGCGCCATGACCATTCCCACCATGATCGCCCTGGCGGCCTTCGCGCTCCTGATGAGCCCCACGGCCGCCCAGGCCCACGACCAGCTCGTGCAGTCCGATCCCGCCCAGGACACCTCGGTCAGCACAGCCCCGGATCACGTCACCCTGACCTTCTCCGGGAACATCACCCAGGTCGACAACGGCAACAAGGTCGTTGTCACGGATTCGCACGGCAAGACCGTGAGCAACGGAGAGACGACCGTCGAGGGGAAGGACGTCACCCAGAAGATCTCGTCGGACGCCGATAACGAGACCTACAAGGTGGCCTGGCGTGTTGTCTCCCAGGACGGCCACCCGATCGAAGGTGTCTACAACTTCACCGTGGGCGACGGAGGCTCCGGCGACCAGGCGAAGCCCAGCAACGAGGCTTCTTCCGATTCGAGCGGTGGTTCCGATTCTTCGGATGCCGGCTCGAGCGATTCGGAGACCAAGGATTCCGGACTTCCCGTGTGGGTGAGCGCCCTCATCGGCGCGGTCATCGCCGTGGGCGTGCTGGCCGTCGTTGCGCTCCTGATCGCACGGGTCCGCGCGAAGAAGAACGACGAAGGGCGGTAGGAACAATGTCGATTTTCAAGAAGACACGCATTCTCCTGGCGCCCGCTGTTCTCGCCGCCAGCGCGACCCTGGCCCTCACCGGATGCGGGGGCTCTCAGGACGCCAGCAGCACGAGTTCGGCATCGGCCTCCTCCGAAGCGAAGGGCTCCGGGGCCGGGCTGTCCGTCAAGGATCCCTGGGCCAAGGCGGCTGATTCCGGCATGACTGCGGTGTTCGGGACGCTGGAGAACACGTCCGACCACGACGTCACTGTGGTGTCCGCCGAGACGAAGGCGGCCGGCAAGACCCAGCTGCACGAAACCGTGACCGACCCGAAGACCGGGGCTTCGTCCATGAAGGAGAAGGAAGACGGGTTCACGATCGGTAAGGGCAAGTCGATCGAGCTCAAGCCCGGGGGCAACCACATCATGCTCATGGATCTGAAGTGCTCCTTGCTTGCTGGCGACAGCATCAAGGTCACCGTAAAGACCGCGGACGGGAAGAGCATGGACATCGATGCCCCGATCCGGGATTACAGCGGTGCGAAGGAGAACTACGATCCGGCGGAAGGATCCGGATCGTCGGCCGGACAGGACTCGAGCCAGGCTCCGGACGATCACTCCGGTCACGACATGAGTGAGCATTCCAGTCACGACATGGGTGAGCACTCCGACCACGATATGGGCGAAATGAGCGAGAGTTCGAGCAAGCTGCCCAGCTGCTCATCGTAGGGGAACGAGCCCATGATCGACAGCACGAAGGAGCGGGCTCCCTGCGGGGGGTGGGGGCGCGGTTGTAAGCTGCGCGGCGGCGGGGCGAGTGCAGCGGGGGGGGCCGCGGGGGGGGCGAGCGTCTCGCTCGCCCGCCGCGGCGGCCACCACGGCTCTTCGGACGCCTCGGACGACTCAGGAAACCCCCAGGCCGCTTCGGGAGGTACCTCGCTTGCGGCCTCGACTGTGGCGTTCCACGGCAAGCGTCAGGCCGGCGTCGCGACGCCGGCTCCCGCGTACGGCAACTTCATCGGGCTTCGTCTCAGGGAGGGGACGACGTCGTCGGACGTCCGGCGCATGCTTCGGATCCTCACCGACGACGCCGCGTCTCTGACGTCCGGGAAAGGGCCGATCAACGACCAGGAACCCGAATTGGCGAGCATCTCTGCCAATCTCACGATTACCTTCGGGTTCGGGGAAAAAATCTTCGACCTGGCCAATCCCGGGGCCAAACCGTCCTGGCTCAAACCGCTTCCGGCTTTTGACAAGATCGACCGGCTGACCGACGAATACGGGCCGGCCGATCTTCTTCTGCAGATCTGCTGCGACGACAGAATGACGTTGGCGCACGCCCAGCGCATGCTGCTCAAGGAAATCCGCAGCTTCGGGCGAGTCCACTGGGTCCAGGAAGGTTTTCGCAATGCGGCGGGATCCCTGAAGAAGGGGACTACCATGCGGAATCTCTTCGGTCAGGTCGACGGAACGATCAACCCCAGCACCGAGGACTCGAGCATGGACGACGTCGTCTACGGATCGGCGGACGGACTGGAACCCTGGATCGAGGGTGGAACCTCGCTGGTGATCCGGCGAATACACATGAACCTGGACACGTGGGACGAAGTCGACAATCCTGGGCGGGAGGACGCCGTCGGAAGAAAACTTTCCAACGGCGCACCCCTGACCGGCACGAAGGAGACCGACCCGGTGGACCTGACGGCCAAGACCCCGGTGGGTTTCCCCGTGGTCGCGGATTACGCGCACGTTCGCCGGGCGACGGCCCAAAGTCCGGTCGAACGCATCCTGAGACGGCCGTACAATTATGACCTGCCGGTCTCGAATGCGTCCGGGTTGTCCCAGTCCGGATCGTCCGAGGGTGGGGTGAGCCGAACAGGGCTCATCTTCGCGTCCTACCAGGCTGACCCGGTCAAACAATTCGTGCCCATCCAGGAACGACTGGCCGAACTGGACATGCTCAACACGTGGACCGTCCCCATCGGTTCCGCAGTCTTCGCGATTCCTCCGGGATGCGACCAGAGCGGATTCATCGGGGACTTCCTTTTCGAGACGTAGCGCTCGAAACTGCCTTGTCCCTGCCCCGGAGGGAGGGGCAAGGCAACGACTTCACCCACTTTTCGAACCGAGGATTTGATGACGAGCAGCAAGCCGAAGGCCGGCGGTCGGAAAACCGCGCCGAGGCGGGAGGTACCACAGGGACTCGCGAGAGGACTCCACCGCCCGTGGTTGCTCGTGGTGCCGGGCGCGACCCTCGTGTTCCTCGTCGTGTCGCTGATTCTCTCGGGTACCGCGGCAGGAACGAGCCTGAACGACCCCGGGCCATTCGTACGGTGGGCTCTGCCTGTCGCGACGTCGATCCACAACATCTCCATGGCAGCGACCATGGGTGCGCTGGTGTTCACGGTGTTCTTCATTCCCCGCTACGCTGCCGACGCAAAGAGCACGGGTCGCCGGCGAAGCAGTGGCCGAATGATCGCCGATTCGGAGTATTCCACCAGCGAGGACCTGGCCCACGCCACCGCGGACGAAGCGCAGGGCATCCGGGACAGAGAGGCTTCCGCGACCGATGAGTACCCTCCGTTCGTTGCCGCGCTGAATTTCGGCGCCGTCGCGTCCATGACCTGGACCATCGCAGCAGTTGCGGTGCTGATTCTTTCCTACGCCGATGTCGCCGGAACCGCCGTGAGCAGCGACAAGGCCTTCACGAGTCAGTTGCTCAGCTACATGCAGAGCATCGCGGGCGGCCAGGAGCAGACGACGATCATCGTTGTTGCGGCCGTGGTGACCACCTTGATCTTCGCGGTGCGGCAATTGCTCGGTCTTCTGCTGACCCTCGGGCTGTCCATGGTCGCGCTCGTGGCTCTTGCCCTCAGCGGTCACTCCTCGGGCGGTGACGACCACATGGGGGCCGTCAACTCGCTCGGTCTTCACCTGTTGGGTGTGAGCCTGTGGTTCGGGGGCCTCGTCGTCCTGACCTACCTGTCCCGTCAGCTCTCAGGGCCCGACGCCGGGACGGGCACGGTACCGCAGAAGAAACGCGGCGCTCTCAGCGCACGTGACCGCCGAGCCCCCATGGCCGTGGTCGTGCTCAGGCGATACTCGGCCGTCGCACTGGCCGGATTCGTGATGGTTCTGTTCTCGGGAATCATCAACGCCGACATCCGCATTTACGGTCTCTCCGATCTCGGAACCACGTACGGGGCCCTGATCGTGACCAAGGCGGTGCTCACCCTCCTGTTGGGTATCGCCGGGGCCGCACACCGCCTGTATCTGATTCCGCGGATCGAGTCGGGGGCGGTGAGTGCCTTCCGCGGCATCTGGCAGGTGATCCTGGCCGAGCTGGTGATCATGGGAACCGTGTCCGGTGTTGCCGTGACACTCTCCCGGAGCGCACCGCCCGTTCCGGAGGAGCTGAAACCTGACGCGTCCCCCGCACGCATCATCACCTGGTACGAAATGCCGGGTGAACCCACGACGGCCACATGGTTCACCACGTGGCGTTGGGACTGGCTGTGGGTCGCCGTCGCGGTTCTGGCCGTGTGGTTCTACGCTTGGGCCTTTCTCAAAGTCAGGTCCCGAGGCGGCAACTGGAACCCGTTGCGACTGGTCTCCTGGATCGTGGGCCTCGCATTCCTGACCTTCGCGACGTCGGGCTCACTGCCCGTCTACTCGCGGGTTCTCTTCTCCGCGCACATGGTCGAGCACATGCTGCTGACGATGATCATCCCGATCTTCCTGGTGCTGGGGGCCCCAGTGACCTTGTTCCTGAGAGCGTTGGAACCGCGACAGGACGGTACTCGCGGGCCGCGCGAGTGGATCCTGTGGTTCACGCATTCGACCTGGGCGAAGATTGTCACCAACCCGATCGTTGCGGCCGTGAACTTCGCGGGATCGATCGTGATCTTCTACTTCACCCCCTTGTTCGGGGTCGCCCTGCGTTTCCACGTGGGCCACGAATTCATGATGGCCCACTTCCTGATGACCGGGTACATGTTCCTCTTGGTTCTGATCGGAATCGATCCGATCCCGCGTCGTCCGCAGTACGCGATTCGCCTCGTCGTCCTCATCGCGACCTTGGGATATCACGCTTTCGTGGGTATCGCGCTGATGAGCTCCAATGCGCTGTTGCAGGCTTCGTGGTTCGGCAATGTCGGGCGTCCGTGGGGCCTCTCCGCGCTCGGGGACCAGAAGCTCGGCGGTTCGATCATGTGGGGTATGGGCGAGATCCCGACCATGTTGATCGCCGTGGTCGTTGGTGTGCAGTGGTCCATTGCCGACGGTCGCCTGGCCAAACGCATCGACCGCCAGGCCGACCGGGATGGCGACGCCGAACTGGAGGCGTACAACGAGATGTTCGAACGCCTCAACGAAGACGGCACTTCCTCGTCGAGAGATCGTCGCTAGTTCCATCCACAATGAACCCTGATGTGTTCGAATATGACGTCTGCACACAGGTGAATGACGCGACGGCGACACAAGGAACATCTCCGTCCCGCCGGTTGTTACTCTTTCCGCAAGCATCCGCGCAGTCGGCCCCAGCGGGCCGCGCCCACACAGAAATGAGGATTCGATGGTTGAACGCGCGCCCCGTGTACGCGCCTCGGAGCTGACCGGCCGCAATTGGCTGAACACCGGTGGGAAAGAACTGACGTGGTCCGACCTCCGCGGAAAGATCGTCATCCTCGACTTCTGGTCCTTCTGCTGCATCAACTGCCTCCACGTTCTGGACGAACTGCGTCCGCTCGAGGACGAGTTCTCGGACATCCTCGTCACAGTGGGAGTCCATTCCCCGAAGTTTGAACATGAGGCCGATCCTGAGGCGCTCGCCGCAGCCGTGGACCGTTACGACCTGCGCCACCCGGTTCTGGACGACCCAGAACTGGGCACGTGGCAGGCCTACACGGCGCGAGCATGGCCGACCCTCGTCGTCGTGGACCCGGAGGGCTATGTCGTCGCGCACCTTTCCGGCGAGGGACACGTTCAAGGGCTGGTGTCGCTGGTTCACGAGCTCGCCGAGGAACACGAGGCCAAAGGCACACTGCACCGGGGGAGCGGCCCCTATGTTCCGCGACCCAAGCAAGAGGGCGTGCTGTCGTTTCCCGGGAAGATCAATGCTCTCCCGGCCGAGCTGAGGTCGCCGGACGCCGAGGACCAGACCTACCTGGTGACGGACACCGGCCGGCACCGCGTGGTCGAGCTCGATTCGTCCCTCGAGAAGGTCCTGCGGACTTGGGGCGGCAACGTCAAGGGTTATCAGGACGGAAGCTCGGACGACGCCCGGTTCAACGAACCACAGGGCCTCGCGATCGTTCCGGAAAAGCTTCGTGAAAGCGTTGGGTACGAAGTCGTGGTGGCCGATTCCGTCAACCACCGTCTGCGCGGAATCGAGCTCGGCTCCGGCAAGGTCTCGACTGTCGCCGGCAACGGTGTCCAAAGGTTGCTCGACGCCGAGGGTGCTCGCACCGGCGACCCCAATGTCATCGACCCTGCGGCCGACCCCCTGACTGTTTCGCTGTCCTCACCGTGGGACATTCTCTGGTCGGATGCCATCGAAGCGTTCGTCATCGCCATGGCCGGCACCCACCAGATCTTCTCCTTCGACCCCGTGACGGGAACCGTCCAGGTGCTGGCCGGAACCGGTGCAGAAGGCCTCCTCGACGGTTCCGCCGCCGACGCGTGGTTCGCGCAGTCCTCCGGCCTGGCGCAGGCGCCGGACGGAACCGTATGGGTCGCCGATTCCGAGACGTCGGCCGTGCGGAAGATCGCCTTCGACGAGGGCGGACCCAACGTGACCTCGGTCGTGGGACAAGGACTGTTCGACTTCGGCTTCCGCGATGGTTCGTCCGAGGAAGCCCGGTTGCAGCACTGTCTGGGAGTCGCGGTTCTGCCCGACCAGTCCGTGGCCATTGCTGACACCTACAACGGCGCGGTCCGCCGTTGGGATCCCGTAGCGAAAGAACTGACGACCTTGGCCCGCGACCTCGCGGAACCGTCCGATGTTCTGCTCGAAGACCGCGGAGAAGGCAACGATCCGTTGTTGCTCGTGGTCGAGGCCAACGCGCACCAAGTCGTTCGGCTCCCGATCCCGAAGGAGGCCCAGAGGGTCGACGAAGGAGCGTCTCAGACGCAGCGTCCGCCGTCCTTGCTGGCGGGGGACACGCTGGAGATCGTCTCTCGGTTCTCAGCCCCGACCGGCCAGAAACTGGACGATCGCTGGGGCGATCCCACGCAGTTGAAGGTCTCGGCGACTCCTCCCGAATTCATCGTCGAGGGATCCGGCGCGCAACAGGGCCTGACACGAACGTTGACGTTGAACCCAGACATCACCGACGCCGTCCTGCACGTCACCGCTCGCGCGGCAGCCTGTGACGGCGAACCCGGCGGGGAAATCCCCGATCACGCGGCGTGCCACCTCTACCAGCAGGACTGGGGGATACCGGTTCGCGTGACGGGCAGCGAGGAAGATGAACACACCATGACCCTGGACCTGCGAGGCGTGAACTGAGCCAGTACGGGTTCAGTGGGTGTTGACGACGACTTGGTCACCTTTGACCTGTAACGCGGCCTTCAGTTGGAAGGGCACCGTCTTTTTCACGGTGCTGACCTTTCCCGTGTAGAGATCGAGGGACTGGAACTCGATCTGGGCCTTGCCCTTGGGGTTTGTCAGTTTCCATCGCCCCTGCTGATCCACGGTGGCCGAGGAATCCGGGTACTCACTGATGTTCCAGTGCACGTCGCCCTGGACGCGGCCGGGGAATTCATATTCGAAGGGGCATCCCTTCGGATACAGGGTGTTCTGTCGGGCGCATTCGTCGAGCTTCCCGGAGACCTGGGACTTGATGGAGTCCTTGGCGTGTTGGCTCGGCGCGGGTTTAAGCGACAGCGACGCCTTGTTCGAATCGTCGTGGCCGGGTTCGGGATCCGTCACGGTGGTTGTCGTCTCGGGCGCTGTCACCAGGGACGATGTGTATTCCGCGGTATAGACGCCGGGGTAGAAGACGGCGAAGTTCTGGTCTCCGCCCTGCACGCCAACCTTCTGCCGGTTGACAGTGGCGGTTTCCACCCCGGGTGTCGAAACCTTGACGGTGGGCAGAGTGCGCGAATCGATGGACCAGTCCTCCAAGAACCCCGCGTGGACCCCTGTCCGGTGAACGGGGAATTCGGTGCTCGACGTCGCCCCGTTCAGCCTGTACTCGACCGTGACGACCGCGGAATCCTCCGACCCCTGGTGAACGCTGTAGCTGAGATGGTCCAGGGTGCGTGTCGCCTCGGAGAGCGACCGTCCGTTCAGCATGGCCCCATTCGAATCGGGAACATCGGCGTTCATCAGGTCCATGGCCTTGCCGCCGTCCCCGTTCTGGATGGCCTGCATGTAGCTTCTGACCGGGGCCGTGGGTCCGAACGCATAGTGCGAAATCAGGGCCATGGCAGCCACGGCCAAACCCGCCGTCGCCAGCAACCCGACGCAAAATGTCGCCAGTGCTCGGTTTACGGGAGAGCGGGGGAACATGGGTACCAGCATATAGGGTGTCGGAAGCCACGGAGCAGGCATCGAATAGGCTGGGGATCATGGCAGAAAACGTAAGGGATGTTCCCGCGAAGTACGGTCGGCTCGAGGAAGGTTTCTATCCGCGCATTCACTCCTACGGGCGCAGGATCCTTGCCGTGCTGCCCACCGTCCTGCTGGCCGTGGCTCTGCTCGCGATCCTGTACTTCAAGCGCCCGGCAGCGGCCTTCGTGATCGTGGTTCTGGTCATGGAAGTCGTGGCCGCCGCTGCCGTGTACTCGATCCTGAAACCCGCCGTCGCCGTCATCACCGAAACTCACGTCCTGAGAGGGCGGCTCTTCGGGTGGAAAGCCGTGGCCAGAGACAGCATCGAGCACACGATATTCGTGGAAAGGCTGAGGCCCAAGGCCGCCCTCTCGGCTGGGGACGGCGCATGGGCACGACTGAGGTACAGGGGGATCCCCGGACTGTGGTTCACGGGCCCCAAAGGAAAATCCCTGATGCGTTTTGACGGACGTGTCTGGGACGCCAAGACGCTCCGGGCCCTGTCCGGAAAGGTCACGCCCCAGACCACCGTGTATTCGTCGATCAACGTCACGGAGTTGGCCGCGAAGCACAAGGGCCTCGTCTCGTGGCACGAATTGCACCCGGCCTTCCGGTCGACCCTGATCGCGGTCATGGGCCTGGTGTTCCTGGCACTGATTGTGGTCCTGGGTGTCTGGCCCGAGGTCTTCGGGGCCAGCGAAGGACTGACCCACGGGGCAGGCTAGACTCGACGCATGCGCGAACCTTCACTGTGGGAAGTCCAGAAGAAGAACAACCCCGGTCACTCCCGGTGGTACATCGAACGGTTCGAGACGATGCGCGCGCAGGGAGCCGACCTGGACGGGGAAGCCCGGACGATCGACGCCATGTCATCGCGAGGCTCGACCATTCTCGACGCAGGGTGCGGACCGGGCCGTGTGGGCGGCGAACTCGCACGCCGCGGACACCAGGTGATCGGGATCGACGTCGATCCCGAACTCATCGACCAAGCCCGCATCGACCACCCGGAGGCGACATGGCTGACCGGTGACCTCGCCGACCTGGAAACGGCGATGCCGGTCGAATTCCTGGGCGCGGTCGATACCGTGGTCTGCGCGGGCAATGTGATGACTTTTCTTGCTCCGTCCACACGCCGGGCGGTTTTGGAAGGCTTCGGGCGCGCCCTCACGCCGGGCGGACGTGCAGCGGTCGGGTTCGGCGCTGGCCGAGGATATCTCTTCGACGACTTCTTCCGGGACGTGGAGAGTGCCGGGCTGGACGTGGACCTCAGGTGGTCGACCTGGGAGCTCGAACCGTTGGGCCCGGACTCTAACTTCCTGGTGGCCCTGCTCCGCAAGCCAGAAGACCCTGCCCAGCAACCAGGTGCCAGGACCAACCTGCTCGGCTGAACGGCGAGTCCCAGGTTTGGGGCCTGGGTCCAGGCTCCTGGGCAAGGGGCACTGAGCGCTTCGGCATGTTCTTCCAGGGCCGGGCCCCATGGAAAACGACGACGGGCCGCAGAAACCTCTGCGGCCCGTCGTCGTTGCCGATCACTCACCGGCCGTGTGGCACGGGATCAATTGACCTTGTGGAATTGGATCGGCGGAATGGGAGCGGCTGACGGGAATCGAACCCGCGTATCAGGCTTGGGAAGCGTGCGCTCTACCATTGAGCTACAGCCGCATGATCCTCAAAGGACCAGGAATTATCGTAGCGCATCATCGGAAGCGGTGCGAACCGGTGGCAGGTTCACTCCGAGCATGTCTTATTCTTTAACCGTGCTGATTTCAGATCACGATATACGCCAGGACATCGACCGCGGACGCATTCAGCTGGATCCCTATGATCCGGCGATGATGCAACCCGCGAGTATTGACGTGCGCTTGGACAGGTACTTCCGGCTGTTCGACAACCACAAGTATCCGTACATTGATCCTCGTGAGGACCAGCCCGAGCTGACTCGATTGATCGAGACCAAACCGGACGAGCCGTTCATCCTGCACCCGGGGGAGTTCGTGCTGGGCTCGACCTACGAGCAGGTCACCCTTCCCGACGACGTCGCCGCCCGCCTGGAAGGGAAATCGTCCTTGGGCCGTCTCGGCCTGCTGACCCATTCCACCGCGGGTTTCATCGATCCCGGTTTTTCGGGACACGTGACTCTGGAACTGTCGAACATGGCGACTTTGCCGATTCTGCTGTGGCCGGGGTCGAAGGTCGGCCAACTGTGCTTCTTCCGCCTCAGCTCGCCCACTGACCATCCCTATGGCTCCGGGACCTACGGCAACCGTTACCAGGGTCAGCGAGGCCCGACGGCGTCCCGCAGCTACCAGAACTTCCATACGACAGACGTTTTCGAGAAGTAGATACGGACAATGACCGAAACCCTCGTGTTCACCATGAGGGCTATGGGGGCGGTCGTCGATGTTTTCGCGGGTCCGGGGGTGTCCCCAAGGCTGATCGAGACCTTGGTATCCGCCTGGACCGATTGTGAAGCGTGCCCGGCCCCGGAGCCTTCATCTGTGCGGGACCCCGAGCACGTGAGCATTGTTCTCGCGGCCCGGAAGAATCCCGTGCCCGCGACGGCCGTTGGGGGTCGTGAGGTGCCTGTTTTGACGGTCGACGCCGACGTTCCCCGTGTCGCCCAGGAATTCACCTCTCTGGTCACGCTCGAACTGATCCGCCGACACATCGGCCGGATGCACCTCTTTCACGCCGCGGCCCTGATGCGGCCCGAAACCGGCCAGGTGATCGCCCTCGTCGGCCCTTCCGGGCGCGGTAAGACAACAGCATCGCGTGCCCTTGCCCGGGCGGGATGGGTGTACCTCAGCGACGAAACATGCGCGATCGACCCGGAGACTCTGGTCGTTCTGCCGTATCCGAAACCGTTGTCGATTATCGAGAAACCAGGGGAGCCCAAAACCCAAACTGCTGCGTCGGCGCTTGGGTTGCGGCACCACGACCCGGCCTCATCCCTGAGCCCGGAGCTCGCGCGAGTCGTCGTTCTCGACCGCGTCGACGCCGAGAGCCGACCGCACGAGGACGAGGCGGCGGCAGGGCTGCGCCGTCTGCCACTGCTGGAAGCGTTGCAGGTTCTCGCGGAACAGTCCTCCGGGCTGGCGCGGACGAGAGACGGCCTGCTGAGGCTCGCAGAATTGGCGGATCGGTTCGGCGGAATCGACGCCGTGACCTACACGGATTCCTCGCAGTTGCCCGAGCTCCTCGCAGACCTTCTCGAAACCCGACGGGACGCCGGTGCCGAGCCCTGGAAATACATCGCGGGGTCCGCGCCCGTGGAACCGGCGCGGCACGATCTCCCGCGCTCCGACCGGCCCGACATGGTCGTTCGGGAGCCATCAGGATCGGAGCGATTGTATTCGCGGAGCGTCGGGACCTGCGGAATCGTCACCGACCACGGGATGCTCCTCATGCACCCGGAGCGTACGGTGATCTATTCGCAGCTCGGCGCGGATCTGTGGATCGAAGCCGGAGCCGGCCGAAGCAGGCATCACCTCGAAGAAAGGCTGTCCGAAATCTACGGGCCCCCACCGCCGGGGGCTTTCGACGCCGTTCTCGACACGATTCTCGAGGACGGCGGCCTCGTCGCTTCGAACCCGTCCAGTACCGCAACCCGACTCAGTGACCCGAAGGAGCAACCATGACAGCTTTTCTTGCTCCGCCGATCATCCTGGCCGTCGTGCTCGGGATATCGGGGATTTCGAAATTGCGTGCCCGAGGCAGTGTGTCCGCGGCCTTCGAGCAGTTGGGTGTTCCACCTTTGCTGGACCGGGGCTGGATCAAACGCATGTTCCCCTGGGGTGAAGTCGTCCTGGGTCTTGTTCTCCTGTGTTCTCCGGGACGGACCGCTCCGATCGCGGCGCTGGTCGTGCTCGCCTTGTTCGTGAGTTACTGGGCTCTGATCTACCGTGCGCTGGGATTTGACGAACCCGTCTCGTGCAATTGTTTCGGCAGAGCCAACGCCGAGCCGGTGACCCATTGGACCCTCTGGCGCAATACCGCGTTCCTGTTGCTCGCTGTTCTCTGGTTGGCTGCCTCGTTCCGGGTCTCCGTGCCTGAACTCGTGGCGTCCCTCTCCGGGCCGGACCTTCTCTGGATTCTGGGAATCGCGGCAGCGAGTGGAACCCTGTTCCTCTCGATCGCGCCGGGAGCGCGCCGCGCCGCAGAAGCACGCCGGGCTGCTCACGAATCCCGGCACCCGGGCCAGGAAGGCGTCGCTCCCGGGCCGGTGACGGCATCCAGCCCTCATGGCGACGTCGACCTCCCGAATCCGGAAAACGACGACTACGTGCGCCGTCCCATCCCAGGAATCGTGCTCAAGGACTCCCACGGGGAATGGGTGGCTCTGACACGTCTGGCAGCGACCCGGGCGCGGCTTCTTCTCCTCGTTTCACCCGGATGCGGGTCCTGCACGGAGGTGATCCGTTCGGCCCGGAGATGGCGCGATGAGTTGTCTCCCGCGGTCGAAGTCCACCTGGTGACCTTCGCCCGTCAAGAAGCCTTGGAGAGCGTGGTGGACGAGGAACTGTGGGACTCGGTGCTGTACGACGTCGAGCACTTCCTGGATGACCTGATGGGCATGCGGGCGACACCATCGGCGGTACTGCTCGGAGCAGACCGATTGCTGGCCGGAGGCCCGGTCCGGGGACAGGAGGACATTTCTGCCTTCGTCAAGGACATCAAGGCCGAGCTGGAAGCCGCACCGCAAGGGCCAGACCTGCGGCCAGAACGATCATGATTCCGAGAATGCCCCACACCTGGTCCCCGAGGAGGCCCACGAACAGGGCAAACAGTGCGGGGGCCAGGAAACTCATGGCACGTCCCGTGGTGGAGTAGAGGCCGAAGTATTCTCCCTCGTCGCCTGGCTCGGTCAGTCTGGACAGGTAGGTGCGCGAGGCGGACTGGGCGGGTCCGACGAATGCGCACAACGCAAGACCGCAGACCCAGAAGAGTCCTGGGCCCTGCACCAACAACAATGGTGCCGCCGCGATCAGCAGCCCAGACAGCGAACCGATGATCACTCGCTTGGGTCCCAGCGCGTCGTCGAGGCGGCCTCCGATCACCGCGCCGAGACCGGCGACGACGTTCCCCGCGATCGCGAACACGATGACCTGGCTCGTGGAGAAACCGAAAGTCCCGGCAGCCAGCACACCTCCGTAGGTGAACACGCCCGCGAGCCCGTCTCTGAAGACCGCCGAAGCGATGAGAAACCTCAGGGTCACGGGTTCATAGCGATACAGACGTCGAATGGTGCGTCCGAGGCGTCGGTACGAGTCGACCCATGATTCCTTGTGGGCGGAGACTGTCCGGCCCGTGGCCGAACCGTAGCCGCTCTCGGGCGCGGTGGCTCCCGGAAAACGGAGCAGAATCGGGAGGGAGAGACAGGCCAACCAGATCGCGGAGAACAGCGCCACGGCGCGAAGGTTCAGCGAATCGTCCTCGGGGATTCCGAGGAGGCCGGGGGAGACGAATCCGAAGAGCACAATGACCAAGGCGACGATGCCTCCGAAGTAGCCGAAGGACCACCCCAGGCCGGAGACCCGTCCCACCGTGCGGGGGGTCGAGATGGAGGGAAGGACGGCGTTGTAATGCACGGTCGCGATCTCGCTGAAGACGTTGGCCATGGCAATCAGTCCGACGCCGAGCCACAAGAAAGCCGGGTCCGGACGGACGAAGAAGCACAGGGCCACACAGACGGCCACCGCGGCGGTGGTCACGGCCAATGCTGTGCGACGGGACCCGCCCCGGTCCGCTCTCTGGCCGGTGACGGGGGCCGTTACGGCAATGATCAGCCCTGCTGCGGCTAGTCCGATGGACAGTGCCTGGGATGTCTGGTTCTTGCTGCCGAATAGCTCGCTGGTGAGGTACACGTTGAACACGAACGTCGTCATCACGGCGTGGAAGCTCGAGGCACCCGCATCCCAGAGCGCCCACGGGATCACCGGCTTGTGCTCCTCGGACCGGAGCGACGACTGCGAGGGCGGCGCATAGCTCATGGGCTCAGGATACAAGCGGCCCCAGGTGAACCCGATCACGGCGCGGGCCTTCGCCGGCGGAATCCTACGACATTCTGGGTATGTGAATAGTCAGACGTAATTGTCAGCTCTCAGCATGCGCGGACATGTGCACATGCCGGCGCTGGTATTCTTGTGAAAGACCAGACCCCGAGGCCCAATGAGGAGGTCCCACCGCGTGAGCTTCGTGATCCTGGTCCATTGCCTTGCGGCTCTCGTCGCCCCAGCATGTTTTCGTCGGTGGGGTCGTACGTGCTTCTACGGACTGGCGGTCGTTCCCGCGGTTTCCTTCGTGTGGCTGTGTGCGCAGGCCCCAGCGGTTTTTGGCGGAACCGACCTGGCGGAGAGCTACCCGTGGATCCAACAGTTGGGCATCAGCCTGACCTTCAGGATGGATCCGCTGGCCTGGATTCTTTCCGCAATGATCCTCGGCATCGGGGCCCCGATCCTTTTCTACTGTGCCTCCTATTTCAAGCACACCAACCAGTATTCCGGTGCATTCGGTGCTCAACTGGTTCTCTTCGCCGGCGTGATGTTCGGGCTCGTCACTGCCGACGACATGATCGTGATGTTCGTGTTCTGGGAGATCACGAGCATTCTCTCCTACGTCCTCATCGGTTACGCCCACGTCCGGTTCTTCGCCCGACGCGCCGCGCTCCAAGCGCTGATCGTCACCACGGCCGGGGGACTGGCCATGTTCATCGGCATCATCATGCTGGGCGTGGCCAGCGATTCTTACCTCCTGTCGGACGTTGTGGCCAGGGCACCGGAGACAGTGGCAAGCCCGGGAGGCGGGGTCGCAGTAGGGGCCGCGCTCGTCCTGATCCTGGTCGGGGCAATGTCGAAGTCCGCGTTGTTTCCCCTCCACTTCTGGTTGCCCGGCGCGATGGCCGCGCCCACCCCCGTCTCGGCCTTCCTGCACGCAGCGGCCATGGTCAAGGCGGGGATCTATCTCGTGGCCCGTCTCGCCCCCGGGTTCGCTGACGTCGCTCCATGGACCGCGCTGGTGGTCTGCTTCGGCTTGTTCACGATGCTCTTCGGCGGCTACCAGGCCCTCAAGCAGTTCGATCTCAAACTGATTCTCGCCTATGGCACCGTGAGTCAGCTCGGTTTCATCATGACCGTGGTGGGTATCGGCACTCCCGATGCGATGTATGCCGGACTGGCGATGATGGTGGCCCACTCCCTGTTCAAATCGGTCCTGTTCCTGGCGACCGGAATCATCGACCACCAGGCCGGAACCCGTGAGATCACCCGGCTCTCCGGAATTTGGCACAAGGCCCCCGGCCTGTTCGTCATGGCCGTTCTTTCGGCGGCCTCGATGGCTGGTATCCCTCCGCTCGTGGGTTTCGTGAGCAAGGAAGGAATTCTCGAGCTCGGTCTCGGCGCCGTGAAACACGGCGTCGGCGATCTGGATGCGACGCAAGGACTGGTTGTCCTCATCTGCATTGCTCTCGGCTCGGTCCTGACCCTCGCCTACAGCGCCCGGTTCATCTGGGGCGCCTTCGCAACCAAGCGCGTCGCGGACGCCCATCCGGACCTGGTCCAAGGGGGATCGGTCCATTCGACTGACTTCCACGTCATCCCGTTCAACTTCGCTCTTGCACCCGGGCTGATCACCGTGCTGACGGTTGCCTTGGGATTGTTCCCCGAGCCGCTTCATGTGATGGTGTACGACGCCGCGCGCACCGCCGGACACGTTGAGCAGCATTTGGCCCTGTGGCACGGGCTGACACCCGCCTTGGGCCTGTCTGCGGTCATCGTCCTTCTCGGATTCCTCCTTTTCGCGCTCCGGTCTCCGGTAGAAAGATTCCAGACCGCTCTTCCGAGCCTGCCGACGGCGGACACCGTGTACCGCGCCGTCATCGGCGCCATCGACTACGTCGCCGTCCGCGTCACGGGCTTCACGCAACGAGGTTCGCTGAGCTTCTACCTCGCGGTCATTCTGGTGACTGCCGTGGTGGTTCCCACCGTCGGGCTGTTCCTGGTCGAGACACCTCCACTGAATTCGTTCAACTGGTCCGATTCCCCGGCGCAGTGGGCCATCGCCGTCGTGATGGTCGGCGCGGCCCTGGTGGCCGTCCGGGCGTCCAAGAGGTTTTTGGCGATCCTCATGGTCTCGGTGACCGGTTACGGACTTGCTCTGATTTTCGCGCTCCGTGGAGCACCGGATCTCGCGCTCACACAGTTGCTGGTCGAGACGATTTCGTTGATCGCGTTCGTCCTGGCCCTGCGAATGCTCCCGTCCGGAATGGGGCAGCGGAAGACCACCAGGAAACCGGTTCGCATTGCCATTGCCGCGGGGTTCGGACTGTTCATGATGGCGCTGACGGCCTTTTCCATCTCTTCTCGGACGGAATCGCCGATCTCGTTGGATATGCCGCGATTGGCATACGAAATAGGGCACGGCAAGAACGTCGTGAACGTGACCCTGGTCGACATGCGTGCCTGGGACACCTACGGCGAAATCTCGGTTCTGGCCCTCGCGGCCACGGGCGTGGCCAGCCTGATCTTCATCGCGGGGAGGCAGGACGGAGGAGCCAGCAGCCAGAACTTGGACACTGGACGCATCCGTGCCGTGAGCAAACGGTATGCGGGACGCACCGGCCTGAGCGCCGGGGCTCGCGTCGCCGGGCGTTTCATGAACGTCAAACGGGACCCATTCCTGGTCGCCGGGCGGACGTTGGCACCGGAGAACCGGTCGCTCATGCTCGAGGTCATCACGCGGTTGCTCTTCCACACCATCATGCTGACCTCGGTCTATCTGTTGCTTGCGGGGCACAACCTGCCGGGTGGAGGGTTCGCGGGTGGTCTTCTCGCCGGTCTGGCGCTCGGACTCCGATACCTTGCGGGAGGCCGATACGAGCTTGAGGAAGCCACGCCGCTGAACGCGGGGGTCCTGCTCGGTATCGGAATGATTGTCGCCGCCCTCTACGCCCTCCTCCCGCTGGCCTGGGGCGGAACCGTGTTCACGTCCTACAACGTCGATCTCGAGATGTGGCTGTTCGGCGAAGTGCACTTCGTGACATCCACGATCTTCGATGTCGGCGTCTATCTGATCGTGATCGGACTGGTTCTTGACGTGATCCGCAGCCTCGGAGGACGCATCGACTCGGTGCTCGAAGAGGAGCGGGAGAAAGAGCGCGAGAAGGCCAAGATCACCGGACGCAAACGTCGTCGCATCAAGGTTCGCCGTTCCGGCGGACCACAGACCTCGGTCATCCCCTCTGGCCCGGTCATGGCAACCAGCGAAGACGAGCCGACGGACGAGAACCAGGACCGCGCGAGGAATCGGCCGGACACGGTGCTCTCCGACAGCGCAGGGGAGGACAACCGATGATCGATGCAGCCCTGTTGTTGGTCATGGGAGTCCTCTATGCCGTGGGGGTCTACCTGATCCTGGAAAAGTCGCTGACCAAGGTGCTTCTGGGTCTGATGCTCATCGCCAACGCGACCAACATCCTGATCCTCCACACCGGCGGGGCTTCGGGACTTCCCGCATTCTTCGACTCGGAGGTCGCCGCGGACGACTACTTCGATCCACTGCCTCAGGCGCTCGTGCTGACCGCGATCGTGATCTCTTTCTCCGTGACGGCGCTGATGCTCGGAATGATCTATCGCAGCTGGGTCCTCTCTCGCAGGGATGACATCCAGGACGACGCCGAGGACCGTCGCGTCGCTGCCCAGCCGGATTACGATCCGGAGGACGACGACGCCGCGCCGATCGAGCCTTCCGAATTCGAGGGATCCGAGGAACAACGAGAGGAAGCCTATCGTCAGCGTAAACAGGCCGAGCGAGCGAAGAAGGAGGGCACACGGCCGCAGGCTCCCGACGAGATGCCCGGCTTCTCGGGTGAACATCACCCCCATCTCGACCAAGGCGACCGCGACAGAGGGGAGTGGCACGCATGAGCATCGTTGACATTGCCCCGGCCGCGGTCGTCCTGCCCCTCATGGCGGCCGGCGCGAGCTTCACCCTGTACAAGCACCCCAATGCGCAACGACTCCTTTCGGTCGTGGCCATGTTGGCCACCCTGTGCCTCGAGTCAGTCCTTCTCGTTTCCACCTGGGGTGGCGAACCCCAATCGGTCACCTTGGGAGCATGGGCCGCGCCCTTCGGCATCGTGATGGTCGTGGATCAGCTGTCCTCACTGATGCTCGTGGTCTCCACGCTCGTTTCCTTTGCGGTCATGATTTACGCGACGGGACAGGGCCTCGCGGACGGAGATTCGGACGCGCCCATCTCCGTTTTCTACCCGACCTACCTCGTTCTGCTCGCCGGGGTCTCGAACGCGTTCCTCGCCGGTGACCTGTTCAATCTCTATGTCGGTTTCGAGATTCTTCTGACCGCCAGTTACGTGCTGATGACCATGTCCGGTTCCGCGCCGAGGATCCGCGCGGGTATCACGTACACCGTCGTCTCGGTCATCTCGTCGATGTTGTTCCTGATCTCGATCGGCATGATCTACGGGGCCGTTGGTACGGTCAACATGGCCGATATCGCGGTCAAGGCGGGGCATCTACCGGTGGGGACCCAAGTGCAGTTGCACCTGATGCTGTTGGTGGCCTTCGGGATCAAGGCTGCAGTCTTCCCCCTGTCGCTGTGGCTCCCGGACTCCTATCCGACGGCTCCCGCGCCCGTCACGGCGGTGTTCGCGGGTTTGCTGACCAAGGTCGGCGTGTACGCCATCATCCGCACCGAAACCCTCCTCTTTCCCGAGAGTCGAGTGGACAATTTGTTGGCCCTCGTGGCCGGGGCCACGCTCGTCGTCGGAATCCTGGGCGCGCTCACGCAGAGCGATATCAAGAGAACCCTGTCTTTCATCCTCATCAGCCACATCGGCTACATGATCTGGGGCATCTCCTTGGCCACGCCCGAAGGCCTGATGGCCGTGGTCTTCTACATCGCACACCACATCGTGATCCAGACGAGCTTGTTCATGGTCGTCGGTCTCATCGAGCGACGCGGCGGATCAGCCAATACGGACCGACTCGCGGGACTCGCGAAGATCGCCCCGATCCTGGGCGTCCTCTACTTCATCCCGGCGATCAACTTGGGCGGTATCCCGCCGTTCTCAGGATTCCTCGGCAAGGTCGGCCTGATCGACGCGAGCGTTCAGGCCGGAACGTGGCAGGGTTACGTGCTGGCCGGTGTCGGAGTCTTCGTGTCCTTGCTGACCCTGTTGACCCTCACGCGAATCTGGAACCGCGCATTCTGGCGCAAACCGGAGGACGCCGAATTCCCGGATCCGATCCTGTTGGCCAAGGACCAGGACGGCAAGTACGGCGTCAGGACTTCGGGCGGACTCGACGTCGAATCGAGGCGCTACAAGGGCAAGGACGTCACTCTCCTGCCCCGACCGATGATGGCTTCGACCATCGGCCTGGTGGTGGTCGGCGTCGCCATCACGGTCTTCGCGGGACCCCTGTTCGACCTGTCCGATCAGGCCTCTGAGAACCTGAGCAACCCGCAGGTCTACATCGATGCCGTTCTCGGCTCGGACCACGGAGCCTCTGCGGAAGGGAGCCACTGACATGAGTCCTTCGGCGCACCGGGCCCCGCGCGTCCGGCCCAAGAACACTTTGCGCACCGAGTTGCCGCTGATCATTTGGTTGGTCCTGGTGTGGGGCGCTCTGTGGCAGGACTTCTCGATCGGGAACCTGGTCTTCGGACTGATCATCGCGTTGGTGATCGTACGCATCTTCTATCTGCCCCCGGTGCAGCTGTCCGGTAGGTTCAACGTGTTCTGGGCGGCCGTGCTGATGACGAAATTCGTGTGGTGGATCGCCCACGCGAGTTTCGAGATCCTCTGGTTCACCGTCAGGCCCCAAGGTGCCCCACGTTCGGCCGTGGTGTCGGTGCGACTCCGTATCAACAGCGACCTGCTTATCACCGTGGTCGGTCACATCGTCTCCCTGATCCCAGGATCCTTGGTGGTCGAGGTGGACCGGAGAACCGCGACCATCTACTTCCACGTCATCGACGTCAACGACGAAGCGGAAGTCCGCAAGTTCCAGGACGGTGTGCGGAAGATCGAGGACCTGGTGATTCGCGTGATGGGGACCAAAGAAAGCCATCGCGCCCTGAAAACCGGTCACCTGGGGGAGGGAACATCGTGAATATCGTCATGGTCGTCTGCGGTGTGGTGCTCGTTCTGGCCGCCATCGGAACCATTGTCCGCTTGGCCAAGGGGCCGTCTCTGCTGGATCGAGTGATCGCCTCCGATGTACTGCTGGCCATCGTCGGGGCCGGACTCGTCGTGGACATGGTGTACAGGGACAGTTACGAGAACGTCACCATGCTGATCGTGATCTCGCTCGTCGGTTTCCTGGGTTCCGTGACGGTCGCACGCTTTGCCAACAACAAGCGCGAACGCAAGGACCAACTCGAAAAGACCGAGTCCTCGGCGGCGACCACCTCGCCCGAGCGTCCGTACGGGCACGGACGCTCCCGCAAATCCGGCAAGACCGTCGGATCGAGGCCGACGGCACGGCGGGGTGATCGGTAGATGGACCTCGTACTCGATACGGTGACCGGTATTTGCCTCATCGGCGGGTGCCTGATGTCGCTGGGCGCCGCCGTCGGCATCGTACGGTTCCCGGACGTGCTCTCGCGTCTCCACCCCGGCGCGAAGCCTCAGGTCTTCGGCTTGTTCCTGCTCCTGGTGGCGCTCGGCATCGCTTCGCGGTCCTGGGCACTGGTCCCGGCGCTCATTCTCGCCTGGACCCTCCAGATTCTGGCCGTTCCCGTTTCCTCGCACATGGTCGGCCGGTCCGGTTTCCGCAACCGGCACTTCACCGCCTCGGCCCTGACCGTCAACGAACTGGCTGACCTCGTGGAGCAAATGAACCGCGAGGAGGAACAGGAAGAGGCGCCTGTGCAGGCGACGGACGAACCCAAGGACATCGACGCCGAAGCCGCCGGCCTCGAGGAGGACGGACAGGAACGGCCGGCCAAAGGATCGGACGGCCACGACCGGTGACGCGACCGGGCCTCGCCGGCCGTCGCTTCGTGCGGCACCCCTAGTGGCTGTTAAAGACGACGGTGCCGATTGTCGTTCGCAGCGGGAACCACGTCCCGCCGCAGAACGACTCTCGGCACCGTATCGGCTCATCGCCCGCGCACGCAGGCAACCTCCGTGGAGCTAGACCTCGGCCTGACCGCCCGTCTCGATCTCTTCCTTGTGTTCCATCCTGTTGGCCAGGCGAGTAACACCGAGTTTGATCAGAGTCGCCACGACACCGCTGATCGCGGTCCAGATGACGATGTCCCGCACGCTCTCCTCGGGATCAGGGTTGTTCGACGGCGGTTCATTGCCCGTGACCTTCTTCCACCCGAGAGTCATGACCTTGTTGGCGGCAAAGACTCCCGCCAAGGAAGCCACCGTGGAACCGATCTTGATTGCGGGGTTGCTCATGCATCTCTCCTCTTCATTCGCACCGGCGGTGCGGCCGGTCACGTACAGCTTCTTACAGCCTAATCGCACTGGTTTGCCTTTGTCCGCAACGGGCTGGAGATTCACCCGAAGTGAAATGATCGGATAGACTGGGCGGCGTTCACGAACGACAGGGGAGCCTCGAACGAGGCTGAGAGTGCGAAAGCAGACCCTCGATCTGATGCGGTTAGCACCGACGTAGGGAGTCGAGATCTCGGGCGTACCCGAAAGAAGAACGGCGTGCGACCTCCCCTCCTGATCTGTGCAGGAGGAAGACCAATGAACACCACACCCTCATCCGAATCTCTGGACCGGGGACCCGCAGGAACCGGCGCGGCATCACACCGACGGCGAGCATCGTGGCGCGTGATCGACATCGTCATCGCATCCGTTTTGGCGGTGGTTTGCGGCGTCATCTTCTGGATCTGGTCCAATGCCGTCTCACCGGCCACGCAGACTGCGACCGTCGGATTTCCGCCCTTGTCAGGCTTGATCGGCGGTGGTTGGCTCCTCGCCGGCGTCATCGGTGGACTCGTGATCAGGAAACCGGGCGCTGCGATCTACTGCGAAATGGTCGCTGCGGTGATTGAGGCCCTCCTCGGCACGCATTACAGCGCCGGGGTCCTGCTCTCGGGCGCGATTCAGGGCATTGGCGCCGAAATCGTGTTCGCCGCGTTGCTGTACCGTCGCTTCGGACTGCCCACGGCGCTCCTGTCCGGCGCCGTCTCGGGTCTGTTCATGGGGGTCAGCGAAGTCGTCATGTACTACGCATTCTGGGAACCTCAGTACCAGGTCGTCTACGTGATGTGCGCCGTGGTCTCCGGGCTCCTCATCGCCGGTTTCCTCTCGTGGGCCCTGATGCGCGCCCTGATCTCGACCGGTGTCCTCGGATCGGTCGCGGCAGGTCGCGATGCCCGGCAGATGCGGCGGCGTGCGTGAGCGCCGGCGGTGCGTCCATCAGTGCCCGAGGCTTCGGATGGCACCATGCGGGACGGGATGAGCCCGCGTTCAACGGCGTGGACCTGGATATCGCGTCCGGAGAGAAGGTTCTCCTGCTCGGCCCGTCCGGCGCGGGCAAATCGACCCTTCTCCATGCCCTGGCCGGGGTGCTCGACGACGACGACGGCGAAGCCGCCCTCGGAAGGGTGACCGTCAACGGCATGGACCCCCGGGACGCGAGGGCATCGGTCGGTCTGATGCAGCAGGACCCGGAATCCTCGATCGTTTTGTCTCGGGTCGGCGATGACCTTGCGTTCGGGCCGGAGAACCTCGGGGTGCCACGGGACGAGATCGTCGGGAGATGCCGGCGCGCCCTGCAATCGGTCGGACTCGATCTTCCGTGGGAGCATCCCACGTCGGCGCTGTCCGGCGGACAGAAACAACGTCTTGGGCTGGCCGGGATCCTCGCGATGGAACCCGGTCTCCTTCTGCTCGATGAGCCGACGGCGAACCTCGATCCGGACGGCGTCGTCGAGGTCCGGGACGCCGTGATCACGGCCGCACAGGAATACGGATCGACCCTGGTGGTCGTCGAACACCGTGTTGCCGTGTGGGCGGACCTCGTCGACCGGATCATCGTCCTGTCACCGAATGGCGGGATCAGCCACGACGGCGCTCCCTCCGAAGTTCTCGGAAGAGCGCGCGAAGAATTGCTCGACGCCGGCGTTTGGGTCCCTGACCATGTTCCGCGACGGCCCATGGCTTCCACGGGCGGCAATATTCCCGTGGATCGGGAGGGGCCGCTTCTCCAGGCATGCGGTCTCGCGGTGACCAGACAGCAGCCTTCCCGGTCGTGGAGCAGGGGCCGACGTCGTGCGGTCAGGAAATCTCCGGCCACGCCGATTCCGGCCGCGAGGGATGCCCTCCGAGCATCGGAGAACATCGGTCTTCGGGTGCATCGAGGCCAGCACCTGGCAGTGACTGGGCCGAACGGTGCCGGAAAATCCACGCTCGCCCTGACCCTCGCGGGTCTGATTCCGCCGGCGGCGGGATATGTCGCCGCGTCGGAGGAACTGAGGTACCTCCGTGACCCCACCAGAGTAGATCGGTCCCCATCATGGGACCCTTGGGCGTGGACCTCCGGACAGCTGATTGCCCGTATCGGCACGGTTTTCCAAGAACCCGAGCACCAATTCGTGAGGGCCACGGTCGGGGAAGAACTGGCGCTGGGGGCGCGGCTCGCAGACGGCGCCAGACGTCGGCTGTCCAGGAACGGGCCGCCGCACGACGACGAAGACCCGGAAGTGCGCGCACAGGAGCTCCTGGAACGTCTCGGCCTGGAGCACGTGAGGGACGCGAATCCCTTCACGCTCTCCGGGGGTGAGAAACGTCGCCTCTCGGTCGGAACGGCTCTCGCCGCCAGGCCACGGATTCTGGTTCTCGACGAACCCACGTTCGGCCAGGACGCCAGCACGTGGGCGAATCTCGTCGATCTGCTTCGAGAGGTTCTGGCGGCGGGATCGGCGGTCGTGTCCGTGACGCATGATCGCGCGTTCCTCGAGGCCCTCGGCGGGGAGGAACTGCGTCTGGGGGACCACCCCCATGAGCCCGAGGCAGAGCCGGTCGACGCGGTGGCAGGAGGTGAGGCATGGATCTCTTGAACAATGCCACGGCGGCCGATTCAGGTCTGGGCCGCGTCAATCCAGCGGTCAAGATTCTCCTGCTCGTTGTCCTCACTGTCGCGTTTCTGGCGAGCGCCGACTGGGTGACCTCAGGTTCCGGCGTGCTCTTCCTGGTCCTTGTGATGATCGGGTGCCGCATCGACCCGCGAAACGTACTGGTCAGACTCTGGCCGGTCTTCACCGCCGCGGTTTTCAGCGGATGGGCCACGGCGCTCCTGTCGTCCAAGACGGGGGATGTTCTGCTCGACGTCGGCCCGTTCCTGTTCACCACTGATTCCGTGGACGCGGGGGTTGCCATTGCGCTGCGTGGATGTGCACTCGCGATGATCTCGGTGCTGTTGCTGCTGACCACCGATGCGCGAGAAATCGGGGACAGTCTCGCCCAGACCTTTCGGCTTCCCTCGCGGTTCGTGCTATCCGCAGTCGCCGCATTTCGTCTGGTCGGGATCATGATCACGGAATGGGAGACTCTCGCGGCGGCCAGGCGGGCCCGTGGCCTGGGGCCGGACCGAGGCATCCTCGGTAACGTTGGGGGCTTCGCAACGCAGGCCTTCTCCCTGATTGTCCAGGCACTGCGCAGGGCGAGCCGTCTTGCCGTGACGATGGAGGCCCGGGGTTTCGGCGCGGGACCGCGGACGTGGGTCCATCAGCCGGAGTACTCGTGGCGTGACGCGGCCGCCCTGGTCATCGGCCTTGGGATACCGGTGGTCGCCATCGGCCTGTCCGTGGTCCTGGGAACCTACCGGTTCTTCCACTAGACGGCCCGGCTCCTGTCCCGGGAGACAACGACGCCCGGTGGATGTCCCACCGGGCGTCGTCTCGATTCCCTAGTCCATGGCCAGCGCACGGACCGGCGGCTCCTTGGCCGTCTGCCGGGCGGGCAAGGCCGTGGCCAGGCCCGTGATCGCCAGGCATCCGATGACCACCATCAGCAGAACGCCCCAGGGAGGGGTCGGGCCGAAAATGCCCGCGCCCTTGACCGAGGCGAACATGCAGAAGGTGCCCGCCCAACCGTAGAAGATGCCCAGCGGGATACCGACGCACGCCGCCGACACGGTCAGCTGGGCAGTCTCCCCAAAGATCATCTGCCACATCTGCCGGGTCGAGAGGCCGACCGTCCGCAGCATGCCCAGTTCCCTCCGGCGCTGCATGATGGAGGATTTCATGTTGTTGGCGACGCCGATCACGGCGATGGCCACGGAGAAGGCGACCATGCCGTAGACGAACAGCAAGGTGTTGTCGATCATCACGTTGATCATGGCCACCTGGCCGAATTCGTACTCACCGCTCTCGGCCATGCCGTGCACCGCCGACTTGAGAGTGGATCCGAGGGTCCCGAACATCACCACGAGCGTGATGCCGATGACCAGCCCCATGGATGTGCGTGCCGACCTGAGCGGGTAGCGCCTCGAGTTCGCCACCGCCATGCGACCGGGGGTCCCGTGCCCGACCACGGAACCTGAGAGGGCGAAGAACGGGGGCATGACCCAGGCGGACCCCAGGGCGATACCGGTGAAGCTCAGGAACCCTCCCAGGACGGCAGGAAGGATTCCGACCGGGCTGCCGATTCCCAGGACCAGGCCACCGATCAGGAACAGAAGACCCACAACGACGAACGCGATCGAGGCGGCCAGCGTGAGCTTTCGGTTCCGGAGAGCCTTCGACGCGGGTTCACCGCTGCGCCGGACCCCTTCGAGAGGCGAGACCGACAGAACGGGGCGCGCCCCATTCCAGGCGGCGATCCAACTGGTCAGCGCGACCAGGACAGCCGCAACCAGCATCCACGGGTTGAGCGCTGTGGACTGCAAGCTCGTGCCTGCGTCCTTTGCCTCCGCGACCAACGCGAGGATCCATGTGGTCAGTGCACCGAGGGCGAGACCGACCACGGAACCCAGGATCCCGATGACGAGACCCTCGGCAGCGACGCCGCGACGGAGGGCCGATGCCTTGGCACCGATCAGTCGCATCATCGCCAGCTGCTGGGTCCGTCCGGCGACGACGATCGAGAAGGTGTTGACGACGACCGTCCCTGCGACGAAGAGGGCGACCGCGAAGAAGGTCATCGACGTCAGGACCAGCATGGCAAGGAGACTTCCGCCGGCCTGGCCATCCGGGTCCAGGAGCTTGTACAGGAGGCCGACGGCCCCGATCAGACCGGAACCGAAGAGCGAACCGATCGTGACCACGAGGAGGGTCGAGACGTGCTGGCCCGGTCGGCGGGCCAGTTCGAGGAGTGCGTTCTTCACTTCAGTTCACCTCCAGAGACAGCATCATCTGTGCGATGTCCTCGGCGCGGGGCGAGCCTTCGCTCTGGTGGACGATTTTGCCGTCCGCGAGGTACACGACGCGCTGGGCGTGGGCCGCTGCTTTCGGGTCGTGGGTGACCATGACGATCGACTGTCCTAGTTCCTGCGCCGCGACCCGCAGGAGTTGAAGCACTTCCAGAGCGGAACGGGAGTCGAGATTGCCGGTGGGCTCGTCCGCCAGAATCAGGGCGGGGCGGGTTGCCAGCGCTCTGGCGATCGCGACGCGTTGTTGCTGTCCGCCCGAGAGCTCACTCGGCCGGTGCTCCACGCGTTCGGCGAGGCCCAACCGGTCGAGGAGCTGATCGATCCATGCCTGTTCCTGCTTATTCGGTGAACGGCCGTCCAGGTCGAAGGGGAGAAGAATGTTTTCCCGCACGTTCATCGTGGGCATCAGGTTGAATGCCTGGAAGACGAACCCCACGCGGCGGCGTCGCACCTCGGTCAGTTCGTTGTCGTCCAGGTGCGTGATTTCCTGCTCGCCGATCCACATTCTGCCGCCCGTGGCGGTCTCGAGTCCCGCCATCAGGTGCATCAGCGTGGACTTGCCGGACCCTGAGGGACCCATGACCGCGACGAATTCTCCGGGGGCCACCTCCAGGTCGACGTCGCGGACGGCGGCAACCGCGTTCCCGCCCTCGCCGTAGGACTTGCTGACGCTCTCGGCGCGGGCGATGGGCATGACCGCTCGGGGTGCCCCGCCGGGAGCCTGGTGGGTGAGGTTCGGGTGTGACATTGCAACTCCATGAGGTTTGCTTCTTGGTACAACCTCTACTGTTCCGCGTGCGGTCGTTACGGACAGTGGAGCTGGAGCTAGATCGGGGTAGAGCTGGCTGTAGTTTCCGACCTCGGGGCAGGTGGAACGCCCGTCACGCTATGCCGGGTTCGCCGAGCGCGGTGCTCCCATTCCGGGGTCGATGCGTCCGGGGCCGGAGGCCGACGGGGCGATGTCGATGTCGAAAATTTCCGTGGGGAGGTAGACCGTGGCACAGGAATTCGGGACGTCGACGACGCCGGAGAACCTGCCCTCGATGGGTGCCGCGCCCAGCAGGAGAAAAGCCTGCTCGCGGGACCAGCCGAAGGTCGTCAGGTAGTCGATCGCGTGGAGAATGGCACGCTGGTAGGCCAGCTGCGAATCCAAGTAGCGCTGTTCGCCGTCGAGGGTCACGGAGGTCCCGGAAAAGGCGAGCCACTCGGAATACTGTGGGGCCGTTCTGCCGGGCATGAAGATCGCGTTCTCGCTGACCCCATAGGTCTCCATGCCGCCCTTGATCACGTCGACACGCAGATCGATGTACCCGCCCATCTCGATGGCGCCGCAGAACGTGATCTCCCCGTCCCCCTGCGAGAAGTGGAGATCTCCGACGGAGAGGTTTCCACCCTTGACGAACACGGGGTAGAAGACCCTGGAACCCTTGGTGAAGTTCTTGATGTCCTGGTTGCCTCCGTTCTCCCGAGGGGGAGCGGTGCGTGCGGCCTCCGAGGCCACACGTCGGTAGTCCTCGCCTTCCAGCGTGCCCAGGATGGCGCTGTCGGGTTCGGGAGGCAGGGCCAGTGGCGGAAGGCGGTGGGGATCTGTGGCAATCAGATCTCCTTCACGTTTGTTCCATGAAGCCAGCAAGTCCGCGGACGGGGCCGTGCCCATCAACCCTGGGTGGGTGATACCGGTGAAACTGACGCCGGGGATGTGGCGCGACGTCGCCGTATCGCCCGAGAAGTCCCAGACGGCTTTGTAAGCGTCCGGGAACTGGTCGACCAGGAAACTGCCTCCGTTGTTCTTGGGAAAAATCCCCGTATAGCCCCACCCTTGTCCCGCCAGGGGGCCCGTTTCCTGGGGGATCGGCCCGAGATCGAGGATGTCCACGACGAGCAAGTCGCCGGGTTCCGCGCCTTCGACGGCGAACGGCCCGGAGAGCGCGTGAACGACGTCGATCGGTGCGTCCCTGACGTCGTCGGCCGAGTCGTCGTTCTTGATGGCGCCGTCGAACCACTCCCGGCAATCAACCCTGAATGAGTCTCCAGGCTTCAGCGTTTCGATGGGCGGGATCTCGGGGTGCCAGCGGTTGTGGCCTATCTTCTCCTGGTCGGAGAAGGGCTTGTTCGAGTCGAGGGGGAAAATGACGTCCGGCATGAGATTCCTTTCGGTGGGGGTAACTCGATGGAGCTCGCGCCGGCGGGGCGGTCGGCCCGCGCCTTCCGCGAGAGGTCAGGGTCGCGGAAGGTTGAGGTGCCGTGGGTCCTGGGTTGTCCTTGGCTGAGAGCCGCCGGGATGGTTGGGGACGCGCGTGACGATCTCAGGCTCGTGCGCGGAGCGCTCGGCGTCCCCGATGGCCTTCGCGCGGTCGGAGGCGAGGGCGGACAGCCCGATGGGGGAGAAGACCCGTACTGCCGTCTCGGAGCAGTTGCGGCACGTCCTCGATCCGGGAACCTCCGACATGCGATGCATGGCTTCGAAGACTCCACAGCGCGGGCATCGGAATTCGTACAGGGGCATTCGCACCTCAAGAATGATGAGTGATATCAAGCACTTCGTGCTTTGAGATTACGCCCGGCGCCATGTCCGGTCAACGACGGAGCCGTGAGGTTCAGCGGGAGCGCAGGAAACCCATGAGTGTCTCGGTGATGTCGGGGCTCGTGGCGAGCGCCTGGTTGTTGAGATGAGTGACCGGGGCAAGCAATCGGACCGAGGAAGTCAGCCAGACACCGTCGGACTCCATGAGGTCTTTCGGATAGAGCGGACCGAACCCCACGTCCCACCCCGAGTCTCTGGCACCTTCGAAGAGCGCCCCTTGCGTGGTGCCGGGAAGGATCCCGTGATTCGGCTCCGGGGTGAACAGCGTCAGCCTGCCCTGGTCTCTCCTCGCGACCACGACCGAGCTCGTCGCCCCCTCGAGGATCCGCCGGTCCGACGCCGTGAAGATCGCTTCCTGCGCACCGAGTGATTTCACGTGTCTCAGTACGGCCATGTTGACCGCGTAGGAGAGGGTTTTGGCTCCCGCCAGGAGCCAGGGGTACGACGTGTCCTCGGCGGGGTCATGGCCTCGCGGAAGCAGCATCGCTCTGACCCCGTTCTCCCGCTGCCCGATCGTTGAGGCCGGTACCCCGCTGACGATCACGAGTCCGTAGGGACCTTCATCCGACGTGTCCCGGCTGATGAGGAGTTTTACCGTATGTTCGACGCCGAGTTCCGTCCTGGTGCCCGGCCCTGCGGATTCCAGGGCGAGGGCCGTGGCCTGCCGCCACGCGGCGTCGTCCGGGTCGGATATTTTCAGGAGCCTGGCGGAATTGGCCAGCCGAGTGAGGTGGAGGTCGAATTTCCGCACCTGCGAGTCCACGGCGAGCATGGTCTCGAAGACTCCGTCTCCCCGCGTGTAGCCTTCGTCGTCGATCCTGATCAGTGGCGCCGAGGCGTCGAGGAGGGTTCCCGTGGGGAAATTGTGGTCAATGCGTACAACCGTGGGTGCCATACGTCTCATTAAACGTCATCTTCGCCGGTCGCACGAGGGGCGCAGATCATGTCCGTGGTTCGAAAACCCGGGAAGCGAGGAGAAAGAGGATGAGGGCGACGCCGCTGCACCCGACCATCATCCCGGCCATGGGCAACACGGCGTGTTCGCCGGCGGAGCTCACGAGCGGTGACACGAGGCCCCCCATCAGGGCTTGCAGGCCGCCGAGCAGCGCGGAACTCGCGCCCGCGTATTCGCGGCCTTGTTGCAGTGCCAACGAGGTCGCATTGCCGAAAACAAGGCCCTGGGCGGCGGCGGTGGCGAAGAGGCAGAGGAGCGTGAGCACCAGGGACAATCCGAAGCACGCGAGGGCCAAGAACACGAGCGTGGCCGCATTCGATACCAGAATTCCGGCCAAGCCGATGCCCTGAGGCCGGTATTTCCGGAGCAGGACATTGGACACCCAGGAGAACGCCAGGATCCCGAAGGAGTTGACCGCGAAGACCAACGCGTACTCCGTCGCGGACATGCCCAGGTTGTTCTGCAGCACGTAGGTAGACCCTGAAATGTAGGAGAACAGGGTTCCGAACGAGAAGACGAAGGCGAGCATGTACGTGACGTATGCAGGGCGCCGGAGTATCCGGGCGATCCCGTGGCCGGAGGCCCTGAGGCCGCCGCCGTGACGACGTTCCCGCGGCAGGGATTCGGGAAAGAGGAAGAGAACCCCCAGGGCCATGGCAAGCGTCATGGCGGTGAGAACCCAGAACACCGTCCGCCACGGCGCGAACCCGAGGATGATGCCACCGAGGGTCGGGGCCAGGACGGGCGAGATGCCGTTGACCATCATCATGAAGTTCATGTATCTGGTCGTCTGGTGCCCCTCGGTCAGATCCGTGACGGCGGACCTGGCCAGGACCACTCCGGCCGCCCCGGAGAAACCCATGAGGAACCGTAGGGCGATGAGCAGGTACACCGTCGGGGCGACGGCGCACCCCGCCGTGGCCAGGACGCAGACCAGCGAGCAGACAACGAGGGGAAGGCGTCGTCCCCACTGGTCCGAGAGGGGCCCGACGACGATCTGCCCGATTGCGAGCCCCGCCATGAAGGCCGAGAGGGTGAGTTGGACCTGCGACGCCGTCGTCCCGAGGTCGTGAGTCATCTGTGGGAAAGCCGCCAGGTACATGTCGGTGCCCAAGGGGGCTATGCCGGTCAGGGTCCCCAACAGGATGACAAGGGGCACCGATATGCGCGAAGCGGCGGAGTGCAAGTTGACCTCAGGATTCTCGACGACGGGTGATGCAGGGGCGTGCAGGAGGGACAAGAGTGGGACCTCCGCAGGTTACCGCGCGAAGAGTCTTTCCTCCTGCTCGGCCCAGACCTGCCAGTAGGGCCGGTAGAGATCTCCGTCCCGGGTCAGTGCCCGGTACCTGCGGATGGTTGATTCCAGGTGGAGCCAGATGCCGAAATGGGGCCGAACTTCCTGGTGGCCGGGGGCGATGGCCCCGACGCCCTCGGCGATGATGACGTTCGCGCCAGCGCTCAGCGTCCGTCCCCTCGGTTCCCGTCGGTTTCTGGCCCAGTCCCAGGCGTGCCACGTGGCGTCCTCGTTGCGCAGAACCCGCCCCAGGATCGCGGCGTATTCGTCCACTCCGGATTCCAGACCTTCCCACCCCGGGTAGAGATCCTCGAGGCGGAACAGCTCGGCCGCGTCATTGCCCTCCTCCGAGGTGATGCGCTCCAAGAGCCGGGTGGCAAGGCTCGACTTGCCCGCGCCCGAGCGACCGTCGATGGCTATGACGAAGGGCTCGGGCCCCGCGGCCAGGGATCGAGCCAGCCCGATGGCCCGCCACAGGTCGTCCTCGCGCTGGGTATCGATGGTATGGGAGTGCATGACCCAAATGGGCTGGTGCGCGAGCGCTGAGCTCCTGGCTGCTGCCGTCACGGTTCCTCGCGCCGGGATCCCGTGTTCCGAGAGACGTCCTCGATCACGCCCTGGACCGAGTCCTCGATCATGCCGAAGGTCCGATCGAAATCCGACGCGTCTCCGTACCAGGGGTCGTAGATCCCGATGTCCTCGAGCGCTTCTCCCGCCGCGGAGGGATCGTACTCGCGCATCAGGTGGATCTTGTCTGCCTGATTCTCGTTCGCGGCCATGGTTCTGAGAGCGCGATAGTGGGGCACGTCGAGTGCGAGAACCAGATCGTTGTTCTCGAGATCTTCCCTGGTGACCTGCCGGGCGCGGTGACCGCTGGTGTCGATCCCCAGCCTGTCCATGACTTTCCGGGCCCGTGGATCGATGGGGTTGCCCTGCTCCTCGTCGCTGACTCCGGCGGAGGTGACGACGACGTCGTCCAGGTCGGCCTCGCGGGCGGCCTCACGGACGAGGTATTCGGCCATGGGGGAACGGCAGATGTTTCCTGTGCAAACGGTCACGATGCGATACATGCCGTCCACGTTACCGGGCCGACGCCGCCGTGGGGAGCTGTGGGAGGCGCCCGGGTGAACGTACTCTGGAACGTAGACCTGTTGTCGAGACCCGAGCACCCGAAAGTGCAGAATCAGGGAAGGCGAATCCCATGAGCCATAGTCCTGCCCCGGAGCCGAATGGGGCGCGTCCTGGAGACGTCCGCGGAGACCTGCACCTTGGGCGCCAGGTCTATGGCGAGGGGGCGCGCAAACCTCGCACCGGCCTGATCGTGACCCTCTCGATCGGTGGTGCAGTGCTCCTGGCGCTGATGATCGCCGGGGCATTCGTCGTCACCGGACTGCTGAGCGGTGGCAAGGTCGACGACGCGGCAGACTTCCGTGCCAAGGTCAAGCAGGTGGGCGAGGACCACGACGCCGAGCAGTGCAGCGATGTCGACGACACGGTCCTTGCCTCCTCCTTCTCGTCCGCGGCTTTTCCCGAGGACACCGAGATCTATCTCTGCTCGGACGTTGATCTGACCGATCCTGCGGCGGTCTCTTCCGCGGACGAGGACACGAAGCTCCTGGTGGGCGCGTACTCCCGAGAGGAGTCCGACATGAAATCGCCCATGAGTCAGACGGTGGACACGGTGTCCGCGGATGGTCAGAGCCAATCCTGGGCCCTGGAATCGGATCATTGGGCCGTGGTCGGAAACGTCGGCACCTCCCGCGAGGCCAAGAAGGCCTTGGGAGGAGACGCCTGGTAATCCCGCTGACGAGGCATCTTGGGCCGAGCTGCCGATAGAAAGTTGAGTTTGGTTCACTCAACTCTCTTGACATATGTCCTGGCTGTGGCAGACTTGAGTCAGGACAACTCAAGAAGTGAGACCTCCGGGTGTGCAAGATGGAGTGCCCACGCCGCAGATCCTCGCGGTGAGGACCCGAATGCGCCCCGGTTTTCGGACAAATTAAGGAGAACCCCGTATGTCACGTGCAGTAGGCATTGACCTCGGCACCACCAACTCTGTGGTTGCCGTTCTCGAAGGCGGCGAGCCCGTCGTCATCGCGAACGCCGAAGGCGCTCGCACCACTCCTTCCGTCGTCGCTTTCGGCAAGGACGGCGAAACCCTGGTCGGTGACATTGCCAAGCGCCAGGCCGTTACCAACGTGGATCGCACGATCGCATCGGTCAAGCGCCACATGGGCACCGACTGGAACACCGAGATTGACGGCAAGAAGTACACGCCGCAGGAGATCTCGGCCCGTACCCTGCAGAAGCTCAAGGGCGACGCCGAAGCCTTCCTGAACGACACGGTGACCGACGCCGTCATCACCGTCCCCGCGTACTTCAACGATGCCGAGCGCCAGGCGACCAAGGAAGCCGGAGAGATCGCCGGCCTCAACGTGCTGCGCATTGTCAACGAGCCCACCGCGGCAGCCTTGGCCTACGGCCTGGACAAGGGCAACGAGGACGAGCACATTCTGGTCTTCGACCTCGGTGGCGGTACCTTCGACGTCTCCCTGCTGGAAGTCGGCAAGGACGAGGACGGCTTCTCGACCATTCAGGTCCGTGCCACCTCCGGCGACAACCGCCTCGGCGGCGACGACTGGGACCAGCGCGTCGTGGACTGGCTGCTCGAGCAGGTCAAGTCCAAGACCGGTGCCGACCTCTCCAAGGACAAGATCGCTCTCCAGCGTCTGCGCGAGTCGGCCGAGCAGGCCAAGAAGGAACTCTCCTCGGCTACCTCGACCAACATTTCCCTGCAGTACCTGTCGGTGACCCAGGACGGCCCGGTCCACCTGGACGAAAAGCTCTCCCGCGCGAAGTTCCAGGATCTGACGCAGGATCTTCTGGATCGCGTGAAGAAGCCCTTCAACGACGTCATCAAGGAAGCCGGCATCAAGGTCAGCGACATCGCGCACATCGTGCTCGTCGGTGGTTCGACTCGCATGCCGGCCGTCGTCGAAGAGGTCAAGAACCTCGCCGGTGGTCAGGAGCCCAACAAGGGCGTCAACCCGGACGAGGTCGTCGCCATGGGTGCGGCCTTGCAGGCCGGCGTCCTCAAGGGCGATCGCAAGGACGTCCTTCTGATCGACGTGACCCCGCTGTCGCTGGGTATTGAGACCAAGGGTGGCGTGATGACCAAGCTCATCGAGCGCAACACCGCGATCCCGACCCGTCGGTCCGAGACCTTCACGACCGCGGAGGACAACCAGCCCTCCGTGTCGATCCAGGTCTTCCAGGGCGAGCGCGAATTCACCCGCGACAACAAGTCGCTCGGCACCTTCGAGCTCACCGGTATCGCACCGGCTCCCCGCGGAGTGCCCCAGGTCGAGGTGACGTTCGATATCGACGCCAACGGCATCGTGAACGTTTCCGCGAAGGACAAGGGCACCGGTACGGAGCAGTCGATGACCATTACCGGCGGTACCTCGCTGTCCCAGGACGACATCGACCGCATGGTCAAGGACGCCGAGGCCAACGCCGAGTCGGACAAGGCTCGCCGTGAGGCCGCGGACCTGCGCAACAACGCGGAGTCCAGCGCCTACCAGATCGAGAAGCTGCTCAAGGACAACGACGACAAGGTCTCCGAGGACATCAAGACCGAGGTCCAGGGCGACGTCGACGAGGTCAAGAAGGCTCTCGAGGGCGATGACGACGACGCAGTGAAGTCCGCGTACGAGAAGCTTCAGGCTTCCCAGACCAAGCTCGGCGAGGCGATCTACTCGCAGGCGCAGGCCGGGGCCGACACGGAGGACACCTCCGAGGCCAACGCCGATGCCAATGAGGAAGACGTCGTCGACGCCGAGGTCGTAGACGATGAGGATGAGAAGAAGAACTGATGACTGAGCCGAACAACACCAATAACCCTGAAGGGAACGACCCGCTGGAGGACGCCTTCAACGCTCCCGACGCGGAAGGAGCTCCCCAGGCGGAAGGCGCCGAGGGTGTAGGTGCTGAGGCCGACGGTCAGGGTGGGTCCGCGGCGGAAGCCGCCGCGGACCCCTCCGAGGGGGAGCCCATCGAGGACCCCACCACGGAGGCCGAGAAGCTCGCCAACGAGCGACTCGAGGACCTTCGCCGCCTCCAGGCAGAGTTCATGAACTTCAAGAACCGGTCCCAGAAGGAACGGGACCAGCTTCGGGAGTTCGTTGTCGCCGACGTGGTCAGCTCGTTGTTGCCCGTGATCGATGACATCGACGCTGCCCGCAAGGCGGGTGACCTCGACGACGGGCCGTTCGCCGCCATCGCCACCAAGTTCGAGGACGCGCTGACCAAGCACGGCCTGGAGCGGTACGGCGATACCGGCGACCAGTTCGACCCCAAGGTCCATGAGGCCGTGATGCAGCAGCCGACCAGTGAGGTCGAGCCGGACCAGGTCTCCATGGTGTTCCGCAGCGGATACCGGGTTCAGGACCGGGTGTTGCGTCCAGCCCAGGTGGCCGTGGCCGTTGCCGAGGACTGATCAAGGAAATTGAGGGCGGCTTGGGGAAACCTGGCCCTGCCCAGCGCGATGACGACGCCGGGACGACGCTCCTCCGCTCCAGCGGTGGGGGAGCGGCCCGGCGTCGTTCGTTCCTGAAGCCAATCCCGTGGAGAGCGGGAACAACGACGAAAGCCACGACGAAGACATACCCAACGCTTTGAAAGGAGGCGTCAATGGCTAGCGAGAATTGGTTGGAGAAAGACTTCTACAAGGTTCTGGGCGTCTCCAAGGACGCCAGCGAGGCCGATATCAAGAAGGCCTACCGCAAGCTGGCACGGAAGTACCACCCGGACCAGAACCCCGGGGACGAGGCCGCAGAGAAGAAGTTCAAAGAGGTCTCGGAGGCCAATACTGTTCTCGCCGACCCGGAACAACGGAAGCAGTACGATGCAATCCGTGCCATGGGATCGGGTGCCCGGTTCAGCGCCGGTGCGGGCGGCCCGGGTGGACCGGGAGGCGCCGGCGGCGCTGGGGGCTTCGAGGACATGTTCGGTGACATGTTCGGCGGTCGCACCAGGACCACGTACGGAGGCAACCCGTACGGGGGCGGACCCCGCATGCAGTACGGCTCATCCGGCGGGGATCCTTTCGCGGACCTGTTCGGCGGGGGCGGCTTCGGAGGCCAGAACCCGTTCGGCGCCCAGCAACAGCCTCGCAACCCGGATGTCGAGGCGAGCGTGACGATCGATTTCGGCCAGTCCTTGGAAGGGGCCAAGGTCAAGGTCAATCGGCCCGACCAGCGAAGTACCACGATCCGACTTCCGGAAGGTGTTCGGGACGGCCAGAAGGTCCGGCTCCGGGGCAAGGGCAGCATCGGCCCCGGCGGGAAATCGGACCTGATCGTGACCGTCCACGTGAGGCCGCACGAAGTCTACGAGAGGGACGGCGACAATCTCACGATTCGTGTCCCCGTCACCTACGAGGAAGCTGCCCTCGGAACCGTCCTGGCTGTGCCCACGACCGATGGTTCGGTGGTACGTTTGCGTCTCAAAGCGGGTCAGGAACCGGGAACCAGGATGCGAGTCAAAGGCCGAGGCGTGAAGACCAAGAAGCATGCAGGAGATCTCTACGTGATTCCGGAGATCCAGGTACCTCAGGACCTGTCCGCCGAGGCGGAGGATGCCCTGAAGAAATTCACAGAGCTGGCCTCCCAAGGAGATCCGCGGGAGGGTCTGGCAGAGAAGGCAAAGGTCGTGTAATCCATGCAATTCAGCGACGTGAACCAGCCGCTCTTCGTGATTTCGGTGGCAGCCGAGCTCGCGGAGATGCACCCCCAGACGCTCAGGCAGTATGACCGGCTCGGACTGGTGACACCGTCGCGATTGCCCGGACGGGCCCGTCGCTACTCGCAGAAGGACGTCACACGCCTGCGACAGATCCAGCAGCTCTCGCAGGAAGGCGTGTCTCTCGAAGGCATCAAACGGGTCCTCCAGCTCGAGAACCAGGTCGATGCGTTGCAATCGCGGGTTCGTGAGCTGACCGATGAATTGCAGGAAGCCCGGGACCGTCTCGAGGAGTCCTCCCGTGTTTTTGCCGCGACCATCGGTGGCGACGTCGTGAAATTGGGCCGGGGGCAGAGGCCCAGTCGTCAGCCGCAGGGCAAGGCGCTGGTCATCAGCAGGCCCCAGTTGCCCGCGCGCGCCAATCCACCGGCCGGCGGGGGAGCTGGCCGGTGGAACTGATCAGCGGCGTCGAAAGGCGAGGTCGTGCGCGCGGCGCCCGGCCTCGCCGGCCTTTCTCTCGAAGCTCGTGAGGATACGGCCTTCCCACCTCGGGGCCCAACCGCCCTGCGGATCCTCCTCGGTGGCGCCTTCTCCGGGATGAAGATTCTCGAAGTCGGGCGCCGATTCCATGACCTCACGCATGACCAGGGCGTATTCCTCCCAGTCGGTGGCCAGCCGCCAAATACCTCCAGGCTTGAGCACGCGGGCGGCCTTCTCTGCGAACCCTGGCGAGACCAACCGTCGCTTGTGATGCCTTGACTTGTGCCAGGGGTCGGGGAAGAAAACCCAGAGCTCGTCCACGGACGCCGGTGTCAGCAGATTGTCCAGCACCTCGGGGGCATTGGCCTGGACGCACCGCACGTTGGTGACTTCGGCCTGGCCCATCTTGAGCAGCAGGTCCGCGATGCCGGGTTTGTAGACCTCCACGGCAAGGTAATTGTTCTCGGGATGTTCTGCCGCGGCGTGGACGATGGCCTCTCCCAGTCCGGAACCGATCTCCACGACGAGCGGGGCCTGTCTCCCGTACACCGCCTCGGGGTCGAACTCAGCGGTCTCCGCGACCGACGTGTCCGTGACCTCGCGGGGGACATCGATCACGTGCGTCGGGGCGTACGTGTCCCAAGCTGTCTGGCGCCTGGCGGTGAGCCGGTCGCCGCGACGAACGAACGAATACGGTTGTCGATGGAACTTCTGGGGTACGTCGCTCAAGGATGCTCCGGTGATCTGTGAAAGCGTCTGGGTGGCGGACCAGGACGGGGCGAGACACCCCCACTGGGCAGTGGGGCGGCTCCGCCGGAGGTCTGGTTGCCGGAACAGCTTATCGCACGGCGGGTCAGTGCCCCGGGGTGCCGGCCCTCACCTTGTTGGGGTCGTCCGGCCACTGCGGGTCACCCGATTCCTCGACGGCCTCGAGCGCCGGGTGATCACTCGACAGGTCGACCTGATGGTCGATCTGAGCGTCGAGGGCTCCGGGATGTGACCCCATGAACCGGTCGATCTCCTCGGTCGTGGCGTCGAAGGATGGGTCCTCTCTCAAATATCGACGCGTTTCCCTCACCACGAAACCTGACAGGATGAGCAGCCCGATCAAATTGGGGATCGCCATGATGCCGTTCATGACGTCCGAGAACTGCCACACGAGGGTCAGGGGCGCGACCGCACCCATGCCGCAGGCCACCGCGAATACGGCGCGATACGTCGTGATGCCGAAGGTTCCGCCGCCGAGCCTCTCGATGCACCGTTCGCCGTAGTAGGCCCAGCCCAGAACGGTGGAATATCCGAGAAGCACCAGGCAGATCGTTACGACGATGCCGCCCCAGTTCCCTGGCAGCCCGGTCGCGAACGCATGCGAGGTCATGACGTCCGGGTCGTCCTTCTCCCAGACTCCGGTCGTGATGATCACGAATCCGGTGATCGAGATGACCACCAGGGTGTCCACGAATGTTTGGGTCATGGAAACAAGCCCCTGGCGGACTGGGTGCGACGTCTGGGCGATCGACGACGGGATGGACGCCGTCCCCATTCCCGACTCGTTGGAGAACAGAGACCGGGACACACCGATCTGGACCGTCATGAGCAGCGAGCCCACGAGTCCGCCGCCGGCGCCGTGCGGGGTCAGGGCGTTGTTGAAGATCAGGGAGATCGCGTGCGGCAACGATTCGTAGTTGACCCCGATGATGTACAGGCCCCCGAACACGTACAGCCCGATCATGAGCGGCACACAGAAGACCGTGATTTTTGAGATGGACTTGATGCCGCCGAGCAGTGCGATCAGGGTCATCACGCCAATGACGACGGCGGTAACCCACGGCGCCACCGAGAAGGTGTTCTCCAAGTTCGCCGAAATCGCATTCGAGTGGGTCATATTGCCGACTCCGAATGTGGCGACGACCGCGCAGGCGGCGAAGGTCACGGACAGGAGCCACCCGAATCTGTTCGGAATGCCCCGAATGAGGTAGACCTGGGGCCCGCCCGTCAACTCACCCTTCTTGTCCCGGGTCCGGAAACGGACGCCGAGAAAGCATTCGCTGTACTTCGACGCCATCCCGACCAAGGCGGTGACCCACATCCACAACAGGGAGCCGGGGCCGCCCATGTGAATCGACAGGGCGACGCCGACGATGTTTCCGGTCCCGACCGTCGCGCCCAGGGCGGTCGACATCGCCTGGTAGGAAGAGATCTCTCCCTTTTCCCCAGTTTGGCGGCTGCGGCGTCCGAAGGCCAAGGACATGGCCTTGCCGAAGTACCGGAATTGGATGCCCGACAACCGGAAGGTCAGGAACAGGCCGGTTCCGAGAAGGAGCGGCAGCAACAGCCACGGGCCCCAGACGAAACTGTCTGCCGTGTCGATGATGGAACTGATGTGCTCCACTGGAATTCCTCGTTCCCCGCAACGTATTTAATATCGCCGCTGGTCAGCGGCCCTTTCCGGATCCAGAAAAGTCTACTGAGAGTAGCAATATTTACTGGCCCGTTCCGCCGAGCCGCGGCTCGGCGGGTCCTGGCGGCAACGAAAACGCCGCTCGCGGAACCACCGCACCTGGTGCGGGGGCGCGCGAGCGGCGTCGTCGGCGTGGGTCGAAGACTACTTCTTCTTGTTCTTCTTCTTGCCCTTGCTCTGGAGGATCAGAGCGAGAGCGATGGCCGCGATCCACGAGTCCTTGGCCACGGCGGTACCGGCCTGGGACGGGCGGATGCCGTCTTCCTCGGTCATCTCGTCGGTCTTGAAGTACATGGTCAGCAGGCCGCCGGCGAACGCGCCGAGCGCGAGACCCGCAACGCGGCTGGGGACCACGGGGATGACCAGGGCGCCGCCGACGACGAACTCGGAGTAGGCCAGAGCCTTGCCGAAGGTCTCGGCGTCGAGGTCCTTGACCGCGGGGAATGCATTCGCGGCCATGGACTGCAACTGTCCGGCGGTCTGCTCGTCGAGGTTGAGCTTGCCGTAGCCCGAATTCAGGATGAAAGCACCGGGGATGGCGCGGAGGGCCAGGTTGGAGAGAGAAAAGGCCATGGTCGTTTCCTTTCGTCAAGGGTTGCAGGTCCGGTCCGACCTGGGTCGATACCCAGGCGGTCCACCTGGGCACAACCCTATACCGTGCGCCGGATGCCCGTCAGGTGCGCGTCACACTCGCAACGGGCAGGGGTCAGGACGGGCGCGCGGCGAACAGGTCTCGGAACTTCTCCAGGCTCAGTTCTTCGTGGTCCAGGTGAACGGTTCCCTGGTCGTCGTCGACCGTCTGCATACCTGGGACGACGACGGTTTTCATTCCGGCCGCCACTGCGCTCGTGACGCCGGAGGGGGAGTCCTCGACGGCAACGCACTCGGTCGGATCCACGCCGAGGCGATGTGCGGCCATCAGGTACGGCTGGGGGTCGGGCTTGGGCTCGGTGACGTCTTCGTTGCCGATCACGGTGCGGACCAGCCCTTCCGGCGCGCGGCCTGCCGTCATGGTGGCGATTTCTGCGGTCGCGTTGGTGACGATGGCCGCGGGGATGCCTTCCCGTGCCAGCTCATCGAGAACGTTCTGGACTCCGGGGAGGAACGGGACGTCCGTGCGGGAAACGAGATTCCTCGCGTCCGTGGTCAGGCGCGATAGCAGCTCCCCCCGCGACAGCGGAATGCCCAGCTCCTGGAGCCGGATGAGGGTCTCCACCATGGGGCGACCCAGGCACGCGAGCGTGTCCTCTTCGGACCACGTCAGGCCGAATTCGGCAGCAATCTCCGTTTTGGCTCGGGCCCAGAGGGGCTCCGTGTCCACCAGGGTGCCATCGTGGTCGAAAAATACTGCTGCGGGGAAGGGAATCGTCATGCTGTACACCCTACTGGGAGTCGGGACCATTGAACCCACTGGCCCCGCACGGGCGAGAGCCCGTGAGCGATTGCATGCCGGCTCTCCTACACTGGAAGGGTGAACTCCGCCGAACCCAGAACTTCCGACGACCGGACCTTCACTGCGGGGCATCTGCCCGGCAGGCGAGCGAGCGCTTGGTTGCGCGCTTCGGCGTGGCTGGGATTTCCCATGGCATGCGTGGGGGCCCTGTGGATCTGCTTCGGGCGGTCTCTCTTCGGCGCCGGCGGCTCCCTGGTCCCGACATTCCTGGTCAGTGTCGGGCCGTTGTTTCTCGTTGTCATGCTGATCGCCTCATGGAGGATGCGCAAGGATGCACGGCGGTACGAGACGAGAACGACGTCGGCGCTCCTCTCCGTGGTGCAGACGCTCACGTGGGCCCTCGCCGGCATCTTCGGTTTCCTCATCCCCGATCGCGTGGACGGAAAGACAGTCTCCGGCCTGTCCCAGGTCTTCGGACAGGATCTCGTGGGGCTCTCGGCGGGCTTCGGTAACACCTTCGCGATCCTGACGTTCGTTGGGGCGTTCGCGACGCTCATCATCGCCATGGGCCAGGAAAGGTTCAGCGATCGTAAGTCGTCCGGCCGACCGGCGACCGAGGACGAAATCCTGGATGCGCTGAACTACAACGACGGCCAGTACTGAGGGGTGCGACGTCGGATGCGTGACCTCCCCGATCACCGCCGATTCGCCGAAAAACCTGTGGAAAACTTCACCCCATGCCTATACACATAGACTTGAGCGTAGTAGACTCAAGTTAACTGCAAAAGATCGACGCAAACTTACGTACATAGCAAAGGAGCCCATCTTGGACACCAAATTCACCACCAAGAGCCAAGAGGCTCTGAACGCCGCGAACATGAACGCCCAGACCGCGGGCAATCCACACATCGAGCCGGCGCACATCCTCAAGGCGCTGCTCGATCAGCGCGAGGGCGTCGCCGTCGCGGTGCTCAAGTCTCTCGGCGTCGACATCGACTCTCTGTCCACCGAAGCCAGTACCCTCATCAAGAAGCTGCCGTCCTCCTCTGGGACGTCGGTTTCGCAGGCCCAGTTCTCTCGGCAGTCGCTCATGGTCATTCAGAATTCCCAGGAAGCCGGGACCAAGCTGGGTGATGACTACATTTCCACCGAGGTTCTGCTCCTCGGTCTGGCCGAGGCCGAGGACAGTGACGCCGCCCGAGCACTCGCATCCGCAGGGGCCACTGCGGATGCGATCGAGAAGACCCTTCCGTCCGTGCGCGGCGATCAGACTGTCTCCTCCCCGGACCCGGAAGGAACCTTCCAGTCCCTCGAGAAGTACGGGACCGACCTCACCGCCGTCGCCCGTTCCGGGAAGCTCGACCCCGTGATCGGGCGCGATTCCGAAATCCGCCGCGTGGTCCAGGTCCTGTCTCGCCGGACCAAGAACAACCCGGTCCTCATCGGGGAGCCCGGCGTGGGAAAGACCTCGGTCGTCGAGGGCCTTGCGCAAAGAATGGTCTCGGGCGACGTCCCGGAATCCCTGCGCGGCAAGACCCTGATTGCTCTCGATCTCGGATCCATGATCGCTGGCGCGAAGTACCGCGGCGAATTCGAGGAACGACTCAAGGCCGTCTTGGACGAGATCAAGAAGTCCGAAGGTCAGATCGTCACCTTCATCGATGAGCTGCACACCCTCGTCGGCGCGGGGGCGAGCGAGGGCTCGATGGATGCGGGCAACATGCTCAAGCCGATGCTGGCGCGCGGCGAATTGCGGCTCATCGGCGCCACCACCTTGGACGAATACCGCGAGAACATCGAGAAGGATGCCGCCCTCGAACGGCGCTTCCAGCAGGTCTACGTGGGTGAACCGACGGTTGAGGACACCGTCGGGATCCTGCGCGGCCTCAAGGAACGGTACGAGGCCCACCACAAGGTTCAGATCGCCGACTCCGCGATGGTCGCGGCGGCAGCCCTGTCCAACCGGTACATCACCGGTCGCCAGCTGCCCGACAAAGCCATCGACCTCGTCGACGAAGCCGCCTCCCGTCTGCGCATGGAAATTGACTCTGCCCCCGAGGAGATCGATGAGCTCCGTCGGGTCGTCGACCGTATGACCATGGAAGAGCTGGCCCTGACGAATGAGAAGGACCCAGCCTCGATCGAGAGGCTCGAGGCTCTTCGTTCCGACCTCGCGGACAAGCGTGAGGAACTGGCTGCACTGAACGCGCGGTGGGAGGCGGAGAAGGCCGGGCTCAACCGAGTAGGTGACATCAAGTCGCAGATCGACGAGATGCGCTCGCAGGCCGAAGTGGCTCAGCGGGACGGCAACCTGGCCGAGGCGTCCCGCCTTCTGTACGGAGAGATCCCTGCCAAGCAGCAGGAGCTGGACGCCGCACAGAAGGAAGAGAACGAGCAGACGACCAGGGAAACGATGGTCTCGGAGGAGGTCACCGCCGACGACATCGCCGAGGTCATCTCCAATTGGACCGGGATCCCGGCCGGCAGGATGCTCCAGGGCGAGTCCGAGAAGCTGCTCAACATGGAATCGGAACTCGGCAAGCGACTCATCGGGCAGAAGACCGCGGTTGGCGCCGTGGCGGACGCAGTGCGTCGCTCGCGAGCCGGGGTCGCCGACCCGGACCGCCCGATCGGCTCGTTCCTGTTCCTGGGGCCGACCGGTGTGGGGAAGACGGAGCTGGCGAAGTCCCTCGCTGAATTCCAGTTCGACGACGAGCACGCGCTCCTGCGCATCGACATGAGCGAGTACTCGGAGAAACACTCCGTGTCCCGCCTGGTCGGTGCTCCTCCCGGATACGTGGGGTACGAGGAAGGAGGCCAGCTGACCGAGGCCGTGCGGCGCCGTCCCTATTCCGTGGTCCTTCTGGACGAGGTGGAAAAGGCGCATCCTGAGGTCTTCGACATCCTGCTCCAGGTGCTCGACGACGGTCGCCTGACCGACGGCCAGGGCCGGACCGTGGACTTCCGCAACGTGATCCTGATTCTGACGTCCAACTTGGGGAGCCAGTTCCTGGTCGACCAGCAGCTGGACGACAAGGAGAAGAACGAGGCCGTGATGAACGTGGTCAACGCGTCCTTCAAGCCAGAGTTCCTGAACCGGTTGGACGAGATCATCATGTTCGACCCGCTCTCGACCGAGGACCTGTCCAAGATCGTGAACCTGCAGGTTCAGGCGATGGGCAAGCGCCTGGGGGACAAGAGGCTCTCGTTGGACGTCACCCCGGCGGCGACGGAGTGGCTCGGCATGACGGGATACGATCCCGCCTATGGTGCCCGGCCGTTGCGCCGGCTCGTCCAGAGGGAGATCGGCGACCGGCTCGCCAAGGGAATCCTCTCGGGCGACATCCACGATGGCGACGTCGTCCACGTGGACGTCAACCCGGACGTAGCGGCCGACGGGCTGACCGTCACCGCGACCCGCTAGGAACCGGTATGGAAGACAGCTCTTCAGGGTCCGGCGCGGCGCTCGGGCCGGACCCTGTGCAGGGAACCGGCTCCGGGCTCGGCGCCGGACTCGGCGATGCACACCAGGCTGCGCTGAGGTCCATCGCGAGGGTCGTGGACGAGACCGCGACGCCGACCCCACACGGCGAAGCCCGCCGGGGGATTGCGGGACTGCTGCGCCGGGGACCCGCGCTGGTCGTCACCGGTGCGGGTGTGTCCACGGGATCCGGCATTCCGGACTACCGGGGGCCGCAGGGTTCGTTGCGACGTCATCGACCGATGACCTACCAGGAGTTCCGGAACGATCGGGAGGCCTCCCATCGTTACTGGGCGAGATCCTTCGTCGGCTGGCGGCTCATGAACCGTGCAGCGCCGAACGTGGTCCACTATGCGCTGGCCGAGCTCGAGCAAGAGGGAATGGTGGGCGGCGTCGTGACGCAGAACGTTGACGGCCTCCATGCCCGGGCAGGGAGTCGGAATCTCGTGGCCCTGCACGGAGACCTCAGCTCGGTGGCATGCCTCGTGTGCGGGCACGTCGAAGACCGGACCTCATTCGACCGGAGGCTCCGGGCCGCGAATCCTGGCTACTTGGAATCGGTCAGTCTGGATCCGAGTCTGGTCAATCCGGACGGCGACGTCGAGCTCTCCTCGGAATGGGTCGATCGATTTCGAATGGTCGGTTGCACCGTGTGCGGGTCGACCCTGCTCAAGCCCGACGTCGTGTACTTCGGGGAGCCGGTGCCGGTCGAGCGGAAGGAGCGGGCGCGTTCGATGCTCGAGGACTGCGCCTCGGTGCTCGTGGCAGGGTCCTCGTTGGCCGTCATGAGCGGCCTGAGGATCATCCTCGACGGACTGCGCCAGGGGAAGCCACTCGCCGTCATCAACGGGGGACCGGGACGGGCCGATACTCGTGCCACGTATCTCTGGAGGAGCGAGGTGGAACCGGCTTTTCTCGATCTTCTCGACGAACTGGATGTGTAGGCGCCTTTCTTTGAGGGCTGAACCGTATCCCCGTGTCACGTACGTTCCTCGGTGGGCATACTACTTCCAAACCATGTACCCTTAATGCACGGAAGATTGACGGACATTCCGGGGTCGTACTGTGTGCCCATCACAGTGCCGCCAACGGAGCGAGCGATTAAAGGGGGTCACGCCATGGGGCGCGGCCGTCAGAAGGCTAAGGCAACGAGGCAGGCGCGGGAGATCAAATACTTCAGCCCGCAAACCGATTATTCGGCGCTCGAACGAGAACTCAGTGCGGCGAAGGGTCGGCGAGCCGAACGAGAAGACGTCCATCCTGAAGAGGACGAGTACTCGGACTACGCGGACGAGTACGACGATCCCGCTGGGGAGCGATAAAGCCGCTCGGCAGTGACACCTGCCGTCTCGACGTCGGAAGCGCACCGGTTGATCCATCAACCCGTGCGCGTCTGTATGTTCGCGCCGCGATCGAGGGTGGGGGGTCAGGGCATAGGGGACCACGGGGGGA
>JAKDJD010000054.1 GCA_030454085.1 Kocuria sp.
ACCACGTGGGGGCCGCGGGGCCGGTAACCGCTTTGCGGGGGGGGCCCCCCCCCCGCCCACGGGGGGGTCGACGCCGCGCGAATCACCTCTCGGGAACGCGGTTGATGATCCGCGGTCACCGGTCGGTTCACACGCCGGTCTGTTGCGAGATCCAGTCGAGGTGGTCGTTGAGGTTGGCGTAGTTGCTTCCGGCCTGGGTATCGGAGCCCGGGTCTGCGGAATCGCCGGTCGAGCACACTCCGACGATCTTGCCGTTGATGACCAACGGTCCGCCGGAATCGCCGTGATTCGAGGCGCCGTCGTCGCCGCGGATATGGATCGCCTCGCCCTCGTAAGCATCCGTGGAGGTCCCGAGCACGTTCACCCCGGCCGTGTACAGCCAGTCGGGCTGACCCTGGTTGGCGCGCAGGCCGTAGCCGAAGATGTCTCCGTGGTCACCGGGGCTGGGCGTGTATCCGTCGCCCACCTGGGCGTAGGAGCTGACCTCGTGCGGAGTCTCGAGGTGGACCAGACCGACGTCACCGTTCGGTGAGTTGACCACACGATCGGAGGCCTCGGCCGGACCGGGGTTCGAGGTGTCGTTCGAGTAGTAGGCCTTCATGTCCTGCGAACCGTCGGTGCAGTGGCGAGCGGTCAGAATCCACTCGCTGTTGATGGCCTCACCGGTGCAGCCGAAAGTTCCCGATTCTCCCTCGGTCTGGAAGGAAAGCTGGACAATATTGGGGCTGTTGGTGGGTTGGCCGCCCACAATGTAGTTGACCGGGTCACCGTCCGTGGCGGCCAGGGCGGGGGTCCCCGAAACCCCCAGTGCTATCGACGCGCCGATGATTCCCAGCGCTGAAGCTGCTCTCTTAAGGTGCTGAGGCTTTTTCATTGACTGAACTCCATAGAGCCACGGCCCAAACTGTTTTCGAGCCTGGTCGACCCAATGTAAGTCACGTCTCATAATTCGGTCAATGAATATTCAAAAATGAATACCCGTGACGGATACTGAGATTCCCGCAGAGTATTTTGGTGAAAATTTTATTCTAATTGGAAAGTTTTGCCGTCCGGGTTGAACGTCCGGGGTCGTCGTCCGTCGTTGCGCTGTCGGGAGTGTGCCGCAGCGGCGCCGACCCATCCGACCGCAACGACAATGGCGCATCCTGGGGAGTCATGCCCTTGGGGCCGTCGGTGCATATTCCACCCACACCCCAGCGGGCGAGCCTGGCGGCGCGGCGCGGACTGTTGACCGTCCATGTGTTGACGCCGAATCCTTCTGCTCTGATCAATTTCACGATTTTTCGGGTGAGTTCACGGTGGTGCGGGTGGATGAATTCGGCGCCGGTCGCCCATGCGGCATTGCGCCATACGCTGTGGCGTTTCAAGGGGGCGAATCGGCTGCGTTCGAACAAGCACCCCAATCGCAGTTGGGGCGCGGCCAGGTGCAACGCGGCGAGAATCCGATGATTGAAGGAGGAAATGATCACCCGATTTTTCAGTGAATCTGGGTCGAGGCGATTCAATCCGCGGATCAGGGTGTCGATGTAATCGTCAATTCGCTCCGGCGTGGGATCGGAGAGTTTGAGTTCGACATTTGCGCTCAGTCCGGTCTGGTTCATCAGGTCGACGAGGTTGGCGAGCGTGGGAACCCGGCTGTTCGCGTAGCGCGCGGAGAACCAGCGACCGACGTCGATTCCTGGAAGGTCTTCGGACTTGGACGTGCTCACGCGCGCCGACGTCCGACCGGTCCGACGGAAGGAGGCATCGTGCACCAGGACGACGGTGCCGTCTTCGAGCATGTCCGCGTCCGTCTCGATCCATGTGAATCCCGCATCCACGGCCGACTCGAAGGCCGCCATGGTGTTTTCGGGTGCTTTCGAGGAGTGGCCGCGATGGGCGATCAAGAAGCTCACCACTTCATCCTGGCAGAGATGTGTGGCGCGCCGGTAAACAATGGTCCTCTTTCGGGTGAGCTCACGGTGGGACATCATGAAGTATGGAGTTTTTCGCGAAGCACACGACGGGTCGGCCTGCTGATTGGGAAAAAGCCGGATTGGACTGGCTCACCGACGCCGAGGAGAGCGGCGGGGTCAGGATCTGCCGGGTGCTCGGCGTCGAGGAGGACGGACTTCGGCTCGAGATGATCCGTGAGTCGTCGCCGTCGAAAGCCTCGGCCCGGGCCTTCGGGCAGGGGCTGGCCATGATGCACGATGCCGGCGCTCCCGCCTGGGGCGCGGGCCCTCCCGGGTGGGAGGGGGACGGCTACCAGGGTCCGGCGGCTCAGCAGCTGCCGCTTCCTCTCGGAGAATTCGACGGGTGGGGAGAGATGTTCGCCAGGTTGCGGGTCGAGCCGCTGGTCCGGGAGACCGCGGGGTTCTCCGGTGAGGACCGCAAGCTCTTCGGTCGTCTGTGCGAGAGGCTCGCTGGCGGCGTGTTTGACGACGACGACTCGCCGTGTCGCCTGCACGGCGACCTGTGGGCCGGGAATGTCTTGTGGTCAGGAGACGAGGCGGTCCTGATCGATCCCACACCCTATGGCGGGCATCGGGAGGATGACCTGGCTGCGCTGGACATGTTCGGTGCCCCGCATCTGGGCGAGATCATCAAGGGTTACGACGAGGCCCGCCCGCTCGAGGCGGGATGGCAGGAGCGCGTGGATCTGCATCAGCTCCACCTGATCCTGTTGCACGCCGCACTGTTCGGTGGAGGATACGGGCGCCGAGCCGTCGAAGCCGCGCGTCGCTACGTGTAACCCCGCGTGATTCACTGCGGTTCTCTGCCCGAGGTGGCAATGGCGTGCAGAAAATGACGTGAAAACCGCATGGCGTTGCCACTTCGCGGTGGCCCGTGGTCACTTGGCGGGTGAGCCGTGCGTCGATACAACTTTTGTTGCACAATGGGAAACAAGCCCGACTGTTCCTCCGGAAGGATGCACGTGACCAGCGAAAACAAGCCCCAGGCCAAGCCCAGTTTCTCGGCCGACCCCGAACGCATTGTCGAGACCGATGCGAACGGTCGTTCGTTCGTGGGTCCCGTCAACGCCGCCCAGGTTCCGCGCTGGGCCGGTAACGGCACGTTTGCTCGGTTGCCGCGTCTGGACGAAGTGGGGGAGGCCGACGTCGTCGTCGCGGGCATGCCCTGGGACACGGGAGTCTCCTACCGGCCCGGGGCCCGGTTCGGCCCGAATCACGTGCGCGAATCATCGCGTCTGCTCCGTCCGTTCAATCCCGCGCAGAACGTGTCGCCCTTCAAGAACACGCAGGTGGCCGACGCGGGCGACATCATCGGAAACCCCTTCGACATCGAGGACGCGCTCGGAGCCATGGAGGCCGGGGCATGTGAGCTGACCCAGCACGGAACCAAGCTCATAACGATCGGTGGCGACCACACCGTTGCCCTGCCCAATCTGAGGAACATGCACCGGCAACACGGACCGGTCGCACTGTTGCACTTCGATGCCCACCTGGATACCTGGGACACCTATTTTGGGGCCGAGTACACCCATGGGACGCCGTTCCGCCGGGCTTTCGAGGAAAATCTGATCGACACGGATGCGCTGTGCCACGTCGGCACCCGCGGTCCGCTCTACGGGACGCAGGATCTGGACGACGACGCCCGGTTCGGATTCGGCATTGTGTCCTCCGCGGACATCTACCGCCTCGGCGTGGACAAAGTGGTCGACCTCCTGCGCCAGCGAGTGGGCGACCGTCCCCTGTACATTTCCCTCGACATCGATGTTCTGGACCCGGCCCACGCGCCCGGGACCGGAACCCCCGAGGCCGGCGGGGCGACAAGTCGGGAGATCCTCGAGATCATTCGCGGGTTGCGGGGGCTCGACGTCGTCGGCGGTGAGGTCGTCGAGGTCGCACCCGCCTACGACCACGCGGAACTCACGGGAATCGCGGCGGCACACATCGTCTACGAATTCATCAGCCTCATGGCCCTGGGCAAGAACGCTCCGGCCGATGGCCCCGCGTACGGCGAGGCCAAGAACACGTACGGCAAGTAGGTCGCCCGCGGGCGCTCCGTCCGCGCACCCAGGTCACCCCCACTCGATTCGAAGGAGATTTAAGTGGTCAGCATTCAGGAACTCATGTCCGGAGCAACCGGCGCGGATGCGCGCCTGATGCAAGGATTCGCGACCAGGGCAGCGGGCTTTCGTCCCTCGCCCGTGCGCGACGTCTTCGAGGTCTCGATGCGGCCCGGCATCATCTCCTTGGCCGGCGGCAATCCCGACCTGGAGCTTCTGCCGCTGGACCGGTTGGGCCAGATGGCGTCGGAGATCATCGCCAAGGAAGGGCTTGAGGTTCTGCAGTACGGCTCCGGCGCAGGGCTGGAAGAGCTGGCCGGGCTGGTGTGCGGGTTCATGGAATCGGAGGGGTCCCGTCCGAAACTGGACGAGATCCAGATGACCGCCGGCTCCCAGATGGGCCTGGACCTGGTGACCAAGCTGTTCACCGATCCGGGCGACGTCGTTCTCGCCGAAGGCCCCACGTACACGGGTGCCCTCGGCGTGTTCGAGGGCTACGAGGTCGAGGTCCAGCAGGTCGAGATGGACGAGCAGGGCCTCGTGCCGGACCAGGTGGAGGAGCGAATCAAGCAGCTTGCCGCCGAGGGCAAGAAGGTCAAGTTCCTCTATACGATCCCGAACTTCCAGAATCCGACCGGCGTGACCCTCGCCGATGAGCGACGTGCCGAGATCGTGCGGGTCTGCAGGGAGAACGACGTCCTGGTCGTCGAGGACAACCCCTACGGCCAGCTGGGCTTCGACGGCGAACGTCACCGTTCATTGCACTCCTACGATCCCGACGCCGTCATCTACCTCGGCAGCTTCTCGAAAGTTTTCTCTCCGGGGGTTCGCGTGGGGTGGATGGTCGCGCCGCCGCGCGTCCGGAAGTTCCTGCAGATCGCGGGCGAGGCCGTGACGATCTGCCCGTCAGTGCTCTCCCAGCGACTGGTGCTCGGTTTCATGAGCGAAGGCATGTGGGAGCCTCACACGCGCAAAACCTCGACCCTCTACCAGGAGCGGTGCGAAGCCGTACTGAGTGCGTGCGAGCAATACATGCCTGAAGGCACACAGTGGACCGTGCCCGAGGGCGGATTCTTCACGTGGCTGACGCTGCCGGAAGGCGGCGCGGCCAACGCGGAGCAGGCCCTGCCGCGCGCCATCGATGCCGGTGTGGTCTTCGTCCCCGGCACGGCGTTCTACGACGATGCCGCCGCACACCGCGCCGGCAATCCACCCGCCGTTCCCTCGGGCGCACGCAACCTGCGTCTCGCCTTTTCCTCGGTGTCTCCCGAACGGCTCTCCGAGGGCGTCGAGAGGCTCGCGAAGGTTCTGTAGCGCTTTGGCCCGCCCGGATGGGTGCACCGCCCTCGTCGGGTGCCGGACCTCGGTCACCACCGAATCCGTCGATCCGAAGAACCGTTGCCCGGTCGCTCCGCTACACGGTGTCCGGCCCCGACTCGTTGGCGGCGGATCCGGAGGTCGCGGACTCGGCGTCAGGGGCCGGGTGTAGGGCCGAATACTGGGACCATGACCCTGCGTACAGGCGTCCGTGGAGCCCCGCCGCTTCCATGGCCACCAGGTTGTGGCATGCGGTGACGCCGGACCCGCAGTACACGATGGGTGAGGCGGTCCCGGTGTCGTCGATGGATCCCATGACACCTGCGTCCTCGAAGCGTTTCCGCAGCTGCGACGCCGAAAGGAACCGGCCGTCCGCGCCAATGTTCTTGGCGTGGAACACGTTCTCGGCGCCGGGAATGTGGCCGGCCCAGGCGTCCATGGGCTCGGTCTCGCCCCGATAGCGTTCGGGTGCTCTGGAATCGATGAGCGGCCGACCGCTCGTGCCCGCCGTTTCGGCCTCCTCCATCGATGCGGTCCATTCCGGATTCACGGGGGTTCGGGTGAAACTCCCCGGGTCGGCCGGGACCACATCTGCCGACCCCACGACCAGCGACTCATGGCCGAATGCCTCGACCCAGGCCTGGATTCCGCCGTCGAGAACCATCGCCGCATGGCCAGTGGCGCGAAGCAGCCACACGAGGCGCGAGGCCGAGGCTCCGGAGGCATCGTCGTACGCGATGACGACGCTATCGTCGTCGATGCCGGCCGCTTCCATCCCTACCGCGAAGGTTTCAGCGTCGGGGAGTGGGTGGCGGCCGGTTTCTGCGGTGCCGGGCGCGGCGAGCACGGTGTCGAGGTCGACGAACGCCGCGCCCGGAACATGCCCCGAGCGGTATTCATCCAGTCCGGGGTGCCCGTTCAGGTACCAGCGGACGTCGGCAACCCGAACGGAGACATCCGGCCTCTCGATCAGCTCGGCGGCCTGGTCGACGGCGATGATCCACGGAAATTCTGAAGTTGATGCCATGGCACCAATCTAGTCCGACATCTCTCGTCCGATGTCGTCTCGCGTGCCGAGGCGGCATCTTCCTGCGAGAGCGGCCGGTTGTCCGGGCCGGCTAACAGGAGCTCTGGGCGTACTTGTCGTCGGAGAGCTTCATGATCTTGTCCACATACAGTTTGGTTTCCTGGATATCGGGGACGCCTTCCGCCTTCTTCATGGCGTTGGGTCCGGCATTGTAGCCGGCCAGGGCGTACCGATTGACCTGGTCCTCGTTGTCGGCGTAGCCGCGGGCCTGTTCACGAAGAAATTTCATGTACCGCCCCTGAGCCGCGATCGCGTCCTTCTCGTTCATGGGGTCGCCCTCGCCCCAGGTTTCCCAGGTGTCATCCGTAAATTGGGCGATCCCCTTGGCGCCCGCTTTGGAATGGGCATCCGGGTTCCACGCGGATTCGGCCTCGATCTGGGCGGCCAGGACATTGGCCGGAAGGCCCGACTCGTCAGAGGCCTTGTCGACCTCGCCGGAGAGGTGATCGGGGATGGCGGACGAACCGTGGTTGGGGATTGTCGGGGTATCGATCAGCGCGCACTCGGTCTTGCCGTAGTCGCTCAGGAACAGACCCACGACCCCGGCAAGGAGCAGGGTCAGCGCCGTCACGACCTGCCAATCGCGCGCGAGGAATCCCGCAACGCCCTTGCCGTGCTCGGTGCGTGCGGTTCTTCCGCGGGAGTTCCTGTGCGAATGAGTCATCGGGTCAAGCCTACAGAGTGGATTGCTCGAGGTCGGCCCCTAGTTGTCCCAGATCACTCCCGCAACGGACTATTTCAGGCCGAGTGTCTTCATCGCACCGAGCGCCGAGGTCATGACCCTCTGGAACGTTGGTGGATCCAGGGGACCGGATGGTGCGATGGGCGTGAGGCTCTGGCGGGCGATCGTCCGTGACCTGGTGAATTCCAGGATTCCTTCCGGGCCGTGCCGGTGGCCGAGGCCGGAGGCCTTCCACCCGCCCGACGGCGCCGCTATGGACCCCCACGCGGCCGCGAAGGCCTCGTTGATGTTGACCATCCCCGAGTGCAGGCGGGAAGCGACCTCCAGGCCGTGGCTCCTGGACCCCGAATACACGCTCGCGTTGAGTCCGTAGGCGGTCCCGTTCGCGCGGGCGATCGCCTCGTCGTCCGACTCGACGCGCCACACGGCCACAACCGGTCCGAAAGTCTCCTCGGTCGCGATGGGGGCCTCGTGAGGCACGTCGGTCAGGACCGTCGGTTCGAAAAAGCACGGCCCCAGGTCGGGCCGCGTCGACCCGCCGGCGAGCACACGGGCCCCAGATCGAGTCGCGTTCGCCACGGCGTCCCGGACCCGCTCGAGATGCGCCTCGGAGATCAGGCTGCCGACATCGTGGCGATGGTCGAACGAGAACCCCAGCCGGAGCGCGGCGGTGGCCTCCGCCAAGCGCTCGCAGAACTTCTCGTACAGGTCCCCGACCACGTAGATCCGTTCGAGGGACAGGCACAATTGCCCGGTCGAGGAAAAGGAGCCACGGACGGCGCCGTCCACGGCGGCTTCCAGTGATGCGTCGGAACAGACGATCATGGGGTTCTTGCCGCCGAGTTCGAGGGTGGTCGGCGTCAGCTTGTGCCCGGTCTTTGACGCTATGCCGCGGCCGGCGGCGGTGGACCCCGTGAAGGACACGGCGTCGGCCGTCTCGATGAGGGTGTCGCCGACGTCGTCGACCGCTCCCGGAACCAGTTGCCACACGTCAGAGGGCAACCCGGCGGCGACCGCGAGGCGACGCATCAGGATTGCCGAGAGGATCGTCGCGGAGTCGGGCTTGTGCATGACGGCGTTGCCGGCGGCGAGGGCGGAGAGGAGATCGGTTCCGCCCAGGGACACCGGGTAGTTCCATGGGGTGATGAAGCCAACCGTGCCGACCGGTGAGTGCTGGACGATCGTGCGCGTCAGGCCTGGGATGGCGCCCCGGCGCCGTTCCTCGCGAAGGACTCGGGGAGCCTCCCGGCCGACAAAACGGCACACGTTGTACGCGTCCATGATCTCGTCGTAAGCGTGGATGCGGGATTTGCCCGTCTCGGCCTGGATGGTGTCCAGGAGGAGGGCCTCATGCCGCCGGATCTCACCGTGAAGCCGGAGCAGCACGGCCGCGCGTGCCGCCGCGGGACGCTCCGACCAGGCGACTCGGGCCGCGCGGGTTCTCTCCGCGGCGCGACGGACGTCCTCCGCGGTCGCTCCGGGCACCGAGGCGATCGTTCGACCGAGCGCGGGTGGCGCGACATGGATCGGGGAGCCCGTGCCCACGACGTCGTCCTCCAGGTTCTCGGCCAGAAACCCGGCCAGGCGGCGCGGGGCCTGTGTCTCTGCCGCGTCCTCGGTGAGCGTGTCGCAACGTGATGTACTCATGAGTCCATGATGACAGAGACTGACGTAGGGTGTGATGCAAAGCACCACGTCAGCGAAGGGTTCTCCATGGTCTCTCTCTCCGTCCGCAAGGCTCTCCAGGGAATGGACGGTCCGATTGGGGTCATCGACAGGGATGCGTTGGATGCGAATATCGAGGCGCTGAGGGAGAGGGCGGGCGGACTGCCCATTCGTGTGGCCTCCAAATCACTGCGAATCCCGGGGGTCATGTCCTACGTCCTTGCCAGACCGGGGTTTCGGGGCATCATGGCTTTCTCCTTGGAAGAGGCCTTGGCCCTGGTGGAGAAAGGGTGCGACGACGTCCTCGTTGCTTACCCGACGACCAACCGTCCCGGGCTCCGGAGGCTTGCGGCAAACCGACGGGCGAGGGAGAGAATCACCCTCACGGTCGATTCCTCGGAGCATCTCGATTTCGTCGAGAAATACATACGCGAAGGAGAATCCGAGGGGTCGGCGTCGGCCTTGCCGCCCGTGAGGCTCTGTCTTGAGGTGGACGCATCGTTGCGGATCTGGGAAAAGGTCCTGGCGGACCGGGTCCACTTGGGGGCGCGACGATCGCCGGTGCGGACACCGGAGCAGGCACTCGACATCGTCCGCCAGATCTCTCGCCGACCCCACATAGCTCTGGTGGGGATTCTTTCTTACGAAGGGCAGATCGCAGGGCAGGCGAATGCGGGCAAAGGGCTCAAAGCCATGGTGACTCGCCGCATGCAGGGCATGTCCGTCGACGAGCTCAAGGATCGCAGGACCCGGGTGATCGCCGCTGTTCGGGAGGAGCAGGACCTCGAATTCGTCAACGGTGGCGGCACCGGATCCCTCGAGACGAGCACCAGCGAGGGCACACTCACCGAGTTGGGCGCCGGATCCGGTTTGCTCTCCCCGGGGCTCTTCGACGGCTACCAGCAGTTCCACCACCGGCCCGCAGCTTTCATCGCAACCCCCGTGGTGCGCCGCCCGGCGCCCGGCTGGGTCACGGTCTTCGAAGGCGGCTGGATCGCCTCCGGACCGCCAGGGGCGGACCGGGCCCCAACCATCGCCTGGCCGGAAGGTCTCAAATACTCTCCGACGGAAGGGCCGGGCGAGGTCCAGACTCCGTTGCGCGGCCCGGGCGCTGAAACGTTGGGCCTCGGGGACCTGGTGTACTTCCGCCACGCCAAGGCCGGTGAACTCGCGGAGCACCTGACCGAGTACCAGGTCGTGTCCGGCGGCCGGATTCTCGAGATATGGAAGACCTACCGAGGCGAAGGATGGGCGTTCTGATGCACACTGTCAGCAATTGGTCGGGAATCGAATCGGCCCGACCCCAGCACATGTGGAAGCCTCGTTCTGAGGCGCAAGCGGCCGACGTCGTGCGGCAGGCCGCGACCCGAGGCGAACGCGTCAGGGTCATTGGGGCCGGTCATTCCTTCACCCCTGTCGCAATGGGGGAAGACCACCTGGTGAGCCTGGACGAGATGAGCGGTCTGGTCGGCGTGGACGCAGAACGACGTCGCGCCCGGTTCCGTGCCGGAACGCGCCTCCGCGACATTCCGGCCATCCTGGAACCGTACGGCCTGGCGCTGACGAATCAGGGCGACGTCAACCCGCAGTCGATCGCCGGGGCGATCTCGACGGGAACCCACGGGACCGGACTGGGGTTCACCGGCTTCGGTGGGACCGTGACGGGGCTGAAATTGTTGACGGCCGACGGGTCGGTGCTGAACCTCTCCGAGACCGAGCATCCAGAGATCTTCTCGCTGGCCCGGATCTCGGTCGGTGTGCTCGGGTTGCTCCTGGAGGTCGAGCTGCAGTGCGTGGAGGCCTTCGACTTGATCGCCCAGGAGACCGGGGAGAACCTCGACGACCTCTTGGATGGTCTGGAACAACGGGCCCGAACCCACGACCATCTCGAGTTTTTCTGGTACCCCCATACCGATCGCGCGGTGGCCAAGACCAATACTCGGGTTCGTAGGGGAGAACAGGCCCCCGGTGATCTCGTGGACGTGCGGCCGAGGAAGAAGTGGGCACAGGTTCTGAGTGAGGAAGTCGTGGACAACGGCGGATTGCGCGCGATGTGCGAGGTCGGATCCCGGTTTCCGGCCGCAATTCCGACCCTCTGCCGCGTCGCGGCCTGGGCGACGTCCAACCGCGCCTACAGGGCGTCCGCCGACGAGGTTTTCGTATCGCCGAGACGAGTGCGATTCAACGAGACCGAATGGGCCGTTCCGCTGGAGGAAGGCCCCGCCGCGGTCCGCGAGGTCCGTGACCTCATCGACCGCAAGAACTTGAAGATCTCCTTTCCCATCGAGGGCCGCGTGGCTGCCGCGGACGACGTCCCCCTGTCCACCGCCTACGGTCGAGAGACGATGTACATCGCGGCCCACCGGTTCTTCCGGGAGGACCCGACCGATTACCTCACCGGCGTCGAACGGGTCATGCGCGCTCACGGCGGCCGCCCTCACTGGGGCAAACGGCACACATTGGGGTGCGAGGAACTGGCGGGACTGTATCCGCGGTTCGAGGACTTCCGCGCGCTGCGGTCGCTCGTGGACGCCGACGCCGTGTTCGGCAACTCCCACACGGACCGCCTGTTCGGCGTCGATCGGTAGGGCGCTCGGATCGGGGGTCTGGCTGGGGCGGATGGCTTGGGTCGCTCGGCTGGGTGGCTCGGCTGGACTGGGTGGCCGAGTCGGGTGGTTGGGCTGTGCGCCTGAAGCAACTGGCCGAGTTGGGTGGCGGTTGCCCGATGTGGCGGCGTTTCCCGTCGTTAGGTGGGGGCTGAACCGCCACCTAACGGCGGAAAACTCCTCTCCATCGGGTAACCCCCGCGCAACGGCACCAGGGTGGCGTGCGGGGCCGCACCGCATTGCCGCCTCGAGGCCGTGGAGACCCCGGTCAGGCGATATTTCGGCACAGATCCTCGCGGTCGGTAGACTTGCGGCCATGAAATCTCTGCCTGCCTCCCTTGCGCTGGCCGCGGCCGCGGTCATCCAAGCGATGGGTCTCTACACCTGGAATCCGGATCCGATGGCCGTCTCCGGGCAGGTGTTCTTTCCTATTCTGTTCGGCCTCATGTCGATCTACCTGGCGTGGCGCACCAAGGATTCCGACCGCTTCTACGTCGCGCACATGATCATCATGGTCGTGGGCATTCTGGCTCTGGTCGCGACGCTGATCGGCGTCGTCGGAAGCGTCCTGGAGCTCTACCCCTCCTACATCGTGTATTTCGTGTGCCTGCTCGTGATCGTCATCGAGACGGCGTTGCGCATCGCGGCTTCACCGAAAAAGGCGAAGGCGCGCCGCGATGGAGACGACGACGCCGGTGCCTCGGCCCGCAAACCCAGGCGCCGTCGGAAGGTCGCCGGGGCAGGGCCGACCAATCTGGTGGCAAAACCGAAGAATCAGGCCAACGAGCAGTCATCGGGCGAGATGTCGAACGAGGCGTCCGACCGGGTTTCCGACAACGGTTCGGATGATTCGCGCGGCTGACCCTCGGGCCGGTCGTCCGCGCAACCGCGACCACGGGATTGCCTGGGTAAACTGAAGCAATGACTTCCTCTTCCGCTGAACTTCGCGCGCCGTCCAGGCCCTGGCAAATCGGCGCGTGGATCGCCGTCGTCGTCGTTCTTGGCGGACAGTTCCTCTACGCCATGACCCAGGGTGGCCTGGACTTCACGGTGTATCGCGCCGGTGCCGCGACGATCTTCGGCAATGACGGCATCACCAAGGATCTGTACGACCTGCACCTGATCCCGCTGACGGAAACTTCCTTCCTGCCCTTCACGTATCCGCCGTTCGCGGCGTTGCTGTTCCTGCCCTTCGCGTTCCTCCCGGTCAAGGTGGGGACGGCGATCATGGTGATCTTCTCGATCGCCGTCGCATGGTGGTTCGCGGCGATCATCTACGACTACGTGAATCACCGGGGATACAAGATCCCCCTGCAGGACAAGCTCGGACGCACCACGACCATCGCACTGCTTGCGGCCCTCATCTGCTTGTCGGGCCCGTGGCGTCGTGGTCTCGGACTCGTGCAGATCAACCCGCTGATCATGCTCCTCATCCTCGCGGACCTGCTTCGCCCCGCGACCAAGGTTCCTCGGGGCCTGCTGATCGGCATCGCGGCGGGTATCAAGCTCACGCCCCTGGCCTTCGGCCTGGTCCTCCTGATGCGCAAGGACATCAAGGGGCTCGTGACTCTGGCGGCGTCGTTCGCGGGGACCATTCTGGTCGGCGTGATCTTGTTGCCGCACCAGGCCGCCGAGTTCTGGTTCGACGCGATCTCCGATCCGTCGCGCGTCGGCAACATCAATTACCTGGACAACATCTCGATCCAGGGCTGGCTCATGCACATCGGGCTGACCGGGCCGGTGCTGAAGATCGTGATGTACGTGCTGATCCTGGTCCTGATCGTGGGGGTTGCGGCGGTCATTCCCTCGCTGGACAAGCGAGGCATGAAACTCTCGATCGTCTCGCTGAACGCATTCGTGATGCTTTCGATCTCGCCGATCTCCTGGTCGCACCACAACACGTGGTTCCCGCTGATCATCGCGGCGATCTGTGTGGACGCCGTCCCGTGGCTCTTCTGGCGCAAGGGCCCGGAGCGCACCATCGCACTGGTCCTGGCCTGGGTCGCGGCGATCGGGCTCTACATCTCGCCCATGTGGATCGGCATCGCGTTGTACGGCTCATCGCAGTACCTCGACTACATCTCCACCTTCCCGCTGGTGGTATCCGCGATCCCGATCATCTGTCTGTTCGCTTTCTTCTGCATGTGGATCGTCGAGGCATGGCGGAACCGCAATGTCGACGATTCGCGGGTCCGCCCCGAAGTCGCCTGATCCCCACGGCCGAGG
>JAKDJD010000055.1 GCA_030454085.1 Kocuria sp.
CCGTTAGGCGGGGTTTCAACCTCCACCTAACGGCGGTGAGCGCCACCGAATCGGGCAACCGCCACCCAATTTGGGCATGGCAGGAGGGACCCCTCCGGGCAACCGCCACTCAACTCGGGCACGGCAGGAGGGACCGATCCGGAAACCCGCCGAGGCCCGAGAGCGCCACCCCCACGCCCCGATGCCCGTGCCGCGCGTCGTGTCAGGCGCGCTCTATGCGGAGGGTCGCGTCACCGAGAGCGACGACGTCGCCCGGATGAAGCTGCTTGCCGCGCTGGTATTCCGGTTCCCCGTTCACGGAGACGAGGCCCTCGGCGATAACCTCCCGGGCCTCGACGCCGTCCTCGACGAGGCTGGCGAACTTGAGCAGTTGGCCCAGCCGGATCATGTCTTCGCTGATTTGGACGGTCTGATCGTCTGAAGTGGTCATGGTGTCCAGCCTATCGACATGGGATGGGTGCCCTGGGCCGGAAACCGGTAGTCTGGTAGGAGAATCGACCCCTGCGCGCGTCGCACTCCGGCGGCGCGCGATGATTGATGGAGTGAGCAATACCTATGGCACCAAAGTCCACGCTGGACAACGTCATCACGCTGGCCAAGCGCCGCGGATTCGTTTTTCAGGCCGGTGAGATCTACGGCGGTTCCCGGTCGGCGTGGGACTACGGCCCCCTCGGAGCCGAGCTGAAAGAAAACATCCGCCAGCTCTGGTGGCAGAATTTCGTGCGGTCGCGCGAGGACATGGTGGGGCTGGATTCCTCGATCATTCTTCCCACCCCGGTGTGGGAAGCATCGGGCCACGTCGAAACCTTCACGGATCCGTTGGTCGAGTCCTTGCACACCCACCGCCGGTATCGCGCGGACCACCTGATCGAGGCCTATGAGAAGAAGCATGGGCATCCTCCGGCCAATGGCCTGGCGGACATCAACGACCCGGAGACCGGGCAGCCGGGCAAGTGGACCGAACCGCAGCAGTTCTCCGGTCTGATGAAGACCTATCTGGGCGCCGTCGACAACGAGGAAGGCCTCCACTTCCTGCGACCCGAGACGGCCCAGGGCATCTTCGTGAACTTCAACAACGTGGTCACCGCCGCCCGCAAACGGCCCCCGTTCGGCATCGGACAGATTGGTAAGGCCTTCCGGAACGAGATCACCCCCGGAAACTTCATCTTCCGGACCCGTGAGTTCGAGCAGATGGAAATCGAGTTCTTCACCCATCCGGATGACGCGCCGAAGTACTTTGATACGTGGGTCGAGGACTGCTGGAACTGGTTCGTCGACCTGGGGATCAACCCGGACAATATGCGGAAGTTCGACGTCCCGGAGGACGAGCGGGCCCATTACTCGGCCGGAACCATCGACATCGAATACAAGTTCGGTTTCCAAGGCAACGAATGGGGCGAGCTCATGGGCGTGGCCAACAGAACCGACTACGACCTCGGCGTACACAACGAGAACTCGAACACCCGCCTCGAATACTTCGACCAGGGGACCGGGGACCGTTACGTGCCCTACGTGATCGAGCCTTCCTTCGGGCTCACCCGTTCCATGATGGCGTTCCTGGTTGACGCGTACACGGAAGACGAGGCGCCGAACACCAAGGGCGGCGTCGACACCCGCACGGTGCTCAAGCTCGACCCGCGCCTGTCGCCGGTCAAGGCGGCGGTTCTTCCGTTGTCCAAGAAGGAGACCCTGACGCCGACCGCGGAAAGGCTGGCCGCCGACCTCAGGAAGAACTGGAACGTCGACTACGACACGTCCGGCGCTATCGGCCGTCGCTACCGTCGTCAGGACGAAATCGGTACACCGTTCTGCATCACGGTGGACTTCGACACTCTGGAGGACAACGCCGTCACGATCCGCGAACGCGACACGATGACACAGGAACGCGTCAGTCTCGATCAGGTCAAGTCCTACCTCGCGGGCCACCTGATCAAATAACCCAGAGGGGAGCGGTATGGCGGACTACACGATCCGTGACTGGCACGAGGGCGACGATCTGCAGCTGATGCAGATCTGGCCCGAGGCCGAGAACACCCAAGCGGCCGTTTTTCGCGCCAAGTTCGGCCCCGACGCCGAGCAGCCGTGGCAACGGACCGTCGTGGCCTAACACGACAGCGTGCCCGTGGCCGCGGCAACGGTGTACGAGACGTCGTTGCACTCCTCCAGGCTCTGGGCCTACGTCGAGGTCGCTCCCGATCACCGTCGGGCGGGGCTCGGTGGGCGCCTGATGCAGGCCCTGCGGGATGCGGCCGAGACCGCGCCGTCGGGCGTGGTCTCCCTGCGAAGCAAGATCGAGCCCGGATCGGCAGGCGCAGGGTTCGCCCAGTGGGCGGGTCTCGGGTCGATCCAGCGCACTCGCATGATCAGGGTCGACGCCGGCGCCCTGCCCCAGCGCGCCCTGCGCGAGGACCAGGACGGCAACCTGGACCAGGCGATCGAGGACCTTGCCACGGGGTCCCTCGAGCTGACCCAGGCCGTCTGGGACTTCTATCGACGCGTCCACGAATGGGACCCGCCCGCGGAGCAGTCTCTCGGTCGGGTGAACCGCCTGTTCCTCTCGGACGAGGCCGAGGCCTATGGCGCGATCGTCATGCGCGACGGCGTGATCGAAGCCCGGAAGAACGGTAAGAACGCGCCGATCGCGGCCTTCGCCGTGAGCTACCGGCCCTTGGACGCCGATGCTCCCGGGCGGGAATTCTCGGAGGAAGAGCCGACCGAGGTCCTTCTCGGCTACGACGTCGACCGCGTGCGGTCCGGCGGGGACGTCGAGCAGCTGCTGGCTCTTCTCGTCGCCCAGTACCCCGTGGTGATCGAGGTGGACGACTCGATGAGCATCCTGACCGAACTCGTCGATGCCCTGTTGGACCGGGGCACGGCCCACCTCGAGGAAGAGACCCTGGTGGTCGCGGACCGCTAGGCGCTCGCGGGACACCAGCGATGGACGACGTACGGGTGGAGAGGATTCTGCGGGCCGTGGAATGCGTCCCGGAAGGCCGAGTCGCAACATACGGCCTGATCGGTCGAGTGGTCGGGGAGGTTCCGCGCGTGGTCGGGTACACGATGTCCCGTTGGGGCGGCAACGTCCCGTGGTGGCGCATCGTCAACGCCCAGGGAGTGATTCCCGGGCACGAATCCACGGCCGTCCCGCACTGGGAACGCGAAGGGCTCCTGAACCGTGACGGTGACGGTCTCTCGACATCGAGCGCGGCCTCAGGCCTCCGGGTGCGCCTGAGCGAGGTTCTGGCGGACGAGGACATGCTGGCCCGGGCGTGGGCGGAAGCGGTCGCGGGCCTGCCGGAGACCTGAATCGCTCACCCGGTCAGCGCGCTCGCGGGCCAGGTGAAGGCCATGACGCCGCCATCGACCGTGATCGTCTCGCCCGTGACGAAGGAGGAATCGTCCGAGGCCAGGAAGGCCACCACCGCGGCCACCTCTTCGGGCTTCCCGAGGCGTTCGAGCGGTGTGACGCGAGCCTGCTGCTCCCGGAAGCTCTTGCCCTCCGCATCGGCCGACCCCACCAGCTCGTCGACGAGCGGCGTTTCAATGGTGCCCGGGCAGACCGCGTTGGCCCGAATGTTGCGGGACCCGTAGTCGGTCGCCGTCGCTCGCGTGAAATTGACGACGCCGCCCTTGGCCGCGTTGTAGCCCGATCGATCGGCGTCCGCGGCAAGCCCTGAGAAGGAAGCCATGTTGACGATGGCTCCGTGTCCGGCGTCGAACATGAGCGGCACCAGATACTTGGTCACCAGGAATGTCCCGCGCAGGTCCACCGCGATGATCCGGTCGAAGAGCTCGGTCGGATATTCGTGGACCTTGCCGCCCTTGTTGTCGACGCCCGCGTTGTTGACCAGGGCGTCGATCCCACCCCATACATCGCTGACCTGCTGGGCCAGATCTCGGACGGATTCTTCGTCGGCGACGTCGACGACGAAGCTCTCGACCTCGGCACCCGCGTCCCGAGCCGCCTGGGCCGCGGTCTCCAGGTCCTTCTGGTTGACGTCCACGAGCCCCAGAATCGCTCCTTCGGAGGCAAGACGCTGAGCCGTGGCACGGCCGATGCCGGTCGCGGCCCCCGTGATGACGACTCGACGGTTCTCAAAACGTTTCATGGCGTGCTGTCCTCCGTAATACCTGGTCAGTCCCGGGCGAGTAATTCCCGGTACCCCAACGGTAGAAATCCCGCGGGCGCGGAGTCGAGGTTTTCGGAGGAATTCATGCCATGGAAATATATAGAGTTGGAAGACCGCCCGAAGAACGGCCGGTTACGGAGAGGGGATCCCATGAGCACACCAGGAACTTTCGTCGCGGGTGTTACCGACGCCGACATCGAGGAAGGCCGCCGCGCCTATCAACAGGATCGGGACCACGTGTTCCACTCGTGGTCAGCGCAGGGGACGGTGGACCCGATGACCGTTCTCCGCACGGAAGGCTCCTACGTCTGGGACGGCGAGGGGCGCAGGCTCCTGGACTTCTCCTCCCAAATGGTGAACACGAATATCGGGCACCAGCACCCCGCCGTGGTCCGGGCGATCCAGGACCAAGCGGGAAAGATCTGCACGATCGCGCCGTCTCACGTCAACGCCGCGCGCTCCGAGGCGGCCCGGCTGATTGCCGAGCTGACGCCCGGAGACCTGAACCACGTGTTCTTCACCAACGGGGGAGCGGATGCCAACGAGCACGCGATCCGTATGGCCAGGGTGCACACCGGTCGCCACAAAGTTCTCTCGGCCTACCGCAGCTATCATGGCGGCACGGACCTTGCGGTCAACGTGACGGGCGACGCCCGTCGATTCGGCAACGACCATGCCGGGGCGGGTGTGGCCCGCTTCCTGCCTGCATATCCCTACAGGTCGTACTTCGACTCGACCAGCGAGGAAGAAGAAACCAGCCGGGCCCTGCGCCACCTGGAGGACGTGATTCTCCTGGAGGGGCCAGAGAGTATCGCCGCCCTGATCCTGGAATCCGTTCCGGGCACACCAGGAATCTACGTTCCCCCGAAGGGTTACATGCAGGGGGTGAGAGACCTCGCGGACAAGTACGGCATCGTCTGGATCGCAGACGAAGTCATGGTCGGATTCGGGCGAACCGGTGAGTGGTTCGCCGTGGACCACTGGAACCAGCGGCCGGATCTGATGACCTTTGCCAAAGGCGTGAATTCAGGGTACGTGCCGCTCGGCGGCGTCGCGATCTCGGACGAGATCTACCAGACCTTCGAGGAGCGCCCCTATCCCGGCGGACTGACCTATTCGGGCCACCCTCTCGCCTGCGCGGCAGCCGTAGCGACCATAGAGGCGATGAAGGACGAAGGGATGGTCGAGAACGCGCGGCGCCTCGGCACAGATGTCTTCGGCCCCGGCCTTGCAGAGATCGCGGAGAAACACCCGTCGGTCGGTGATGTCCGAGGCCTCGGATGTTTCTGGGCCATCGAGCTCGTCAAGGATCGGCAGACCAAGGAGCCCCTCGCGCCGTACGGCGAATCCTCTGCCGCCATGGGAGAACTCATCGGGGAGCTGAAAGCAGGCGGCATGCTGCCCTTCGCAAACTACAACCGGATCCACGTGGCTCCGCCCCTGAACATGTCGACCGAAGAGGCCTGTGAAGGGCTCCGCATCATCGACGAGGCGCTCTCCGTGGCCGACGCTCACACCGTCTGAGACCCCTCCGCGCTTGCGGCACACTGCTTTGGCGGGCCGAGTGATGTGAGTTCGCTCTTCCTCGGCCCGCTGGTGGAGCAGCGTGTGAGAAAATCGCAACGTGACTACTGCCATCCCGACTCGCCTGTCCCTGCCTCCGCTCCAGCTCGGCCACCTCACGGTGGACGTGCCGGTAGTCCTCGCCCCCATGGCGGGCGTGACCAACAGGGCCTTCCGCAGACTGTGTCGGGAATACGGTGGGGGACTGTACGTGACCGAAATGGTCACGGCCCGGGCGCTCGTAGAACGTCGCCCCGAGTCGCTGAGGATCATCGATCACGACGACGATGAGAAGGTCCGCTCGATCCAGATCTACGGGGTCGACGCGGTCAACGTCGGCAAGGCCATCCGCATGGTTGCGGAGGAGGACCGGGCCGATCACATCGATCTGAACTTCGGGTGCCCGGTTCCCAAGGTGACCAAGAACGGCGGTGGTTCGGCCCTTCCGTGGAAGACCGATCTTTTCGAAGCCATCGTCGGTACCGCCGTCCGTGAGGCGTCGCGGGCCGACATCCCGGTCACGGTCAAGATGCGCAAGGGCATTGACGATGACCACATCACCTTCCTCGACGCGGCCAGGACGGCTCGCGACGCCGGGGTGGCCGCGATCGCGCTGCACGGCCGAACCGCGGCACAGCACTATTCGGGCCAGGCTGATTGGGACTCGATCGCGGAACTCCGGGAAGCCGTCCCGGACGTTCCGGTCCTCGGCAACGGGGACATCTGGTCCGCGGAAGACGCCGCCCGCATGGTCGAGCAGACCGGCGTGGACGGCGTCGTGATTGGTCGCGGGTGCCAGGGGAGGCCTTGGCTCTTCGGCGATCTCCAGGCCGCGTTCGAAGGCCGTGATGACCGTTTCCGTCCTGGAGTCGCCGAAGTCATCAAGATCATCTATCGCCACGCGGAACTGCTCGTGGAGACTTTCGGGGAGGAGCGCCGAGGTATGCGCGAAATCCGCAAGCACATCGCGTGGTACTTCAAGGGGTATCCGGTCGGCGGCGAGCTCCGCGCGCAGATGGCGCAGGTCAGCACGCTTGCGGAATTTCGGGATCTGCTGGGCCGACTCGACCAGTCGTTGCCGTACCCCGGCGCGGACGTCGAGGGGCCCAGGGGACGTGCGGGATCGCCGAAAAAGCCGCATCTTCCGGAGGGGTGGCTCGATTCCCGCATCCTCGGCGACGCCGAGCGGCTTGGGCTCGCGGACGCCGAACTCGACGTGTCCGGTGGCTGACTCGAGGCGGCAGGATTCCCCGCCGTCGTCTTCTGTCACCGTCTTCCGCGCCATGGCGCGGTAGCCTGGGTACGACTCGTTTCCCCGACAAAGGCGAACCCCCACATGACTTCTCCGACCGAACCCCGTCAGCCCGGTTATTCGCCCCGGGACGCTGACCGCTGGTTTCCGGAGCATCACAAGAATCTCTATCGCAGCCAATTCGAGCGCGACCGGGCCCGAGTTCTGCATTCCTCGGCCCTGCGCCGGCTGGGATTCAAGACGCAGGTCGTCTCTCCGAGCTCGGACGACTTCATACGGACCCGCCTGACCCACTCGCTCGAGGTCGCACAGGTCGGTCGGGAGGTGGGCCGGATGATCGGTTGCGACCCCGACGTCGTCGACGCGGCCTGCCTGGCCCACGACCTCGGTCACCCTCCGTTCGGGCACAACGGCGAGGCCGCCCTCGATGCGATCGCGGCCGATGCAGGCGGGTTCGAGGGCAACGCCCAGACGCTCAGGCTCCTGACGCGCCTCGAGCCCAAAGTCATCATGCCCGACGGGCGATCCGCGGGGCTGAACCTCACGAGGGCCTCGCTCGACGCAGCATGCAAGTATCCGTGGGCCAAGGAGGACGCCCCTGTCCGTCACGGGACCAAGAGCCGCAAATTCGGCGTCTACGAGGACGATCTCCCGGTCTTCGACTGGTTCCGGGAAGGCGCCCCGGAAGGTCGAAAGTGCCTGGAGGCCCAGGTCATGGATCTCGCGGACGACATCTCCTACTCGGTCCACGATGTCGAGGACGCCGTCTTCGGCGGACACGTGCAACTGGGGTGGATGGACCGCGCGGCGGACCGTGAACGTGTCCTGACGTGGACCCAACGCTGGTACATGCCGGACACGGACCCGCAGGAACTCGACGACGCCCTGGCGCGCCTCCAGAAACTCGACGAGTGGCTGCCTCTCGTGACCGGTACCCGTGCCTCCATGGCGGCTCTGAAGGCGTTGACGAGCCGGTTGATCGGCCGCTTCGCCGGCGAGGCGATCGCGGCCACGCGGGCGGAATACGGCGAAGGGAACCTGACCCGCTATGCGGCCAGGCTAAGGATTCCTCGGGACACCATCACCGAGATCGCCGTCATGAAGGGCATCGCGACCGCCTACGTAATGGCGGTGAGGGACCAGGAACCGCTGTACGACAATCAGCGCGAGATGCTCGCCGTCCTGGTCCAGGCTCTCCTCGACACCGACGGGATCTTCCTTGATCCCGTGTTCGCCGCAGACTGGCGGGAGACCGATCGTCACGACGACGTCGCTCGACTGCGTCTCGTGGTGGACCAAGTCGCATCGCTCACGGATTCCTCTGCCGTGCGCCTGCACGACCGCATCACGGGTCTCAACTGGCGGGTCGGGGACAAGCCCCTGTGGTGAGTCGTCCACGTTCGTCGGCCCGGGGCGGTCCGGATTTGTCAGGGCGGATAAACTGGCCCACGTGGCTGGTTTGATTCGACGCGAGGACATTGACGAGGTGCGCTCCCGCACGGACATCCGGGAGGTCGTCGAAGGCTATGTCACGCTCAAGTCCGCAGGCATCGGGTCCTACAAGGGGCTCTGCCCCTTCCACGACGAACGCACGCCGTCCTTCCACGTTCGACCCCAGATGGGCACGTACCACTGTTTCGGGTGCGGTGAATCCGGGGACGTGATCTCTTTCGTCATGGAGATGGACCACACGTCCTTCTCGGAGACCGTGGAGCGACTGGCCGCCCGCGTCGGGTACGAACTCCATTACGAGCAGGGCAGCGGCCCGTCGAAGGAGGAGAAGGGACGCCGGCAGCGACTCATCGATGCGCACAAGATCGCGCAAGAATTCTTCGAGAAGGCCCTGTACACGCGGCAGGCCTCGGCGGCCCAGAATTTCCTGGGCGGCCGCGGGTTCGACGGAGACGCCGCGCGGAAGTTCGGCGTCGGGTATGCGCCCCAAGGGTGGTCCACCCTGCTCAAGCACCTTCGGGACCGCGGGTTCACCGATGAGGAGCTCAAGGCCACGGGAATGTTCTCCGAGGGCCAGCGCGGTCTGTACGACCGCTTCAGGGGGCGCCTGATCTGGCCGATTCGGAACCTCACCGGTGAGACGATCGGCTTCGGCGCCCGAAAGCTCTTCGAAGACGACAAGGGTCCGAAGTATCTGAATACCCCTGAAACCCAGCTCTACAAGAAGTCCCAGGTGCTCTACGGGATCGACCTCGCGAAGAGGAAGATCGCGCAGGGCAAGCAGATCGTGGTCGTCGAGGGGTACACCGACGTGATGGCCGCACACCTGGCCGGGATCGAGACGGCGGTGGCCACCTGCGGCACGGCCTTCGGGACGGAGCACATCAAAATCGTCCGGCGCCTGCTCGGTGACGACGGCTCCGGCGGGGAAGTGGTCTTCACCTTCGACGGGGACGAGGCCGGGCAGAAGGCGGCCCTCCACGCATTCCAGGAGGACCAACGGTTCAGCGCACAGACGTATGTGTGCGTGGCACCGGAGGGAATGGACCCCTGCGACCTGCGTCTCAAGCGCGGGGACAAAGCCGTACGGGACCTCCTGAAGGCCAAGCGCCCACTCTTCGAATTCGCGATCCGGGTGACGCTGAGGGACTTCGATCTGGAGAGCATCGAGGGCCGCATTCGCGCCATGAGGGTTGTTGCTCCGATGGTGGCGTCGATCAGGGACTCGGGTCTGCGCCATGCCTACCAGCGCGAGGTCGCACGATGGATCGGCGTCGAACTCGAGGAACTCGATGGCGCCGTGCGAGGGGCGGCCCGTCAGCCGGTCGAACGACGTCGCGAAGACATTCAGGCGGCGTCGGCCGGCCCGGAAGATCGCCCCAAGCCCCAGGTCGAGCTGCCGGACTACACCAACGATGCCGCCGCCCGCCGGGAGCGCCAGGCACTCGAGGTCCTGGTCCAAGTCCCGGATTTGGTCGAGCGGTCGCAGTGGGAGGCGTTGCCGTCGATCCGAGTGAGATACCGGGTGCACCACGAGATTCTTCGGGGCATCCTCGCTGCTCATGACGAGATCGACGCCGTCCCCGGGGGACGCTGGGTCAACGGGATCAGAAACCATACCCATGAGGCCGCGCACTCGCTGTTGGCCGAGCTGACCGTTGCCCCGTTGCCGGCGACCACGCAACGGCAGGTAGAGAACCATGCCGTCTCGATCCTGAACAGGCTCCTCGCCCAGGAACTCAGCGTGCGCCAGCGCGACAAGGTCCGCGAGCTCGAACGGGTCGACTCCGTGGTCGAAGCGGATCGGTTCCGGAGCATCCAGCGAGAGATCCTCGACCTCGAGTCCAAGCGACGCCAACTCTCTGAGGTGCGGTGACCATCGTCACCGAGGGGCCGTTTTGCGTCGTGTCAGCGAAGCCTGTAGAGTTTAGTGCTGTTGCGAGCGTTGAAGAACGTCAGTAGCGGTCCCCCGTAGCTCAACGGCAGAGCATTCGACTGTTAATCGAAGGGTTACTGGTTCGAATCCAGTCGGGGGAGCCACAGGAGCCCGGAATATCAGGCAAGTAGCCAGGTATTCCGGGCTTTTTTCGTCAGACACCGCCCGGAGCCGCTTCGGGGCTCCTTTTAAGGGGTTGCCGCTCGAGGGCCGGCCGGGCCCGGGATCCGATGTTGCCTGGAACCCGCTGCTCGACATCACAAGAGCCGAGATGTGCTGAGGGGGTCGACTCCAACAATGGGCAATGAAAGTGCGATTCACGGTGCAGATCGTGACGACGTCGTCGTTCCCTGAAATTCTTTCGGCGAGTGACGCAATCGAATTTCGGAACGTTTCCTCTTCTCGTTCGAAGGGGTTCTGCAGACGATGGACGCCGCGCGAGCGGGGGCGGTCGAAGCCGCAGTCTTGCCAACCGGCGGGCGGGCGAGGGCGCCGTCCCGCGGCTCCGGCTCGGACCGGCACGTGGTACGGATCTGAAATAGTTCGAGGTATTCGGTTCGTGAGCAGGTTCCCCAGAAGAACAAAAAAACTCAGAAGCCCGTTCTCACGTGGCACAACTCTCTATGTCGCCCCAGAAATGATAGGTTTGGCTGTGAAATTCAATGACATTGACTAGGGAGGCTTGATGTCTCACTCCATCGACAACGGAGAGACCACTGACCAGCAGAAGCCCCGTTCATACCGGGGAGGCGTCAGCTCTCTGAAGGCTGGGGCCAGCCAGGTCCTGGGTATCGGCAAGGTGGCCTCCCGCTTGGGCCCCAAGCAGATCAAGGACGAAATCCAGATCGCCAAGCTGGAGATGAAGGACAAGGGCGTCAAGCTCGGCGTGGGTGCCGCCTTCGTCGTGGTCGGCCTCGTCTTCCTGCTCTTCGCGACCATTGCTCTGATCGGCGCGGCCATTGCCGGTCTCGCGACCGTGATGCCGCTGTGGCTCTCGGCGCTGCTCTTTGCCGCCTTGTTCATTGTCTTGCTGGCAATCTTCGCGCTCATCGGCCTGTTGAAGATCAAGAAGCAGCTTCCGCTCAAACCGGAATCCGCGATCTTCGGCTTCCTCTACGACCTCGGGGTTGCCAAGGAAGGCTCGTCCTACACCTCCAGCCGTGTGCGTCGTGAGATGCAGGAGAAGCAGGAGGCCAAGGCCGACGAGAAGCAGAAGGCCAAGGAAGAGAAGAAGAACCAGGAGAAGTCCGGTCAGGCGCCGGAGAATGCGCAGCCCACCCAGGATCAGCTGGAGCAGCGGACCAAGGCCCGCCGCGACCATCTGAAGTCCCTCCGGGACGACTTCGGGAATCAGTTCTCCTCCGTCCAGTCCTCCGCGACAGGACTCGTGGACAAGTCCAAGTCCGATGCCCAGTCGGCTCCGGACCGGGCGAAGTCGGCGGCCTCGAACTTCACCGCCAACGTGTCCGACCCGGAGAACATCAAGGCTCGGTGGAAGCCGTTGACCGCATTCGCCGTATCGGTCGGAGCATTCTTCGTGTTCCTCGGCCGCCTGTTCAAGAAGAACTGACTCGGCTCACGAGTTACCGGCCTCAAGCCGAAGAAGACGCCCGCTCACCATCTGGTGGGCGGGCGTCTTCGCATGTTCCCTGGCGAAGACCGGTCGAACCATGAAATACGCCTCACCCGAAGACGAGGGACAGCTCGCCCTCGGTCGGTAGACTGTGGGGGACCGCGTGGACGCCACGACCCACCAAGCAGACGACGGAACGCGACCGAGCTATGACTACCAGACCCTTGAAGATCCTCATCGGCGCGGACACCTATCCGCCGGACATCAACGGTGCCGCACAGTTCGGGCACCGGTTGGCGGAGGGCATGCGGGATCGCGGTCACGACGTGCACGTGCTTGCGGCGCGGACCACCAGCGGGCCTTCGTACGACATCGAGATCGATGGCATCACCGAGCATCGGCTGCGTTCCCACCACCCGCCGACACACCCGTACTTCCGGTTCTGCTTCCCCTGGGAGATGCAACGGAGGGTCGGCCGGTTGCTCGAGGAGATCAAGCCCGACGTCGTGCACATCCAGTGCCACTACATCATTGGCCGCATGCTGTCCTGGGAATGCAAGCGGCGGGGCATCCGGTTGGTGGCCACGAACCACTTCATGCCGGAAAACCTGAACCCTTTCCTCCCGTTCCCGAAGCTCGCGCTGGACGTGATTGCGAAGTGCTCCTGGATGGACATGGAGCGGGTGCTCGGTCGGGCCGATCACGTCACGACGCCGACGCCGATCGGTGCGAAGGCCATGCACGACCACGGTTTTGCGACGCCCGTCATCCCCGTGTCCAATGGCATTGACTCTGCGGTCTACGAACTGGGTCCGGGGGAGGAGATCGACAAGCGCGACCACCCGGTGATTTTCTTCGCCGGTCGCCTGGCGGTCGAGAAGAACATCGACGTGCTGATCAAGGCCCTGGCACTGTTGCCCGAGGAGCTCGACGCGCATCTGGAGCTCGCCGGCAGCGGCGAGATCGAGGACGATCTCAGGGCGGTCGCCCGTCACGCCGGGGTTGAGGACCGGGTGCATTTCCTCGGGTTCGTTTCCGACGCCGAGCTTCGTGCCGGATATCTCCGGGCCGATGTTTTCTGCCAGCCGGGGACCGCCGAGTTGCAGTCGCTCGTGACGCTCGAGGCCATGTCGGCCTCGAAGCCCGTGGTCCTCGCCGATGCTCTCGCCCTGCCGCACCTTGTCCGGGCAGGAGAGAACGGATACCTCTTCGAGCCGGGCAACGAGCAGGACCTCGGCGAGAAGTTGGCGCGCGTGCTCTCCGCGACGCCCGAAGAGCGACGTCGCATGGGAGAGGTCAGCCACACCATGGTCAAGAAGCACGATGTCGACAAGACCTGGGACGTCTTCGAGTCCATGTACGACGGCTCGTACAGCGGCTCAGAAGGCCAGTGATTCGAAGGCCGCGCCCCGACCGACAAGCGGATGGACGTTCGCTGCCGCGGGATGCGGTATCCTGGATTGCCGGTCTGTCCCGTTGTCTGCGGGATCCAGACCCTGCATTCGGGGGGTTAGCTCAGCTGGTCAGAGCAGAGGACTCATAATCCTTTGGTCGCGGGTTCAAGCCCCGCACCCCCTACCACCAGGCCCGCCCGGCCCGGA
>JAKDJD010000014.1 GCA_030454085.1 Kocuria sp.
GCAGGAAGAACGTGAAGGACGTAATGATGTACATGTAGCCGATGGTCTTGTGGTCGGTCGAAGTCAACCAGCTGACAACGATCCGACCCCGTGAGCGGGGTACGGTGCGTTGCGCAACCGTTGTTTCTTCAGCTGAATACTCGAGTGTTGACACCGGTACTCCCCTACTTCGATTCGTTCATGTTGGGATTGCGGTTGTACTCATCGCCCAGGCGGCCATTGTTGCCCTGGTCCTTGAGATCCTGCATGTGCTGGTCGTATTCGGTTTGCGACACAACCTTCACATTGAAGAGCATCTCGGAGTGGTACTCACCGCAGAGCTCGGCGCACTTGCCCTGATAGTCACCGGGGCCGCCGGTCTTGAAGTCCATGTAATTGGTCTGACCCGGGATGGTGTCGATCTTCTGCAAGAATGCCGGCACCCAGAACGAGTGGTTCACATCGCGGGACTTGAGCTGAAGCTCAACCTGAGTGTTCTCGGGCAGGTAAAGGGTCGGCAACTTGTCTTCCTTGCCGGGTTGACCGTCAAGACCTGCCTGCGTGCCCGAGGTGTACGTGTCGCTGTCCAGGTAGTTGAAGTCCCAGGCCCACTGCTTGCCATAGACCTCAACCTTGACGCCGGGATCGTCCCAGCGGCTATCGACAGAACGCTCGGCCTTGTCGGAGAAGGCAAAGAGGCTCACGATCAACACAATCGGGATGACCGTGTACATGATCTCGAGAGGAAGGTGGTAGCCCAACTGGCGCGGGTACCCGGTCTCGCCCTTGCGGCGACGGTACGCGATGATGCACCAGAGCATGAGGCCCCAGGTTACAAGACCAACGGCCAGTGCAGCGATCCAGGAACCGATCCAAAGATCCATGATCGTGTCGACGTTGTCGGTCGTGCCGCGTTTGGTCGGCAAGAACCCGACCTTGGCAGTGTCCGAACAACCCGTCAACAGCAGCGTGGCGGCCGCGGTCGCGCCAATGGCTACGATGCCCTTGGTGCGGCTGCTACCGGTTCGTTTCTGCGAACTCACAGACTGCCCTTCCTCTAATATCCGTGCGTGTGATGAACACTCGCTCTCCCGCGGCTGATGCGCGGGCGGGCCATAGCGTTCCTGTCTCGGTACGAGCTTACTCGCACCTGCGGATTCCCGCTGACAGTGTGTCACCACAGTACCCCGAAAACGAGGTGGGATTCAGCTTCGACATGGCCGCCATGAGCGTGTTGGAGCCCGCATTACCGACTTCTACAAGCCTATGGCCCGGCAGTTCCCATACCGGGAACCACCGGGCCATATTACGCATCGACCGGACGCGATCTATGTCACTCAGTTGAAGGAATCACCGCAAGCGCACGATCCCTGAGCGTTCGGGTTGTCAATGGAGAACCCCTGCTTCTGAATGGTGTCCTCGAAGTCGATGGTGGAGCCCTCGAGGTACGGGGTGCTCATACGATCCACGATCACTTCGACGCCGTCGAAGTCGCGAAGGGCGTCGCCGTCGAGAACACGCTCATCGAAGTACAGCTGGTAGATGAGACCCGAGCAGCCACCGGGCTGGACGGCAACGCGGAGCCGAAGATCCGTGCGCCCTTCCTGCTCCAGGAGCGCGCGGACCTTCTCCGCCGCGCCATCGGTGAGATTCACACCGTGAGTCGGCATCTCGGTCTTCGTATCGGGTGCAACAGTCATATCGCGACCTGCCTTTCTGCTCGCCTCAAGCCTAGCCATTGCTCTCGCGCCAGTGTAACCCCGCAGACAGCGGATCTATTCCTCGGCCGAAGCCGACGAGGATCGTGCAAGCGGGCAGGACCGATTCCTGAGCCAGGCGTGGAGCGAGACTACAGTTTTTTGTTCATTCGGGACAGGAACAGCGCCTCGGACTCGATGGCGCGTTGGAAGTCGGGGATGTAGAGAGACTCGTTGGCACTGTGTGCTCGCGTGTCAGGGTCCTCGATGCCCGTGATGAGTATCGCCGCATCGGGGAACGTCTGGGTCAGCGACGCGACAAAGGGGATGGATCCTCCCATGCCCATCAACGCGGCGTCCGTGCCCCACGCATCCCGCATGGAATCCAGCACGGCCCGAGCAGGCTCGCTGGTCACGTCCGACTCGAAGGGCTGGCCGGCCTCGCCGCCGTCGTATTCCACGGTCGATCCCCACGGAGCATTCTGGGACAAGTGCTCTTCGAGGAGTCGGTGCGCCTCGTGCGGGTCCTGCCCCGGAGCCAGTCTGAGGCTGACACGTGCGCGGGTGCTTGCCGCCATGGTGTTCGAGGACTGATCCACCGAGGTGATGTCCATTCCGATCACGGACAGCGCAGGCTGGTTCCAGAGTCGAGACGAAATGCTGCCTCGCCCCGTCAGCTGGAAGTCCTCCAGCACACCGGCATCCTCTCGGAAATCCTTCTCCGCGTAGTCGAGTTCGGGTTCGCCACCCCGAACCAGGCCTTCGATCGCGACGGCGCCGTCGTCGTCGTGCAGGGAAGCCAGGAGCCGGACCATCGCCGTGTTCGCGTCGACCAGAGGCCCACCGAACATTCCTGAATGCAGGGCATGATCCAGGGTCCGCACCGTAATGGTTCCGGAGATGACACCGCGCAGGCTCGTGGTCAGGGCAGGGACTCCGGCCCGCCAGTTCGAGGAATCGGCCACGACGATGACGTCCGCTTGCAGCTTGTCCCGGTACATCTCGAGGAAGTTCACGAAACTCGGCGAACCTGCCTCTTCCTCGCCCTCGATGAAAAGAGTGATGCCGATCCCGAGATCGTCCCCGAGCACGTTGTCGACGGCTTCCACCGATGCAAGGTGAGTCATGAGCCCCGCCTTGTCATCCGCGGCGCCCCTTCCGAAGAGCCTCTCCCCCTGTCGCGTCGCGACCCAGGGGTCGGTGGCCCAGTCGGCGCCATCGCCGACGGGCTGGACGTCATGGTGTGCATACAGCAGGACCGTGGGGTATCCGGCCTTCGGGTGCTTTCTCGCGACGACGGCAGGCATGCCTTCGCCACCTTCCGGCTTGGGAGCCGTCAGGATCTCGACGTCGTCGAACGCTGCGTCGCGAGCCAGTTCCGCGACGCGTTCGGCACTCTCCCGGACACGGGAGAGGTCGTGGCTTTCCCACGCGACCGAGGGAATGGATACCAATCCTTCGAGAGTCGAAAGTGTGGCCTCGAAATTCTTGTCCACGTGTTCCTTGACCTCGGTTTTGACCGAAGATTCAGGCTTGGCTGCCTCGCTCGTACTCTTCTCAGCGTTTTTCTCCATATGCGCCACTGTATGCTCCGGGCCGGTCGGAAGATAACAGGGCGCGCCATCAAGTATCCTGGTCGGGTGTTCGGAAGCAAGAAGAAATCCTCAGCCGCAAGTGACGCGGCAGATCAGTCATCGGAGCCGATGAATTCTGCCGATCAGACGATGCCTCAGGGCAAGGGCCGCCCCACGCCCACGCGCCGGGAGCGCGAGGCGGCGCGCAAACGGCCGCTCGTCCCCGATGACCGCAAGGAGGCGAAACAGAAGGAACGGGAAGCCGCCAGAGAAGCACGCGTTCGCCAGAACCAGGCAATGCAGACCGGCGATGACCGCTTCCTTCCGGCGCGCGATCGCGGTCCGCAACGCCGTTACGTTCGCGACTACGTCGACGCCCGTTTCAACGTCGGCGACTACTTCATCATTGTTCTGATCGTGATCTTCGTGCTGGGGCTCATGGTGCCCTTGCCGATCCAGCAGTACACGATTTACGTCATGTGGATCTTCATCGCGATCTGGATCCTCGATTTCTTCCTGCTGTGGCGAAAGCTCAAGAAACTCGTCGTAGCCAAGTTCGGTTCGGTCGAACCGGGATCGGCGATGTATGTGTTCAACCGCGTCATGATGATTCGCAAGCTCCGGATGCCGAAGCCCCAGGTCAAGCGAGGGGAATACCCGTCCTGATCAATCCCGGAGACGCGTTGTCAAAGCTGAGGGCGGCGGACCCCGAAGAAGTGGTCCGCCGCCCTCAGTCGAAATCGGGAGTCCTCGCCGTCAGTGTCCGCGATGCCTCATCTGCTTCTTGAGGCGGCGGTTGATGCTGGCGGCCCAGAATGGCCCTTCGTAGAGGAAAGCGGTGTACCCCTGGACGAGAGTTGCGCCTCGCCGGAGGCGTTCAGCTACGTCCTCGCCAGAGGTCACGCCACCGACCGAGATGATCGTCATGTCCGGTCCCACGCGTTCCCGCACCATCGTCAGGACCTCCGAGGCCCTCTCCGCGAGCGGCATCCCGGACAACCCTCCGGTACCGCACGACTCGATCTCCTCGTCCGTTGACCGGAGACCAAGACCTTCCCTCCGGATGGTGGTGTTCGTCGCAATGATTCCTTCGAGGCCGAGGTCGACCGCCAGGTCGGCAATCGCGGCGATGTCCTCGTCCGACAGGTCGGGGGCGATCTTGACCAATACGGGAACATGCCGGCCCGCCGCCTTCTCTGCTTCCTCCGACACGGCGCTCAGCAAAGGTCGGAGCGCATCGATATGCTGCAGATCGCGCAGGCCAGGTGTGTTCGGCGAACTGACGTTGACCGCGAGGTAATCCGCCTGGGGCGCCAGGGTTCGAGTGCTGTGCAGATAGTCCTCGATGGCTTCATCGACCGGCACCACCTTCGTTTTGCCGATGTTGACGCCGACGATCGGGCGCGTTCCCCGTTCGTAGTCGTGCCACAGGTCGGCATGGGCAGCCGCGAGACGAGGGCCGATGTGATCGGCACCGTCATTGTTGAATCCCATCCGATTGATCACGGCTTTGTCCTTGATCAGGCGGTGAAGACGAGGACGGGCGTTTCCGGGTTGGGACCGGCCCGTCACGGTGCCCGCCTCCACGTGGCCGAACCCCAGATCGGTCAACGCGTTGATCCCCGTCGCTCCCTTATCGAAGCCTGCCGCCAGCCCGAACGGCGAAGGGAAAGTGAGACCCATGGCTTCCGTCCGCAGGGACGGATCAGGGGCGGTGACGCGTCGCAGAATGCGGGACACGCCCGATGTCCGGCATGCCTTGATTCCCGCGAAGCCGAGAGCATGGGCCTTTTCGGCGTCCATACGGGAGAACACTGCTTTGAAAAAGGCTGGATAGAGTTTGACCACGACGTCTCCTGGACCCACGACGGATGATTGAATGTTGACTTATAGTTTAAGGTTTAGAATTAAACTTATACTTTAGGTTGCGACACTGAATCGACGGCTCCCCCGTATCGGCGATCCCTTCGGGCATATTCTTCGACGGCGTCCCAGAGAACCAACCGATCGACGTCCGGCCACAGGATATTCATGAACACCATCTCGGCGTAGGCGCTCTGCCACAACAGGAAATTGGAGAATCTCTGCTCTCCCGATGTCCTGAGGAACATGTCCACGTCCGGAAGGTCAGGTTCGTCCAGGTATCGGGCGAACGTCTTCTCGTTCACCTGCCCCGGTTTGATCTTCCCCGCCGCGGCATCGGCCGCGATCGAGGCGGCGGCGTCGGCGATCTCGGCCCTGCCCCCGTAGTTCACGCACATGACCAGGGTGCAGACCGAGTTGCCTGCCGTCTCGCGTTCGCAGATCTCGAGCTGACGGATGACGGATTTCCACAGTTTGGGGCGACGACCTGCCCACCGGATGCAGACCCCCCACGATTTCAGGGTATCGAGTTGGCGTTCCAACACATCCCCGCAAAAGGTCATCAGAAAGTTGACCTCATCCAGGGAGCGTTTCCAGTTCTCCGTGGAGAACGCATATGCGCTGACGACCGGTATTCCCATCTCGATCGCGCCGGCCACGACGTCCAGGAGGGCCCGCTCCCCTGCTTTGTGGCCCTCATTGCGCGGGAGCCCCCGCTCGTTGGCCCACCTGCCGTTTCCGTCCATGACGACGGCCACGTGCCGTGGAACGAACTTCTGGGGTATCGACGGTGCGCTCTGGCCGGAAGGGTGCGGATAGGGGGTCTGAGCGGTCATGAGGTCCTTTCGAGCAGAGCAAAAGAGCGGAACTCGCGTTCCAGGTGCCACTGTACATAACGCCTCAGGAGAGCTCCGACCCGACGGCCCGCGGTGGGATCCTCGATGTCCTCGAGAGCTTCCCAGGACCCTGTGGCGACGCCACGCAAGTACTGCATCATGTCCCGGCTCAGCGGCCGATCCCCTGCTTGAGTGCATTCGGCACAGACGATTCCTCCGCCATCCATGGACCATGACACGAGGCCGTCCCGAGTGCCGCAACGCACGCAGGCCTCCGTCTCGATGTACCAGCCCGCGATCCGCATGGACCGGGCGAGGTAGGAATTCAGCACGTCCTGTGCGGCGTGGGTTCGTCGCGCAAGGGACGAGAGGGCGCCCGCGGTCAGGGCAAAGATTTCGGACGCAGTCTCGCCATCGCCTTGGGCCACGTACTCAGCCACCTCTGCGATCGCAGACGCGTGGGTGTAGGCATCGTAGTCCGCAACGATCGGGGCGGCGTAGGCCTTGCGGGTGACGGCCTGAGTCACCGTATCCAGATTGCGTCCGTGGACCAGCGAGACGTCGCTGATCATGAAGGGTTCGAGACGGGCTCCCAGTTTGGAACTGCTGCGGCGGACACCCTTGGCCACGGCCCGAAGGAGTCCGTGAGCCGACGACAGGCAGACAATGATCCTGTCCGACTCTCCCAAAGGGTAGGTACCGAGAACGATCACGGTCTCTCGGTACGTCCTGGAAGCAGCTGTAGTGGTCGGCACGGACCTATTGTCCCACGCCCTGAGGGCCGCAGGACGACGCCGTGGGCACAAGGTGCGCGGCCGACGTCGCCCTGAGGGGGCCTCCAGGGAAGGGGTCTCTTACCTGAGTGCCCGGTTCGCTGCAGAGATGAGGGCTTTCAAACCTGCTCGAGTGGTGTTGGCATCGATACCGATACCCCACAGGACCCTGTCACCGACGGCGGCTTCGACGTAGCTCGCCGCCTGGGCATTCTCGCCCGCCGACATGGCGTGCTCGGAATAGTCCATCACCCGAACGTCGACACCTTCGTGGGCCAGGATCCGCGTGAGCGCGTCGATCGGACCATTGCCCACCGCTGAACGCTCGACCTGTCGGTCGTTGACGTCCAACTTGATGCGCAACGTCGTGTCGCCGGTATCCGTGGCCTCGGTGGTCATCGAGGCGATGCGGAACTTGCCCCAGCGACGTTCACCGTGGTCCTCCTCGGCGGGCAAGTACTCGTCTTTGAAGATATCCCACAAGGCAACGCTGGTGATTTCGCCGCCTTCGCTGTCGGTGCGGTTCTGCACGACGCCTGAGAACTCGGCCTGAGCCCGCTTGGGCATGTCCAGGCCCTTCTGCTGCTTGAGCAGATAAGCGACACCACCCTTGCCCGACTGGGAGTTCACCCGGATCACGGCCTCGTAATTCCGTCCCAAGTCCATGGGATCGATGGGCAGGTACGGGACCGCCCATTCGGTCTCCTCGACCTTCTGGTCCTTGGTCTTCGCATCGGCCTCCATGGCCTCGAAGCCCTTCTTGATGGCGTCCTGGTGCGAACCCGAGAAGGCCGTGAAGACCAGATCACCGCCGTAGGGCGACCGCTCATGGACCTTGATCTGGTTGCAGTATTCGACGGTCTGGCGAATTTCTTCGATGTTCGAGAAGTCGATCTGCGGGTCGATGCCTTGCGTGAACAAGTTCAGGCCCAGCGTGACCAAGTCGACGTTTCCGGTACGCTCCCCGTTGCCGAACAGGCAGCCCTCGATCCGGTCCGCACCGGCCAGGAAGCCCAACTCGGCGGCCGCAATACCCGTGCCTCGGTCGTTGTGAGGGTGGAGCGAGAGGATCACGTTGTCCCTGTTGTCCAGGTTCCGGTTCATCCACTCGATCGAATCGGCGTACACGTTCGGTGTGGCCATCTCCACGGTGGCAGGCAGATTGATAATCACCTTGCGATCGTCGCCGATACCCAGTTCATGAGTCACGGCATTGGCAACACGTGCCGCGTACTCGACCTCGGTGCCCGTGTAGGACTCCGGCGAGTACTGGTAAGTGATCGGAACCGGCGTACTCAGCTGTTCCTCGTACTTGGTGCACATGCGGGCACCGTTCAGTGCGATATCCATGATGCCGTCCTGCGACTCTTTGAACACCACGCGGCGCTGGAGCACTGACGTCGAATTGTAGAAGTGCACGATGGCCGAGGGGGCTCCCTCGATGGCCTCGTAGGTCCTCTCGATCAAGTGCTCACGGCACTGGGTGAGAACCTGAATCGTGACGTCGTCGGGGATGTAATGGTCCTCGATCAGGGTGCGCACGAAGTTGAAGTCGGTCTGCGAGGCGGCCGGAAAGCCGACCTCGATCTCCTTGTACCCCATGGCGACGAGCAGGTTGAACATCGTCAGCTTGCGATCCGTGTCCATGGGATCGACCAGGGCCTGGTTCCCATCACGAAGATCGACGGCGCACCAGCGGGGCGCGTGCGTCATGACCTTGTCCGGCCAGGTGCGGTCAGGAAGGCTGACAGAAATTTCCTCGTGGTACGGGCGATATTTGTGGATCGGCATGCCCGAGGACTTCTGCGGGTGAATCAACATGAGTGACCTCTCGAAAATTTGTTCAGGGGTTGCGGCCGGCGCAACTGACCTCCGCAGCGAGGTGTCGGCCTAGTGGGATTACGAGGCCTCGCTGCGGCACATAAGCAGGAGGTTCATTGTTGTATGACTCACGTCAATCAAAGTATCACTCGCCTGGGGCGCCTCGCGCGACCGGCCCCGTGCCGTCCACATTGTGGGACAGTCCGGGGCCGGTCGCGGGTTCACGGGGATCAGTACGAGAACGTCTGCTGGCAGGTCTGCTGGTCCGCGGTCTGTCCGTTGGCCCCGCCCACAATCGAGGAATCGTCCTTTTTGACGGTGTCCCCGGACTCGAAGTCCTGGCCCACCGTGACTCCGACTCCCGAGATCGCGGAGCTCTCGACCACCTGGTCCTGGGCCACCCCGAATTTGTTCGCGATCTCCTGGGCCTGATCCTGGTACCCGGGGGCGTACTGGATGGTCGTGGACTCCGACGGCTGTCCCATGTCCTGGTAAGTCACGTTGGAGTACCCCATGTCCTCGACCTTGCCGCTCAAGGACTTGGCGCGGCCCTCGGTACCCGAGGCATCGGTCATCGCAACCGGTACGGAACGGTCGATGTCCTTCTTTTCCTCGTCATCCCCGCTCTGGGAGGACTCGTCGTTCTTGTCGGCCAGCGATCCGTCCTTCTGGAGCGTCTTGAACACCTGTTCGGATTCGGCGGAAAGCTGCAGTTTGTTCTCGTCCTTGACGTACGGCTCCGTGGGAGCGGTTGCGAAGACAATGTCGGACAGATCCACGCCCGAAAGAATCTTTCCGATGTCGACGAAGGTCGCAGGATCCGTGAATCCGTTGTCCACGGTGACGTTCTGCGTGATGGCTTCCGCAATGCCGTACATCTTGCCGGGGTTCGACAGCGTTCCCTGCTCCTTGACCTTCCTCATCAGGGAAGCCAGGAAGCCCTGCTGGGCCTGGATGCGGCTGGTATCGGACCCGTCGCCGAAACCATGACGCGACCGGAGGAAGGAGAGCGCCTGCTCGCCCTTGACGTCGGAATTTCCCGCTGGAAGGTCCAATCCCGAGTACTCGTCCTTGACGGGGCGGGTAACGCACACGTTGACGCCTCCCACCACGGTGCTGAGCTGCTTGACCGCGTTGAAATCAACGAGCATGAAGTGGTCAATATTGACGCCGGTGATCTTGTTGATGGTAGCCACGGTGCAACCCGGTCCCCCATTGTTGAGGGACTCGTTGATCTGCGTGTCCTCAGACGGCGGGTAGGTCTTTCCGTCGGAGCCCTTGCACTGCGGAATGTCCACCATGAGATCGCGGGGGAAGGACAGCACGTTGACCTTCTTGTGGTCTTCACTGATCTGCATCAACATCATGACGTCGGACCTGGCGCCTCCTTCGGCGTCCGCCTGGTCCCCATAGTCTCCGTTGCTCCCCGTCCGGGTGTCCGAACCGATGACGAGGATGTCGAGAGGACCGTCCGAGAGCTCCTTGTCGCCGTTCATCCCCGAACCCAAGTTCAAGGCTTCGGTCGAGACGTTGGAGCGCAAACGCATCGCGGCGAATCCGCCAGCGCCCATGACGACGATCAACAAGCCTACGCAGCACAGCGAGAGCCAGAGGCCACGCTTCGATTTCTGCGCTCGGTTCTTGTAGTGGCGACCGCGGGGATCGACGCGCGGTGCTGGCGCTTCATTCGATGTCTCGGGCGACTCGGGCACAAATGTTCCTCTCGAAAAGGCCTCAAAATTCTTAAGACACTGTACGGGCCCGGGTCGTCAGATTCCCAACCCTTCCGCACAGAGTTTTCTCCCTCTTCCGTGTGAATGTGCTAGAAGCCGAGCCTTCCCAAGGCCCGAGGATCGCGTTGCCAATCCTTGGCCACCTTGACGTGGATGCTCAGATAGACCTTGGCGCCCAACAACGGCTCGATGCCCTGCCGCGCCTTGGTCCCGATCTCACGCAACCGCGACCCACCTTTGCCGATGATGATCGCTTTCTGGGAGTCCCGCTCCACGAAGAGGTTCACATGGACATCGACCATGGGGTCGTCTTCGGGTCGTCCCTCTCGGTCGTTCATTTCCTCTACGGTGACGGCCACGGAATGAGGCAATTCGTCGCGGACTCCCTCAAGTGCGGCCTCACGGACGAGTTCGCCGACCATCACGGCCTCGGGCTCATCGGTGAGATCACCATCGGGATAGAGCGGCGGAGAATCAGGGAGGTGCCGGCTCAAGACCTCGGACACGCCGTCGACCTGATAATCCTTGACCGCCGAGACCGGAATGATGTCGGCCCAGCCGCCCTTGCCGTCGTCGGCAGGCTGTGAGGATGAGACGGCGTCCATGGTCTGTTCGGCCCGATCGTCGACCGTTGTTCCCCCGCGCCGACGGGCCCGACGCTGGGCACGCTCCGCGCGGGCGCGTCTCTCGGCCGTCATCAACTCATTGCCGAGGGTCGTGACGGCGACGAGCTGTTCCGCGAGACGGTCGGAAGGTACCTTATCGGCCTTCGTCACGATGGCGACGATCGGTTTGTTGCCTGCCGCCGCGAGTTGCGCGGCAATGTAGCGATCACCGGGACCGATCTTCTCGTCGGCCGGGATACAGAATCCGATGACGTCAACCTCAGACAGCGTCTCGGCGACGAGGTCGTTCAGACGCTCGCCCAAGAGGGTACGGGGACGGTGCAATCCTGGTGTGTCGATGAGGATCAGTTGGGAATGGTCACGGTGCACGATGCCGCGAATCGTGTGACGGGTCGTCTGGGGCCGGTTCGATGTGATCGCGACCTTCTGACCTACCAGTGCATTGGTCAAAGTAGATTTTCCGGCGTTCGGTCGACCCACCAGAACGGCGAATCCGGCGACGAAGTCCTCCGGTACGCTTGCAAATTCCATGTTCATTCCTTCGGGGTCTCCTGCCCGTCGCTGTCTTCCTCTGCGGGTTCCCGCCACGCGAGCACGGTGCCGACCCGATTCCGCCGTCCTTCGAGTTTAACCGCTTTGAGCCGGATCCCGTAGATCGCGGCGGTTGATCCGACGATCGGGACTCGTCCCAACGCCTTGGCCAGGAGACCGCCGACGGAGTCGACGTCGTCGTCCTCGAGGTCGATATCGAACAATTCGCCAAGGTCCCCGACGCTCATGCGGGCCGAAACGCGGTAGGCGTCGCCTTCGGGCGTCACTTCCGGCTCGACCGTGTCGTACTCGTCAACAATCTCCCCGACCAGCTCCTCGATCAGGTCCTCGAGCGTGACCAGTCCGGCCGTTCCTCCGTATTCGTCGACGACGACGGCAACGTGAGTGCCTTCCCGCTGCATTTGGGGAAGCAGCTCCGAGACCTTCTGGGACTCCGGGACGAATCTCGCCGGCCGCAGCAATTCCTGAACGCTCGCACCGGTTCGACGATCCTGGCCGGGCAGGATGGCCTCCGCAACGTCCTTGAGGTAGAGGAAACCGCGGACGTCGTCGAAATCCTCGCCAAGAACCGGTATTCGGGAGTATCCCGAACGGAGAAACAGGTTGAGGGCGTTCTCCACGGTGTCGTCCAGATCGAACGTCACCGTGTCCGTCCGAGGGACCATGACCGCCCGTATGCGGGTGTCGTCCAGTTCGAAGATCGAATGCAGCATCGCCGCCTCGCTGTCCTCGATGACGTCCGTCCCGCTGGCCCGGTCGACGAACTCACGCAATTCTTCTTCCGTGAAGAAACCCGCGTTCTCGTCCTCGGGCTGCGAGAAAGCCGACCCACCACGCATGAGCCATCGGGGCAATGGGCCCAGCATCGCGGTGATGACCAGAAGGAATCCGGAGGTTCTCGCGGCCACGGTCAACGGATGCGATCTTCCGACGTGTCGGGGCGACACCCCGATCAGCACGAATCCGAGCAACGTGGCAATGACGACGGCGATGAGCGCCGAGAGCCACACCATCGGGATGAATCGCAGGAACAAGATCGTCAGGATGACTGAGACCAAGGATTCGCAGAAAATGCGAGCGAACCTCAGGGCATGCATGCAGGGTCGTGGATCCTCGAGGACCTTTTTCAGGCTTCGACGTGCGTCGGCCTGGGAAGCCTTTTCAGCATCGTGTCGAGGCAGGTAGGTGAATGCTGATTCCGCGGCGGTCAGGACAAACGCGACGCCCAGGAGCAGCAGAGTCGCCAAGGCGAGAAGTGCCGTGATCATGCCTGGTCAGTGCCTCGTTTCTACAGGCGCCGAATGCCCCAGGAAATCTTCGAGGATTCCGCGCTGGAGACCGAACATTTCCTTTTCCTCGTCGCTGGTGCCGTGGTCGTAGCCCAAGCAATGCAGAATACCGTGCACCGTGAGCAGGCACAGTTCGTCGGCTGTACTGTGGCCCGCCGCCTGTGCCTGACGGGACGCGACCGTGGGGCACACGGCGATGTCGCCCAACGTGCCCTCGGCCGGTTGGTCCGGGGAACCGGGACGCATCTCGTCCATGGGGAAGGACATGACGTCCGTCGGCCCGGCCAGATCCATCCAGCGCAGATGGAGCTCTTCCATCTCTGCTTCCCCGACCAGGGCCACCGAAGCCTCAGTCCGGGGGGATACATGCAATGCCGCGAAAGCACAAGCGACTAAGGCCCGCAACTGTTCAAGATCTGCCTCGGCGAAAGCGGTCTCCTCCGCCGGGGTCTCGGGTTCGGAGGCTTCTATCGCGACGAACGGCAACCTTTCCTCCGCATCAGCTTGGTCGGCGATCACTGCGTATCTCCTTCCGGACGGTGCTCCCGGTGCGGCTCCGTTCCGCGCCGCTCACGGCGGCCTCCTGCCCGACGGTGGGACACAGACTGCTGCTGGTCCTCCCACTGCCCGTAAGCCGTCACGATGTCGCTCACGAGCTGGTGCCGAACGACGTCGACGGCCTCAAGCTGCGAGAAGTGGATGTCCTCGACGTCGTTCAGAATATTGCGCACCTGCCGCAGCCCCGACGCGGAACCGGTCGGCAAATCGACCTGGGTCACATCGCCGGTCACGACGATCTTGGAACCGAACCCCAGGCGCGTCAGGAACATTTTCATCTGCTCGGCCGTGGTGTTTTGGGCCTCGTCCAGGATCACGAACGCGTCATTCAGGGTCCGACCACGCATGTACGCCAGCGGAGCCACCTCAATGGTTCCGGCTTCCATCAGGCGCGGAATGGATTCGGGTTCCATCATGTCGTGCAGCGCGTCGTAGAGCGGCCTGAGGTAGGGGTCGATCTTCTCATTGAGACTACCCGGCAGGAAGCCGAGGTTCTCCCCCGCTTCCACGGCCGGGCGGGTGAGGATGATGCGGTTGACCTCTTTCGATTGAAGGGCCTGCACCGCTTTGGCCATGGCCAAATAGGTCTTGCCTGTTCCTGCCGGGCCGATGCCGAAGACGATCGTGTTCTCGTCAATGGCCTCAACGTACTTGGACTGGTTGAGCGTCTTGGGCCGGATCTTGCGTCCCCGGGAGGAAAGAATGTTCTGGGTCATGCTCGGAGAGGCCGCCGACATGTTCTTGATCAGCAAGTCCACCAGCCGCTTGACGACCTCGGCACTGATCACGCCTTCCTGGGAGGACAAAACTTCCAATTCCTCAAAGAGACGAATGACCAGGTCGACCTGCGCCGAGGGGCCCGTGACAACGACGTCGAGCTCCTTGGCGGCCACGGAGACCTCTGTGAAGGACTGCTCGATGATCAGCAACGACGAATCCTGCGGTCCGAGGACCTCCACCATCGACTCTCGGCTTCGGAACGTGTAACTCCTCGAAACGGACAAGGGGCGAGAAGAACCTGGTGTGGATGCTGTCATCAAATGCGGAATAACCTCTCCTTCAAAGAGTTGCGAACCCGCCGTGCTGGGGATCCGGTGATTGTTCCAGACTACCGGTCCCGAGTCGGGGTCACCACGAGTCTCCTCTGTCAGCTGAGCGACAGGTTCGGAACACACCGAGGCGACCCCGAATCGTTCCGACACCGTAGACTGGACCCACGGACCCCGCGGCCTTGAGGCCGCGACCTGATCTGGAGGCTGAGGACATGATCTCACGCGCATGGCGCCCCGCCGCCGGTGTTGTTGCGGTCCTCTTTGTGCTTCCCAGCGTCCTGAGCGGTTGTGGGCTGCTCGACGCCGCGAACCAGGTGGGTGAGTCCGAGGAATCGGCGTCCCCGACCTCGGAGGCCTCGCCGTCGGACCTCAAGGTTCCGCTGTACTGGATCGGGGCCACGGGCAAGTCCTCGTTCCTCTACCGGGAATATCACGACTACAGAGCGGTTGACGCTGCGTCGAAGGGAGACGTCGTGGCCACCGCGGTGTCGATGCTGACGAGGGTCCAGCCTCGGGATCCCGATTACCACAACCCCTGGAATCCGGCGGGCTCGGTCGGGTCCTCCATGTCGAAGGACGGAACGTTGACGCTGAACCTGTCCTCCGACGCCTTCGACCACTCGATATCGGCCGACGAGGCCAACCTTGCCGTGCAGCAACTGGTGTACACGGCGACCGCCTCCGCGGCCGTGGGCGGGATCTCGGATGCTGGGCCCAGCACGAAGGTCATCGTGCTGGTGGACGGGCATCGCGGATACAAATTCGGGAATCAGACCCTGGGCCAGACCGTGGTCAGGGACGAAGCCGTCGCGGCCCCGCTGTGGATCATCGATCCGGAGCAGGATTCCGTCTTCGGCACCACCACCACGGTCAAGATGGTGGCGACCAATGTGGCGTCTCGGGTCTACTGGGACATCCGCAAGAACGGTTCCGAGGTCGCGGCAGGATCGGAGGACCTGTCCGGCGGCGACTCCGGCCTCCAGGAGATTCAGTTCAGCCGGAACCTGGCCGAGGGAGACTACACGATCCGCATTTACATCAAGACCCAGGATCTCAAGGACCCCGGGCTGGCCGTATCGGATCAGGAGGTCAGTCTGTACGACGACCACCAGTTCAAGGTCAGGAAGTAGAGCTCTTCATCGCCACAGGCCGGTCACGGCATTGATCACCGCGATCGCCGCTGCCCCAGCCGTGGAGCTCCTCAGGACGTCGTGACCCAGAACTGCGGTTCGGGCGCCGACGGATTCGAGGCTCCGAAGTTCTTCCGGACCGATTCCACCTTCCGGGCCAACGACGATGTACATGCGTCCGTCCTCCGACGAACCGCGCGAGGCGCGCACGTCCTCCAATACGGCGAGCAGACTCTCCTCGGCTCGCTCATGGAGAACGATCATCGAGTCCTCGGGGCCGACGGCGCGCGCCAACTGGGCGGTCGAGACCAAGTGGCCGACGTCGGGCACCAACGAGCGCCGGGCCTGTTTCGCAGCGGCCTTCGTGGTCTTGACCCACTTCGCGTGGGCCTTGGCAGCGCGGTCCTGTTTCCACCTCACTATGCTGCGGTCGGCCTGCCACGGGATGATGGCTCGGACGCCCAGCTCGGTCGCCATTTCCACGGCCATCAGATCCCGATCGCCCTTCGCGAGGGCCTGCACGAGAACAACCGGACTTCTCCGGTCCAGTTCGGGCCCCTCATGGACGGTGATCGCGAGTCCGTCCTGAAGAACCTCGCTCACGGCACCGACGATGCGTCGGCCCTCGCCGTCGACCAGGTCGAGGGCCTCGCCCGGCTCGAGTCGCTTCACGGTCTTGGCGTGATGGCCTTCGTCTCCCGTCAGCTCGAACCGGTCCCCCGGAGCCAAGGCCCCGAGGGACTCGGGATCGATGTAGAAAACCGGATGCGTCACGGCGTGCCTCTAGTCCTGGAAGCGGTCGCGCAGGCGGGAGAAGAACCCGTGGCCGGTGTTCTGCAAGGTCTCGCCGACGGCGTCGTCCTCTCCACGCAGCTCGGCCAGGCGCTTCAGCAGATCGCGCTGTTCGTCGTTCAACTTGGACGGGGTCTCGACGTCGAAGTGCACCACGACGTTGCCGCGGCCGGTGCCGCGCAGTTTGGTCACGCCCAGGTCCCGGAGGGTGGTGGTCTGGCCGGTCTGCGTGCCGGTCTTGACCGTGACATCCTGGGGGCCGTCGAAGGTCTCGAGGCTGATGGTCGTGCCAAGGGCGGCCGCGGTCATGGGTACCGTCATCGTCGCGTGCAGGTCGTCACCCTCGCGGGTGAAGGTTTCGTCCGGATTGACGCGCAGTTCGACGTAGAGGTCGCCATTCGGGCCGCCGCCCGTTCCGGCCTCGCCCTGGCCTCCGAGGCGGATGCGGGTGCCGGTCGCGACGCCCGCCGGAATCTTGAGAGTCAGGGGCTTGCGCTGGCGAACGCGTCCCTCGCCGTAGCACTCGGGGCAGGGATGCTTGATGACGGTTCCGAAACCGCGGCAGCTCGGGCATTCGGCCGTGGTGACCACGTTCCCCAGGATGGACTGGACCTGGCGCTGAATGTGCCCCTGGCCGTGGCAGACGTCGCAGGTCTCGGGCTCGGTCCCCTTCTCGGTACCTTGGCCCTCGCACAGCGTGCACGTCACGGCGGTGTCCACCGTGACCTCCTTCTCCGTCCCGAAGACGGCATCGCGGAGGCTGACCCGAACGTTGATCAGTGCGTCCTGACCCTGACGGACCCTGCTCTCCGGTCCCCGAGCGCCGCCGGCACCCTGGAAGAAGGTCTCGAAGATGTCCGAGAATCCGAATCCGCTGCCCGGGAAGCCGCCACCGAATCCGGTGTTGTTTCCGTTCTCGTTTCCGGTTGCGTCGTAGACCCGTCTCTTGTCCGGGTCGGAGAGAATATCGTGGGCGTGTGAGACCCGCTTGAATTCCTCAGCGGCCTCCGGCGAGGGGTTCACATCCGGGTGGAGCGTTCTCGCCTTCTTGCGATACGCCTTTTTGATCTCTTCCGGGCTGGCGTCTCTCGAGACGCCGAGGGTCTGGTAGTGGTCGCTCACTGAACTTCCTTGATCTGCGGTAGGCACCGCGTGGGTTCCAATTCGTCAACGGCTGTGCGTGCCGATTTATTCGTGCAGGATGCGGGAGAGGTACCGCGCAACGGCCCTCACCGAGGACATCGTCCCCGGATAATCCATACGAGTCGGTCCGACGACGCCCAATTTCGAGGCAAGTTGCGGCCCGTACCCGGTGGCCACCACCGACGCGTCCGACAACGGGCTTTCCACGTTTTCCCTCCCGATCCTCACGGAGACGCCGCGGGCGTCCTCGTCGATCTCGGAGAGCAACCGCAACATCACGACCTGTTCTTCCAGGACGTCGAGGATCGGGGCAATGTTGCGATTGAAATCGTCGGTGGATTCGGCCAGATAGGAGGTCCCGGCCATGAGCAGCCTCTCCTCCTGTTCGTTCCGACCCAGGATAGTCACCATTCCGACCAGGATCGCGGCGGATTTCTGGTGCATCGGCTCACATCTGGTCACGGCCGGGACCAGTGCCTCCTCGAGCTCCCCCACGGGTTGGTTCAGAATCGCGTCGAGGAAGTGCGCGCGCATGGTCTTGAGCGTTTCCTCGGTCAGCTCCTCCGGGACCTCGACCACACGCTGCCCGACTCCCCCGCGAGTGGTGATCATCACGACGAGGACGAATTTCGGAGCCATGGTCACCAGCTCCAGGTGAAGAACGCGGGCGCCGGTCCTGGTCGGATACTGGACGAGAGCAACTTGGCGGGTCAACTGCGACAACAGCCTGACCGTCTTCTCCATCATCTGGTCGACGTCGTCAGAGGAGTCCAGGAAACTCGAGATCGCGCGACGTTCCGCCACGGACAGCGGCTTGACCGAGGCGATCTGGTCCACGAAAGCCCGGTATCCCTTGTCGGTGGGGATTCTTCCCGCGCTGGCGTGGGGGGCCATGATCATGCCCGCTTCTTCCAGGGCTCCCATGTCATTGCGAACGGTAGCGCTGGAGACGCCGAGCTGATGCCGATCGATCAACGCTTTGGATCCGACGGGCTCCCGCGAATGGACGTAGTCCTCGACGATCGCGCTCAGGACGTCGAGCCGGCGCGGCTGATTCACGGTCCCTCTCCCTACTGGCTCGTCCTGGTCATGGTCTCGGAGAACCACCTGCACTGGCACTCTCCTCATTCGACTGCTAAGTCTACGCCGCGAGGCCGCCGTCGGAAAACGCTGCCGACGTGCTCAGCTCTCGGCGGAGCGACTATATTGGCGTCGGTACCGATGTCCTCGATCCAGGATCGTCATCACACAAGGAGAAGCGTATGGACCGCTACGGATGGGGGCCCCAGGACCTCGGCAGTGCGGGGCTGAATCGCCGGCCCCCTGAGCCACGAGATCTCGAGGTCAGGCAGGGAATGGTCATCGAAGAGGTCCAGTCCGGGTGGGTCGGTGCGGCAGTATCCCTGCAGTCCGTCGGCGGTCAGCGCATCGTCGGTCTCGAGGACCGCCACGGGGCCGTGCGGTCCTTTCCCCTGGGTCACGGCTTCCTGTACGAAGGCGAGCCCGTGCGTCTGGTGGTTCCGCGGCACAAGAAGACGGCGACGCCGGAGCGCACCCGGTCCGGTTCGGTGGCGGTGCCCGGGGCCAAAGCCCGCACGGCACGGGCTTCCCGCATGCTGGTCGAGGGACTCCACGACGCCGAGCTGATCGAGAAGGTCTGGGGAGACGATCTCAGGATCGAAGGCATCGTCGTCGAGCCCATGCACGGCCTGGACCATGTCGAAGAAATCATCGAAGAGTTCGCGCCCTCCCCTCAGAGACGCCTCGGTATCCTGGCCGACCATTTGGTCGAGGGAAGCAAGGAGTCGCGGTTGGCCGACCAAGCAATGAAGCTGGCCGGGGCCCCGGGGAATGTGCTGTTCGTGGGACATCCCTACGTGGACGTGTGGGAATCCGTCAAGCCCAAAGCGGTGGGCCTGCGCGAGTGGCCCTCCGTGCCTCGCGGCGAAGACTGGAAGACCGGGATTCTGCGTCGCATCGGTTGGCCCCACGAGACACCCGCACAGCGTGCCAGAGCGTGGAAGAAGATCCTCGCGAGCGTGAACACGTACGCCGACCTCGACCCGGGGATCCTGGGGCCGGTCGAGCACATGATCGACTTCCTGACGGCCGCGCCCGAGCAATGAGGCACCGAGGACCTCTTGGCCCGGCGACAACTTCCGTGACATTGTTTGGTTGAATGCGTCCCCGTTTGTGGCGACCAGCCGGTAATATTTGAGTGCGTGTCCGTGACACGCACGTATCTGCCCGAAAGACAAGGCGAGGTTTTGACGATCACTTCCACTGATAAGAAGCCACCGTTCGAGGGTGTGTCCGCGAACCCGGAGCCCCTGAGCGTCAAGGACGACCGCTCGATGGCCACGATGGCACATTTCGGCGGTGTCATCGGGTGCATTCCTGCCGCCATCATTTATTCGACGTTGCGCACCCGCGGCCGCTTCACGGCCCAGGAAGCGCGCGAGGCATTGAATTTCACGTTGCTGCCGTCCGTGATCATCGTTGTCAGTATCGCGCTGTCGGTGGTACCCGGCATCGGCTGGATCTTCGGCCTGATCGCCGCGCTCGTCTGGGTCTACCTCGCCGTGTTCTCGCTCATTGGGGGCATCAGGGTCAACAGGGGAAACCCCTACCAGTACAAGTACAACACGCGCACTTTCGACTGGTTCTCGCGCCGCCGGCGCTGATAGGTCGGTACCCCACCGGGGCACCGAGACCTTTCATGCCGTGAGTTCTCGGACCACGGCGTCGCCCAACAGTCGACCCTCGAGGGTGAGACGCACGACGTCGTCATCGAGCGCCTGCGGATCGATCAGGCCCTGTTGTGCAAGCCAAGGCGTCCTGCTTCTTCCCTCAGCTCTGAGTCGGCCCAGGGGCAGACCGTCCCGAATCCTTGCGGCCAGCATGACGTCCTCCATGTAGCGCGTGTCCTCGTCGAGAATTTCTCGGGCCGCCGCCGGCGAGGACCGATCACGCAGACGTTGCGCGTACGGCAAGGGATGTTTGACATTCCACCAACGGGTCCCGTTGACGTGGGAGTGAGCGCCCGGCCCGATGCCCCACCAGTCCTGGTTGTGCCAGTACGCGAGGTTGTGGGCGGAACGCTTCTCCACTGACGCAGCCCAATTCGATACCTCGTACCAGCCGTAACCGGCGTCCTCGAACAAACGGCTGGCCATGAGGTACATGTCGGCCTGCTGGTCGTCGTCGACCGGGGTGTGGATGCCACGGGCTATCTGTGCGGCCAGCTTTGTCCCAGGCTCCACGATGAGCGAATAAGCGGAAATGTGGTCCGGCTGGTAACTGATCGCCGCTTCGACCGACTTCTGCCATTCGTCGAGGGTCTCGCCCGGGGCACCAGAAATCAGGTCCACGGAGACTTCGAGGCCGATCTCACGGGCCCAACCGACGACCTTGGGCACGTTCGCCGGCTCGTGGGTTCGTTCCAGGACTTCGAGGACGCGGGGAACGGCCGACTGCATCCCGAAGGAGACTCTGGTGAACCCCGCTTCCTTGAGCGCGACGAGATCCTCGCGCTCCACCGAGTCCGGGTTGGCCTCCGTGGTCACCTCAGCGCCTGGTTCCAGTCCGAAGATGTCGATGGCCGTGCCGAGGATTCGTACCAGGTCGTCGGTGGGAATCCGTGTGGGCGTGCCTCCTCCGAAAAAGACCGAGTGAAGCGGCCGAGCCGGCAAGCCGGAGTCCTTGAGCACGTTCTCGGCGAAGCGCAACTCCGCGAGAGCATCCCTCACGTAGGTGAGTCGACCGACGTCGTCGCCGAAATCCTCCTTGGCGTACGTGTTGAAGTCGCAGTATCCGCAGCGGACGGAACAGTAGGGCACATGGACGTACAGACTGAGGGTCCGGTCTTCCGCACCGTCCAGTACGGATGCCGGCAACCGCCCGTCGCGGGGTGCGGGGTCTCCCGTTGGTTGGGCCGGGCTCACTTCTTCGCTTTGTCCTTGGTCTCCTCCGAGGAGCTCAGCGCGGCCACGAACGCTTCCTGGGGCACATCGACCCGGCCGATCGTCTTCATCCGCTTCTTGCCCTCCTTCTGCTTCTCCAGGAGTTTGCGCTTGCGGGAGATGTCGCCGCCATAGCACTTGGACAAGACGTCCTTGCGGATGGCCCGGATGTTCTCGCGTGCAATGATGCGGGATCCGATGGCCGCCTGGATCGGGACCTCAAATTGCTGCCGAGGAATAAGTTCCTTGAGCTTCGAGGCCATGGAGGTGCCGTAGGCGTACGCCTTGTCCCGGTGCGTGACCGCCGAGAAAGCGTCCACGCGTTCTCCCTGTAGGAGGATGTCGACCTTGACGAGGTCCGATTCCTGCTGTCCGTCGAGCTTCCAATCCAGGGAGGCGTAGCCGCGGGTCCTGGACTTGAGCTGATCGAAGAAATCGAACACGATCTCCGCCAGCGGAAGCCGATACCGCAGTTCCACGCGTTCCTGGGAAAGATAATCCATGCCGCCGATCTGACCGCGACGGGACTGGCACAGTTCCATGATGGCTCCGATGAATTCGCTGGGGGCGATGATCGTGATGGCCACCATCGGTTCGGCGATGGTTTCGAGTTTGCCCTCGGGGAATTCACTGGGGCTCGTGACCCGCATGGAGGAACCGTCCTCGGCCACGACGTCGTAAATGACGTTCGGAGCAGTAGAAATGAGGTCGAGGTTGAACTCCCTCTCCAACCGTTCGCGCACGATCTCCAGGTGGAGCAGACCCAGAAAACCGCAACGGAACCCGAACCCGAGCGCACCGGAGGTCTCAGGCTCGTACATGAGAGCGGCGTCGTTGAGCTTGAGCTTGTCCAAAGCATCACGCAGCACCGGGTAGTCGGACCCATCGATCGGGAACAGCCCCGAGAACACCATAGGTTTGGGATCCTCGTAGCCTCCGAGCGGTGCATCGGCCGGCTTCCTTCCGTCCGTGACGGTGTCCCCGACTCGGGACTGGCGGACGTCCTTCACTCCCGTGATGAGGTACCCGACCTCTCCCACACCGAGGCCGTCCGTGGCCTTCGGCTCGGGAGATATCACGCCGATCTCCAGAAGTTCGTGCTCGGCCCCCGTGGACATCATGGCGATCCGTTGCCTCGGGTTCAGCTTGCCGTCGACCACGCGAACGTAGGTCACCACACCGCGGTAGGAGTCATACACGGAGTCGAAGATCATCGCTCGGGCCGGGGCCTCCGGGTCGCCTTCGGGGGCGGGAATCTCACGAACGATTCGGTCCAGGAGTTCCTCCACGCCTTCACCGGTCTTGCCCGAGACCCGCAGGACGTCCTCGGGCTCGCCGCCGATGAGGTTGGCGATTTCTTCTGCGTATTTGTCCGGCTGGGCCGCCGGCAGGTCGATCTTGTTCAGCACGGGAATGATGACCAGATCGCTCTCCATGGCCAGGTACAGATTGGCCAACGTCTGGGCCTCGATTCCCTGAGCGGCGTCCACCAGAAGGAGAGCGCCTTCGCATGCGTCAAGGGAGCGGGACACCTCGTAGGTGAAGTCCACGTGGCCTGGCGTGTCGATCATGTTCAAGGCGTAGGAGGTCCCGTCGACCTCCCAGGGCATGCGCACCGCCTGCGACTTGATGGTGATGCCGCGTTCGCGCTCGATGTCCATGCGGTCCAGGTACTGTGCCTTCATTTCCCGCGGGGTCAGCACACCGGTGGCCTGGAGCATCCTGTCGGCGAGGGTCGACTTGCCGTGGTCGATGTGGGCGATGATGCAGAAGTTGCGCAGAATCGCCGGATCGGTTGCGGCGGGCCGTGGGGCCTGACTCGCCTGAGGTGCCACGGATGTTTTCCTTTCCTGGATGGACGCACACGGGTGCAGATTGCTTCCCAGTTTCCCATGTTTTCGCGTGGGGTGCGAAGTTCTGCCCTAAGCTTGATGGCATGAATGTCGACGCGAACACGATCAGCCGCATTTTCAGGCTGACCAGGAAGGTCTTTCGTCAGGTCAGGAAGGCGCAGGGCACATCGGGACGACCCGGCCGCAACGGTAGTCCGCGGCCTGCGCAACGGGGGGCCGCACAGGGATACGACGGCGATTACACGGGTCGAGTCACCGCGACCTACTCCCCCAATCCGGACGGTCGCCCCGACCCGGGAGAGATCGTGTGGACGTGGGTTCCCTTCGAAGAGGACTACTCGAAGGGCAAGGACCGGCCCGTGCTGCTCGTCGGTCGTGACGGCGACAACCTCCTTGCCGTGATGCTGACGAGCAAGGATCACAACAACCCGACCCAGCACGATGACCGCTACATGGACATCGGAACCGGCCCTTGGGACCGCCAGGGTCGGCCCTCGGAGGTCAACGTGGACCGGGTCATCCGGGTCAAGGCCGAGAACGTCCGTCGCGAGGGCGCGACCCTCGACCGTCGGCGATTCGACGACGTCGTTGGGCGGCTGAATTCCCGCCGATAGCGTGCGGGGCGAAGACTCTGAGCGAAGCTCGCGAGGTGGCATATGTCATCGCGTGTCCACTCTGGCCCGGTCCGCGGGCCTCTGATAAACTCGGTAGCTGTGTGTCCGATGGTCATCGGGCACTGCGGGCCGGATTGCCATAGGCATCCCCACGCCGCTCAGTCAAGATCCGGCTCGTTTGCCCTCACTGACCTATTAGACAAAAACAGAAAGTTTTTAAGTGGCTAACATCAAGTCTCAGAAAAAGCGCGTCCTGACCAACGAGAAGGCACGCCTCCGCAACAACGCCTACAAGTCGGAGTTGCGGACTGCCGTTCGCAAGGTCAACACCGCTGTGCAGGCCGGCAACAAGGAAGAAGCCGATCAGGCTCTTCGTCTTGCCAACAAGAAGTTCGACAAGGCTGTGAGCAAGGGTGTTCTGCACAAGAACAACGCTGCGAACAAGAAGTCGGGCCTCAGCAAGCGGGTCAACGCTCTGTCTTAGTCTCCAGCTAGAGAAGTGAGCCGAAGGGCCCCTCCGTTCTCGGAGGGGCCCTTCGTTGTCTCATGCAGCGTTCGCCGGATCCTCTCGATCCGGCCCTACCTGCGGGATCCTGCGGTGGAAAGATTCAGGACCGCACGTTCCAAGGCATAGACGGGGTCCTGTGCCTCTCCTTTAACCTGGGCGTCGGCCGTGGCGAGACTGCGGATGACGTGGCTCAGTGACTCGGAACTGAACCTCCTCGCGTCCCGTTGGGCCTGTTCGACCTGCCACGGGGCCATGCCCAACGATTTCGCCAGAGAATTCGGGCTCTCCCGCCTCCCGTGCACCTGGGCGATGTGCCTGACTCGCGCCGCGAGGGCCCCGACCAGCGGAACGGGGTCTACCCCGGAGTCCAGGGCCTGCCTCAGCGCCCGCAGCGCGAATCCGCTATTGCCGCCGACCGCGGCGTCTGCGACCTTGAACGCGGTGACCTCGACTCGTCCGCCGTAGTACTTTTCGACAATCTGGTCGGTGATCGTGGCTGGCCCGTCGGCGATCAGCTGGTGACATGCGGCTGCAAGTTCGGAGACGTCGCTCCCGGCGGCAGCGATCAGCATGCGGGCGGCATCCGGTTCGATGCGTCTCTGTTCGACCCGGAATGTTTGGTGAACGAAGTCGGTCTTGTCCCGGTCCGTTTTGAGGGGCTTGCACTCGACCACCTGATGTCCCTGCTTTTTCACGGAGTCGATGAGCCTCTTGCCGCGATTTCCGCCGCCGTGGTGCAGGATCACGACAGATTCCGGATCCGAGGACTCGACGTACGGGACGGCCTCCGCCAGGAAATCGTCATTCATTTTTTCGACCTCGGAGACTACGACCACCCGTGCGTCTCCGAACAAGGACGGGCTGGTGGCCATCGCCAACGCGCCTGACGAGTAGTCCTTGGCCGACATCTCGTGAACTTCCACGTCACCACGCGATTCTCGGACCTCGGCCACGACGCGCCGCCGCGCTTGGGCCGCGAAATACTCCTCGGGGCCGTAGAGCAGGATCACGGGCCCGGGTTGGACGTCCCGCCACGTGGGTCCCGTGGATTCACGATTGCTTCGGCGAGGTGGCACTGGCATCTCCGGAAGATAGGAACGGTGGAGCGAAACGGACCAGTCGGTCACGGACTCGAGGCGAGTCAGTGGCCCGAATCGTCTCCATACTATGGCTTCGGGCCGGGTCCAGACGAACAATGATCAGGGCGACTGCTGTGCTGAGCAACATGGCGATGACGACTGGCGCGAGTCCCCCGTTCGTGGGGATGCGTGCCCCAGGCCACCGCGCCACGACCTCTGCGACGCTTTCCACCCAACCTGCACCCCATCCCGCGCAGAACGTCGCGGCGTCGGCCACCACGGGCAACGGCGCGGCCAGCATGCCGACGATCCCGCACACCGTGGCAAACGGCACCACGGGTGCGACCGCCAAGTTCGCGGCAACCGAGTACCCGCTCCAGAACCCGCTGATCCACAGGAGGACCGGTGTGCACCACAGGGTTGCCGTGATCGTCATGGCCAACACGTCTGCGACGATCTCGGGCAGGAACAGGGAGAGAATCCTTTGCGCAGAAGGCCCTTGGACCAGGATTCCGGCGGTGGCCAGAACCGAGAGAACAAACCCCAGATTGCCTGCCATCGAGGCATCCGCGCACAGCAGAGCGATGATGCTGAACCAGAGAGTCGCGCTCGACGTTCGCCCCCGCCCGAGAACCATCGCCGTGCCGCTCAGGAGCCCCATGGATGTCGCCCTCAGAACAGACGGTTCCGGTCCCACAAGTGCTGCGTAGCCGACGACTCCGACGCCGCCCACCGCGAGCGTCACCGCACGCGGGCAACGTGTCCAGCGGAGGGAATGCACACCGAGCAGGAACACGAGTGCCACGTTGGATCCGCTGACCGCCGTCACATGGGTCAGACCCGCTGTTCTGAGTGCGTCCTTGGCTCCTGCCGAGAGGGCGGAATCGTCGCCGTAGGCCATCCCCGTGACCAGGGCGGCAGTATCAGATGGCAGCAGCCGGGAGGTTCTTTGGGACATCGAGTCACGCATTCTTGCTCTCCACCACTGGTCCGGACGCGTCCCGGACTCGCTCTCGGCGAGAGACATGGGCTGCGCAGAGACAACCCGGAGGTCAGGAGGGCCCGCGTCATATCGGAGCGGTACGGCCGTGACATGGTAGTTGCCTGCCTGAGGGCCACCCGTTGTTTCCCGTCCGTGCCCCGGTCCCGACCTCGTGGTGTCCACGCCCGTCTGAGAGGCCCCTGCTCCCCCGGATCTGAGGGACATCGGACACCACGTGGTGACCCTTGCCGATCCAGAGACCCTTTCGCCCCCGGATTCAATGGCGACCACGCGTGCTTCCACGCCGAGCGCGTGGTTGTTCTGCGCGACCCTGGCACGCTCGTCGGGCTCAATGACGAGGTCGAACCGTGCCGTGGTTGTTCCCTCGGCGGCAGCTCGGAGCGCCCGGTGAAGGTCGGAGTCGGGCGGAAACGCGAACCAGAGAACAGAACCTGCCGCCACACACATCGTCGACATGGTGGCCAGGCACCCGGACAGGAGCACGGACCCTGCCCTCCTTCGACAGGTTGCCAGGGCCGCGGCACCGGCTCCGGCGGCTCCCAGGATCCAGAACATCACGACGACCGGGAGCTGATGTCCCGTTCCCGTCACGCCGACCCAAGCTGCCGCGCACCAGGAGGCCGCCGCGGCAGGCAGCAACCGGAGGTCCAGCACTCCTCCGGGCCTCATACCGTGACCAGGGGTTCCAACGACGCCAAGAGGGTCGGCCCTATCCCGGGCACGGCGTCCAGATCCGAGACGGACCGGAACGGCCCGGACTGGTTTCGCCAGTCCACAATCCGCTGAGCGAGTTTGGGACCGACCTTGGGCAGAGTCTGGAGTTCCTCGACGCTGGCTCGGTTCAGGTTGACCTTGCCGTGCGCCGTCGTGCCCGGACCCGCGGCCGACGCAGACGCCCCCGGACCGCGCGCAGTACCCGGCTCCGAGGCCCGATCGGATTCTGTTTCGGCATGGGTCGGTACGCGGATTTGTTGTCCCCGTGACACGCACTCCGCGAGATTCATGGCCTCCAGATCCGCTTCGGCGGAAGGACCGCCGGCGGCCCGGAGAGCGTCATCAACGAGTGCTCCCTCCGGCACACGCACCAGACCCGGTCGGTTCACGGCACCGATGACATGCACGACAACTTGGCCGGTTCCTTCGGGCTCTGTGCTTCCCTCGGACCCTCCGGTCCGGCCCGCGGCCGAACCACGGGAACGATCCGGTGCCGCACGGGTCGCAGCGGCCGGGGCGTCAGGATTCCAAGGCACCGGCGTGCCGGAGACCATGACCTTCACATCCTGGTACGACGTGTCGCGCGGACTCACGACGAAGGCAATGAGGAGACCGACGGCCGCCAGGCACACCAGGCCGAACACCGCTCGCGGCGACAGGATCCACCGGACGCCACCGGTATTCTTCGACCATTCGCGGTCGGTGCCCGTTGCTTCCGACGGGGACGCTTACTCCGCGACGCCGTCGGTTTCGCGTGCCCGTGCGCGGGCCATCATCGCCTCGAGTCGCTCTCGGGCCTCGGGTCCCCCGATACGGCCGGCCGTACGAACGCGACGCCGGCGGACCGAGCCGCCGGGACCGGATGTCCGGGGAGGGTCCACGTGTCCTTGCTGATGCATGCTGGCATCGTAGGAACACGTGGGGGCCCAGGGCACCGGCGTTTGACGCCGTCGGCCCGGCATTGTGGAAGGGCCCTATGGTTTGTTGCCGGCTCAGCGCTCTGTGGACGACAAACCGGGCACCCAGTGGGACGGCACGCTGACAGCACAGACGGGTCCGAGCCCGGTGTGCACCGCCAAAACCGGTGGGATATTCGAGCGAAGAATCCGAATCGACTCCCCGAACTCACTGCGCAGCCTCTCGACCAGGAGGTCCGCCAGGCTGCCACCGTAGAAATCCTGGAGTGCGACCACAGCCCGGCCACTACGACGACCCGACAGGTCGGCGTCCTTCGCCACCGCCGTCGACGCGCCCTCGAGCACGAGCTCGATGAGTCTCTTGACGGCCGCTGTTTCCTGGCGGGGCCGCTCAAGGTACTTGAGCTTCCCGTCCGTGATGGTAGCGATCGGGCGAATACTGAACATCTGCCCGACCATGGCCAGGCTCTTCGGGATCCGTCCGCTCCTGGCGAGGGCATCGAGCCGAGGAACGTAGAAGATCAGCCGAGCAGACTCAGCGGCCTCGATCGCGGCCCGTTCGACCTCGTCCGGCCCGCCGCCGGCCCGTGCGGCGTCCAGGGCCGCGGCCACAGCGAATCCTTGCCCCATAGCCGCGCTGCGTGAGTCGACCACGCGCACCGGCACAGGCGCCTGACGGGCGCTCCCACGAGCCGAATCGACGGTCCCCGACAGTTCCCCCGAGAGATGGATCGAGACGATGTGTTCGTAGCCGTCCGCGGCGAGCGCCTCGTACACGGATGCGAATGCACCCGGAGAAGGGCGCGACGTCGTCATGCGCCGGCCCTCGGCCGTGGCGACCACAAGGCGTTCCTGGACGCCAGGGTCGTCATTGTTCGTATAGATCTGACTGTCGATCATCAGCGGCAGCGAAATCCGCGCGAACCCACCGTCCTCGGCCCAGCGCTCGGTCACGGATGGATCGAGCCCCGCCGCCGAGTCCGTCACCACGGCGACCCGGCAACGGGGCTCGATTCCGGTAGTCATCGTTTCAGCCTAGACCACGATGTTCACGAGCTTCGGCTCGCGCACAATGACCTTGCGAATCGTCGCTTCGCCGATGTGCTTCCGAACCGCGTCGTCCTCAAGGGCCAGGCGTTCGAGCTCTTCGGCGTCGATGTTCTTGGACACCTCGAGGCGGGCCCGAACCTTGCCCTTGATCTGGACCACGGCCGTAACCGTGTCCTCCACCAGGAGCATCGGATCGACGGTCGGCCAACCGGCCGTCAGGACCGGAGTGTCGTGGCCCAGCTCGTGCCAGAGATCCTCCGCGGTGTACGGAGCATAGAGCGAGAGCAGGACAGCCACCGCCTCGCTCGCCTCCCGGACTGCCGGGTCTGAGGAGCCTGGTCCCGAATCGATCGCCTTGCGGGTCGCGTTGACCAGTTCCATCGTCTTGGCCACGACGACGTTGAACTTGTGCGCGTCCACGGCCTGTTCGGCTTCGTGGACGGTTTTGTGAGTGACTCGACGCAGTGCCTCGTCCCCACCGTCCACGGCAACGTCCGGCGCGGACGAAACATCCTGTCCGAGCCGCCAGGCACGGGCCAGGAACTTTCCGGCGCCTCCGGGAGAGACGTCGGCCCAGTCGACGTCGTCCTCGGGCGGGGACGCGAAGACCATGGTGGTGCGGACCGCATCCACCCCGTACTCGTCGAGCTGCTGGCCGAGATCCACACCGTTGCCGAGGGACTTCGACATAGCCTTGCCCATGTTGAGGACCTGGCCCTGATTCAGCAGGGCTCGGAACGGTTCGTCGTAGTCCAGGTACCCCAGGTCGCGAATGACCTTGACGAAGAACCTGGAGTAGAGCAGGTGAAGGATCGCGTGCTCGACGCCGCCCACGTACTGGTCCACCGGCTCCCACCGGCGAAGCGCTTCGGGGTCGAAGGCGCCGGTCTCGAGGCCCGGTGATACGAAGCGGAGAAAGTACCAGGACGAGTCCACGAAGGTGTCCATCGTATCCGTGTCCCGCCGGGCGGGACCGGAGCAGTTCGGGCACTCGACGTTGACCCAGTCCTTGGCTCCGGCCAGAGGCGACTGCCCCTTGGGCGCGAGGTCCTCACCCTTGAGATCGGACGGAAGCCGCACCGGCAGCTGGTCCTCCGGTACCGGAACCTCCCCGCACTGGGCGCAATGGATGATCGGGATGGGCGCGCCCCAGAACCGTTGCCGAGAGAGCAACCAGTCGCGGAGCCGGAAGATGGTCTGGCCTTCACCGTGCCCCTTTTCCTCGAGGAGAGCGATGGCCCGGGATATGGCTTCTTCCTTGCCCAACCCGTTCAGGGGCCCCGAGTTGACCAGCGTCCCGCTGCCGGACATGGCCACTCCCGTTTCCGCTGGATCGTCTTCTCCCGTGTCCACCACGACCCGCACGGGCAGGTCGAAGGCCCGGGCGAAGTCCAGGTCGCGCTGATCGTGGGCGGGTACCGCCATGATGGCGCCCGTGCCGTAGTCGGCCAGCACGTAATCGGAAGCCCAAATCGGCAGTTCCTCGCCGGTCAGCGGATTCACCGCGGTGCGGCCGAGGAAGACCCCAGTCTTGGGGCGATCGCTCGACTGACGCTCGATGTCGGAGAAGGCATTGACCTCTTCCCTGTAGGCGTCCAGAGCGTCGGCCTGCTCCTCCGCAACCAAGTTCAGAGCGAGTTCGGAATCCGCGGCGACCACGAAGAACGTATTGCCGTACAGGGTATCGGGACGGGTCGTGAAGACCGAGAATTCGTCGGCCGGCTTGCCGCCACCGGCGTTGATCGTGAAACGAACCTGCGCGCCCTCGGAGCGGCCGATCCAGTTGCGCTGCATGGCCAGCACCCGATCCGGCCAGTGGCCCTCGAGCTGTTCCATGTCGTCCAGGAGCTGGTCGGCGTACTCGGTGATCTTGAAGTACCACTGGTTCAGGGACTTCTTCGTCACCTGCGTACCGCAACGCTCGCAGGCCCCATTGACCACCTGCTCGTTGGCGAGCACCGTCTGGTCCTTGGGGCACCAATTGACCGGTGAATCCTTCCGGTAGGCCAAGCCCTTGGAGTAGAACTGCTGGAACAACCATTGGGTCCACCGGTAGTACTCGGGGTCCGAGGTGTGCAGCCGGCGGGACCAGTCCACCGCGATGCCGTACCGTTTGAACGACGCCGCCTGCGTCTCGATGTTCTTGTAGGTCCACTCCGCCGGGTGAGTGTTGTTCTTGATGGCGGCGTTCTCCGCGGGGAGGCCAAAGGAGTCCCAGCCGATCGGGTGCAGGACGTCGTAACCCTTCTGCATCCAAAAACGACTGACCACGTCACCCATCGCGAAGGCCTCCGCGTGCCCCATGTGCAGATCGCCCGAAGGGTACGGGAACATGTCCAGGACGTATCGGCGTTCTTTGGAACCGTCGTCGAGCGGGGCGAAGACGTTCTCGCGCTCCCAATACTCCGCCCACGTGGCTTCCATCGAGGCGAAATCGTAGGACTTCTCCTCGGCGTCTCGTGAGGGATTCTCTCCAACCGTCTGCGGCACAGTGTTTCCTTTGCGCTTGTCTGTGGTGAAAGTCCGTGGTCCGGGCACGCTCCCGCCTGGACATCTCATCAGGGATGCTCACAGTCTAACGTGTCGGCGCGCCCCCGCCCGATTCGCTTGTAAGGTGATGACCGGTTGCCCGTGCCTACGGCGGACAGCGTTTCCCTACCCCAGGAGCCCCAGCGTGCCACGTTCCCGGAGAATTCCTCAGCCCCCGGTGTCCTCGCGTCCCACAACAGTCTTCGAGAAGGCACCCGTCGGCGGGTTGTTTCCGTACGAGGCGGAATTCACGAGCAACGGCGCCCGCGTACGCTACTGGACCTACGCCGGCCGCGAATCCCGCGACGACGACGCCGTGATGCTGCTGGTCCACGGGTTCCGTGGAGACCACCACGGCCTCGCCCTGATCGCCGAGGCTCTGGCCTCCCGGTGGGACGTGGTGGTCCCGGACCTTCCCGGGTTCGGAAAATCCGAACCCCTCACGACATGTGAACACGACGTCGCCGCCTACGCCGACGTCGTCTCCGACCTCGTGCACCTGATCGGCAACCGCCCGGTCGTCCTTGTGGGGCATTCCTTTGGGTCCGTTGTTGCCGCCGCCATTGCCGCCCGACGTCCGGGCCCCGTGGCGGGTCTGGCCCTGATCAATCCGATCTGCGAACCCGCCCTGGAATCCTCCGCGCGGGTCCCTTCCCTGGCCGCAGCCGCGTTCTACCGTGTCTGTGCCTCCCTCCCCGGTCGATGGGGAAACACCCTCGTGAGGTCGTCCGTCGTGACCCGCATTTCCTCGCTGCTCATGATGAAGACCAAGGATCCGGAATTGCGGCGCTTCATCAACGGCCAGCACGATGCCTATTTCGGTAGCTTCGCATCCCGCGCCGTGGTGCTTCAGGCCTACAGAGCGTCCATCCGGGATACCGTTCGGGACTCCGCCCCGGGAGTCGACGTGCCTACTCTCCTGGTGGCAGCCGAAAAGGACGATCTCGGTTCCGTTCCCGGTCAGGAAAGACTCGCCGAGACGTTCCCGAACGCCCGGCTGGAGATCATCCCTGATGTCGGCCATCTCATTCACTACGAGACGCCGCGCAGGGCCGCGGCGATGATCGACGGTTTCGTCGACGAGCTGGAACTCGGCTCGAAAGATTCGGCCCAGGCCGACCGGACACCGGAGGATGCACGATGACGACGCAGAATCCCGACCACGCAGGATTGCGCCTGCTCGTGGACGCCCGATACGTTCGCCCCGTCCACGACGGAATCAGCAGGTTCACGTCGAACATCTTGCACAGTCTCGCTCGCGGCATCGCATCGGGCGAGTATCCGGACCTGGAGCTGGCGATGCTCGTGAGCGACGACGCCCAGCTCGACCAGTTGCCGTCCCTTCCTTGCGTGCGAGGCTACTCGCCGACGGGTCCCTTGGAACCGCTCAGCGCGCTCGCCGTCAACCGGTTCCGACCCGACGTCGTTTTCTCTCCGATGCAGACCATGGGGTCTTGGGGCCGGAAGTACAAGTTGATCCTGACCCTGCATGACCTCATCTACTACGACCACCCGGATCCCCCCGGTTTCCTCCCGGCGCCTGTGCGAATCGGCTGGCGCTTGTTCCACCGCTCCTACTTCCCCCAGCGACTGCTCCTCAACCGGGCCGACGCCGTGGTGACCGTGAGCAGGACGACGGCCTCACTCATCGAGGAGCACAACCTGACGACCCGTCCGGTCACCGTGATCCCCAACGCTCCTCCGAGAGGAATCGGTATCACTCGGGAACAGGCCCTCGACCGAGCGGCCCACCGACGCAAGAGCCTCGTCTACATGGGTTCCGCAATGCCGTACAAGGGAGTCGAGCTGCTGATCCGCGGGATGGAGAACCTGCCCGACTACGAGCTCCATCTGCTCTCGAAGTACGACCCGCGGCGGAAGGAAGAGCTCCAGGCGACCGTGCCCCAGGGGGCCTCGGTGACCTTCCACGACGGCGTCACCGACGATGACTACAGGAGGCTCCTCGCGACCTGTACCGCCCTCGTGACAGCCAGTTCGGCGGAAGGCTACGGGCTGCCTCTCGCGGAGGCCGCGGCGGAAGGAACCGCCCGTATCGTCTCCAACATTCCGATTTTCCGCGAGATTGCGCCGAACGCCGCTCACATCGAGTACTCGGAACCTGGAGAATTCGTGGAGGCCGTTCGGAACCTCGAAGACCCGGACAACTACCGAACAGCGGCTCTCGGCGCACTCGACGACGCCGCACGGTACAGCTGGGACGACTCGTCACGAGAACTCATCGACCTCGCCTCGTCGCTCTGAACGGCGTCAGAGCACATCCAATGCATCGCATCGGATCTGCACGGGTTCGTATTTTCGAGACGCCGAAAACGCCGCCCGGGTTCCGCGGAGGAGCTCCGTGACCCGTGGGGCCAGCCCGTAGGACATGAAGATGATCGCGCGGTATTCGTCGTCCTCATCGTCGCCGCTCGTCGGAACGGGATCGATCAGGCGCAGTGCCGGGGCCTCGCCCACATCCGGCAGGTTCAGGGAACGGACAAATTCCTCGACCGCGACCCTCGGGCCCGTGATCGCCGCCGTCCTCACCGCGGGTGGAAGACCCAACTCCTGCCTCTCCGCCATCTCCCGGGCGGCGAACCCGGCGGGATCCCACCGGACGAGAGCAGCGAGTGCGGCGGAGTCTTCGGCCGTGCAGATCACCTGACCGCCCGAATCCCGGTCGGCCACGAGCGCGCTCGCGTTCATCCAGCGCCGCAGAACCTGCTCGGAGACCCGCAGGGAGTCGCGCGCGAGCATCCGGTCCCCGTCCAGCAAGAGCGCCGCGCGGTAGCCGCCCTGGGCACACGGTTCGGCACCCGACGTGGCCACGACCAGCGCGGGACGATCACTGACTGAGGCCTTGATGTTCTCGCCGCTGGAATTGACCACCGGAACCTGGGGGAAAGCGCGTCCCAGTTCTTCGGCGGTGCGCAGCGCACCCACCGTGGTGAGCCGCCACGAATGGTTGCCGCATTCCGAGCAGGCCCACTGAGAGACCCCCCGATGGCACCAGCGGCACACCGCCTGGGAGCGCGAATCCTTGTGCAGGCTCAGGGGTCCCATGCAGTGGGGGCAGCGCGCCGAGGCGCGGCATCTCTGGCACGCGAGAGTCGGGGCGTATCCAGTGCGCGCGACTTGGACCAGCACCGGGCCCCATTGCAACGCTTCCCGAGCCACCTGATACGCGAGATGAGGAATCCTGGCGATGGCGGCCATCGGGTCGCGTTCACGAGTGAAGCTGTCGGACGTCGCGCGGATCAGCGGGGAATTCTTGCGGAGCGCCTCGCGGCTGGGGGCTACGGCCTCGGCCCATCGGGTGTGGACGAGCCGCTGCGCTTCCGGGGTCACGGCGTGGCCCATGAATATCGCGGAGCATTCCTGAAGCTGTGACCTGAGCAGCAGGACGTCCCGCGCGTGGCAGTACGGTGCCTGCCGCTCGATGAGGTTCTCGTCGCCGTCGTCGAAGCAGGCGACGAGCCCAAGGTTCGGGACCGGGGCGAAGGCCGCCGAGCGAGTCCCGATAACCACCCAGGCCTGCCCGGACAAACCCCTCAAGAATGATCCGTAGCGGGCAGCGAGTCCGGCACTGTTGCTCAGTCGAGAGATTCGGTCCGCGTCAAGATACCGGTTCATCGCGGCTTCGAGACGGTCCAGGGCCGGGTTGTCGGGGACGACGACGATCGCCCGCTTCCCGCCGGAAACCGTTGCAGCACACACGCGGGCCATCAGCGTTGCCCAGTCCTGACCCGCCGACGGCGCGACGGAAACGACGCGTCTCACGATCGGCCCCACGGGATCGCCTTGTTGGCGGAGGGTCTCGCGCCCTCCCTCGTAGAGTTCCCACCCGTCCGTCTGTGCTTCGCCCTCGGGCGACCAGGAAGGATCCGGGATGGAAGCCGGCACGGGGACGGATTCCTCCGGCGCGGATTCTCCATCCTCGGTCGAGGTCTTGGTGGCCCGGCCCAGGCCAAGGACGTCCCGCTCGTACTGTTTTTCCGCGCGCGCGGCGCGCGGGGGAACAGCCAACCTCAGGACGTCGGAATTGAGCCCGGCGTAACGCGCGGCGACCGCCTGGGCCAGGGACCAGATCTCCGGTGCCAGCGCGCGTACCGGCGAGACGACCCCGCGAAGAGGCTGCAACTGGACGGGGGATTCGCTGCGGTCTACCCGTTCGACGAGCCAGGCGACGGTCTCGCGACCGTGAAAGGCGACGCGCACGCGCACCCCCGGGCGTGCGGATTCACCGAGGTGCGCGGGGACGGAGTAGTCGAAGAGACGATCCAGGTGAGGAACCCGGGTATCGATCGCGACCCGGGCCACGGGTTTCTCCTCCGCGACGGGCACCGCACCGAGCTGGTCGGCGTTTTTGTCACGCGGTTCCCATCCTTCCAGCCCCGGAAGGACGCCGTCGGGATGGTCCGCCATGGCTACAGGGCGGCCCGCAACGCCTCGGCCCGGTCGGTACGCTCCCAGGTGAATTCGGGCTCGTCACGACCGAAGTGGCCGTGGGCCGCGGTCTTGGCGTAGATCGGACGACGCAGTTGCAGGTCGTTGATGATGGCCAGTGGCCGAAGGTCGAAGACCTCGTTGATGGCCTTTTCGATGCGAACCGGGTCCTCGTGGTGGGTTCCGAAGGTCTCCACGTAGAGGCCGACAGGACGCGCGCGCCCGATCGCGTAGGCCACCTGGACTTCTGCGCGGTCCGCGAGCCCGGCAGCGACTACGTTCTTGGCGATCCAGCGCATGGCGTATGCGGCCGAGCGGTCCACCTTGGACGGGTCCTTGCCGGAGAAAGCCCCACCGCCGTGTCGCGACATGCCACCGTAGGTGTCCACGATGATCTTGCGTCCGGTCAATCCTGCGTCCCCCACCGGGCCGCCCTGGACGAATTGGCCCGCGGGATTCACGATGAAGTCGGCGGATCGCGTGTCCAGGTCGAGATCCTCGAGCACCGGGTCGATCACGAACCGCCGAACCTCCTGCTGGAGGTCCTTGAGAGCGTATTTTTCGTCGTGCTGAGTCGAGAGAACCACGGTGTCCACCGAGACCGGCGTGTGGCCGTCGTATCCGAGCGTCACCTGGGTCTTGCCATCGGGTCGAAGCCCCGGCAGAACGCCGTCCTTGCGGATTTTGGTCAGCCGTTCCGACAAGCGATGCGCGATCCAGATCGGCGCCGGCATCAGGGCCTCGGTCTCATTCGTTGCATAGCCGAACATGATGCCCTGGTCGCCCGCGCCCTGGCGGTCCAGGTCATCCTCGGCGACGCCGGTTCGTTCTTCCAGGGACGTGTACACGCCGGAGTTGATGTCGGGCGACTGCTCCCCGATCGATACAGACACTCCGCAGAAATCGCCGTCGAAGCCTCGCGTCGAGTTGTCGTAGCCGATTTCCAGGATGGTGTCCCGCACGATCTTCGGGATTTCGACGTAAGCCGTGGTGGTGACCTCGCCCGCAACCATGACCTGCCCGGTGGTGACCATGGTTTCGACGGCGACGTTCGCCAACGGGTCGCTGGCCAGCAATGCGTCCAGGATCGAGTCGGAAATCTGGTCGCAGATCTTGTCCGGATGGCCCTCGGTCACAGACTCTGACGTGAACAGGCGAAGATGCTGATGGTCGTTGGAAGTCACTCGGCTACTCTACTCGTTCGATACTCTCGTTGGACTACTGCGGCGGAATGTTGAAGTGTGACGCGATACGTGTCATGAGGCGACGCGCGAGGTCCGCTTTGGTGCCCCTGACTTCGGATTCCTCACCAGGTTCGGCACCGCGGGCCAGCAGTGTGGCCGCCGTCTGGTCCTTCCCGAACACGAGGTCCGTACCGACCTCGTTGACGACCAGGACATCGCAGCCCTTGGACTCGAGTTTCTGACGCCCGAGTTCGGCCACGGACTGGTCCGGCGAGCCTGTCTCCGCGGCGAACCCGACCAGGAAGGCCTGGTGTTCCCCCTCGGATTTCTTCCGCACCATGGTCTTGAGAATGTCCGGGTTGCGCACCAGATCGATCGTGGGTGCGTCCTGAGCCTTGGGGTCCTTCTTGATCTTGGTTTCCGACAGGTCGCGGGGGCGGAAGTCTGCGACGGCGGCCGCCATTACCAGGACGTCGGCTCGGTCCTCGATCGTGGCCCGTTCCGTGGCCTCAAGGAGTTCCATGGCCGACGACACGCGAGAAATCCGCAGCTTCTCGGTCTCCTCCGGGTCCGGGACCTCCGTGTGGGCGAGGACCAGGTGGACGTCCGCTCCGCGGTCGGCGGCGGCCAGAGCCACGGCGAGGCCTTGCTTCCCCGAGGAACGGTTTCCCAGATAGCGCACCGGGTCCAGGGCTTCGCGCGTTCCACCGGCGGTGACCACAATTTTCTTCCCGGTCAGGTCCGCCGATTCCGTCTCGTCTTCGTCATGGTCCGCGTGGGCCATCATGGCTCGACGATGAATTTCGGCGGGCTCGGGCAGACGCCCCGCCCCACTGTCTCGGCCCGTGAGTCGGCCGACGGCCGGGTCGATGACCGTGTACCCGTAGCTCCGCAGCAGACCGACGTTCCTGACGGTCGCCGGGTTCTCCCACATCTGGGTGTGCATGGCCGGAGCGAAGACCACGGGACAGCGCGCCGTCAGAATGGTTGCGGTCAGCAAGTCATCCGCCCGGCCCGAGGCAACCCTGGCCATGAGGTCGGCGGTCGCGGGGGCAACCACAATCATGTCCGCCTCTTCGCCCTGCCGCACGTGATTGACGGACTCGACGTCCTCGAACACGGTGGTCCGCACGGGCGATCCGGACAAGGCCTCCCACGTGGGGGCGCCCACGAATTCGAGGGCCGACCGTGTGGGCATGGCCACGACCTCGTGACCGTCCTCGCTGAACAAACGCAAAAGCATCGCGGCCTTGTAGGCCGCGATGCCTCCACCAATTCCTAGAATTACTCGCACGGCTCCAGTCTAACGGTCCGACGGGAACCACGCCGTCACCACGAGTGACGCTGTGAATTACTCGGCGTCGCCCTCCGACGTGGCGGTCCCCTCCGTTGCGTTCGAGCTGAACTCGACGAACGGGTCCGAAGCTTCGCCCTCGGTCGCGAAAATGTCGGAACCGAAGAAATCAGCGACGGGCTCGTCGTCGTGAACCAACTGGCCGTTCTCGTTGTACCGGCCGCCTTCGACCTGGTGGGCCTCGAGAACATCCTCCTCGATCTCACGCATGGCGATCGACAGCGACTTCTCGTTCACGGCGGTGTCCACGAGCGGCCCGACGTGCTCGAAGAGGCCTTCCTGGAGCTGGGCATAGTATGCATTGATCTGACGGGCCCGGCGGGCACCGAAGATGACCAGGCCATACTTGGAATCGGTCTTCTCGAGGAGTGAATCCACCGAGGGATCGATGATGCCTTCGTGTTCGGAAAGTGCCAAGAAATTCTCCCGTGACGTTGATTGAATACCGCCGGCTCTGCAAGCCAGGCGTTCTTCCGGTGCTCGCGCTCAATGGAGCCACCGGGCAAAACTAATACACCATGGTACAGCCGAGGACGGGCGAAAGCACGCTCTCGGGGAGGTCAATCGTCTTTTGTCCGACATCTCACCGTTCCTCGGGGCGGCCCGATGTCTTCGACGCCGCCTCGGTACCGTCTCACACCTCGGTGGGCTGCTGGACGATCCCCATGATCTCCACGAGCTCTCCCGCGGCCTGTTCGACGGTTTCGTTGATGACCGTCTGGTCGAATTCCGGTTCTGCCCCCAGCTCGTCCTTCGCGGTGTCCAGGCGAACACGCTGCTCCGTGTCGGTTTCGGTGCCGCGAGTCTGCAGACGACGCACCAGCTCTTCCCAGCTCGGCGGAGCCAAGAAAACCATCTGGGCCTCCGGCATGGCGTTCCTCACCTGGCGTGCCCCCTGAATATCGATCTCCAACAACACGTGGCGGCCGGCAGCCAGGGCATCCTCGACCATCGTCTTCATGGTCCCGTACCGGTGATTGTTGTGAACCTTGGCCCACTCGAGCATCTGGCGGTTTTCCACCATGGAGTCGAACTCTTCGTCCGAGACGAAGTAGTAGTGGACGCCGTCCTGCTCACCCGGTCGAGGATCCCTGGTTGTTGCGGATACTGAGAGCCACACCTCGGGGTAGTGATCCCGGATGTATGCAGAGACCGTCCCCTTCCCCACGGCCGTCGGCCCGGCGAGTACGGTCAAATGCGGGGACTGGGTCTCTGTCACTGGATTACCCTTCGAGATGTTCGATGAGATTTCTGCGCTGGTGGGCTCCCAAGCCCCGAAGACGCCTGCTGGGTGCGATCCTGAGCTCCCTCATGATCGCCGCTGCCCGGATCTCCCCGATGCTCGGGATGGACTTCAACATATCCTCGACACGGATGCGTTGCAAAGCCTCGTCCGCATCCGCTCGATCAAGAAACTCACTCACGGTGATCGTTCGATTTTTAAGGGCCAATTTGGCATCGGCACGTGCCTGGCGGGACTGCTTGGCCTTTTCGCGGGCCGCAGCGCGTTCTTCGTCGGTTAGAGGGCGCAGAGCCATAGTTACTTCCTCTCCTAGTTCTACGAGGCAACAATCGAGGTCCCCCACTCAATCCTCGTGGATACAGCCCTTAAATTACCTCACAGTAGCCTTCGAGACCAGTCAATCCATGGTCGAGGCCAGAATGTTCCGGAATTCCGGACGTCACATTGTGGGAGATCGTCCGAGGGGCCACGGCGGCGTCGTGCACGTCAGGGTTGTCCCACGGATGGACGGCGACTCAAGACGATCATTCGGCAAAAGATTTGGCAGACCCCGGGAACACATCAATGTGTATTGATAAGTTCCCGGGGTCTTGTACCGACCGGTAATCGGTGATTCTCACGCCGAGCTTCCGGCCTCCGTGCCCAGGGCCTCCATCAGCTCTTCGTTGCACCGTTTGGCGGCGGCGGACAAAGCGTCCGCATCCGGGCCGTGGCGCAAGACGCCGCGTGAATTCGCGACCACGACCCTGTCGCCGGCACCGTTGAACACCCGTGCGAGGTCGTCGGCAGTGGCCCCCTGTGCTCCGTAGCCGGGAGCAAGGATCAGCCCGTTGAACTCTGCGAGGGAAATCCCCAGAGCGTCCAGGGCCGGCCCTACGGTTGCGCCGACGACCAGGCCGCACGGGCCGGTATGGGTCCAGTCGCGGCGCCCGTTCTCGGCGATCGCCTGGTCGACGACCGACTTCGCCACGGAGTCCTGTCCGCCCCGGTGCTGCACTCCCGCGCCTTCCGGATTGGAGGTCAGGGCGAGGACGAAGGTCCCCCGACCGTGGTCCGCGGCGGCGTCCAGCGCGGGGGACAATGAACCGAACCCGAGATACGGGCTCAACGTGACCGCGTCCCCCGCCAGGCCGGATCGTTCGGACAACCAGGCGTCAGCGTACGCGGCCATCGTCGAGCCGATGTCCCCACGCTTGGCGTCACACACGACCTGAGTCCCCGAGTCCCTGCCTCGGGCAATTACTTTCTCCAGGACACCGAGCCCAGCGGGCCCGTGCCGCTCGAACAAGGCGACCTGAGGTTTGACCGAGGCGGCCTCTCCCCCGATCGCGTCCATCACCGTCAGGGCGAAGGTTTCGAGCCCTCCGACGTCGTCCGCCAGACCCCAAGCGTCCAGGAGGCCGGGGTGCGGATCGATTCCGACGCAGAGAGGACCCTTCTCCCTCAAGGCCAGGTACAGGCGGTCACCGGCAGGGGGAACCGTGCCCATCATTGTTGGGCCTCGCGTTCGGCGGCGGCCGCTGCGGACAACGTCGCCTCGTGATCCTGCAGGCTCATGACGTCCCAGGAGTGGCGACGCTGCGCATCGATGGACTGGATCGTGGCGCCGAACTCGGAGATCGTGGTCATGAGCGGGCACCCGATGCTGGTCGCGGCCGCGCGAATTTCGTAGCCGTCTCCGCGTGCCTCGCCGGCGCCGGATGGCGTGTTGAAGATCAACGCGATCTCACCGTCGGTGATCATGTCGACGATGCTCCGCTCGCCTTCCTTCGCCTCACGAAGCTTGGGGACCACGGTGCACTGGATGCCGTTCCGCCTCATGACCTGCGCGGTTCCGCCGGTCGTGATGATTTCGAAGCCGAGCTCCTGAAGCATCTTGACATACACGATGGCCGCGCGCTTGTCCCTGTCCGCAACGGTCACGAACACGCGACCTTCCGTGGGAAGCACGTTCCCGACCGATGCCTGCGCCTTCGCGAAAGCGGTGTCGAAGAACGCGTGCAACCCCATGACCTCGCCGGTCGACCGCATCTCCGGCCCCAAGAGTGAGTCCACGGCCGCTCCCGAATGGGTCCGGAATCGGTTGAAGGGCAGAACGGCTTCCTTGACCGCGATGGCGGTCTCCTCGGGCAGTCTCGCCCCGTCCATGTGGGTCGGCAGGTGCCCTGAGGCCTTGAGGGATTCGATGGTCTCCCCCGTCCCGATCAGGGCCGCCGCCTTGGCCAGCTGGACGCCGGTCGCCTTGGAGACGAACGGCACCGTGCGGGACGCACGGGGGTTCGCTTCGATCACGTAGAGAACATTCGACGCGACCGCGAACTGGATATTGATGAGCCCCCGGACGCCGACGCCCTGTGCAATACCCAGGGTCGCTTCACGAACTCGCTCGAGCACCGAGGGACTGAGCGTCACGGGCGGCAAGGTGGACGCCGAGTCGCCGGAATGGATCCCGGCCTCCTCGATGTGCTCCATGATGCCGCCCATGTACAGCTCGTTCCCGTCGAACAGCGCGTCGACGTCGATCTCGATTGCATCCTCGAGGAACTTGTCGATCAGCGCGGGCTGGGAGGGCGAGACCTCGGTGGCGTTGGACAGATAACGGGCCAGGTTCTCTTCGTCGTAGACGATTTCCATGCCCCGACCGCCCAGGACATACGACGGCCGGACCAGAACCGGGTAACCGATCTCGTCCGCGATCACCTTGGCATCGGTGAAGGTCGAGGCCGTTCCGTTCTTCGGGGTCATGAGTCCCGCGTTCGCGAGGACCTGGGAGAACTCGCCGCGGTCCTCCGCCAGGTCGATGGCCTCCGGCGAAGTACCCAGGATCGGGACGCCGGCCTCCTTGAGCTCGCGCGCAAGTTTGAGCGGCGTCTGACCGCCCAGTTGCACAAATACACCCAGCAGTCCGCCGGTGCGACGCTCGGAGTCGATGACCTCGAGGACATCCTCCAGGGTCAGAGGCTCGAAGTACAAGCGAGTCGAGACGTCGTAGTCGGTCGAAACGGTCTCGGGGTTGCAATTGACCATGACCGTCTCGTAACCGGCGTCGCGCAGGACCATCGAGGCGTGCACGCACGAGTAGTCGAACTCGATACCCTGCCCGATCCTGTTCGGCCCGGATCCGAGGATCATGATCGACTTGCCCTGGTGCGGAGCCACCTCGTCCTCCTGATCGTAGGAGGAGTAATGGTACGGGGTGAATGCCTCGAACTCCGCGGCGCAAGTGTCCACCGTCTTGAACACGGGACGGACCCCCAGGGCGTGGCGGACACCGCGGACCACCTCTTCGCGGCTGTGGGCCAGCTCGGCGATCTGCTCATCCGAGAATCCGTGGCGCTTCGCGAGCTCCAGGGACTCCCTGGTCAGGTTCGTGTCATTGCGGACCTCGTCCGCGACCTCGTTGATCAATTGGAGCTGGTCCAGGAACCACGGGTCGATACCGGTGGCATCGTACATCTCGTCGATCGTGGCGCCGGCGGCCAGCGCGCGACGCACCTGGTGCAGGCGCTCCGTGGTCGGCGTCTTGGTGGCCTCGACCAGCTCCCGCAAGGCCGAAGGCTCGAGGTGATCGTGCGCGAAGGAGAACGTGCTGTTCTTCTGTTCGAGGGACCGAAGGGCCTTCTGAAGCGCTTCGGTGAAGTTCCTGCCGAGCGCCATGGCTTCGCCCACGGATTTCATGGTGGTGGTCAGCGTCGGGTCGGCCGCCGGGAACTTCTCGAAGGCGAACCGCGGAACCTTGACGACTACGTAGTCGAGCGTCGGTTCGAAGGACGCCGGGGTCTTCCGCGTGATGTCGTTCGGGATCTCGTCCAGGGTGTAGCCGAGCGAGAGTTTGGTGGCGATCTTGGCGATCGGGAAACCCGTCGCTTTGGAAGCCAGAGCCGAGGACCGGGACACGCGAGGGTTCATCTCGATCACGACCACGCGTCCGGTCTTCGGGTCCACGGCGAACTGGATGTTGCAGCCGCCCGTATCCACGCCGACCTCACGGATCACGGCGATCGCGACGTCGCGCATCTTCTGGTACTCGCGATCCGTCAGCGTGAGCGCGGGTGCAACAGTGATCGAGTCCCCCGTGTGGACGCCCACCGGGTCGAAGTTCTCGATCGAACAGACAACCACCACGTTGTCGTTCTTGTCCCGCATCATCTCGAGCTCGTATTCCTTCCACCCGAGGATCGACTCCTCGAGCAGGACTTCGGAGGTCGGGCTGTACTGGATCCCGGCGCCGGCAATGCGGTGCAGGTCTTCCTCGTTGTAGGCCATTCCGGAGCCCAGACCACCCATCGTGAAGGAGGGTCGGACGACCATGGGGTAGCCCAGCTTCTCCGCGGCGGCCAGGGCCTCGTCCATCGAGTGGACGATTTCCGACCGTGCCGATTCGGCACCGCAGCGTTCGACGACGCCCTTGAACGCCTCACGGTCCTCACCGAGGTTGATGGCCGCGATGTTGGCACCGATGAGTTCGACGTTGTACTTGGCGAGAGTTCCACGTTCGTCCAGGGCGATCGCGGCGTTCAGTGCAGTCTGACCGCCCAGGGTCGGCAGGACGGCGTCGGGCCGTTCACGATCGATGATGCGTTCGATGGTGTCCGGCGTGATCGGCTCGATGTAGGTCGCATCCGCGAACTCGGGGTCGGTCATGATGGTTGCCGGATTCGAGTTCACCAGAATGACCCGGATGCCCTCTTCCTTGAGCACCCGCAGCGCCTGCGTCCCGGAGTAGTCGAATTCCGCAGCCTGGCCGATGACGATCGGGCCCGAACCGATGACCAGGACGCTCTTGAGATCTTGACGACGAGGCATAGAGTTACTTTCCTGCTTTCTGGCGTGCGGCCGAATCGGTTGAGGTCATGAGTTCGATGAAACGGTCGAACAGGTAGGCGGCGTCGTGCGGCCCGGCCGCGGCCTCCGGGTGGTACTGGACGGAGAACGCGGGGATGTCGAGGCAGCGAAGGCCTTCGACGACGTCATCGTTCAACCCGACGTGCGAGACCTCGACCCGGCCGAATTCCGACTCGGGAGCGGTCACCGGTCCGTCCAACGGCGCGTCCACCGCGAATCCGTGATTCTGCGCGGTGATCTCGACCCGCCCCGTCGACCGGTCGAGCACCGGCTGGTTGATGCCCCGGTGACCGAAGGGCAGTTTGTAGGTGCCGAAGCCCAGGGCGCGGCCGAGCAGCTGGTTGCCGAAACAGATCCCGAAGAACGGGATTCCCGCGCGCAGAATACCTCGCAAAACCTCGACCTGATCCGTGGCCGTCTCCGGGTCCCCCGGTCCGTTCGAGAAGAACGCCCCGTCCGGACCGAGCTGCTTGATCTGCTCGAGCGTGGTGTTCGCGGGGACCACGTGCACGCGGATGCCCCGCTCAGCGAAACGTCGGGGCGTCATCGATTTGATGCCGAGGTCGACCGCGACCAGCGTGCCGAGGACCTCGCCGTCCCACCCGTGGTCGGCGGGCTCGATGGTCAGGGTGTTCTCGGCCGTGACCTTTTCTGCCAGGCGCTGCCCCTGCATCGGTGAGGACTGACGGACCCGTTCCAGAAGTTCGGACTCCGGTGCCTCGGCGGCCTCACCCGTGAAGATTCCTGACCGCATCGCCCCGGCGCTGCGCAGGTGACGTGTCAGCGCTCGGGTGTCGATGCCCTGGATCCCGACCACGTTCTGCTCGGTGAGTTCTTCGTCCAGGGACTTCTCGGAGCGCCAGTTCGAGGGCAGACGGGCGGCGTCGCGCACCACGTAACCGCTGACCCAGATGCGGCGCGACTCGGCGTCGTCGGCGTTGACCCCCGTGTTGCCGATGTGCGGGGCGGTCTGGACGACAATCTGCCCCGCGTAGGAGGGATCCGTGAGGGTTTCCTGGTATCCGGTCATGCCGGTGGAGAAGACGGCCTCGCCCAGCGACTCGCCGACGGCCCCGTAGGACCGTCCACGGAACACCGTGCCGTCCTCGAGGACCAGCAGCGCCCGTTCGGATGTTCTGTGTGCGTTGGTCATGAATTCACTTCCTCTGTTCTTCGGCGGACGCGTCCGACGAATCGTGCTGGCCCGCTGGGGCCTGAGTGTCTGTCGCAGTGGGGAGCTCGTCTCCGGCCTGAGGCGCCATCGCGCGCAGCTTCTCGATCAGGGCCGGGGTGTCCGAACCGGTTCGCGTTCGGAGCCCGGTGTCGACCAGTCGACCGCCCAATCGCCAGGAAACGACCGCGAGTCCGCCCTTCTCCACGAACTTCCCCGCCATTCCGGATTCGCGCCGGATCACCTCGATGCCTCCGCCGGGAATCCAGAGGTCCTGGGCGCCGTCCCTGGTCACGATCAGACCGGTCGGGTAGACCATGGCCTGCCCGTTGGCCTTCATTCCCAGGCCGTGGACCGCGATACGGTCAAGCCAGTCCCCTGCCGTGGTGGTGCACACGTACTGGACGTCGCACGCGAAATCGGCGGCCTCTCCGTCCAGCTCGCGCGGAACCTCGGGGATATCCGGTATGTCCGATTGGCGTCGGGCGCGTGACTTCCACCCCACGACGATCAGCACGAGAACGAGACCCGCGAGGACCAGCGACGAGATGAGGGTCAGCAGATGGTTGGTGGACATGAGTTCCTAGTCTGCCTGGGCGACGAGTGCCCGGGGCGTGTTGATGTGACCGTCGAGCACGGTCGGGTGGCCCTTGAAGAACGTGGCCTGCACCGCGCCCGGGACCTCCAGCGAACGGTACGGGGAATTGCGTCCCTTCGACTGGTGCTTCTCGGGTTCGACCACGCGATGGGCCGACGGGTCCACCAGGACGATGTTTGCGGGCTCCCCCGCGGCCAGAGGACGGCCCTGATCATCGATGCGCGCGATCCTGGCGGGCTCCTTGGACATGATGCGGGCGACGTCGCCCCAGCCGATCCGGCCCGTCTCCACGAGGGTCTGCTGGACGATGGACAATGCGGTCTCCAGGCCGGTCATGCCCATCGCCGCGCACGCCCACTCGCATTCCTTGGCTTCCACCGGGTGCGGGGCGTGGTCGGTTCCGACGACGTCGATGGTGCCGTCGGCCACGGCGTCACGCAGGGCCTCGACGTCCTCCCGGGTCCGCAACGGCGGATTGACTTTGTAGACGGGGTCGTAGCTGCGGACGGACTCGTCGGTCAGGAGCAAGTGGTGGGGCGTGACTTCCGCGGTGACATCCACGCCTCGTTGCTTCGCCCAACGGATGATCTCCACGGAGCCCTGGGTCGAGACGTGACAGATGTGTACCCGCGAACCCACGTGCTGAGCCAGCAGCACGTCCCTGGCGATGATCGCCTCTTCTGCTACGGCGGGCCATCCCGCCAGTCCCAGATCCGCCGAGACGCTGCCCTCGTTCATTTGGGCGCCGTCGGTCAGCAGCGGTTCCTGGGCGTGCTGGGCGACGACGCCGTCGAAGGTCTTGACGTACTCGAGCGCGCGACGCATGAGCACGGCGTTGTGAACGCATTTGCCGTCGTCGGAGAACATGCGGACGGCGGCGCGGGAGTCGGCCATCGCCCCGATCTCGGAGAGCCTCTCCCCCTCGAGCCCCACGGTCACCGCACCGATCGGATGGACGTCGGCCCATCCCGCCTGGCGGCCGAGCTCCCAGACCTGTTCGACGAGTCCGGCCGTGTCCGCGACCGGGTTGGAATTCGCCATGGCGCACACGGCGGTGTACCCGCCGGCAGCCGCCGCGCGGGTTCCCGTCTCCACGGTCTCGGCGTCTTCGCGGCCGGGTTCCCTCAGATGGGTGTGGACGTCCACCAGACCCGGCAGGGCAACGAGCCCCTGGGCCTCGACGACGTTCGCGCCGTCCGCTTCGATCCCCTGACCGACGCGGGCAATGGTTCCGTCCGCCACAAGGATGTCTGCGGTGTCATCTCCGAGCAGGCTTGCGCCACGGATGAGATATTTCTGATTGCTCATGATGTCCTTTGGAGTGCCGGGATCCGGTCCTGCTCCTGGGGACCGGTCATCAGGTGGTAGAGAACGGACATGCGGACCGAAACCCCGTTGGTGACCTGGTCCAGGACCAGGGAACGCGGGGAATCCGCGGCGGCGGAGCTGATCTCGAGTCCCCGGTTCATCGGGCCCGGGTGCAGGATGGCGGTTTCGGCGCCTCGGGAGTCGAGGAGGGCGAGCCGCTCGGGGGTCAGGCCCCACAGCCGTGCGTACTCCTCCGAAGACGGGAAGAACGCCGCGTGCATCCTCTCTCGCTGGATGCGAAGCATCATGATCGCGTCGAGTTCCTGCGCCATGGCCTCGTCCAGGCTGTATCGGACCTCCACGGGCCAGTCCTCAATGCCCACGGGAAGCAGCGTCGGGGGCGATACGAGGGTGACGTGGGCTCCGAGCAGGGCCAGCAACCACACGTTGGATTTGGCCACCCGGGAATGCAGAACGTCTCCGACGAGGGCGACCCGCATGCCCCGAAGGTCCGAACCCTGGGTCGGCCGCCCGTCGAGCCGGGACCTGTGCTGGCGCAACGTCATCGCGTCCAACAGTGCCTGCGTGGGGTGTGCGTGCGTGCCGTCACCCGCGTTGATGACCGGTGACGAGATCCATCCGCTCGACGCGAGCCTGGCCGGCGCGCCCGAAGCCGGGTGCCGGATCACGATCGCATCTGCGTTGATCGCCTCGAGGGTCTGCGCGGTGTCTTTGAGGGACTCGCCCTTCGAGACCGAGGATCCCTTCGCGGCGAAATTGATGACGTCGGCTGACAACCGCTTCTCGGCGGTTTCGAACGAGATCCGGGTCCGTGTCGAGTCCTCGAAGAACAAATTGACCACGGTCCGACCGCGCAGGGCGGGAAGCTTCTTGACCTCCCGGGTGCCGACCTCGGCCATCGAATCCGCGGTATCCAGGACCTGAATGGCTTCCTCGAGGCTCAAATCCCTGGTGTCCAGGAGATGCTTCATGACTCGACCGTCCCTTCGGCGTCTTTGCCGGTGATCTCTTGCGATCGGGCGTCGACGGTGTCTGCACCCGATGCGGCGGGCACCAGAAGAACGCAGTCGCCGAGATCGCGGTCGGTGTCCCCCGCGGCTAGGGCGACCGGCTCATCGGTTTCGCGGAGGAATACCTGAACGGATTCGTTCTGGGAAGTCGGGAGGTTCTTTCCGACGTGGTCGGCGCGAATCGGCAACTGGCGGTGTCCACGATCGGCCAGCACGGCCAAACGGACCACCTCGGGTCTGCCGAAATCGCCGAGGGCATCGAGGGCGGCCCGAATGGTCCGGCCCGAGTAGAGGACGTCGTCCACGAGCACGATGTTCTTCCCATCGATGCCGCCTGAGGGAATCCGTGTGGGTTGAGGTGTGCGGGACGTGTTCCGACGAAGGTCGTCCCGATACATGGTGATGTCGAGCTGCCCGAGACACGACTCGGGGTCGAAATGCGGTTCGGTCGAAGCGATCTTCTGGGCAATGCGCTGGGCGAGAGGATAGCCCCTCCGCGGAATGCCCAACAGCACCAAATCCTGGGTGCCCTTGTTGGCTTCGACGATCTCATGGGCAATACGGGTCAGAACCCGGTTGACATCCGCAGAATCCAGAATGACGCGCGCGTTCTCGGAAACCCTGCGATGTGGGTTGCCGTGACGGCGTGAGATATCGGTCATCGCGTTTGCCTCCTTCCCCGCCTCACGGGACGGAATTTAAAGGTCAGCAAGATGTTCTCATCTGCGCCAAAATTACCATAGGGCAGGCGCGGCCCTCGGCTTCGGGTCGAATTGTGTAGCGGCCGTGACGGCCCGCAGACAGACGACGCCGCCGGATGGATCGTCCGGCGGCGTCGTCACGCTTCGATATCTCCCGGCCCGGAGGCCGAGGCAAGGCCCAAGCCCACCATCGGAGCGGACCGAAGAATCAGTCCGTCAGCAGGGTCGGCTTGACCTTCTGCAACCGGCCGAGGACTCCGTTGATGAATCGCGGCGAGTCGTCGGTCGAGTGGGTCCGGGCCATCCCCGTGGCTTCGGAGACGGCGACGGCGTCCGGGACTTCGTCGTTGTACAGCAGTTCCCAGGCACCGAGTCGAAGGATCGCGCGGTCGACCGCCGGCATGCGGTCCATCGTCCAACCCTTCGAATACGTTTCCACGTACTCGCGGATCTCCTCATCGCGCTCGACGACGCCCCGAACGATGCGCTCGGAGTAGTCGGTAATCAGCGCGGAGGTATGGAGACGGCGCCGCTGCAGGACCTCGAGAGTGTCCTGACCGCGCGACTCCGCCTCGAACAATACTTCCAGGGCGCGAACACGCGCCTTCGTTCTCGAGTTCACTCGTTGACGCGCCCCAAGTAATCGCCGGAGCGGGTGTCTACCTTGACCTTGGTGCCCTGGTCCACGAACAGGGGAACCTGGATGGTCGCGCCGGTTTCAAGGGTCGCGGGCTTGCTGCCACCGGTCGACCGGTCGCCCTGGAGGCCCGGCTCGGTGTAGGTGATCTCGAGGACCACCGACGGCGGCAACTCGATGTACAGGGGCTCGCCCTCGTGGAGCGCCACGGTCACGGTCTGGTTTTCCAGCATGAAATTCGCCGAATCCCCGACCACGCTTCCCGGGACGGTGATCTGGTCGTACGTCTTGTTGTCCATGAAGACGTAGTCGGCGCCGTCCTGGTAGAGGTACTGGTACTCGGAACGGTCCACCGTGGTGACATCGACCTTCGAACCGGCGTTGAACGTCTTGTCGACCACCTTGCCGCTGTTCACGTTGCGCAACTTGGTGCGCACGAAGGCACCACCCTTGCCCGGCTTGACGTGCTGGAACTCGATGACGCCCCAGAGGTTTCCGTCCAGCTTGAGGATGGTCCCGTTCTTGATGTCGTTGGTCGTTGCCACGAACACTCCTTCTGGCATGTTTTCCGACGGCGCGCGTGCACCCTGAAAAATGAATCGCTAATTATTGTAACGCCCTGTCGAGAGGCGGTTCAGGAAGCAATCTCCTGATAGGTCGCGAAGAGGATGGACTCGTCCGGGACCTCCATGATCCGCGGCGCCCCGATACGGTCCAGCACCACGAACCTCAGGAGGTTTCCACGGGCCTTCTTGTCCCGGTGCATTCCGTCCAACAGCTTCTTCCACTGGTCCCCGCGATAGGTCGTGGGCAACCCGACCTTCTCCAGGATCGAGCGCGTGCGGTCGACGACGTCGTAGGAAAGGTTCCCCGCCGCACTGGACAGCTCTGCGGCGAACATCATACCCACGGAGACCGCAGCGCCGTGGCGCCACTGGTACCGCTCGGCCAACTCGATCGCGTGACCCAACGTGTGACCGTAGTTGAGGAACTCGCGTCGACCGGATTCCTTGAGGTCGTCCGAGACCACGTCCGCCTTGACCCTGATCGATCGCTCGATCAGCTCCCGGATCAGTGCAGACTGAGAATCCTGCACCTTGTCCGGTCGGTCCTCGATCAGGTCAAGGATCTCGGGGTCCGCGATGAATCCGCACTTGATGACTTCCGCGAGCCCGGTGACGAGTTCGTTGACCGGCAGGGTGCGCAGCGTCCCGATGTCGCACAGAACGGCCGCGGGCGGGTGGAAGGACCCGACCAGGTTCTTGCCCTCCGCGGTGTTGATCCCGGTCTTGCCCCCGACGGCGGCGTCGACCATCCCCAGCAGCGTGGTCGGGATGTGCACCACGCGGACCCCACGGAGCCAGGTCGCCGCGACGAAGCCGGCGACGTCCGTGACGGCCCCGCCACCCACGGAGATGATGGCGTCAGACCGGGTGAAGTCGTTCTGGCCGAGGACCTGCCAGCAGAAGGCGGCAACCTGAACGTGCTTCCCCTCTTCCGCATCGGGGATTTCGGCGCTGAAGGACTCGAGTCCCGCAGCCTTCAGGTCGTTCATCACCAATTCGCCGGTGGAACGCAGGGCGCGCGGGTGGATCACGAGCACCCGTTGGACTCTGGGTCCCAGGATTTCGGGCAGGTTGCCGAGCAGGTCGTGGCCCACGTGGACCTCGTAGTTCTCCGACGGCTGCTTGCCCGTGACGGCGATGCGCGTTGCCTCTGTTGGCTCGTCGGCCATGTGTTCCTCCTGGTCCGCAACTCAGCGAACGATTGACCGGGCATAGGGGTTCCCGCCGGCCGGCATCGTTCAGACGGTGCGTGTCGTGCGAATGATGTCGTGCAATTCCTCGGCCATCGTGGAGATTTCACGATCGCCGCGGGCGTCGAGAATCACGGTGGCCAGCTCTTCGTAGGTTTCGCGGCGTTCTCGGAAGATCTCGTTCCACCGTGCGATGGGGTCCGGCTGGAGCATGGGGCGCGTGGTGTTTCCCTCGATCCGGGGCCTGACCGTGTCCTCGTCCACCTGGACGTACACCACCGTATGCTTCCTGAGCAGTTCCTGCACACGCGGAGTCATCGGAGCGCCACCACCGACGGAGACCACGGCGTTCTGGTTGTCCGGCGATCGGAGAATGGCCTCGATCGTGTCCGCCTCGATATCCCGGAAGTACTTCTCGCCGTACTGGGTGAACAGTTCCGCGATCACCCCGTGGCGTTCCACGATCTGCTGGTCGGCGTCCACGAAGCCGTATCCGTGGAACTTGGACAGGTGCAGGGCCAGGAATGATTTCCCCGCCGCCATCGGTCCGATCAGGACCACGGGGCCGACTGGTTCGGCGGAGCTCTGTGGCTCCTGTCCGGCCTGGCTCATGCGTCCCAGCCTTCGGTATTCGGCGCGAAATCCAGTTCCTCCGGGATCGAGTCCAGGTAGTTCTCGACATTGCGTCGGGTTTCCTCGATCGAGTCTCCCCCGAATTTCTCGGTGTAGGCGTCCGCAAGAACAAGGGCGACCATCGCTTCCGCAACCACGCCGGCGGCCGGCACGGCACACACATCGGAACGTTGGTGGTGCGCGGTGGTTGCCTCGCCGGAGGACGTGTCCACGGTCTTGAGCGCGCGCGGGACGGTGGCGATCGGTTTCATGCCGGCGCGGACTCGGAGGGCGTCACCGATGCTCATGCCGCCTTCGATACCGCCCGCGCGGTTGGTCGTGCGGCGGACTCGTCCCTGCTCGTCCTGGGTGATCTCGTCGTGTGCCTCCGTGCCGGGGCGTGCGGCCGTCAGGAATCCGTCACCGACCTCGACGCCCTTGATGGCCTGGATGCCCATCAGGGCGCCGGCGAGTCTGGAATCCAGGCGGCGGTCCCAGTGGACGTAGGATCCGAGCCCAGGGACCAGGCCGTACGCGAGAACCTCGACGACGCCGCCGAGCGTCTCGCCGTTCTTGTGGGCGGCGTCGACTTCCTCGACCATCGAGTCCGAGGTCGGCTTGTCGAAGCAGCGCAGCGGGTCGGCGTCGAGAGATTCGACGTCCCGAGGCAACGGACGTTCGGCGTCCTCGGGGGCCGAGACTGATCCGATGGCCGTGGTGTGGCTGACCATCCCGACCCCCAGCTCGGCCAGAATCTGCGATGCGACCACCCCGAGGGCCACCCTGGTGGCGGTTTCCCTCGCGCTGGCGCGTTCCAGGACGGGCCGGGCTTCGGAGAACCCGTACTTCTGCATCCCGGTGAAGTCCGCGTGGCCGGGGCGGGGACGGGTCAACGGAGCGTTCCGGGCCCGGCCCTCGATCAGTGACGGGTCCACGGGGTCGGAAGACATCACGTCGGTCCACTTGGGCCATTCACTATTGGCGATCTCGATCGCGACGGGCCCGCCCTGCGTCCGTCCGTGACGGACTCCGCCGAGGAGCCGGACCTTGTCCTCCTCGAACTTCATCCGGGCACCGCGACCGTATCCGAGACGACGGCGGGCCAGCGCGCGGCGGATGTGTTCCGAGGTGAGCTCGACGCCGGCGGGAACCCCCTCGATGATTCCGACCAGGGCCTCTCCATGGGACTCTCCGGCGGTCAGCCAACGCAATGTCACGGTTCTACCTCATCTTTCGGTGATCATGTGTGGCGCGCGGACCCGCAGTACCGGGCGCAACGACGTGATGATGTCCTTCATCGTCTCGGTTGGAGCAAGGCGTCATCGCACACCGTCCGCGGAACGAAGGTGCGCGCCGGGAGGCCGAGAGCAGATGCCATGGCCGTGATGACGTGCTGCTGATTCGGCAGGTCCTCGACGAGGCTCTGTCCGACAAATAGTTTGATCTGGTCCACGGCCTGGTACAAGAGCATTTCACGACCCGAGACCGCGGTGCCCCCGTGGGCTTCCACGGCGTTGGACAGCTCCGACGGCCAAGGATCATAGGAGACGTCCAGCACGGCCGTTCCACCGAGATCACCCGTGATTTTCGTGGCGTACTCGTCGAAGGCCCGGGCCGGGAGGGTCGAGACCACGTGGTCGAAGTCCTCCAGCCTTTCAGGGGCGCGGTCGAGGGGTTCGAAGTCCAGATCCATCCCGATCCGGCCGGCGACGTCGGCCACTCGGTGTGCCCGCGACTCGTCACGAACGAACACCGTGCACCTGGAGGCGCCCAGGACGTGCAGGGCGGCGGCCGCGGCCGTTGCCGTGCCCCCACCACCCACGATTGCGGCCCGGGGCTCGGGGCCGGCGGACAAGCCGGTCAACGACAATGCGTTGACGATACCGGCCACGTCCGTGTTGTGTCCGAGCACCCGTCCCTCTCCCCCGGCCGGGTCGTCCGGGTTCGGGTCGGCCACGCGGGCGAGGGTGTTGATGACTCCGACCTTCTGTGCGAAACCCGTGAGCCGATCCGCGAACCGGCAGGCCTCCGATTTCAACGGCATGGTCACGGAGAAACCCCTCCATGAGGGGTCCCGACGTGCCGGGAAGACCGTGTCTGCCAGGGCGGCGGCTTCGATGTCCTCGGACCCGTACCGGATGCCGGCGTCCAGAACCTGGTAGGCGGCGCGGTGCATGACCGGTGACAGGCTGTGCCCCACGGGGTGACCGAGGACGCCCGCCCAGGGGCCGTGCGTTCCCTCCGTCAGACGCATTTGCCCTCATGTTCGGAGCACCACTGGTCGTACTCGTCCACGTTCTTCTGGTGTTCCTCGTAGGTCTTCGCGAACTTGGTTTCACCCGTGTCCAGGTTCACCGTCACCCAGTAGTAGTAGTCGTTCTTGTCCGGGTGTGCGGCGGCCTTGATCGCGTTGGACGCCGGCGACCCGATGGGGCCCTCGGGCAGGCCCTTGTTCGCGAAGGTGTTGTACCCGTTGGAAGCGTCCTGCTTCTGTTCGTCGCTGATCTGGTAGGTCTTCTCGCCCAGCCCGTAAGCGACCGTGGCGTCGGACTGCAGGAAGCCCTGAGTCTCTCCGTCCGGGTTGTCGATGCGGTTCTCAATGGCACCAGCAACGCCCTTGTAGTCCCTCGGTGTGCCCTCGAATTCGAGGATCGAGGCGACCGTAACCACGTGGAAGATACGGTCATCGCCCTTCACACCGGCGTCCTTCAGGTCCTTCTTGGTTTTGTCGACCATTTCCTGTATGACGTCCTTGGCGGAAGCGTCGGCGTCAAAACGGTATTCGCCCGGGTGCAGGAATCCTTCGAGGGACGTGAATTTGTCCGGGACACCGAATTGTCCGGGGTCGTTGTCCAGGGCCTTGAATTCGTCCACGCTGATGCCCGTGCCCTTGGCCAGGGAGTCGAAGGCTTCGTCCTTGCGCTGGTTCTGGCTGATGGCAACGTAGTGTTTGGCGCTGCCGGAGCCGATGAGGGAATTCATCGCGGATTCGGAACTCATGTGTTCCTGGAGTCCGAATGTTCCCGGCTGAATGAATTTGCTGGAGGCTTTGTCATCCATGACCTCCACGAATTTCTCGGAATTCGCGATGACGCCCTTCTCCTCGAGGCGTTGTCCCACGGATGCGTTCGAATCGCCTTGGCTGACGGTAATGCTGACGTTCTTGCCGTTGCCGTCCCCGTGATAGTCCTTGGTTTCGAACAGGCCGACGCGCGGTCCCAGGATCGAGGCGGACACCACAAGAGCAATGACGAAGATGATGGTCGCCGACACCAGGACCTGACGACGGCGAGCGTAACGACGCCGCGCCTGCTCCGGGGTCAGGTTCTCCTGCTCGATGCGCAGGCCACGAACGCCCGCTCTTCGTTCGGCTTCAGTCGGGGAGAAAAGTCCGTGAAAGGACTCGTTGTCATCGCCCGAAGACTCCCCACGGCGTTGGCGTGATGAATCTTCGCTCACGGAAGTTCTCCATTCTTTTCGACGTCATCGGTCACCGAATCATTGTCAGCGGCGTGCGGTTCCGAGTTAATACAATAACCGGCCACCGCCCGATCGGCTTTGAGCGCGTCGAGCGCCTGCTGAAGAATATTAGCCGCTGCCACCTGGTCGACCACGGACTTGAAGTCTCGTGAAGACACGCCCGCGTCGTGGAGGGACCTGTGGGCGGAGACTGTGGAGAGCCTCTCGTCCACGAGCCACACGGGAATGTCTGTCACGCCTTCGTCACGAAGTTCCGCGACGAGGGCGTTGGCGTACTCCTCAGCCATCTGGGTGGAGGCGCTCGAACCGCCGCTCAGGGTGCGGGGATGGCCCACGAAGATTTCCGTGACGTCGTGGACCGTGACCAGCTTCCGCAGTACTCGACGATCCGAATTCGTGTTGACGTTGCGCTTCAGGGTCTGGAGCGGCGTCGCCAGGATACCGTCGGGGTCGCTCAGGGCCAGGCCGACGCGGGCATTGCCCACGTCGACCCCCATGCGTTTGCCTCGTTCGAACACGATCTCTTTACTTGCCCGCCGCCTGGGCTACCTGGCTCTTGACCTGGGTGAAGGCCTCGTCGACCTTCGCGGGGTCCTGTCCGCCGCCTTGGGCTAGGTCGTCCTTGCCGCCGCCGCCACCGCCGAGGACACCGGCCGCGGTCTTGACCAGGGCACCGGCCTTGACGCCGAGATCGCGGGCAGCCTGATTCGTGGCCACGACGACCACGGGCCGTCCGTTGCTGGTCCCGGCGACGACGACCGTGGCCGCTTCTTCGCCGAGACGGTGGCGCAGGTCGGTGGCCAGGTTGCGGACGTCGTCGGCGGCGAGGTCTCCCGCGTTGTGGGCCAGCAGCCGCACTCCCCCGATGAGTTCGGCGGTTTCGACCAGTCGCCCTGCTTCTGCCTGGAGCTTCTCCTTGCGCAGCTTCTCGAGTTCCTTCTCCGCCGACTTGAGCCGGTTGAGCGTCGAGCTGATCTTGTCCGGCAGGTCGGCCGAGTTCTGGACCTTCAACAGGTCGCTCAGCTGGCTGACCAGGGTCCGCTCTGCGGCCAGGTGGTTGAAGGAATCCAGGCCGACCAGTGCCTCGACGCGGCGGTTGCCGGATCCGACGGACTGTTCGGAGATGAGCGAGAGCGACCCGATTTCGGACGAACTGGTCACGTGCGTTCCGCCGCAGAGTTCGCGGGAGAAGTCGCCGTTCATTTCGACGACGCGTACGACATCGCCGTACTTTTCGCCGAACAGGCCGATGGCTCCCATGGCCTTGGCCTCGTCGTAGGGCATCTCGCGAGTAATGACCTCGTAGTTGTCACGGATCGCGGTGTTGGACAACCCCTCGACTTCCTCGCGGACGGTCTGCGAGAGCGAGTCGGTCCAGGCGAAGTCGAAGCGCAGGTAGCCCTCCTTGTTGAAGGAGCCGCGCTGCATGGCTTCGGGGCCGAGCACGCTGCGCAGGGCCGCGTGGACAATGTGGGTGCCCGAGTGGGCCTTCTCGGCGTCCTTGCGGCGCTGCACATCAACCTGGGTCCGGGCCTCGACGCCGGCGACGACCTCGCCCTCGGTGACTTCGCCCTTGTGGACACTGAGCCCGCGGACGGGCTGCTGGACGTCGTGAACACGGATCGCATAGCCGTTTCCGGTGATCATGCCCGTATCGGCGGCCTGGCCGCCGGCTTCGGCGTAGAACGGGGTCTCGTCCAGAACGATCTCGACCGAGGCACCCTCGGACGCGGCCGGGACGGTCACGCCGTTCTGCAGGATCGCACGGATGCGGGTGTGGCCGCTGAGCTCGGTGTACCCGGTGAACACGGAAGCCCGCGCATCGACCAGCTCCCGGAAGGCGCCGAGGTCCTCGTGCGATCCCTTCTTGGCCTTGGCATCGGCCTGGGCGCGCTGCCGTTGCTCCTGCATCAGGGAGCGGAAGGCCTTTTCGTCCACGCCGACCCCGGCCTCGGAGGCCATCTCCAGGGTCAGGTCGATCGGGAAGCCGTAGGTGTCATGCAGGGCGAAAGCCTCTTCGCCCGTGACGGACCCGCCGCCGGTCTTGGCGTGCTTGACGGCCTCGTTGAGGCGCGTGGTCCCGGATTCGATGGTGTGCAGGAAGGCCCGCTCTTCCGCGTAGGCGATGCGGGAGATGCGGTCGAAGTCGTCGGCGACCTCGGGGTAGGCGCCCTTCATGGCGTCCCGGGAGGTCGGGAACAGCACGGGGAGGCACGGTTCTGTGACTCCGAGCAAACGCATCGCCCGAATGGCGCGGCGCAGCAGGCGGCGCAGGATGTAGCCGCGGCCTTCGTTCGACGGCGTCACCCCATCGGAGATGAGCATCAGGGAGGAACGGATGTGGTCGGCGACCACGCGAAGCCTGACGTCGTCCTCGTAGCCTTCGTCTGCGGCGGACTCGGAGCCGAAGTACTTCTTGCCGGACAGCTCCGAGGCGGCGTCGAGTACGGGGCGGACCTGGTCGGTCTCGTAGAAGTTCTCGACTCCCTGGAGGATCATGGCCAGGCGCTCGAAGCCCAGTCCGGTATCGATGTTCTTTTTGGGGAGCTCGCCGAGGATTTCGAAGTCGTCCTTGCCGATGCCCTCGCCACGCTGGAACTGCATGAACACGAGGTTCCAGATCTCGATGTAGCGATCGTCGTCGACCGCGGGGCCGCCGTCCTTGCCGTAGGCGGGGCCGCGATCGTAGAAAATCTCGGAGTCGGGGCCGGCGGGTCCGGGCTGGCCTGTGGACCAGTAGTTCTCCTGCATGTTCATGCGCTGGATGCGTTCCTCGGGGAATCCGACGTCGCGCGTCCAGATGTCGAAGGCTTCTTGGTCGCCTTCATACACGGTGACCCAGAGGCGTTCGGGGTCAAGGCCGAAGCCGCCCTCGGAGTGCGGCGAGGTCAGCAGCGTGTAGGCGAAGGGAATCGCCTGTTCCTTGAAGTAGTCACCGAAGGAGAAGTTTCCGGCCATCTGGAAGAAGGTGCCGTGGCGGGCGGTCTTGCCGACTTCGTCGATGTCCAGGGTTCGGATGCACTTCTGGACGGAGGTCGCGCGCTTGTAGGGGGCCTTCTCCCGGCCGAGGAAATACGGGATGAACGGGACCATACCGGCGATCGTGAACATCGCACCGGCTTCGTTCGAGACCAAGGAGGCGGACGGGACCACGGTGTGTCCGCGTTCTTCGAAGAATTCGATCCAGCGCTGCTTGATTTCCTGAGAGAGCATATCGGCTATTAGTCCTTCGTCCTGAGTTTCTTGTGTGACGTTGTGGTGTCCGTTGGCGTGGGGTGCTTTGTGCGCCGAAGCGTGGCGCTACTGGCCGTCCCTGGGGTCTTTGCCGGATCCCAGGAAAAAGTCGGGTGGGAGTTCTTCGAAGGACTCCGCATCCCGGGCCGATGCCTGTGGTTCGGTGACTTCCGCGTCCACGGGGCGGCTTTCGAGGGGCTTGTCCCAGGTGTCGAGGGAACCGGGACGAATGTCATTCTTCTGGTTCGCGTACTTCTGGGTGAGTTCTTCTTCCCGTTCGGCCATGCCCTGTTTGACGGTTGCCGTGAATTTGAGGGCCTTGAGCGCGCCCTGACGGACCGGTGTCATAGCGCCGGAGAACCAGATCTTGCTGACGGTTCCGTTGCCCTCGTCCCTTTTCTCGACCTGCATGGGGTCCCTCACCACTAGTTCCTGTGCGGTCTGGACGATCTGCCCGCCTCGCTTGGAGGCGACGTATCCGGCCGCCGCCCCAGCGAGCAGCAAACCTGCTTTGGACCACCAGCTCATCGACCCTCTCCCGTCTCTGAAGTCGGGCGGGTGCCGGTTGCCGTGCCGGCGTCCGGCCGCTGACCCTGTTGCCCGTCCTGTTTGCCGTCGCTCTCGGTGCGGAAGGCTTTGCGGACGCCGTAGGAGAACGAGGCGACCTTGATCAGGGGCTGACCGACGGTCGAGGCGACGAGGCTGGAGAGAGCGGACACGTTGGCCGAGGCGTCCGAGACGTTGTCGGTGATGCCGTCCACCTTGGCGAGCTGCGAGTTGGTGGTGGTGACGGTTCTGGTGACTTCGTCGATGAGCGGACCGGTTCCGGCGTTGATCTGCCGGACGGTCTCACGGATTTCGTCGAAGACCTTGCCGAGTTTGATGATCGGCATAGCGAGGAGGGCCACGAGGACCGCGAATACCCCGGCCGCGATGAGCCCTGCGATTGCTCCGCCCGTCATGAATGCACCGTCTCCTCTGGTGGAATCGATTGGGTCCCGACGGTCGCTGGCTGCTTTTGCCGGGACGAATGACAGTTTACGGCATGGTGCTGTCATTCATTGCCCTATTAAAGCGGCGATGGCCCGGGCATTTGCCCGGGCCATCGGAGCAAGGCTGGACGCCTTAGGACATGCGCGAGTAGTACTCGACAACCAGCTGTTCCTCGCACGTGACGGGAATCTCGCTGCGCTGGGGCTTGCGCTCCAGCTTGGCGTGCAGCTTGTCGATCTCGACATTCAGGTACGCCGGGGTGTCCGGGAGGACGTCCTGGTTGGCGCCGGTGGCGGCAACCTGGAACGGGTCCATCTTCTCGGACTTCGGGTGCACGTGAATCAGCTGGCCTTCCTTCACACGGAAGGAGGGGCGGTCCACGCGGGCGCCGTCGACCATGATGTGACGGTGCACGACCATCTGGCGGGCCTGGGCGATCGTGCGGGCGAAGCCCGCGCGGAGGACCAGTGCGTCCAGACGCGACTCGAGGATCTGGAGCAGGATTTCACCAGTCCGGCCCTCGGTGCGCTTGGCTTCCTGATATGCGCGGAGCATCTGGGTCTCACGGATGTTGTACTGCGCGCGAAGACGCTGCTTCTCGCGCAGACGAACGGCGTAGTCGGAGTCGGCCTTCTTACGGGCACGGCCGTGCTGGCCGGGGCCGTAGGGGCGACGCTCGAAGTACTTCTCGGCCTTCGGAGTCAGCGGGATTCCGAGAGCACGAGACTTGCGCACCAGGTTACGGGCGCGCTTGCTCTTGGTGGTAGTTGCCACGTTGTGCCTTTCATGCGGTTGATCGTCTGGCGCGGTGGCCCACGATCATTTGTTCTGGTGTAACTGGCCTCCATGATTCCGTGCACGGTTCGCACGGTGGAGAGCTTCGGGTCAGCCGCAACCCTCGCTACAACTACCCCGGTGATCACCCGCAGGTGCGTTTTGGGGAGCTTGCCAGCCAACGAGCCAGTCTAGCCGAAAGACCACGCACGGGCCAGAATGCATGGAGGCGGGTGCGTCACACTCTCCACGCAACGCACCCAGCCTCATGAACCCGAGGGAAAGTCACTGACCGTGCAGGACGAGGCGAGGATTACCCATCCTCCGGCGGTTCAATAAAAAGCTGGTCTGAGCTTCGGTCAGCTCGAACTTCAGATCGTAGATGCAGACATGGACTCCCCCTTCATCTTTCCATGAGAACTGCAGAGGAATAGTGGCCGTGGCTCCCTTCCAAATCAGACCGCTACTATGCAGGGATTTCTCCCACTGAATCGTACTGGAGATAGACACCCCTGTTCTGATCGGGCCACTATGGGAGGTTCCCAGGGTCGCACGGCCTATGAACTTCTTCCCCCCTTCCCCTGGCAACACAATGGATGGCCGGGGTATAGGGCTGTGTGGCCCATTACCGTCGTTAAGCTTGATCGCCATCCATCTCAAACGGTCGGGCCAGCACGACGCCTGCACGGAGATACTGAAGTTGTGGCTCATACGCGCATCGCCGCCAAAAATCGAGTCATAGTCCTGGAGTCCCAAGAATTTGTTGAAGGCATACAGGATGCGCTCGCAGTTGCCCGAATAGGCCTCTTCCGGAGTCAAGCACGGGTCTTTCGAAACTGGCGGAGGTGACGAGGGCCCCGATGCCGCGAAGGCCGGCACGGTAGCGGACGCGGCCGCCAGGGGGACCGACCATGCTGCACCCTTGGCAAGGGTACGGCGAGACAAATTCTGTTGTGTCATGGGGTGCTTTCATATCGGGCGGACGGGACGTCCGGCAGGTCTACGAGGGCATCCCCGGGTGGACAAAAGGAGCCCGCCCGGAAACTCACTCGGTAGTTTAGGTGCCATTTTTTCCCTTGCCGAGTGAAATATTGCACACGAAGACAATAATTCGTTCGTTTAACTAATTGATGATTCGTTCTATTAGCACATATACCGTCACTCTGAATCTTCAAATTAATAAATTTAGACACGCCGAGACGACCCACGGAGTCCACTTCATGGACACCGCTTCGGGAGGCTCACCATCCCCACGTGGCCCTACCCTGCCGGCGTCAGTGAGCCGGTCCGGAACAGGATCCCGACTCTCGTCCCGTCCGGCCAACCCTCCCCTAGGCCAAATCCACCACAAAGAGTTTTGGAATGAGATACATCCAGAGGGACGACATGGGGAATCACAGGGACCGACTGACGATCAAAGAGTCGCCCAACCTCGAGCAGAGGGGGCACCCATAGGTTTCTCCTCACGATTCAGCATCGACTCGCGTCAGGAGACTACTTGATCCCGAAAGTCCCCAGAATCCTGCGAATAATCCCCAGCCGCTGCCGGAGGGGCTTCTCCGAGCCGTACTCCGTGGGTCGGTAGTACTCTCGCCCGACCAGCTCGTCCGGCGCATACTGTTGGGCGGCCACGGCATGGGACACGCTGTGCGGATACACATACCCCTTGCCGTGCCCGTGCTGGACGGCGCCCGGATAGTGGGCGTCCCGAAGGTGCGGCGGAACCAGCCCGGCCTTCCCTGAGCGAACATCGCCCATGGCCTCATCGATCGCGGTGATGACGGCGTTGGACTTCGGAGCCGTGGCCAAATGGATCACGGCCTGGGCGAGATTGATTCTGGCTTCGGGAAGACCAATAAGCTGGACGGCCTGGGCCGCCGCCACCGCCGTCTGCAACGCCGTCGGATCGGCCATCCCGATATCCTCGCTCGCATGGACCACGAGCCTTCTGGCGATGAACCTCGGGTCCTCCCCGGCCTCAATCATGCGCGCCAGGTAGTGCAGGGCGGCGTCGACGTCTGAGCCTCTGATCGACTTGATGAACGCCGAGATCACGTCGTAGTGCTGGTCGCCGCCCTTGTCATACCGGAGGGCCGCCTTGTCGAGTGCCTCTTCCGTATGCTTCTCGGTGATCTCGACGGCGCCAGACCGGTCCGTGGCCTCACCGTAGGCGACGGCGGCCGCCGCCTCGAGAGCGGTCAGAGCCCGGCGCGCGTCTCCCCCGCACAGCTCGATCAGGTGGAGTCGGGCCGCGTCGGACAGGGACACCTGATCGCGCAGCCCTCTCTCCTCGTGCACCGCACGATCCAGGAGGTCCCCGATCGCCGCATTGTCCAGGGGCTTCAACGTGACCAGGATCGAGCGCGAAAGCAGCGGCGAAATAACCGAGAAGGACGGGTTCTCGGTCGTGGCCGCGACCAGCACGACCCATCGGTTTTCGACGCCCGGCAACAGCGCATCCTGCTGGGCCTTGGTGAACCGATGGATCTCGTCCATGAACAGGACGGTGGTGATTCCCCGGATGTCGCGGTCGTTCAACGCCTGATCCATGACGGCACGGACATCCTTGACGCCCGCGGTCACAGCAGAGAGTTCAACGAACTTGCGGGAGGACCCCCTCGCGATCACGTGCGCGATCGTCGTCTTCCCGGTCCCCGGAGGCCCCCACAGAATGACGGACGAGGGTCCCGCCGGGCCGGCCTCCTGCCCGGCCAGAACCCGCAAAGGGGACCCCGGTTTGAGGACATGCTCCTGGCCCACGATTTCGTCGACCGTGCGCGGACGCATTCTCACGGCCAAAGGACTCCGGGGGCCGGACGAGCGGCCACGCGCAGACTCCTCAGGGGAGGATTCGTCGTCGCTGTCGAAAAGAGATTGGGTCACGCACCCAGCCTATCGGAGGGGTCGGCGGCACGTCAGAGCAACTCGGCGCTGTCCAGGACGACCGTGAACGGGCCATCGTTGACGAGCTCGACCTTCATCTCGGCGCCGAAACGACCCGTCTCGACCGTGGCGCCCAGACCACGGAGGGCCGAAACGTACTGGTCGAACAGTGGTTCGGACACCGGCCCCGGCGCCGCCTTGGACCACGAAGGCCGCCGTCCCTTTTTGGCGTCGCCGTACAAGGTGAACTGGCTGACGGCCAGGATCGGTGCCTGCTCGTCCGCACAAGACCTCTCCCCGTCCAGGAGACGCAGATTCCAGGTCTTGTCCGCGAGTTTGGCGATTTCGGCGTCGCCATCCTCATGAGTGATGCCGACCAGCGCCACCAGCCCCGGCTCGCTGATCCGGCCGACGACCTCGCCCGAGACCGTCACCTGTGCACGTTCGACTCTCTGAAGGATCACACGCATGGGGCCAGTCTAGACAACGCCTCGTCCGGGAGCGGCTCAACCGAGATCCACCAGGGCGCCCCCGCCGACGATCGCACTCGTGAGCAACAGCCACTTCTTCGTCGGCGATCTCTCGACGCTTCGGCGTGATCGATCAATTCTTGGGCACGGGCTCCCACGGCCGCGAGGTTCTCCGCTGGAAACGCCCGCGGTCAGGCGCCGACGAGGCCGGGGACCGAGAGAGCGCCCGGGCCCAGCACCACGATGACCGCCGCCAGCGTCAGTAGAAGGATGTCGTATTCCGGTCCGCCCTGGGTCGCCCAGTACGGGCCGTGCCAGGCCATGACGTGCAGGCTCGTCGTGATGAGCATCAGGACCACCACGCCCAGTCCTGCCCATTGCGCCAGCACGCCCGTCGCGAAGGCCACGGCGGCCGCGAGTTCTGCAACGGTGACGAACCAGGCCACCGGCACAGCCAGACCGTCGGCCTTCGCGAACGCCGGAACGTCCTTCGCCTTGACCAAGAACTCCCGGACGAAGGCCACGGTGAGCACCGCGCGCACCAGGAGAAGAACGACGGAGACGAGGGCGGGCGAGACGACGAACATGATCAACGACCCCTTTCGCCACGAGCAACTCCCGTGGCCCGAGTGGTCCGGTCCCTGGGACGGTCCGGTGCGGCCATGCTACGCCCATCCGCCCTGGACAGGGCAGGGGTCGCGTCAGGACCTTCCGAGTCGGAAGTCCTCTTCGAGCTCTTCCAGGCTCCTGTCCTTCGTTTCGGGGACCCAACGCATCACGATCGGCACGATCACGATGCCGATCACCGCGAAGGCCAGCATGATCGGTCCCGCTCCCACGGCGGACTGGAGCACAGGGAACGACTGCGATACCGCGAAAGCGGCGAGCCAGTTGAACAGCGTCGCGATCCCCATCGCGAAGCCTCGGATGCGCAGCGGGAAGATCTCGGCCAGGATGACCCACAGGACCGGCCCCCACGTTGCGGAAAAGACGTTCGTGAACAGGACGAAGGCCAGAATGGTGACCACGACCTGCACCACCGAACCGGGCTCGCCGAAGATCGTGACGAGGCCGATTGCGGCCGTGCTCACGATCAAACCGGCGACACCGGTCAGGAGCAACGGCTTGCGCCCGCGTCGATCCACGATCTTCATCTGTACGACCACGGCAATAGTGGCGATGTTCAGAATCCCGTTGAGGAAGGAGAACAGCAGGGACTGAGTGGGGGTCAGACCCAGGTCCGTGAGCACGCTCGGCGAGTAGTAGACCACCGCGTTGATGCCCGTCACCTGTTGGAACACGGCCAGGAGGACACCAATGACCAACAGCTTGGCGACCCAGCCCTCGCTCCATCGGCCCGATGCTTTTCCGCCGCCGGTGCCATCCGGCCCCTTGTCGGGCCGGTCCTCCATGTCCTTTGCGGCCACCGCGCTGATCTCCGCGTATTCCGCGTCCGCCTCTGCGGGGTCGTTGCGGATCGTGCGCAACACCTCGTGTGCCCTCTCGGGGTAGCCTCGCCGCGTCAGCGAGCGAGGCGTATCCGGCATGAACAGCATTCCGAGCAACAGAACCAACGCCGGGAAGACCCCTATCAGGAGCATCCAGCGCCAGGATCCGCTGAAGGACAGCACGAACCCGACGCCACCGGCGACGCCCGTGCCAACCACGATGAGGTACTGGTTCATCGAGGTGGCGATCCCCCGGCGACTGGCCGGCGCCATTTCCGCCAGATAGAGCGGCACCACCACGGACGAAATACCGATTCCCAGACCCAGGACGAGTCGGGATACGACCAGAACCTCCGCCGTCGGCGCGGCCCCGGCCCCAGCGGCCCCAATGAGGAAGACGACCGCGGCCACCAAGAGCATGCGCTGCCGTCCGATCCTGTCCGCAAGGGGTCCGCTGGAGATGGACCCCACCATGGCTCCGATGACGGCGGAACTCACGACGAGCCCTTCGACCAACGGCGTCAGCGGAAGTTCGTCCGGCACGAAGAGAATGGCGGCGGCAACGATGCCGTTGTCGTATCCGAACAGGAGCGCCCCCAGTGCGCCCAGCACAAAGACTGTTTTCGTGGTGATCAGGCGATGGGTTTGTTGCACGGTGGACGCCTTTCTCGATGGTCCGGTGCCGACGTCGGCTCGATGCGGGATCCGGACTCTTGTGGGACGCGAGGTGAGTAATCGATTTATTGTCTGCGGCACACCATAGTTGAGGGATCGTGGTCCAACAAGAGCTGGATCACATTTTCCGACCTCACCCCCCCTCCCTGCCCCTCGGGCCTTTCACCATGTTTTTCCCGGCATTCGAGGCGTCGACGGCGTCTCGGGATCCCCGTGGAGTATTGACATCACATACCTCCGCTCGTACGGTTTCGGTCAGTAATCGTTTTCCCGCGGGAGGCGAATCACGATGCGGCGACCCGTATCGACGAGCTTCGAAGGAGATGCCATGACTGACCCTGCACCCACGACCTACCGGTTCCCACCGCAGGCGCCCAACCCGGAAGCGCCCGAGCAGACGGTCATCCTGATTCCCAGCGGTGACCTGCGGGAAAGCGCGAACACGGCGAGTTGGACGGCTCAGCAGGAGCTGGAACGGCTCGTCACGGACGCCGTCGAATCCACCGGGTGGTCGGTACAGCGCGGATTCGAGCCCGACCAGGAACGGGGCCACGGCTTCATTCGGTCCCAGAGAATGGGGATCGACGTCTTCCGTGAAATCCCTCGCGATGCGCCGCTCATCGTGGCGACCGCCAATTGGCAGTACAGCCACCACGTTCTCGCCGGCCTCCGCACGCACCGCGGCCCCATCCTGACGGTGGCCAACTTCGCTCCCGAGTGGCCCGGACTGGTGGGCCTGCTCAACCTCAACGGAAGCCTCACCAAGATGGGCCGGGAGTACTCGACCCTCTGGACCGTGGACGGCTCCGATGACTGGTTCAGGGACGGCGTTCGGGAATGGCTCTCCACCGGAACGGTCACCCAGGATGCCTCCCATGTTCGCGACCTTCCTGCCTTGCGCGACACCGAGGAGAAACGTCTCGGCGAGGCCCTCGGCGACCAACTGCTGACCGACAAGGCCATCATCGGCGTGTTCGACGAGGGATGCATGGGCATGTACAACGCGATCATCGACGACGAGCTGCTCAACCCCATCGGCGTCTACAAGGAACGCCTTTCGCAGTCCGCGCTGGTCGCCGAGATGGGCTCCGTGTCCGACGAGGAGGCCGACGCCGTCGGCCGGTGGCTCGAAGACGCGGGCATGACGTTCCGGCTCGGTGAGGACGAGGCCACGGAACTCACCCCGAAGCAACTTCGTGCCCAGTACAAGATGTACATCGCGGCGATGCGAATCTCCGACGACTTCGGGCTCGACGCCGTCGGAATCCAGTATCAGCAAGGACTCAAGGACACCTGCCCCGCCTCCGATCTGGTCGAGGGGCTGCTCAACAACGAGTACCGGCCTCCGGTGACCAGCCGGGACGGCTCGCGCGTCCTGTGGGACGGTGAGGCTCTGCCGAACTTCAACGAGGTGGACGAAGGCGTAGCCGTGGACGCCTTGGTCACCAACCGGGTCTGGACCGCGATGGGCATGGATCCGGCCACGACCCTCCACGACGTCCGCTGGGGCGAAGAATTCGCCGGCGCATACGTCTGGGTCTACGAGATTTCCGGTTCGGTCCCGGCCTCCCACCTGCCCGGCGGCTACGAAGGTGCGGAAGGCTGGCGACAGGACCCGGTCTTCTTCCCCGCGGGAGGATCGACGATCAACGGGGTCTCGAAGCCCGGCGAGATCGTCTGGTCCCGGGTCTACATCCAGGATGGTGCCCTGCACGCCGACATCGGCCGGGGCAGCGTCGTCGAACTCCCGGACGAGGAGACCCAACGCCGCAAGGAAACGACCAACCCCGAGTGGCCGGTCGCGAACGTCGTTCTGCACGGGGTCGGCCGCAACCAGTTCATGGCCCGCCACAAGGCGAATCACGTGCAAATCGTTTACGGTGACGACGCCGACTCGGCCGACCGCGCCCTGACCGCGAAGGCCGCGCTGTTCTCCCGCATCGGCGTGACCGTGCACGTGTGCGGCGACGTCCGGATCGCCTGACCACGGGCGGGTGCGGCGGCAACGCCTGCGCTTCCAGTAAGCTGGCAGAAGTCCGTGTGACGCGGGAGGCCATCACGCGGCCTCCCGCGTCCCGCACCCCATCACAACCCCTCGGAGGATCCATGCCCCGGTCCGAACCGACAGTCCGCGACGTCGCAGAACGTGCGGGAGTTTCGTCGGCGACGGTCTCGCGGGTCATGAACGACGCCCCCAACGTGGACAAGCAACTCGCGCGTCGCGTCCGGGAGGCCGTGAAAGCCACGGGATACGTGCCCAACGCGGCCGGCCGGTCCCTGCGGGCTCGCAGCAGTTCACAGATCGCCGTGCTCATCCCGGACGCCGACAACCCGTACTTTTCGCAGGTGGTCAGCGAGGTAGAACCTGCCGCCCGAAGCGCCGGCTACTCCGTGATGCTGTGCCACACGGGCAATGAGCCGGATCAAGAACAGACATACCTCGACCAGATCGTCGCCCGCCGCATGGCCGGTGTGATCGCGATTCCCTCCGACGAGAGCTGGTCCGGTCTGACGCCCCTCACGGAGGCCAACATCCCGGTGGTTCTGGTCGACCGCCGCCTGCCCGACGTCGAGGTCGACCGCATAGCCACGGACAACATGGACGCCGGCCGACAAGCCGCAGTCCACCTTCGCGACCAGGGATTCCGCAGGCCAGCGTGCATCACGGGTCCGGAGACCCTCACGACCACAGAAGACAGGCTGCTGGGCTTTTCTCACGCATGGTCGACCTCCGCCGGTGGCGCGCCGGCCCTCTACCGCGGGGATCTGCACTTCGATTCGGGCTACACCGCGATGACGGACATTCTGAACGACGGCGACATCGATTGCGTGTTCGTGACCAACAACCGCATGTCGGCGGGCGCATTCCAAGCCATCCGCGGACTCCCCAACCCGCCCGCGCTCCTTGCGACCGACGACGACATCTGGACTCGCCTGGTCACCCCCTCGGTCTCCGTGATCCAACAGCCCATCCGTGACACGGGACGGCTGGCCGCGCAGATGCTCATCAACCGCATCGCGGCACCGAACGAGATGCCCCGGACTACCCTGCTGAGTTCGAAGGTCATCAAGCGGGAATCCACGGCGGGAGGACCTCCCCCTCGGGGGTGACGTCGGGTCCGGGGCGGGGGCTGGCG
>JAKDJD010000078.1 GCA_030454085.1 Kocuria sp.
GGTCCCGAATCGTGCTGCCGCATCACGCAGGTCGACCTTCGTGTGGTAACCGGTCGAGAGAAGCAGCGGCATGATGATCCCCGGTCGGTCCGTGGGCAAGCCAGCGACGACGTCGCCGACCGCGGGGGTCTGGACGTCTACCGACGCGCCCAGAACGGGCCGCCCCATCCGGTGGCCTATCGCCGAGACCAGGGCCGCGATGGTCTCCTGCCCCTGGGCATTGCGGGTCCCGTGGCCGCACGCAATCAGGCTGTGCTCGGAGAGGATCTTCGTGTCCACGCTTTCGCCTATGACCGGCGGATCACTTTGAACTGGGATGCCTGCGCCACGGGTCTCATCGTGATCTGGTCCAGGTTGATGTGGTGAGGCAGGGTGACCGAGAACGTGACGACCCGGGCGACGTCTTCAGCGGTCAGCGGTTCGTCGACACCGCGATAGACATCGTCCGCGGCGTCCTGGCTGCCGCCGAGCCTCTTGACCGAGAATTCTTCCGTCCGGACCATGCCGGGGCAGATCTCGATGACACGGAGGTTGTTCTCTGCCTCCTCGAGGCGCAGTGCCTGGGTCATGCCCCGTTCCCCGAATTTGGCGGCGTTGTATCCCCCACCGCCTTCGTAACCGGCCTCGGCCGCCGTGGAGGTGAGGTTCATGACGGTGCCGTGCCCGTTGGCCCGAAGGGCCGGGAGAAAAGCCTGGGTCACGTGGAGCGTTCCGATGACGTTGAGTCTGAACATCGATTCCCAGTCCTGGGGGTTGCCGTCCGCAACCGGATCCACGCCGATGGCGGCGCCGGAAATATTGAGCAGTGCGTCAATGGTTCCCTGTTCCTCGATGACGCGCTCGGCGAGATCCTCCACCGCGTCTCGGTCCGTAATGTCGAGTGAATGGGGAATCACGCCGGTCTCCTTGGCCAACTCCTCGAGTCGCTCGGCACGACGCGCGACGGCGTAGACGGTCCACCCCTGGTCTGCGAGTTGGCGTGCGGACTCCCGGCCGATCCCGGAACTCGCGCCGGTCACGACCGCGACCTTCGCCGTGAGCTTCTTCGTGGCTGAATCATGGGTGCTGAGTTGCGTCATGGACCCAGACTACAAAGGCCGCGCGGGCCCGAACAGCCTTACCTATTTTGTCCGGACATTATTACAAAATACGTCCGACTCGCATGTCGCTTCATGGGTCATGTGCCGCGTCGAGGGTTTCGCCGGGCGCATGACAGAATGGGCACCATGGCTGATTTCGATCAGGGCACAGACACGCCCACCACAGTTTCCGTTCCCGACAAGCCCGGACTCGAAGGTCTGGAGGACAAGTACTCGCAACTCTGGCGATCCTCCGGAACGTACGCCTTCGACGAAAACACCGAGCGAGGCTCCGTCTACTCGATCGATACGCCTCCCCCGACGGCCTCGGGGTCGTTGCACGTCGGCCACATGTTCTCCTATACCCAGACCGACGTTATCGCGCGGTATCAGAGAATGAAGGGCAAGAACGTCTTCTACCCCTTGGGGTGGGATGACAACGGCCTTCCGACCGAGCGTCGCGTGCAGAATTATTACGGCGTGCGGTGCGACCCGTCCAAGCCCTACGTCGAGGGTTATCGCCCGCCCGAGAAACCGGCGAAGAACCAGCGCGACTGGGACGTGGTCTCGCGCCAGAACTTCATCGAGCTCTGCGAGGAGCTCGCGGTCGAGGACGAAAAGGTCTTCGAGAACCTGTTCATGACTCTCGGTCTCTCGGTCGATTGGAACCGCACCTACCGCACGATTGACGACCACTCCCGCAAGGTTTCCCAGTTGGCTTTCCTCAAGGACCTCGAGGCGGGCAACGCCTACATGGCCGAGGCGCCGACGATGTGGGACGTGACCTTCCGGACCGCCGTTGCGCAGGCCGAGCTCGAGGACAAGGAACGCGACGGCGCGTACCACCGCGTGTCCTTCCATCGCCACGACGGCGGCAAGGTCTGGATCGAAACCACGCGACCCGAACTGCTGCCCTCGTGCGTGGCCCTGGTGGCCCATCCCGATGACGAGCGCTACCAAGAGCTCTTCGGGACAACCGTGACCTCCCCCTTGTTCGGCGTCGAGGTCCCGGTCAAGGCCCACGAGCTCGCGCAGCCGGACAAGGGGTCAGGCATTGCCATGATCTGCACGTTCGGCGACACCACGGACGTCACCTGGTGGCGGGAGCTCCAATTGGACACCCGCGCACTGATCGGGCGCGACGGTCGCTTCGCTCGGGAAACCCCCGAGTGGATCACCGCCGACGACGCCCGCGAACGCTACCAGCGAATGGCTGGCGCCACCGTGTTCTCGGCGCAGAAAGCCGTCGTCGAAATGCTTCGCGAAACCGAGGAAATCGACGGCGAGCCCAAGAAGATCACTCACCCTGTCAAATTCTATGAAAAGGGCGACAAGCCCCTCGAAATCGTCACGTCACGCCAGTGGTACATCCGCAATGGCGGGCGGGATGCGGACCGCCGACAGGACCTGGTCAATCGCGGCCGCGAGATCGCTTGGCACCCCGAATTCATGCGTTCTCGCTACGAGAACTGGGTCGAGGGGCTCAATGGCGACTGGCTCATTTCCCGTCAGAGATTCTTCGGCGTCCCCTTCCCGCTGTGGTACGCGGTCGACGACGCCGGCGAACCCGACTACGAGAAGCCCTTGTTGCCCAGCGAGGACCTCTTGCCGGTGGACCCGGCAGCACAGGCCCCCGCAGGGTACGACGAGTCCCAGCGCGACCAGCCCGGCGGGTTCACTGCGGATCCCGACGTCCTCGACACGTGGGCCACCTCGTCGTTGACCCCGCAGATCGCCACGGGATGGGCCGTGGATCCGAGCCTTCACGAGAAGACTTTCCCCATGGACCTGCGCCCGCAAGGCCACGACATCATCAGAACGTGGTTGTTCAGTTCCGTCGTCCGAGCCGAAACGCTCGCGTCGACGATTCCGTGGACCAATGCGGCGCTCTCCGGCTGGATCCTTGACCCCGACCGCAAAAAGATGTCCAAGTCCAAGGGCAACGTCGTGGTTCCGGACGAGGTCCTGAGCAAGCACGGGGCGGACGCGGTTCGGTACTGGGCCGCTTCGGCACGCCTCGGGGCGGATACCGCCTACGACGAAGGCCAGATGAAAATCGGGCGGCGCCTTGCCATCAAACTGCTCAATGCGTCCAAATTCGTCCTCATGCAAGGCGTGGACGAATCCTCGATTATCGGCCACGGGGCCACTGCGGCCACCGTCACGAACGGACTGGACCGGGCGTTGCTGGCCCAGCTGGGCGATCTCGTCACTGCCGCCACGGAATCCTTCGAAAAATACGAGCACGCTCGCGCGCTCCAGTTGACGGAGTCATTCTTCTGGAGGTTTACGGACGACTACGTCGAGTTGGTCAAGGACCGCGCCTACGGCGCCCGTGGGGAGAGCGAGCAGGCGTCCGTGCACGCGGCCCTGGCCACAACTCTGGACGCGCTCCTCCGGCTCTTCGCACCGTTCCTGCCGTTCGCGACCGATGAGGTCTGGTCCTGGTGGCGACACGGATCGGTCCATCGCGCCGAGTGGCCGACGACCCAGGGGTGGGCCGAGGTCGCCGCCTCGGGAGACGCCGAGGTCCTCGACGTCGTCGGGCGTGCCCTCTCCGGGCTCCGCAAGTCGAAGTCCGAGGCCAAGGTCAAGCAACGCACCGAAGTCGCTTCGGCGACCGTAGCCGCGCCATCGGAAAGCATCCCCCGGTTGCATGCTGGCCTGGAAGACCTCAAGGCCGCCGGCAATGCCCGGCAGATCGACGTGACCGAATCGGAGGACGACATCAGCGTCACGAATGTCGAGCTCGTCCCCGGAGACTAGTCGGCATCAGGTGGGCCTCCGGTCCCCGCCCGCGGCCCCCCCCCCCCAGCAAAAATTGCCCCCCGCCACGGGGGGAGCGCCCCCCGCGCCCGCAACGCCCGGGCCCCCGCGCCCCCGGA
>JAKDJD010000056.1 GCA_030454085.1 Kocuria sp.
CGAGGCTGGTGTGTGTGGGGGGGGGTGCGGGGTGTTGGTGGTCGTCGGGCACTGGCGAATGCCCAGCGGATGCCCATGGGGAGGGGGCTACCCGATTCGGCGGCGTTCCCCTCGTTGCGTGGCGGTTGAAGCACCACCTATCGGGGGAGAACGCCACTCAATCTGGTAACCGCCACTCAACAGCGACCTAGGCTCATCCCGGAAACGACCCCAGATGCGTCTCGTAACGCCCCGGGGCCTCGCACACCGCCCCAGAACCCGGCGTCGTCGGAGACCTCCCCCTGAGGTGGCCATCCCGTGCACATCCCTGCGCGAGGTGGCAGATTCGTGCGCTTGTGCCCGTCAAATCCGCACAATACTGCCACCTCGGGCCACAGACCCGCACGGGATTGCCACCGTTGACAGCCGAGGCGAAGGCCCGCCTACGATAAGGAATGTAGCCTAGGGCACACCCCCGACATCAGCGATGGCGTCCGTGCCGACGCTCCAAGACGCTCTCGGCGCGTCCTCAGAATCTCGAAGAGAGGCTTGAATGATGAACGATTCACCAGGTTTCCGGGTCCAGAACCCCAAGACGGACGAGATCGCAGAGACCTTCGGGACCATCGGCGACGAGGAGGTCGAACAGACCCTGAGCCGCGCCGATGCCGCATACCGGGACTGGCAGGCGAAGAGCCTCGAGGAGAGGACCGACGTCGTCCGGCGCGTGGGCGAGCTGTTCACCGAGCGCCAGGACGCCCTCGCCGAAATCATTGCCGAAGAGATGGGCAAGCCCGTCAACGAAGGCCGTGAGGAAGCGGAGTACTGCGGCGAAATCTTCGAGTACTACGCGGACAACGGACCACGCTTCGCCGCCGACCAGGAAATCCCGACGGAATCCGAGGGCAAGGCCTATATCCAGCGACTGCCGATCGGCGTCCTGCTGGGCATCATGCCGTGGAATTTCCCCTACTACCAGGTGGCGCGGTTCGCTGCTCCCAACCTGGTGCTGGGCAACGCGATCCTTCTCAAGCACGCCGAGATCTGCCCGCGGTCTGCCCGGGCCATCCAGCAGATCATGGACGACGCCGGAATCCCCGAAGGGGTCTACAACAACGTCTTCATCACCCACGATCAGGCCTCCGACATCATCGGCGATTCGCGCATCCAGGGGGTCTCTCTGACCGGGTCCGAACGGGCCGGCAGCACGGTCGCCGCCACGGCGGGCCAGCATCTCAAGAAAGCGGTTCTGGAACTGGGCGGATCCGACCCGTACATCATCCTGGATACCGACGATGTCAAAGAGGCCGCCCAGACCGCGTGGGAAACCCGCATGTACAACACGGGCCAAGCGTGCGATTCGAACAAACGCATGATCGTCGCAGGCGAGGTCTACGACGAGTTCGTGGAGGAACTCGTCTCCCTGGCGTCGGCCATGGAACCGGGCGATCCCAGCGATGAGTCGCCTCAGGTCTACTCGCCCCTGTCCTCGCGAAGTGCAGCGGAGAAACTCGAGCAACAAGTCGGGAAGGCGGTCTCCGAAGGGGCGACCCTTCACGTAGGCGGGAAGCTGCGGGACGATTCCTCGGCCTACTTCTCCCCCGCCGTCATCACCGGAATCACTCCGGGCTCCGAGACGTACTATGAGGAGCTTTTCGGCCCGGTGGCCGTGGTGTACAAGGTCGACTCGGACGACGACGCCGTGCGGCTCGCCAATGATTCCCGTTACGGCCTGGGTGGATGCGTTTTCTCGACCGACTCGCAACGGGCCCAGGCCGTGGCTCAGCGACTCGAAGTCGGCATGGCCAGCGTGAATGTTCCGGGCGGCGAGGGCGCGGAGCTCCCGTTCGGCGGGGTCAAGAACTCCGGATACGGCCGCGAACTCGGGCCTCTCGGAATGGACGAGTTCGTCAACAAGAGGATGTACTTCGTGGCTAGTTGACGGCCCGAGTTCGCGGGATTCGCTCGGCGCTATTTCCCGCTGTAGACGGGAAATTCGCTCGATTCGCCGTAGTCCTGATCGTGCAATTCCTTGAGTTCCTCCATGTCTTCCGCGGAGATCTCGAAGTCCACCTCCGCGTTGGAGCGCATGTGGTCCGGGTTGGCGGTTTTCGGCAACGAGACGGTGCCCAGCTGAAGGGTGTAGCGGATGCACAACTGCGGGACCGACACCCCGTATTTCTCGGCCATCGCCGTGACCTCTGGGTTGTTCAGGATCTCACCGTGCGCGATGGGCGAATACGCCTCGACGACGATCCCCTTGCTCTCGCAGTAGTCCAACAGGTCCACCGGGGTGTTTCCCGCGTGCACGAGCAACTGGTTGACGTGCGGGACAACGTTTGCGCCGTCGAGCAGACGGTCGAGATCCTCCTGAAGGAAATTGGAGACGCCGATCGAACGCAGTTTTCCGGCTTCGTATGCCTCCTCCATGGCACGCCATGCCAGGCGGTTTCCCTCGGAGTAGTCACCGCCTCGGAAATCGTCCCAAGGTTGCGGACTGTGGATGAGCATCAGGTCGATCGTGTCCAGGCCCATCTTTTCCAACGAACCGTCGATTGCTGCGACGGCGTCGTCGTAATCCTTGATTTCCGCGCCAAGCTTGGTCGATACGAACAATTCGTCGCGAGGCACGGACGCAGTACGAACCCCTTCTCCGACTCCGGCCTCATTGCCGTAGGCCTGGGCCGTGTCGATGTTGCGATACCCGATCTCGACCGCGTCGCGCACAGCTTGCGCCGCCGCGTCGTCCTGGATCAACCAGGTGCCCAGCCCAAGTCGCGGGATGGCGACGTCGTTCGAGAGTGCGTAGGTTTCGTTCAGGACAGTCATGCTTGCACTTCCGTTCCGCGGCGGACCACTCGGCGTCATGGGGCGTCAGTGCCCGTACCGCTCATTGCTTGCCAGTGTTCCCACGCTCGATTCTTCTCCCGTCGGCCGCGGTTGCACAACCACGGCAGGCTCACAGACTCGAAGGTCAGGGCGGCCTAGTCCGTGAAACCCGATGGGAGCCCTGGGTCGAGAGCCCGGACGACGGAGAGATCGAGTTCGACTAGTCCCTGCCGCCCGGCGAGCCAGCCCTCCGCCGGACTGCAAACGACCTCGGCTACGCGTCTGACGTCGAGAAGGCCCACATCACGCCGAATCGGTCGAAGACCTGACCGTACCAGTCTCCCCACGGCGCCTTTTCGAAAGGCATGTTGGTGGTCCCGCCCGCGTCTAGGAATCCGTCCATGTAGCCGCGGGCCTCTTCCGCGGTATCCGTGGTGACCAACAGGGAATACGCGGTTCCCCGGATCGGATAGTCGGTGCCGTCATCCATGGAGTCGCCAGCCGCGATTGCTCCGTTCGGCAACGTCAGCGTCGAGTGGGCAACTGCTTCCGGATCCGGCGTGAACGGCATCCCCTCCGTGCCGGCGTCGGCGTACCGGAGGATCGTCAGTTCACCGCCGAATATCTCGTGCCAATGCGTCATCGCCTCGGCCGTATACCCCGGAAGCGAAATATATGTTGCGATGGACGAAGCCACGGTGTTCTCCCCTATCCGAAGTCTGCCTTGGGCCCAATATGGCACGTTTCTCCCCCGTCCGACAGGCCTGAACGGCGGTTGGTGAAAATTTTTGGTCGGGGGCAGGGTGAAGAAGACACGCCTCCCCTCGTGCGCATCGAATTCGAAGGGATCGACGCGGCGTCGCCCCGGAAACCGCCGCACCCCAAGACGTCCGGCTCAAGGCTCCGGAAGAATCCCGCGAGCCAGTCCCGGAAGCACATGACCGGCCGCGTCGATGTCCGGGCGCAGGTCATGGTCGGCCGCGACGATGGGGAGCGCCTCTCGCAGACGCGCTACCGCCCTGTGGAGCGACGACGACGTCGCTCGGCCCAGCACGCTGATGGCCCGGTGCGCCGACAGCAGCTCCATGGATAGCAACGTCTGGTAACTGTCCACCGCCCGGTCGAGCTGCTCGGCCGCCTGAGTCGCGAAACTCGCATCCTCCTCGGCACCCTGCGAAAGGACCACGGTGTTGAGCGACGCCGGCTGGGCCGCATTTCGCAGCTGGGCCATGGCACTGGCCGCAATGTACTCGAGCATCATGTGCCCGGAGGAGCCGTCGGTTCCGTCGGCCAAAAACGAGGGCGCACCCGTGTACGCCGGATCGTGGAGCATGGTGATGCGTGAAACGACCAGGGGCGCGCTTTGGGCCAGGGCGAGGTCCAGCCCGTCGATGGCGAGGCCGAGTGAAACCTGGTGGAACCCACCGTGGTGCACGGCGCTCTGCGACTCGAAATCGAAGAGGGGATTCTCCTGGGCCGTCGCGGTCAACGACTCGACGAGGCACCGAAGTCGATCCATGGCGTCGACCACGGCGCCCTGGGACTGGATGTAAGCGCGCAGGCCGAAGGGGTCCTGGATGCGGGCCGGCTCCGCTTCCTCCTGCAGGAGACCGCGCATTTCTTCTGCGACTCGAGCGGCTGGGGGAACCACGGCGGCCCGGCCTGCCTGCGGGGAAAATGCTTGCCTATTGGCTCCGACGGCCGTGGCCGAGAGGGCTGCGACAATTCGCGAGGAGCGCTCCAGATCCCGCAGTCGAGTCACGGCCCGCGCGGCCCGCGCCAGGGTCAACGCGCTGCTGCTCATGAACGGCAAGGCGCTGTCCTTGCCGAAGGAGACGGGCGTGGGCCACGGATTCGTGGTCGGGCGTTCCCCTGCCAGTGCTAGGGCGGTGGATGCCAAAGCCGCCAGATCCGCCGTCCCGATGCCTCCCATCGTCCCAACCCGGGGCAAGGCATCGTCCCGGAGCATTCGTTCCAGGCCCTGAACCACATCCGGGCTGATCCCGCTCCCGGAGGCCGCAAGCTGAGAGAGACGGATCGCCAGCATGACTCGGACCGTCTCCTCGGGGACATGGGGACCGGCGTCGGCGGCGTGGCTCCGGAGCAAGCGCAAGCCGTGTTCGTCGTCGTGCTCATCGACCTCGACGAACCGGTTGGCCCCCACGCCCGTGGATTGGCCGTACACGGATTGGCGCGTGCTGATCTCTCGAGCTTCTCGATACTGACGGCGGAGTCGATCGAGGACCCCGGGCGCAAGGCGGGCCCCAGAACCACGGGCAACCTTGTCGAGATCGGCAAGGGTCAGCCCGGCCCCGTCCACCTCGATCGGAGGCTCCGATTGGCCGGAATGGCGGGCATCTCGAGGGTGCTCGCTTCGAGTCTGCTGACGATCCTGCTGCTCATGTTCTCGCATGCGGCCCAGTCTTCCTCAAATTTATGGTTTTCACTAGGCGGTTTTAATGTTTCACTAGACAAAACTGTTACCTGGCTCACCCCGACTATTTCCCGGAGGCCCCCTTGGCCGAAACGTCGACCCGAACCGTTGAGCGAGCACTCGATCTGATGGGAATCGTCTGCGACCAAGGCGCCATGACCCTGGCGGAAGCTGCCCGGGAAGCGGACCTGCCGGTCAGCACGACCCTGCGCCTGCTCCGGACCGTGGAAGCGAGCAATTGGCTCACGCGCGACGACGCCGGGATCTATCGCCCCGGCACCCGCCTGATCCAGGTCGGCGCTCAGGCTTTCAGCAATGATTCCCTGGCCGACCTGTCCAGACAGCCGATGCAGGACCTCGCGGCAGAGACGGGAGAGTCCGTGTACCTGAGCGTCGAGGCACACGATGACACCGTCCTGTACATCAGCATTGTCGAGGGCAACCATTCGGTCCGACACGTCAGCTGGGTCGGGCATACGATACCCGCGGCCGGATCCGCGGCGGGGAGGGTCCTCCAGGGGCGCACCCCGGACGAGGGCTACCTGATTTCGGAGAACATCGTCGAGGAGGACATCACCGCCATCTCGGCACCCGTCTACGGGGGAAACAGACCCATCGCGGCCATGAGCATTCTGGTCCCCACCTACAGAGCGACCCATCAGAAGAACCGAAGCGACGGGGCGCTCCTGCGCCATGCCGCGTCCGAAGTCTCCAGGAAATTGCGCACGACGTCGCACTAGGACTGGCCAGCATCACACAGCATCCCGCCGACTTGTCGCGGGATCGTACGAACGATCAGGAATTCGAATGGTAAAAATATCGGACTCACCCGCGACGCAGGCCATCGACGAGATCCCGTTCAACCGGTTTCACCTACGGGTCACCGTCATGACCTTCGGTGCCAATTTCACGGACGGTTATATCCTCGGCATGATCGGGGCGCTCCTGCCGGCGCTGACTGCGGGATGGTCGCTCACCGGCCTCGAATCGGGACTGCTGGCCAGTTCGGCACTCATCGGGCTGTTCTTCGGGAGCCTGGTGCTCGGACGGGTGGGTGACCTCATCGGGCGGCAGCGCGTCTTCGTCCTCAATTTCGTGATCATCACGGTCGCCTCGGTCCTACAGTTCTGGGCCGAGGGGTTCCTGAGCCTCTTCATTCTGCGGCTTATTATCGGCTTCGGGCTCGGCGCGGACTACGCCGTCGGGCCAACGTTGCTCTCGGAGTTCTCCCCGAGGAAGTCTCGCGGCATCATGCTGTCTTCCCTGACCGTCATGTGGACCGTCGGATACGTCGTCGCCAATATCCTGGGAAGCCTGTTCCTCGCGGGGGAGGAATCGTGGCGATTGCTGCTGGCCAGCGGCGCCATTCCCGCCCTCGTGGTCCTGGCGGTGCGGATCGGAGCCCCGGAATCGCCGGGGTGGCTCATCAGCAAGGGTCGCGTCGAGGAGGCCCAGAAGATCGTCGGGAAATACCTCAAGGCGGATATCTCGACGACGGACTTGGCCACGAACTCCGAGCCCGAGGACAGCGGCGGATTCCGTGAGGTCTTCGCCTCAGGGCAAGCGAAGTACACCTGGTTCGGCATCGTGTTCTACAGCGCCCTCGTGCTCCCCTACTTCGCCATCTACACGTTCATGCCGACCATCTTCGAGAGCCTGGACGTCTCGGGCGGGCACTTGCAGGAAATTGTCCTGAACATTTTCCTCCTCCTTGGAGGGATCGCAGGATTGTGGTTCGTCCAGAAGTTCTCGCGGCGCAGTGCCAGCATCATCTCCTTCGTGATCCTCACGGCATCGCTGATCCTGCTGGGTCTGCTGGTCGACACCTCAATCGGCGTCCTCATGATCCCGTTCGTCGTGTACACCTTCGTGATGTCCGCTGCGTCGAACCTGACGCAGGTGTATCCGGCCGAACTGTTCCCCACGAGGTTGCGCGCGACCGGCGTGGGACTCCTCAATGCGTTGAGTCGGATCGCTTCGGCGGCGGGGACATTCATTCTTCCCCTCATGCTGTCCGCTTGGGGAATATCCTGGTCAATGTTCGCGCTGGCCCTCGTGCTGCTGGTCGGCCTCCTCTTCACCGTCAAGTACGCCCCGGAGACCTCGACCAAGCATCTGGTGTAGCGGGCGCTGCGGGGCCCTGCGGCAACGCCCCACGATGTCAGGGCTGGAAAGATGCCCTCCAGTCTCGAATGACGGCCACGACTTCATCCAGGTGTGACTCGAGCAAGAAATGGCCGCCGTCCAGGAGCTCGATCCGCGGATCGGCGGCATCCCGACGGAAGGCCTCGGCCCCGGCCGGGCCGAAGATCCGGTCGTTGCGACCCCAGATGGCCAAGACCGGGACCTGGGAGGTGCGCAGCCACTCATGGAACCTCGGGTAGAGGGCACGGTTGGTGTGGTAGTCGGCGAAGAGGGCCAGCTGGACGAGGTCGTTGCCTGGACGCCCCAGAAGGGCGATGTCGTGCTCCCAGGCATCCGGATCCACCACGGACGGGTCCGGGACACCGTGGAGGTACTGCCATTCCACTGCTTCCCTGTCCAGCGCGGGGCGAAGAGCCTCCTCGTTCTTCCGCGAAGGGTCCTGCCCATAAGCCCAGATGGGTTCCCAGAAGTCGGGGACGAATCCCTCGTCGTAGGCATTGCCGTTCTGTGAGATCACGCCGCCCACAGCATCCGGGTCCTCGAGGGCGAGACGCCATGCGATGGGCGCACCGTAATCCTGCGCATAGACGGTGAACCGCTCCACACTCACCGATTCGAGGAAGGCATGCGTGATCCGCGCCAATTCCCTAAAGGTGTACTCGAAATCGTCCACGGCCGGGGCGGAGGACCTTCCGAAGCCGATATGGTCCGGCGCGATCACGTGATAGCGGTCCGCCAGAGCAGGAATGAGGTGCCGGAACATGTGCGAGCTGGTGGGGTATCCGTGCAGGAGCAGCATCACCGGCGCGTCGACGGGGCCGGCCTCCCGGTAGAAAACACGCCAGCCCTCGACGATGATCTCGCGGTGGTGAACAGCCACCATTACTAACCTCCTAAACTAGCTTTACTGGTTACGGGCACGGTAGCATGGGTACGCGAAGGAGGGCACACGTGATCGAAGACGAAAAACTTCTGTTGGACGTTCTCAACTCCGCGCCGCGGGACGGCGGGGAGCCCCTGGAATATCTGCACGGTCAGCGCGGCGTCGCCCTAGCCCGCGCCTACGGCGGGTCCGGCGACGACCCAGAGTTGCGGCATCTGCGGATCGCACGGGACCGGTTGCAGGACCTGATCCGAGGCAGCGAGACCGCCACAAAATCTCTCCAGGCGCTGATGAGCGAGGCGTCGATGCGGGCAGAGGTCACGCCGCATGGGGTCGAGTGGAAGCTGTCCGCGCCCCCGGATGTACGGCTCGCGGCTCGCGTCCTGCAGGCATGGTCGCAGGTCAACGAGCACCTACCGGGACGGTTGAGAGCGTGCGCGAACACGGAGTGCAATCTCTACCTCATTGATCACACGCGCCCAGGGACCGCCAAGTGGTGCTCCATGGCGACGTGCGGCAACCGCATGAAAGCCCGAGCCCACGCGGCACGCACCCGCAACCCCAAGTCACGGAACTGAGCATTGCAGAGACCTTGACCACGTCCGACTCTGCGTTTTGCACCGAAGGGACTTGATCAACGGATGCCGTGGGACAGTACGCGCGACTACCGATGTGTACGTTCGTGAACCTGCGAGATGAACCGTCAAGTCACATATAGCAACGGACAGCATCGCGGTCGACACCCCGCAAGGAACGGGCTAACCTAGTCTGCGCTCGAGCACGGCGACTGGCTCACATCGATTCCCCTCCACTCAGGAAGGTCACCTTTGACCACTCTCACACCCACCCGCCGGAGCATTGCCCTCCTTGCCATCGCCCTCGGCGGATTTGGTATCGGAGTGACCGAGTTCGCCTCCATGGGTCTCCTTCCAGACATCGCGCGAGATCTCCTGCCGAAATTCAGCGAATCCCCCGAGACCGAGATCGCCAGGGCCGGAACGCTCATCACGATGTATGCGTTGGGTGTGGTGGTGGGAGCCCCAACCATCGCGGCCCTCGGCGCCAAAGCATCCCAAACACGGCTGGCGTTCCTGCTCCTTGCCTTGTTCATCCTCGGGACACTCGCATCCGCGTTCGCACCGACTTTCGAGCTGCTCTCCCTGTTCCGCTTCATTGCGGCCCTCCCCCACGGCGCATTTTTTGCGGTCGGCTCGCTGTTGGCGGCCCGCCTCATGGGCCCGGGCAACCAGGGGAAGGGGATTGCCCTGGCACTGTCCGGACTCACTATTGCGAACATTGTGGGTGTTCCGATCGCGACGTGGCTCGGGCAGCACTTCGGGTGGCGCTCGGCCTACCTGATGGTCGCGGTGATTTTCGCCGTGGCCCTGGTTCTCGCGTTCTATTCCTTCCCGCGCCACACCGGTGATGCAACTCGCACCGCAGGGTCCGAACTGCGAGCGTTCAAGAACATCCGCATCTGGATCATGATCGCCGTCGGCTCCATCGGGTTCGGCGGATTCTTCGCGGTCTATTCCTACATCACCGAAGTCTCGACCCAGGTGGCGGGCTTGTCGGCGTCGACGGTCCCGTGGGTTCTGGCGGTCTTGGGCATCGGCATGACGATCGGCAATATGATCGGTGGCTGGGCCAGCGACCGCAATCTGACCAAGACGGTCCTGTTCGGTTTCAGCGCGTTCATCGTCTCCCTGGTGCTGTACACGCTGCTCGCTTCGTCCAAGGTCGGCCTCTTCGCGTCGGTATTCCTCATCGGCGTCACCCAGTCGATTCTGATCCCGTCCATCCAGGCCCGGCTGATCCGCATCGCGGGCAAGGCCGCACTCCTCGGCGCGGCGGTCAACCATTCGGCCTTCAATATTGGCAATGCCCTCGGGGCCGCCCTCGGCGGCGCGTCGATTGCCGCCGGTTTCGGCTATCTCTCGCCAGGTTGGATCGGCATCGGACTCGCCGCGTCGGGCTTGGTGCTGGCGCTGGTCAGCCTGACGGTCACGCGGTGGGACAAGCGCGCAGACCGGGACACCGTGGGCATCGATATCATCAGCGGACGCTGACGCACCTGCTTGTCATGCCAGCGGGGCCGCTTCCGCTGGACCAGGATTGGCCGCTCAGAGTCTTCTTCCATCCTGCGTCGCCGACGTCGGAAACCCGTGCCGCCGGATTCTCACCCGGTGAGTCGGGAGGTTCGGCATGGTGATCGAGGACACTAAACTGGCCATGCACTGACTCCGAACGGAAGAAGAGACCATGCGCGCCGCCCGTTACTACCAGAACCACGACATCCGCATTGACGACGTCGAACCGCCGATAGCGAGTCCCGGCGAGGTTCTCATCGACGTCGCGTGGTCAGGCATCTGCGGTACTGACCTCCACGAGTACTTGGACGGGCCGATCTTCGTTCCCCCGGCGGGCCAGCCCCACCCGATTTCCGGTGAAGAAGCACCCATCACGCTCGGGCACGAGATGAGCGGCACCGTCGCCGCGTTGGGAGAGGGCGTCGACGACCTCGAGGTCGGACAGAAGGTCGTCGTCGAGCCCTATCTCATCCGCGAACGCGACTGGGAAGACCCCCATTATCAGCTCAGCCCTGACATGAATTTCATCGGCTTGGGCGGTGGAGGCGGCGGTCTCGGGGAACAGATTGCCGTCAACCGTCACTGGGTCCACCCGATTGCGGACTCGGTGGGGCTCGACGAAGCGGCCCTGATCGAACCCCTCTCCGTGGCACACCACGGTTTTGTGAGGTCCGGAGCCACTCGAGGGGATACCGCCATTATCGGTGGCGCCGGCCCCATCGGCGTGCTCACCGCGGCTGTGGCCAAGGCGGAAGGACTGACCGTTGTCATGTCCGAACTATCGGAATTGCGTCGTCAGAAAGCCTTGGACGCGGGGGTTGCCGACTATGCCTTCGATCCTCGGGAAGTGGACGTGGCCGAAGAGGTTCGCGGGCTCACCCATGGGAAGGGTGCGGACGTCGGCTTCGAGTGCAGCTCGGTCGACGTCGTGCTGGATATGCTTCTCGACGCCGTTCGCCCGGCCGGCGTGATCGTCAACGTATCGATTTGGGGGCACGAGCCCAAGGTCGCTCTCCACAAACTGGTCATGAAGGAGATCGACCTCCGGGGCACCATCGGGTACTCATACGACCACCCCGCAACCATCAAGCTCGTTGAAGAGGGCCGAGTGGATCTCCGCCCGTTCATCACGGGCAAGATCGGTCTCGACGACCTGATCGACAAAGGCTTCGACACGTTGATCAACCACAACGAGACGGCAGTGAAGATTCTGGTGTCTCCAACCGGCCAAGGACTCGAAGACTAACGCCTGGTGATGGGCAGCTCGAGTTGATCCGTGCCGCCCATGCCTCACCCGGCCGGGGAGGTGCCGACGACGTCGAACCCGTCGCCGCCGCCGGCATTCCTCCGTGGCGACGGTGAGGAGCCCGTCCGCGGCAGCCTCCAGCCGTTAAACAAAGAAAACCGCCCCGCATAGAAGCCTACGGGGCGGTTTTCAGTGGCTCCGACCGACGTCGATCCGGTGACCTTACGATTTTGAGTTCGCGATAATCACGGGTTTCTGCGGGATGGCAGCGGCTTCCCTCTGCCCGGAACCGAGCCCAACAAGTTGCCAACCACTGTCACCAATGCCCATAAAATGTGCGGAATAGATGCGGAGTCTGGCGCAGTCACTCCACCCAGTCACCTAATACTCTGGCTGCCAGTGCGCACTCTCGTCAGGGCGGTATTCCTAAGGAAGTTGTGGATCTTCGGTGGCTCGTTCAACGTTCTGCATATGGTTTCGATGCGCGGCTTGGACTTCAGGGTCCTGGAGGGCGAGTAGTTCAGCTTTGGTATAGCTGGTGCTGTCCATTGCTGGTTCCCTTCTGGATATATCGGTGGGTACTCGTCAGCGTATCCTGATCCAAGACCGGGGTGATTTCGAGGTCGCCT
>JAKDJD010000079.1 GCA_030454085.1 Kocuria sp.
GCGAATTACTGGTGGGGGGCGGGGCCGGCGCCGCGCCCAATGCGGCGCGCGACGACCGGGTCGATGAGGCCGTCCGCGATCATCCGCCACACCGTGCCGGCCATGTCGCGCAGGATCTCCCCTTTTCGCTCCGAGGTACGACCACGCAACGTGGTTCCCCGAACCGTGGCACGCTTCGACATGAGGGTCGCCAGATTCAACTCGCCGGACGGTCCGCCCTGGACGGCGATCACGGTCAGCAGACCGTTGAGGCCGAGCGAGGCCACGTTGTCCTCCAGGTACTTGCCGCCGACGACATCGAGGATCGCCCGCACCCCTTCGCCGTCTGTCTCCTTCTCGATGATCTCCGCGAAATTCTGCTCGCGGTAGTTGATGATCTCGAGGTTTCCCAGGCGGCGGGGCTTGGTCTTCTGGGCGTTGGCTTCCTCCTGCCGGGAGGCCAGGTCGCGAACCCAGTCCGCCTTGGCCTCGCTCCCGACCGTGGTGAACACGTGGTAGCCGAGGGCGCGGCACAGCTGCACGGCATGGGCCCCGATGCCGCCGGTTCCCCCGTGGACGAGCACCGACTGCTCGCCGTCCTTCTGCTCCGGACCGTTCGCTTTGAGGCCTCCGGGCCCGAACAGGTTGGACCAGACGGTCGCGCCGACCTCCGGGAGGGCCGCGGCGTCGGCCAGGTCGACTCCCGCGGGCGCGGGGAGAACCTGTGCGTGGTTGACCACGACCTGGGTCGAGTACCCTCCCCCGGCCAACAGCGCGACAACCTTGTGGCCTTCCTTGAGGAAGGACGTTCGGGCGGCCTCATCGCCCAGCTGGACAACCGTCCCGGACACCTCCAGTCCGTAGACGTTCGAGGCACCCTCTGGCGGCGGGTACTTGCCCTTCCGCTGCATGGTGTCGGCCCTGTTCAGCCCGGCACCGCTCACATCGATCAACACATCGTCCGGGCCCACCTCTGGTGTCGGCTCCTCGGTGATGCGGAGCGCCTCCGGTCCACCGTGTTCGTTCTCGACGACGGCCTTCATCCTGTACCTGCCTTCCAACGGAGTCGAAACCTTGGACATGCCACAACGGCGATGTAATATTGGCAATCGCGTCGCGGATCGCTCGCCAGTCTAGGCGGGCAACCTGAACGCAGGGAAGCTTGTCCGAGCGGCCTAAGGAGCCGGTCTTGAAAACCGGTGTGCGGCAACCCCGCACCATGGGTTCAAATCCCATAGCTTCCGCAGTACAAGGACCCCCGGTTCGTTGCACAAGCAGCGGTCCGGGGGATTCCTCGCTCGAATACCGATGCCGGCGTAGGTCGAGAGGCGCAGCAACGTAGTCGTTGCCCTCTCTCCGACGCGGCCAGGGTCTCAAGAAAGTGCCGAGCGGGTTCGACAATCGTCCTTGCGTCACCGAGATCCCGGCCCTTCAGCCGCTTTCCGTTTCATGAGGCACGGCAGCGTACGTCCGCAGTCGAAGAGGAATCGCTTATGAGTCAGATAGCGCCCGACCGCATCTCGAAGGCGGATCGAATCCTCGTCCTGGGCGTCTCTGGATGCGGCAAATCCACCGCGACACGTCGGCTGGCCTGTGTGATCTCCGCACGACCTTTCGACTTTGACGACCATGTCCTCTGGGCACCGGCCTGCGACGGAGCCTGGACTCACCGGAGTCCGGCAGAACAGCGGCAACGGGCCCGATCCATCGCCACTCATCGTCGCTGGGTTCTGGCGGGCTTGGGGAGCGAATGCGCAGATGTGCTCCTGCCCCGAACAGACCTCATCGTCTATCTCGCCTATCCTCACCGGGTGACGCTGAGTCGTTTACTCCGGCGGACGCTGCGTCGCGTGCTCTTCCAGGAGGAAGCCTGCAACGGCAACCGGGAGTCCTTGTGGCGGCTGTTCACCCGGGACTCAATCATCGGCTGGTGGTGGCAGACTCGGAACAGATCCCGAACCGAAATCCCTCAGTACGACGCCGACCCAGCGGCCCCCGCAATGGTCGTGGTACATCATCCCCGAGAATTGAATCGCTTGGCAGAGGTCCTCGCCGCGACCTCACCCAACGAAGCAACCATGTCCGACGAATCCTGACCCTACGAAAGTCAGTTCATCATGAGCACCAGCCCCACCAACCCGGCACATGACCATCTGCTCCAGACAACGTGCGCTATCGTCGGCGGTGGCCCGGCGGGCATGGTCCTGGGGCTCTTGTTGGCCCGCGCAGGCATTGAGGTCACGGTGTTGGAAAAGCACGCGGATTTTCTGCGTGATTTCCGGGGCGACACCGTCCATCCGACCACCCTGACCCTCTTGGACGACCTCGGGCTCTTCGACCGTTTCGATCGCCTCCCCCAGTCGCATATCTCCCAGGTGAAGGTCCCAGCCGAGGACGGTGCCGAGGTTGTGGTCGGGGACTTGACGAGACTGCCCGTGCGTCACCCCTATATAGCTATGGTCCCGCAATGGGATCTGCTCAACCTCATTTCCGAAGCCGCCTCGCACGAACCGCGGTTCACCCTGCTCACCGAGCACGAGGTCACGGGAACCGTACGCGAGGGAGAACGCGTCATAGGAGTCGATTTCACCGATCCGCAAGGCAACGGTCGACTACTGGCAGACCTGACTGTCGCCTGTGACGGCCGATGGTCCGCTGTTCGTGCGTCGGTCGACCTTCCGACCAAAGAGTTGCCCGTGGATTTCGACGTCTGGTGGTACCGCATCACGACGGAACGGAACATCGGGGAAGCTCTTCTGCCACGCACCCACAACGGACACGCGGTGATTGCAATCCCCCGCCGCGGATACGTCCAAGTCGCACAATTGGGCCGCAAGGGAACCGACAGCAGCATCCGTGGAAGGGGCATCGAGGTTTTCCGCGCCGAAACTGCGGATCTGCTGTCCGATGTCACGGGAGACGTCTCCAGCATCGAGTCGATGGACGACGTCAAGCATCTCGATGTGCGCGTGGATCGTCTTCGACGGTGGCATGCCCCGGGCGTCTTGTGCATCGGCGACGCTGCTCACGCCATGTCTCCGGTCGGTGGAGTCGGTATCAATCTCGCCGTACAGGATGCGGTGGCCGCGGCCCGGCTGCTCGCCGGGCCACTTCGCCAGGGGAAACTTCTGCGGGTTCACGGAGACCGAATACTCGCGCGCGTTCGCCGGAGAAGGCTGGTGGCCACGGTGCTCACCCAGAATGTGCAACGACTCATGCACGCCAAGATCGTCATGCCGGTGCTGAACGGAATGGAAATCCGGGTTCCGAAGTTCCTCAAGGTCCTTCTCAGACGTTTCCCGTCCGTGACGGCTCTCCCGGCCTACATCGTCGGGATAGGCGTCCGCCCCGAGAAGGTACCTACCTGGGCTCGGCGAGAGGGCTGCTGAACCGAGGGCAGCTGCAATGACCGGGGAATCGATGGTTGTACCTCCGGATACTCACCAGGCACAGATCCCACGCTCTCTCAGAAGGCTTCGACCCGCGCGTCACCAGCACATCGTCACCACCTCGTCACCGTAGGGCCCGCCGGTCCGCCGTCTGACCCTTGCTGACGAATCAGAACCCTTGGGCCACGCGGTAGTAAACGGAGTTCCAGCGAAGAGTTTCCTCGAACCTGTTCACGGTAGTGTCCGCATCGATCTCCGCGAGTTCAACCTGAGCGATTTTGGCAAAATCTCGCCATGCATCCAGATCAACCTGCGTCGAAAGCACCGTGTGGTGGGCCGCACCGGCCGCCAACCAGCAGCTGACCGACGTCGGGAAATCCGGTTGGGGCTGCCATACCGCGCTGGCCACGGGCAAGTTCGGCATCTCTTCGTCGGGCTGGATGACATCGACGACATTGGCAGTGAGCCTGAACCGATCCCGAAGGT
>JAKDJD010000080.1 GCA_030454085.1 Kocuria sp.
CAGAACCCGGCTTATGACTGGCCCGTCCGCCACCATCGGCTGCGATCTGCTGGCTTCCCGCCGCAGCACGGAGGCGGGACCGCGAGCTCACCCCTCGTCGAGGACGCGCCATCTATCCTTGCCAGGGGTGCTGGACGCTCGGCCCTGAAGCGGCCAGCGTGGTTCGGGGTTCCCGAAACCGACGTGGTCGACCGCCGAAGGTGATCGGGACCAATTCCGAGGGTGGCCCCACCGAATACCGTCATCTGCGGGCGTAGCCGTCCCCTTCCGGGCTGGTCGACGCGGAAGCTGGTGCTTCACCCGTGGAGACCCGGAAGTCCCACGGGTCGGTGTTCAGGCTGCTCAGGAGGGTCTCGACCTCGAAGCCACGGGCAGCCAGATCGTCTCTGAGCATCTTGGCCCCATGCGCCAGCCAGAGTTCCTCGCTCGCGAAGTGGGAGCAATCGATCAGGTATGGTTTGCCACCATCGAGCAGCGCCCGCTCCCGTGCCTCGGACGCCGGATGATGGCGCAGATCGGCCGTCACGTACACGTCGGCTCCGGAGGCGCGAACATCATCGAACAGAGAGTCCCCGGCTCCCCCGCACACCGCCACGCGCTGGACGGTTCCATCCTTCGGCCCGGCGATCCGCAGACCACCGGCCGTAGGCACAAGGGCCGTGGCAAGGCGTTGTGCCAGCTCCTCCAGGGTGATCTCTTCGGAGAGGTCCCCGACCCGGCCGATCCCCGTCGCAGCCTCGGGGTCCCCGAGGGGTACGGACTCCGTGATGCCGCACGCCCCCATGAGTGCATCCGATACGCCACCGGTCATGCTGTCCGCGTTCGTGTGCGACGCCAGGAGACCGCAGCCGTTTTCGATGAGCGTGTGCACCACCGCGCCCTTGTCGCTCGAGGAGGGCAGGAATGTCGCTCCCCTGAGCAGAAGAGGATGATGGGTAAGGAGCAATTGGCACTCGGACTCCACCGCCTCGCGTGCCGTAGCCTGTACGGCGTCGACTGCGAACAGGATCCTCCGTACCGGCTGATCCCCTCGGCCGCAGACCAGGCCGCTCGCGTCCCACGGTTCGGCCAGTGCTACCGGCCACAATTGGTGGGCCGAACGGACGACGTCGTTCAAGCTGGGAGTAGTCATGCACCCAGTCTAGGACGCCGCCTGCGGTGCTTCAGGCAGCCACCGGAAGCGGCCGGTCCTGACTCGAGGCGGCTCCCCCAACAGCGAAAGGTCATGACGCAGACGCTCCGCCGGGACCACAATGGGGCGCATGAAAGAATTCACCGTAGCCGCCGGATGCTTCTGGTGCCTGGATGCTGTCTACCAACGAACTCGCGGCGTGGAATCCTCCGTCTGCGGATATACGGGTGGCAACACCTTCGAGCCCACGTACGAGTCCGTGTGCAGCGGCGAGACCGGGCATGCTGAGGCCATACGAGTTCGCTTCGACGAAACCGTGGTCCCGGAAGACGTCATCATGGACATGTTCTTCACGACCCACGACCCCACGAGCCTCAACCGGCAGGGGTACGACGTCGGCACCCAATACCGTTCGGCGCTGTTCTACAGGGATGACGAAGAGAAGGAGTTCTTCCGCGCACAGATCGAGCGGGCCCAGACCATGTTCGACAAGCCCATTGTCACAACCCTGGAGCCCCTCGGAACGTTCTACCCTGCCGAGGACATTCATCAGGACTTCGAGCAGCGGAACCCGTACAACGGGTACTGCCAGGTGATCATCGATCCCAAACTTCGCAAGGCCAGGGAATATTACAAGATGTGGCTCAGGGACACCTGACGCGGCGCTCGCGGACTACCGTAGTGGCAGAACGGGTGGAACGCCCGATTCCGCCGTTTCCTCAGCTCTAGAAAGGCGACAACCATGGCTAAAATCCTCGACAACGTCACCGAGGCCATTGGGGCGACCCCTCTGGTCAGGCTCAACCAACTGGACAAGGACCTTCCGGGCAACGTGGCCGTCAAGCTCGAGTTCTACAATCCCGCCAATTCCGTCAAGGACCGTATCGGCAAGGCGATTGTCGACGCGGCCGAGAAGTCCGGGCAGCTTCGTCCGGGTGGGACCATCGTCGAGGGGACCTCGGGCAACACCGGTATCGCCCTGGCCATGGTCGGCGCCGCACGCGGTTACAAGGTCGTGCTGACCATGCCGGAGACCATGTCGACCGAACGCCGCGTGATGCTGCGTGCCTACGGTGCGGAGATCGTGCTGACCCCGGGCGCCGAAGGAATGCGTGGCGCCGTCGACAAGGCGGCCGAGATTGTCGAGAACTCCGAGAATGCCGTTCTTGCCCGCCAGTTCGAGAACGAGGCGAACCCCCAGGTTCACTACGACACCACCGGACCCGAGATCTGGGACGCCACCGACGGCGACGTCGACCTCTTCGTGGCCGGCATCGGAACCGGCGGAACCATCTCCGGAGCCGGCAAGTACCTCAAGGAGCAGAAGCCTGGCGTCAGGATCGTCGCCGTGGAACCCTCCGACTCGCCATTGCTGACCGAAGGCAAGGCGGGGCCGCACAAGATCCAGGGCCTCGGGGCGAATTTTCTTCCCGAAACGCTGGATCAGGAGGTCTACGACTCCGTAACCGACGTCAACCTGGATGACGCCGTGCGGGTGGCCCGTGAGCTGGGCGCCAAAGAAGGAATCCTCGGCGGCATCTCATCCGGTGCCAACGTGTGGGCCGCTCTCGAAGAGGCGAAGAAGTCCGAGAACGAGGGCAAGCTGATCGTGACGGTTGTTTGCGACTTCGCCGAACGGTACATCTCGACCGTTCTCTACGAGGACATCCGCGGCTGACGCCACACCGGCTCCCGGAAACGCTGCTTGTGCCCGCACGAGAAATCGTGTGGGCACACGTGCGTGGGACCCACCGCCCGTGCATCCGGGAATAGCGCCCACCGTTCCGAGGTTGCACCAACAGTGAACAGCCCCCTCGCCGGATGTCCCCTCCGGCGACCGGGAAGTCCGCACCCTGCCCGACTTCACCCACGCACGATGAAAGCGACACCGTGAGTTTTCTCAGCCGTCTCAGGGAAGACCTGACCACAGCCCGTACCCACGACCCGGCCGCCCGTGGCGACCTCGAGATCATCCTCAATTATTCCGGGTTGCATGCCATTTGGGTCCACAGGCTCACCCACCGCTTGTGGCAGAAGGACGAATTGCGCACCGTGGCCAGGTCGCTGTCCCAGCTGACGCGCTGGCTGACTGGCATAGAGATTCACCCGGGTGCGAGCATCGGGCGTCGCTTCTTCATCGACCACGGTATGGGGATCGTGATCGGAGAGACCACGGAAATCGGCGACGACGTCATGCTCTACCACGGTGTGACCCTCGGGGGGCGTTCCCTTGAGAAAGTCAAGAGGCATCCCACGCTGGGCCACCGAGTGACGGTCGGCGCGGGAGCCAAGATTCTTGGCCCCATTACGATCGGTGAGGATTCAGCCGTCGGGGCCAACGCCGTCGTGGTGCACGATGCCCCCGCATCCTCCATCGTCACGGGCATCCCCGCGGAGGCTCGTCCGCGAACCCCGGAGAAGAAGAAACCCCTGGTTGATCCCGTGACGTACATCGACCCGGCCATGTGGATCTGAGAGGACCGGATCGTGATTCCGACTCATGTCTCGAAGTGAGCCGTCGGCCCGCAGCCGGGATCAATGCGTCACAGGGGCAGGGGGAACCGTCTGGTCCGATGGATCTGGCCTGGAGTGTCACCCAGCGGGTGCGCATCTCTGACACAACGACGTCGCCCCCAGGCCGGGGAGTAGGGGGGCGGGGGGCGGGGGTTTGGGGTTTGGCTACGTTGGTTTGCCCGGCCCCGGGGCCGGGGG
>JAKDJD010000057.1 GCA_030454085.1 Kocuria sp.
CTGGTGTGTTGGGCGGGTCGGCGGGTCGGTGGCGGTGAGGCGGCGGGCAGGTCGGGCGGTCTACTTTCGCCGAGGCGGCAATTTTGAGCGGTCCGGCCCGCGAGGCGGCAATCCTGAGCGCTCAGGCCCGCGAGGTGGCGGTTTTGGGACAATATCTTGCGTTTTTCGTCCCGAGAATGCCACCTCGCGGGACAAACAGCCCAAAATTGCCACCTCGAGCACGCGCGGGCTTCGATCCGACACCGCACACGCCGAATTCGGGGCCGCAGCCGCAGAGTTCAGGACCGCAGGCGCCGAATTCGGGGCTGCTCGCGCCGAGTTCAGTGGTGCTTGCCCGATTCGGTGGCGGTTGTCGGCGGGTTCTGCCGAAATCCCACCGACGCTCATCGCTTGTTCAGTGGCGGTTTCCCGATTCGGTGGGGATTTCCCGACGAAATCAGCGGAAATCGACGCCATCCGAGCGCCCTTTCGGTGGCGGTTTCCCGATTGGGTGGCGTTTCCCGTCGTTGGGTGGGGGTTGGAGCGCCACGTAACGACGGCGAGCGCCTCTGAATCGGGCAGGCGCCTCGCTATCTATGATCCGCTGCGGGTCGCACGGCAACGACGTCCGCATGTGGCCGCGTCCCTGGGTCCTGCCGCTGTCGGACCGACCGGATGACGAAGCCGGCGTCCCGGAGCATCCGGAGCATGACGTCACACGGCCACCTGTATGCGGTAGTCACAGCGTGATCGAACGGTTCGGCCCGGTCCTGGAGTTCAACCCGAGTCAACGCCCGCCAAGCCGCCCCACTCTGACGTGCCTCGTCACGGAAGGAAGAATCGTCATCCGGCGACGCCGCTGAGCCGACGGCGTCGCCGGCGTCACTCGCGGGGCTGTCGAAGAACCCGAGAAGCAAGGAGCCGCCCGGGCGCAGGGCAGAATGCAGGGAAACCAGGGCCGATGGGACGACGTCGGGCTCCAGGTGGATGAGGCAGTACCAGGCGAGGATGCCTCCGTACCGCGACGGCGCCCCGGCCAGATCTTGGATATCGCCTAGCCGGAACTCTGCGGCGGGGAACGCACGTCGGGCGATGCTGACGAACTCCGGGACGGGGTCGAAACCCGAAACCCGACAGCCGTGACGACGCAGAAACTCCGTCCAATGACCCGGCCCGCACCCCACGTCGGCAACGGGACCCGTGAGGGCCTGAGCCCATTCGCTCACGGTGACCCGGTCGGCCGCGGCCGTCGCATCCATGGAACCGAGCACCTCGGCGTACTCGGAGGCGCGGGCGGCGTAGGCTTCGGGGACGGTCACGTCCCCCATGATGGACCGCCCATCCCGCCCGTGCGAGCCCGCGTGAGGCACAGCCGGGTGATACTCAGTCGCCTGGGGCGCAACCGGGGGAAGCGCGGCCACCTGGGGCACAAGCACGGCCACGCGGGCTGGAAGCGGTGAATCAGTAGCCCAAGGGCGATTGCTGCTTGTTGGCGGACCCCGTCGGCACGTACTGGGGATTGGTCGCGAGCTCCTGCAACCGGGACTTGGGACCGTTGAATCTGCTCCGGTCCGCAACGCTGCCCTTGCTGCTTTCAGTGTGCTGCCAGAAGTCGTAGTCACCCCACGACGCCGGGACGTCGCCCGAGGACCCGCTGCCCCACTTGGCGATCATGAGTGGGCTGTCGATGAAGGCGGTCGTGTCGCCCACGCACTGGTTCCACCACGCGTTGGTCGTGTAGATCATGGGGGCACGGCCGGTCTCGGACTTGTACTCGACCGTGAAATCCTGAATCCAGGCCCTCATCTGGGCCGGAGACTGGTGGTAGCACTGCTCGTCGGCGGTTTTGGCGCTCGGCGTCGGCTCCAGGTCGACCATGCCGGGGAGCGTGGTGCCATCATTGACCCATTTGCCGCCGTGGTCCATGAAGAACCGGGCCTGCTCCGAACCGCTGCTGTGATTGGGGCGGGCAAAATGATACGCGCCCCTGTACAGGCCGGCCTTCCCGATCGCCTTGTACTGCTTGTCGAAGGTCGGCGACGCCCAGTCGCCATCGGTGGCCTGAGCCTGGCCGAACTCCACTCCGGCGGAGGCGACCTCGCTCCAGGGGTAATCGGTTCCCTGGTTCACCGAAATATCGCGGCCTTGGATACCTTCTTTGGGTCCCGCGTCCGACGCCGCCTGGGCAGCCGGCTCCACCAGGAGCGTTCCGCCGAGAACAAGCGCCGCCGAGGCCGTGAGGCACGCCGCCCCGCGGCGCCTCAGGGCAGACCATGGTCTCCGACTCGTGGATCGGCTCTCGGATTCGAACATTTTCGTACCTCAATATGGGGTGTCGAGTGCGAACATGAGCATCGGGAGGGGAAGTGGCCCCGGTCCGACCGACTCCTCACGCACGTGACCATGAATAGGTCAGGCGCAAGGCGATGGCCACGACCGTATGGCAAACCAGAACCTATGTCCAGGACCACACACCACAATTCGTCTTTGAAATGACAAGGGCTAACAGTTCACCAGCCCGGAATTCCGCGCAATCTCGGGGTCGGTGGGGCCTGCCGCCGCATTGAATAACACGCATGGAATTAATCTCGAGTTGTCGAGATATTTATGAAAATCGACAAATCGCACAAAGCTTTGTGGACCCTAGACTGGACTCATGACATACGAACTTTCCGATTCAATACACATCGACGCATCCCCCGCGGAGATCTACGACTTGATCTCGGACGTCACCCGGACGGGCGAGTGGAGCCAGCAGTGCTACCGGTGTGACTGGGACGGACCGGGGCTGCACGACGTCGGGGCCACCTTCACCGGCCACAACCGCACGCCCGAGCGCGAGTGGACGACGACGTCGGAGGTCGTCGCCGCCGAGCCCGGAACCCACTTCGCTTGGGAGGTCGTCCCGGCTCGTGTACGTTGGGGGTACAAAATATCCCCAGAGGGCGAAGGCAGTGTTCTCACGGAATACACAGCTTTCTCCGAACAATCCCGGGAATCCTTTCGGCAACGTTTCGGAGAGGACGCAGATCACCAGATCGAAATTCGCAAGGAAGCGGCCGAGTCCGGGATCCCGGAAACTCTCGCGAAGATCAAGCGAATCGTCGAAGAAACAAACTGATACCTCGCGCGCCAGCATTTGTGAATAATTCCACTCATTCTGGCGTAATACTCGTCTCGTGTTTTGAGCACCCACGGCCGAATACGTACCTTGCCGTTATGGCAATTTCGAGACGCAACGTGCTCGCATTCGGCGCGGCCGCATCGGCCGTCACCGGAACAGCACTCATCACCGCACCCGCGGCCCAGGCCGCACCGGCTCCGGCCAACAAGACCATGGAATCCAAGCAGCCGCTGAGCTGCCCGTTGGGGAAGGGGAAATAGGCCGTGGCAGCAATACAGGTCAGTTCTCCCAACTTCACCGAGGGCCGCGAGGGAACGGCCGTGGACCGCATCGTCATCCACTACATCGTGGGAACCCTTGCGGCCGCGGACACCACTTTCAGCGACCCCAATGCGGGAGTCAGCGCCCATTACGGAATCGGCGAAGGCGAAATCCACCAGTTCGTGGACGAGGCCAATACCGCTTGGCACGCCGGTGATTGGAATTTCAATCTCCGCAGCATCGGCATCGAGCACTCCGCCGACCCGTCCCGTGCACCAACTCAGGACACCTACAACAAATCGATCGACCTGTGCGCAACGATCTGCCGCACCTACGGGCTCGACCCACAGTCGCAGATTGTTCCGCACAGCTTCGTGGTCTCCACCGATTGCCCCGGCACCGTGGACATCCAGGCGATCCGTGACGGAGTCTCCGCGATCCTCTGATTCCCCCGAGCAGTCCACAACCCATCGGCACCGCCGGATTCGCAACCCGGCCCGTCGATGGCCGACTCCCAAGCCCTCGCCCCATCCGCTCTCTGAGCGCGGTGGAGCGGGGGCTTCTTCGTGCGCCACGACAAATTTCTGTGCAGGGTGACGGACGCACCTCGGTGACGCGATCGCCGTCGACGTTTCGCAGCCGCTGGGCCGGAACGACCTTCCGGGCTCGTTGCAATCTTCGTGATCTACGTGCCACGACCGCCCCAGACCGCGCACGAAACCCCGGTTCGCCCTCGCGAGGTGGCAACCACGTGCGGATTTCGCCGCTATTCTGCCCCAAATCTGCCGCCTCGCGTCCGGAAAGCCCCCACTACCCCCAGGCCAGCACCAGCCGGGCCGCTTCGTGCGGTATCCCGGGGTCGATTCCGGTCAGCTCCCTGAACCTGTTCAGGTGGTTCTGGACCGTATTGCGGTGGCAGGGTACGGCCGCGGCGGTGTCCGCCACTGACCCGGAACGCAGGAACTGCCCCACCGTGACCCTGATCCGGGCAGCCTCATTGGACCGGGTTCGGTTCAGGTCGTTCTCCACCCGTTCGGCGAGGTCGAAACCGTTTTCCTCGAGCCCGCGCCTCGCCAAACGCGGCCACGCCTGTTCGGGGGTCAGCGCGCCGTCGTCATTCGGTCCCATGGCCTCCGCAATCACCTGGCCCAAACGCAGTTTTTGACGGACGCTGTCCAGCCCCGGCAGGTCGTCGAGCACGGCGCACGGGGCACGGGAGACCAGGTCCCGCACGTGCCCGAGGCGTGAAGGAAAGATCAGCACCGCGTACCCGCCGAAGTTGACCCAGTGCACCGGCAGAGCAGACCGCAATGCCGTGGAGACGACGTCCCGAAGGGTGCGTCCCTCGTCGCCGAGGGCCACGCACAGCACCAACCGTTCGTTGGTCTCGAATCCGACCATGCGCGAGGCCTGCCGCACGGCCTCCGGGCCCATGTCACGACTCAGGACTTGGGTCAGGTATTCCTGACGCAGAACCGACTCCTCACGGACCTCTCGCCGACTCAGTTCGAGGTGGGCCCGGTAGACACCGTTGGCGTAGTCCTCGACGGCGCGCCACAGGGGCTCGGCCAGGTCGACCAAGACGTCGACGTCGTCCGGCTGGCAGATGCGCTTCAGAATCTCCCACAGCACGGTGAAGTCGAGACGCACCGCGGTCAGCAGCGGGTCAAGGTGCACATTCTGCGAGCGCCGTCGCGCGACAAGATCCGTGGCCGTCTCCTCGAGGTCGCCGGCGCGGGACGGTGCGTCGGTGAAAACCTGGTCCATGAGCACGGCGAAGCTTCTCCGGGCGGTGGCCCGGATATCGGACGTGCTCACCAGCCCGTCCCGATAGTCCTCCAGCTCGAGGACGCGCCGTACGTAGGCCTCGACGGTCTCCTCCATGTGGCGTTCCAGCGCGGCCTGAACCTTCGTCATTTTGGTCATCTGCACACTCCATTGCCGGAAAGACGGGGCAGTTTCGCCTTCAGTTGGTCTTTTTACAACTGTAATACTGGTCACTATTACCTGTTTCCGACCGAGGACACACCATGAGCACTCCGCAGCATGCAGGGACTATTCCCCTGGAGGACGAGGGCGAATTCTCGACGACGCTCTCCGCGAAGGAAGCACGCAAGGTCACCTTCGGCGCCCTGATCGGGACAGCCCTCGAGTGGTACGACTTCTTCCTCTTCAATACCGCGGCCGCGTTGGTCTTCAATGTTCAGTTCTTCACCAACGACGACGCGGTCGCCGCGACCCTGAGCTCTTTCGCGACCCTCGCGGTCGGCTTCCTGGCCAGGCCCCTCGGCGGAATGATCTTCGGCTCCCTGGGGGACAAGGTGGGGCGCCGGGCCGTCATGCTGATTACCGTAACCGGAATCGGCGCGGCCACGGCCCTCATCGGCCTCCTCCCGACCTACGCCTCGATCGGCGTCGTCGCTCCGATCATGCTCGTGATCCTGCGGTTCTGTCAGGGCATCTTCGTCGGGGGCGAGTGGTCCGGGGCGATGACGATCGCCATCGAAAACGCCCCTCCCGAGAGCAAGGCCAAACTCTCCGCCATCCCCCAAATCGGCTCCCCCATCGGCACCATCCTGGCCTCGGGCGGGTTCTTCCTCGTCTCCGCGCTCGCGAGTCAGGACAGCTTCGACTCATTCGGCTGGAGGATCCCGTTCCTCGCCGCGATCCCCCTGCTCCTGCTGGCGGTGGTCATGCGGCGTCGTCTGGACGAGTCGCCCGCGTTCCTCCGGGTCAAGGAATCCGGACGTCAGGAGAGCACGCCCCTGCGAACGGTCTGGCGCACCTCGTGGCTCCAGATTCTGGTGGGTGCCGGGGCCGCTTTCCTCGGCGTCGGCGGCTTCTACCTGATTACCACGTTCGTGGTCTCCTACGGGAAACAACAACTGGGAATCTCCCCGAATCTGCTGCTCTTCGGGTCGATTTTCGCGGCCGCCGTGGAAATCCTGGTGCTCATCACCGGCGGAAACCTCGGCTCACGGTTCGGGGCGAGCAAGGTGATCGTCTGGGGTGGAATCGCCTCCGCGATCCTCGCTTTCCCCGCCTTCCTGCTGATCCAGACGGCACAGCCGATCCTCGTGGTTCTGGGCATGACTCTCGGCGTCGCAGCGCTCTCCTACCCGTACGCGACCTCGGGCGCGGTGCTGAGCGCGCTGTTCCCCCTGACCACCCGCTTGTCCGGGATGGCGATGGCGCAGAACCTCTCGGGCGTCGCGGCCGGCTTCGTGCCCCTGATCGCCACGGCCGTCGTCGCCGCCGCGGACAACGCCTGGTGGCCGGCGGCCCTCCTGCTTGTTCTCGTCTCCCTCATCTCCGTGGTCTGCGGCGCCTGCGCACCTCGCCTGAGCCAGAAGATCACCGGATACCTGCACTAAGAAACCACGAGGAAAGGACCTCATGTCACCGTCTCGACGTCCCACGACCTTCGAACTGACCGACGACCGCTTTCTCGCCGACTTCCGCTCCATGAGCGCGCACGGGGCGACGGCGGCCGGGGGCGTGCACAGAGAGGCCGGAACCCCCGCCGACACCGCGAACCGTCACTGGTTCCACGGTCTGCTCGAGGGATACGGCGCGACCGTGGTCTACGACGACATCGGCAACCAGTTCGGACTCTGGGAGCTCGTCCCCGGTCAGCCCTATGTTCTCCTGGGCTCCCACCTGGATTCGCAGCCCTACGGCGGGCGCTTCGACGGTGCCTACGGTGTACTCTGCGGGGCCCACGCCTGCGCGCGCCTCGCCGCCGGAGTGCGTTCGGGCGAACTCAACGCGCCACGCCACAACGTCGCCGTCGTGAACTGGTTCAACGAGGAAGGCAGCCGTTTCAAGCCGTCCATGATGGGCAGTTCCGTCTTCACCGGCAAGAGCACCGCGGCCGACATGCTCGCCGTGACGGACGCCGACGGCGTGACCGTTCGGGAGGCCCTGGACGGCGCGGAACTCCCGGGACCGACGGACGTTCCCCTCTCCCAGTTCAGCAGTTACGCCGAGATCCACATCGAGCAGGGCAAGGACATGGACGAGAAGGGGTACACCATCGGCGTCGTGGAGAAGACCTGGGGCGCCCGCAAGTACCAGCTCACGGTACACGGCTTCCAGTCCCACACAGGGTCCACCCTTCTCGAGGACCGACAGGACGCCCTCTACGGCGCGGCATCGATTATCACCAGCATCCGCGAAATCGGCGACAAGTACACGACCCCGGAGAACCCGTTGGTGACCTCCTGCGGACAGCTGACGGTGGTCCCGAACTCGCCGGTCGTCGTCGCCCGGGGTGCGGAGCTCCTGGTCGATCTGCGGTGCGGCCAGGAGTCGACGCTCCAGGCCGCCGACGACGAGTTCAGGGCGGCACTCCACGACATCGAGGACCGGGCGAACGTGCGGATCGAACTGCGGGGATCCCACGCCTGGGAGGAACAGTCGTACACACCGGAAGGGGTGACCCTGGCCGAGTCCATTGCCGAGCGTCTGGGCCTTCCCGCGGTACGGACCCGGACCAGGGCGGGTCACGACTCCACGAACGTCAAGGACGTCCTGCCGACTGTGATGCTGTTCGTCCCTTCCTACCAGGGCATATCCCACAACGAACTCGAGTTCACCGAGGACTCCGACATGGTTGCCGGGCTGAGCATGTTCACCGAGACGCTGAAGGCCCTCGCGACCACGCGACCGGACACGGACGACGTCGAAGGAGTCTCCGCATGAAGCTCGATCTGCTGATCACCAATGCCCGGATCATCACTATGGATCCGGATCGGCCCCAGGCGCGGTCCATGGGCGTGTGGCACGGTCTGGTCGTCGGATTCGACGAAGAGATCCCCACGGATCACGCCGCCCGTGAGCTCGACCTGGACGGGGCGACCGTGGTTCCCGGCTTCATCGACGCGCACTGCCACACGGCATGGTTCGGTCAGACGCTGCTTGGACTGGACTGCTCCGCCGCGGCGTCGTGGCCGGAGGTGTATGACCTGGTGCGCGAGCGGGCCCACGCGGTCGCCCCCGGGGAATGGATCCTGGGCGCCGGACTCACACCCTCGGCCCTCACGGGTCACCGCGATCTGAGCAGTCTCGACGACGCGGCCGGCGACCGCCCGCTGTACCTCCGTCACACATCCGGTCATGCGCTGACCACCAACAGCGAGGGGCTGCGCAGGGCCGGGTACTTCGACGGCACCTTCGAGGCACCGGGTGGCGGCGGCATCCCGACCGACGACGCCGGGCGCCCGACCGGACTCGTCGAGGAGAACGCGCAGGAATGCATCCAGAACCTGGTCAAGCCGTATCCGGAGGATCTGATCGTTCGTGGCCTCGACCTCGCCACTCGGCGCTACGCGAGCGAGGGCATCACGAGTTTCACGGACGCGGGGATCGGCCTGGGCTGGATCGGTCATTCACCCGCAGAGTTCTCGGCGTACCAGGCTGCTGCCGATAGCGGTCGACTCCACGCGAGGGCCCAAGTCATGCCCGTGATGGACACCCTGCACGCGTTACCGGAACCGGGCGAACTCAACGCATCGGTCACCGGCCCCCGCCTGGGCCTTGACCTGGGCATACGCACCGGCGTCGGCGACGACCGCCTCAGCATCGGGCCGGTCAAGATTTTCTCCGACGGTTCCTTGCTGGGAGAGACCTCGGCGATGCACGACGCGCTGTGCGGTGGCAGCCACTCCCGCGGGGAATTCCTGATTCCTCCCGATCGGTTGATCGACGTGGCCGAGCAGGCGTACCGCGCCGGGTGGTCGCTGGCCATCCACGCCATCGGGGACCGGGCGGTGGACATCGCGATGGACACCATCGAGCACTGCCAGGAGCATCACGGGCCGGGCCCCACCCCCAATCGGATCGAGCACGTGGGCGTGACGAACCCTGACCAGGTGGCACGACTGTCCGAACTCGGCGTCGCCGTCACTCCCCAGGCCGCATTCATCGGGTCCCTCGGGCAGCACATGAGCAGCCTCGTCGGCACCGAGAAGACGGAGTGGTTGTACCGCGGACAGTCTTTCGTGGACGCAGGGGTCTGCGTGGCCGGCAGCTCGGACCGACCGGTTGCCGACGGCCGACCCCTCCTCGGTATTCAGCGCGCCGTGGACCGGACGACCGACGAAGGGTTCATCATCGGACCTGGCGAGCGCATGACCCCCTACGACGCGCTCAAGACGTACACGGTCAACGCGGCCGAGGCCACGGGCTTCGGCGATTCCCGTGGCACGCTCGCCCCGGGATACTGCGCGGACTTCGTGGTCCTGGAGTCGAACCCGTTGGAGTCCGCCTCCATCGAAGAGATCGGGATCCTCCAGACCTTCGTGGGCGGTGAGGCCACCTACCGCCGAGCGTGACGCGGGGGTGAGGCCGGCGAGGTCCAGGTGAGATCGGCACGAGGCGGCAATCCCGTGCAGTTTCCCCGCCGAGGTGGCAACCCCGTGCAGTTTTCGGCCGGTATTCGTCCCAAGACTGCCACCTCGCCGGAAGAGCCGCACCGGGTTGCCGCCCCGATCTGTGCCGTCTAGCTCCGTGCCAGCTCGATCAACTCGTCGACCTTGTCCTGCGGCACCCCGAAACTGACGAGCCGCCCCACAGGGAATGAGGCGATCATCATGTCGAGGTCCATCGGCTCGTCCCCGGCCCGGCCTTCCGAGACCGGGTCGGTTCCCGACTCGCTCTCGGATTTCTGTTCGGCGTCGTCGGCCTCTGGGTTGCCCATGAACTCGGCCAACCGTTGACGTGCCGCGGGTCCGGCCTTCGGGTGGGCCAGGACTTCACCGAGGGAGGATTCCCGGGTGAGTTCGACGTCGGGATCGTCGCCGTCGATCGAGACCGAGGCCTCTCCCCGAATGTCCCGACTCGAGGCACCGACTTCCACGCGGTAGGTGCCTCCCTCCACCACGAAGCGGTCCACCCGGATATCCCAGTACGCGAGGTCGGAGCGGTCGACGGTCAGCGTCACAAACCGGGTCTGCCCCGAGGCAATCTCGACCGAGGAGAACGCCTTGAGCTCGCGCGGGGACCGGTCCACGGCGGAGTCATCTCGCCCGATGTACACCTGCACGACTTCGCGTCCGTCGCGCGGGCCCACGTTGGTCACGCCCACTGAGACGTCGATGTCGCCTTGGCCGTTCACCCGGACCGCGGGTTCCCCGTACTCGAATTCGGTGTAGGTGAGGCCGTGGCCGAAGGGGAAGGCGACGTCGAGGCCGCGTTTGTCGTACCACCGGTAGCCGACGTGGATACCTTCGCCGTACCTCACGTGCCCCAATTCACCGGGGAAGTTGCCGAAGGAGGGGTTGTCCTCAAGCCGGTGCGGGATCGTTTCGCTGAGCCGCCCGGACGGATCGGACGCGCCCGTGAGGATGTCCACGACCGCGGAGCCGCCGGCCTGTCCCAGGAGCCAGCCCTCGACAATCGCCGGCACGGTGTCCGCAAAAGGCAAGGAAACAACCCCGCCATTCGACAGAACGACCACGGTCCGTGGGTTCGCCTCCACGACCTCGTCCAAGAGTTCGATTTGGTCGGCGGGCAGATCGATCGTGGTGCGGTCGAAGCCTTCCGACTCGGCGGCGTCGGGCAGGCCGAGGAAGAGAACGGCGACGTCGCTCGAACGGGCCGCCTCGACCGCTTCGGCGCGCAGGGACTCCGACGGTTCGCCGTCGAACGTGAAGCCCGGAGCGAAGGAGACCCTGTCCCCCGCGGCCCGGGTGAAGCTGTCCAGCGCCGTGTCCACCCGAGTCGGGTTGATGTGGGAGGAACCTCCGCCCTGGTAGCGCGGGGTCCGGGCGAACTCGCCGATCAAGGCGATGTCCTGTCCCTCGGAGAGCGGAAGCAGCGACCCTTCGTTCTTGAGCAGGACGACGGATCGCGTCGCGGCTTCGCGTGCCAGGGCGTGGTGGGCGTCGACGTCGAGGGGGTCGTCAGGCTTCTCGCGGTGCCCGGATTTCTCGACCAGGTCCAGGACCCGTTGCGCCGCCCGGTCGACGAGCGCCTCGTCCAGGTCGCCGCGGCGCACGGCGTCGACAATCTGGGCGTCCGTAACGCCACCCGAGGACGGCATCTCCAGGTCCAGCCCCGCCGCGACGCCCTTGACCCGGTCGTTGACCGCGCCCCAGTCGGAGACGACCAGACCTTCGAAGCCCCAGTCGTCGCGCAAGACGTCGGTGAGCAGCCACGGGTGCTCCGACGCGTACGTCCCGTTGACCTTGTTGTACGAGCACATCACGGTCCAGGGCTGCGCGTTCTTGACCACGCGCTCGAAAGCACGGAAGTAGATCTCGCGGAGCGGTCGGGGGTCGACGTCGGCCGAGACGCGCATCCGGTCTGTCTCCTGGTTGTTCGCCGCGAAGTGCTTGAGAGATGCACCGACGGTCTGCGACTGCATGCCCCGCACCATCCCGGTGGCGACGACGCCCGCGTGATGCGGGTCCTCGGAGAAATACTCGAAATTACGACCGCACAAGGGCGAACGTTTGATGTTGACGCCGGGGCCCAAAAGGACCGAGACGTCCTCGATCGCGGACTCCACCCCCAGGGCGACGCCGACTTTCTCGGCCAAATCCGGGTCGAAGGCCGAACCGAGACCGACGGCCGGAGGAAAGCACGTCGCGGGGATCGAATCATTGATACCCAAGTTGTCGCTGGACCCCGTCTGCTTGCGCAGGCCGTGGGGCCCGTCCGTCATCATGATCGATGGGACACCGGCCCGGTCAATATTCTTTGTGGTCCAGAAGTCCTTCCCGCTGAGCAGGCTTGCTTTTTCCTCGAGAGTCAGTTCTCGGACGTTCGTCATGGTGTCTCCCTCGATGTCGCTGATTCGGTGGTG
>JAKDJD010000002.1 GCA_030454085.1 Kocuria sp.
GGGGGGGGGGCGGTCCTCTTCCTGCGGGCCCCCAAAAAAATTCACCCCCCCCGCGGGCCCCGGGGCGCTCCCCCCGGGGGCCGCGTCGTCGTTGGATCGAGTTCGCGAGTCTCGGACACTCCCGTAGAATGGTCGCGAATGCCGGGCACACCGGCGCCGCCCGTACCCGACTGCATTGAGGAAAAATCGTGTCGTCCCAGTCTGCCAAGAACGGCAAGCTTACGCGTGAGGAAAAGCGCGAGGAGAAGCGAAAGAAGAAGGGGTCCAAGCCGGGCTATTTCGCTCAGATGAAGCAGGTCTTCACCATGACGCGGAAGTCGGATCCGAATATCACCTGGATCCTTCTTCTCGCCGGTCTGGTGACCCTCCTGGTGTTTTTGCTCGTGGGCGTCTTGTTCCACAACTGGATCACCTGGCTGATCATCGGCGTCCCCGTCGCCGTCCTGGTCTGCGTGATGATCCTTTCCCGGAGAGCCGAGAAGGCCGCCTTCGGCCAGATCGAAGGCCAAACGGGCGCGGCCGGCGCTGCACTGTCCACGTTGCGCCGTGGCTGGATCGTCGAGGAGCAACCGGTGGCGGTCAACCCACGAACCCAGGACCTTATTTTCCGGGCGTTGGGCCGACCGGGCGTCGTCCTCGTCACGGAGGGGCCTGCGGGACGGGTGAATTCCTTGATTACGCAGGAAAAGAAGAAGTTGAACCGGGTCGCCCCCAACGTCCCGATTCACGTGATCAAGGCGGGCAATGGCGAAGACCAGACGCCGCTGAAGAAGATCACCAAGGTCATGAAGAAGTACCCCAAGAACCTTACTCAGCAGGAGGTCCACGCGGTGAGCAACCGTTTGGCTTCGCTGAACAAGGGCATGCCGATGCCGAAGGGCGTTGATCCCATGAAGGCGCGTCCGGACCGCAAGGGACTCCGTGGACGATAAGACGGCTTTCCTCACCGTGGCAGGGCCCCGACCGATGACGGTCGGGGCCCTTTTTCGTCGACGCGCAAGGAACCATGGGTCAGTCAGCGGATGCGTACGAGGAGCGTGCCGATGGACCGGTCCTGCAGCCCACGACCGTCCTCGTCCACCACCAGAATCGGGATGATCACCGTGACCAGGAGGCCACGGATGAAGCCCTTGCCGAATCCTGCCGGCTTGCCGTCAACGGTCTGAACCTGCATCCCGCAGACAAAATGACCGAGCGTGTGGCCCATGAAACCGACCAATAGTCCCTGGTACACCCAGAAGATCCCGGACGTGGCCAAGGAGTGGATCAGAGAGTCTCCCGACCCGATGAGGATCGACGAGAGTCCCAAACAAATCAGCCAATCGATGACCAGTGCAAGAAATCTCCACGGCACGGTGGCCAAGGAACCCCGGCCGCGCTCCGGCCTCCCGAAACGCTGGCCCGGGTACTCCGAGCGTTCTCCGGAGGCCTGGTTCGATGATTGCTGGCCCTGCGGACCGCTGGGTTCGGAAGGGGGTCGGGAAGATGCCATAGACCCAGGATATCCAAGGTGGTTCAGCCACACGGGTTATGGTTGAGACAGCGTTCACGCCGTTGCGGTGGACCGTACGACGTCGTCCGAATTTACACGTCCGAAACAATTCGGATACAGCCGGGCAATGTCGCATACCTACCGTGAGCAACAGAAAGCGCGAGGGCGTCACAGTCATTGAGGCGTCCGGCGTGATCGCATTGAGCAAATCTAGAGGAGTACTCCGACCATGTTCGAAAATGCCCAGGAAGTGCTGGACTACATCGAGAACGAGGACGTCGTCTTCATCGACATCCGGTTCACCGATCTTCCCGGTGTCCAGCAGCACTTCAATCTTCCGGCCAAGTCCATCGACGATGATTTCTTCGTCAACGGGCAGCTCTTCGACGGGTCGTCGATCCGGGGCTTCCAGGGAATCGCAGAGTCCGATATGCAGCTCATACCGGACCCCAAATCGGCCTTCGTGGATCCTTTCCGCCTCGAGAAGACCATTGTTCTCACGTGTTCGATCGTGAATCCCCGAACCGGGGACCCGTACCACCGCGATCCCCGCGGCGTGGCAGAACGAGCCGAGGCCTACCTGAACTCCACGGGCATCGCGGACATCGCCAATTTCGCGTCCGAGGCCGAGTTCTTCATCTTTGAGGACGTCCGCTACCAGGTCTCCCCCGAGCACACGTTCTACCGTGTCGACTCCGATGAGGCCCCGTGGAACTCCGGCCGCAAGGAAGAAGGCGGCAACCAGGGCAACAAGACTCCCGTCAAGGGTGGTTACTTCCCGGTCGCGCCACAGGACAAGCAGGCGGATCTGCGAGACGCCATCTCGGTGACCCTGGACGAGGTTGGTCTCGAGGTCGAGCGCGCCCACCACGAGGTCGGGGCCGCCGGTCAGGCTGAAATCAATTACAAGTACAACACCATGACCCTGGCCGCCGATGACTTGCTGAAGTTCAAGTACATCGTCAAGAACGTCGCGGATGCCTACGGGAAATCGGCGACGTTCATGCCGAAACCCGTATTCGGTGACAACGGCTCGGGCATGCACTGCCACCAGTCGCTCTGGAAGGGCAGCGAGCCCTTGTTCTTCGACGAGCGTGGCTACGCCAATCTCTCCGACCTCGCTCGCTGGTACATCGGTGGGCTGCTGGAGCACTCCTCCTCGGTTCTTGCCTTCACCAACCCGACCGTGAACTCTTACAAGCGCCTGGTCAAAGGGTATGAGGCCCCGGTCAACATGGTGTACTCCCAGGGCAATCGCTCGGCGGGTATCCGTATTCCGATCACTGGGTCCAACCCGAAGGCAAAGCGCCTCGAGTTCCGCGCCCCGGACCCGTCCTGCAACCCGTATCTCGCCTTCTCTGCACAGCTCATGGCCGGCCTGGACGGCATCCGCAACCGCATCGAGCCGCCGGAGCCGATCGACAAGGACTTGTACGAGCTCCCGCCGGAGGAGGCCAAGGACATCAAGACGGCGCCCGCTAGCCTCGACGAGGCCCTGCGAGCACTCGAGGAGGACCACGAATTCCTTCTGGCCGGGGATGTCTTCACCGAGGACCTGATCCAGACGTGGATCGAGTACAAGCGTGACAACGAGCTCGAGCCCCTCTCGCTGGTTCCGCACCCGTTGGAGTTCCAGCTGTACTACGGGGTGTAACCCCTAAATGGGCTGATTCGCCCGCACACATCAGGGGCAGAGCTTTGCGCTCTGCCCCTGATTTCTGCCCTTTGACCTAGAGGGCGAGTCCGGTCAGACCGATCAGGGTGGTTCCAGCTCTGAGTCCGAAAGGTAGAGCATGGTTTACTGCCTTCCCTCCGCGCCGCACCATATCGTGGGCATCATGACGACATACCACGAAGGCTTGGACCACAACCCTCACGACATCGACGACGCAGGTCACCGCCCCGTCGCCGTCCGCGGAGGCACCGGCCTCGGCACGGCAAGTCTGGTGCTCGGCATCTGCTCGATCGCGGCCGGATGGCTGGTGGTGGCACCGTTGATCGGTCTGGTTCTGGGCATGAAATCTCGGCATCGGGAGCCCCTGGCGCGGGGCAGGTCACTCTGGGGCATCATTCTCAACGGAGCATGCCTGACAGTGTGGATCGTGCTGGGCCTCATCATGCTTGCGGCCATCATCTTTGGAGCTATCAACAAATAGGCAGGCTACCGCCGGGAGGAACGTCGCCGGAGCCACGTGATTTCTGGGCCCCGATCGTTACTCCATGTGGCCGTAGAACAGCTTCTCGAAGACGGACCGGGCCCGCCGAGTGAGTCTGAGGTAGTCCTCCTCAAGATTCGCCGCATTGCCGGACGCGTATCCACTCCAGCGGGCCGTAGCCTCCAAATCCTTGCGGGAAGACGGAAGCGAATCCGAGGCGCGGCCGTGCCGCAGCACGTTGGCCCCGCGAATACGAGTCGCAAGTCTCCATGCGGCTTCCAGAATGGCGGCGTCCTCGGCGTCGACGACGCCGATGTCCACCGCGGCCTGGAGCCCACGGAGCGTGCTGGTCGTCTTGAGGTCGGGATGCTCGTGGGCGTGTTCCAGTTGAATCAGCTGGACCAGCCACTCGACGTCGCTGAGGCCACCGCGCCCGAGCTTGACCTGCCGGTCGGGATCGGCTCCCCGAGGCATACGCTCCGCCTCGACACGAGCTTTCATGCGCCTGATCTGTCGGAGCTGGTCCTCGGAAAAGTTCGCTGGATACCTGTACGGATCGATCAACCTGATGAACTTGTCGGCCACCTCGGCCGACCCCGCCAGCGGGCGCGCACGCAACAGCGCCTGGTATTCCCAGGTATCGGCCCACCGTGCGTAGTACTCGGCGTAGGAATCCAGGGTTCGGACCATGGGACCGGATTTTCCTTCCGGTCGAAGGTCGGCGTCGATCTCCAGCGCCTTCTCCGCCCGAATGGCAGGTTTCATGGGGATCTTCAACAGTTGCGACGTGCGGCTGATCAGCGCGTTCGCCTGGGCCACCGCCTGGCCCTCATCGGCGCCTTCTCGCGGCTCGTGCACGTACATGACGTCCGCGTCCGAGCCGTAGCCGATCTCGGCGCCTCCCTGGCGCCCCATGCCGATCACGGCGACATCGGTCAGCACCTCCTCGCCCTTCTCCTGGTAGAGCTCCCGCTCGGCGGTGTGCAAGGCCCCCAGGATCGTTGCCTGGTCGGCGTCGGAGAGTCCTTTCATGACGTCGTCCAGCTCGGTCACTCCGGCGGTCTCCCCCAGAGCTGTCCGCAGGATCTCCCGACGGCGGATGAGCCGGATCATCCGGATCGCGGACATAGCATCGGAGTGCCTGGATATCTTGGATCTGATTTCGGCCCAGAGCGCCTCGAAGGTCTCCGGTCGGAGCCTCTCGTCCCGGTCCAACCAGGAAATCGATTCCGGCTCGTCCTCCAGGAGGTCCATGACGAACCTGGACGACGAAAGGACGGCGCAGAGGCGCTCGGCCGCCGCCGGCGAATCCCGCAGCATTCGCAGGTACCACTGGGTCTGGCCGAGCGACTCTGAGACACGACGAAACCCCAACAGACCGGCATCGGGATCGACTCCCCGTGCAAACCAGCCGAGGAGCACCGGCAGAATCGTTCTCTGGATCTCGGCACGGCGCGAGAGCCCCTTGGTCATGGCCTCGATGTGGCGCATCGCTCCCTTGGGGTCCAAGTAGCCCAACGCCGCCAGGCGATCCTGGGCCGCCTCGGGCGTCAGCGCGACCTCGTCCGCCGACAACTTGGACACGGCGGCCAGGAGCGGGCGGAAGAACAGCCGCTCGTGGAGTCCCCGCACGGTCCGTTGAGAACGCCGTCGCTGCTTGAGGAGGTCCTCGGGCGTGACCCTCGTCCTGTCGCTCAGCCCTCGCATGCCGCGAGCAACGGCTGCCTGCTCGATCTCCTTGACCGGCATCAAATGTGTACGCCGCAGACGCAACAGTTGCACCCGGTGCTCGAGCGTGCGCTGCCAGCGGTATTCGTGGTCGAGGCTGCTCGATGCGTCTCTGCCCACGTAGGACCGGTCTCTCAGTGCGGCGAGCGCTTGCGTCGTCGACCGTTCACGCACGCATTCGTCGGTTCGGCCGTGGACCAGTTGCAGAAGCTGGACCGTGAATTCGACGTCGCGGAGGCCGCCCGGGCCCAGTTTGATCTGGCGATCGCGTTCGTCGTCGGGGATATTGTCCGTCACCCGGTGACGCATGGATTGGACCGAGTCCACGAAGTGGGGTCGGCCGGAGGCGTCCCAGACAAACGGCCAGATCGCCTGGATGTACTCTTCTCCCAGAGGCCGGGACCCGGCCACGGGCCGGGCCTTGAGAAGTGCCTGGAATTCCCAGTTCTCGGCCCATCGCTCGTAATAGACGCGGTGGGACTCGACCGTCCTGACCAGCGGGCCGTCCTTGCCTTCGGGGCGCAGGTTCGGGTCGACTTCCCACAGCCCAGGCTCCGGTCCTACGCCGTGGACCACTTTGGTCATGGCCTTGACCAGTTCGGTGCCGATCCTGCCCATGACTCGTTCGTCCGGCTCGTCGAGGTCACCACGGACCTCGGCCGGTGCGGGACCGACGGCGTAGACGACGTCGACGTCGGAAATGTAATTGAGTTCTCGGGCGCCGCATTTGCCCATGGCGATGACCGACAGGTCCACCGAGGCGGTGTCCGGTTCCTCCTCGCAGACCTCGGCCCGGGCCACGGCGAGAGCGGCGTCGAGCGCGGCACCCGCCAGGTCGGCGAGGGCCGCACCGACCTTGGGCAGATCCTCGACCGGATTGTCCGACATGAGGTCGGCCAAAGCTATCCGCGTCAGATGCTCACGATACGAGGTCCGTACGGCCAGTTTGGCGTCGTCGCCGGTCATGGTGGCGACGGGCTGCGGGGATGCGGCATCCGCACCGACCGCCCCGAGTAGTTTGTCGCGGTACTCGTCGGCAAGGCCGGTGTCCGAGGGATCAGGCAGCGGGCGCGGTTCTCCGTCGAAAAGACGCAGATGCTGCGGGTGTCGCATGAGGAACTCACCGAGCGCTTCGGAGGCCCCCAGGACCCTGAACAGGCCCGAAGCCTCACGGCCGCGTTCGACGTATTTCCGTAGCTCGGGAGAATCCGTGAGCATGCGGACAATGGCTTTGAGCGCCAGGTCCGGGGACGGGCTCAGGGTGAGCCCGTCGAAGAGTGCCGCCTTGTCGATACCCTCCAGCTCGGGCGAATCCAACCACCGGTTGGCGCCGCCGAGATCGCTGAACCCGACGGCGGCCAGGCGTCTCTTGGCCTCGTGCCCGGCGCGGTCCTTGCTGCTTTCCTGGGCCACCATGTCGTTACAGGAGACCCAGGTTGTACTTCAGCTCGTACGGGGTCACTTCCATGCGGTAGGCCGTCCAGTCGTCCTGCTTATTGCGCAGGAACTGGTTGAACACCTGCTCCCCCAGCGTCTCGGCCATGAATTCCGAGTCCTCGGTCTGGCGGATGGCGTCGTGCAGGGAGGAGGGCAACGGATCGTGCCCCAGGCTACGCCGCTCCGTCGCCGACATCGACGCGACGTCCTCTGCTTCGGCCTCCGGCAGTTCGTACTCGTTCTCAATACCCTTGAGGCCCGCGGCGAGCAGCACGGCGTAGGCCAGGTAGGGGTTGGCCGCCGAATCGATGCCCCGGTACTCGATGCGGGCCGACTGCATCTTATTGGGCTTGTAGAGCGGCACCCGGACGAGTGCGGAGCGGTTGTTGTGGCCCCAGGAAAGGTAGCTCGGCGCCTCGCCACCGCCCCAGAGACGCTTGTACGAGTTCACGAACTGGTTCGTGACCGAGGTGAATTCCGGTGCATGCTTCAGCACTCCGGCGATGAAGTGGCGTGCTGTGCGGGAAAGCTGGTACTCGGCTCCCGCCTCGAAGAATGCGTTGGTGTCCCCTTCGAAGAGCGAGAAGTGCGTGTGCATTCCGGACCCGGGGAATTCGGTGAACGGCTTGGGCATGAAGGTCGCATAGATGCCCTGCGAAAATGCGACTTCCTTGATCACCGAACGGAACGTCATAATGTTGTCGGCCGTCTGGAGGGCGTCCGCATGGCGGAGATCGATCTCGTTCTGCCCCGGTCCGCCCTCGTGATGACTGAACTCCACGGAGATCCCGACGGCCTCGAGCATCGTGACGGCTCGGCGTCGGAAATCTTGGACGACGCCGCCGTACACGTGGTCGAAGTACCCTTCACGATCGACGGGGACGGGGCTGCCCTCGGCGTTCAGCTCGGCCGACTTCAACAGGTAGAACTCGACCTCGGGAGCCGTGTAGCAGGTGAACCCCATGTCGCCGGCCTTGGACAGGATGCGTTTGAGCACTCCACGGGAGTCCGCCGAGGAAGGCTCCCCGTCCGGCGTGAGGATGTCGCAGAACATCCGCGAGGTCGGCTCGGTCTCTCCCCTCCACGGGAGCAACTGGAACGTGGATGGGTCGGGTTGGAGGAGCATGTCGGATTCGTGGACGCGGGAGAGCCCCTCGATGGACGAGCCGTCGAAGCCCAACCCCTCCTCGAAAACCGTCTCGACCTCGGCGGGCGCCAAGGCGACGGATTTGAGCGTGCCGACGACGTCGGTGAACCACATGCGGACGAATCGAACGTCTCTTTCCTCGATCGTCCGAAGAACGAATTCCTGCTGACGGTCCATGACACTCCTCCGTGGTCGATGTGCCGGGTTGGCGGTCCGCTCCCAACTCTATCCGAGACGCGGCCTCGACCCCGCGTAGACTGGGCACCATGGCTTCGTACCTCCAGGACCCCCAGCAGAACACACCCGACGACGATGATTGGCTCGGCTCCGTACGCAGGATCCGAACCACGCACCTGCAACGATGCAAGGACCGAGACCAACGTTTCTCCATGCTGACGTGCTACGACGCCCTGACGGCCGGGATCTTCGACGGGGCCGGGATCGAGGTTCTCCTGATCGGCGATTCCGCGGGCAATACCGTCTACGGGTACGAGTCCACGGTCCCCGTGACGCTGGATGAACTGATTCCCCTGACCCGAGCCGTCTCAGGAGCCGCTCAGCGGGCCATGGTCCTCGTTGATCTGCCGTTCGGCAGCTATGAGGAGTCCCCCGCCCAGGCGGTCGCCAGCTCGGTCCGCCTCATGAAGGAAGGCGGGGCGCACGGCGTCAAGATGGAAGGCGGCGCCTACTACGCCGACCACGTCCGCGCCATGGTGCAGGCCGGCATCCCCGTGATGGCGCACATCGGGTTCACCCCGCAATCCACGAATTCACTGGGCGGTTTCCGCGTCCAGGGCCGCGATGACGCAGCCGCCGTCCTGCTCGAGGACGCCCGTGCCCTGACGCAAGCTGGCGCCTTTGCCGTGCTCATCGAAATGACAGCCAGCCCGGCCGTGGAAGCAGTCACGTCCGCAATGACCGTGCCGACGGTCGGTATCGGTGCGGGCGCCTTGACCACGGGTCAGGTTCTCGTGTGGCAGGACATGGTGGGACTCACCCCAGGGAAGGCGCCGCGTTTCGTCAAGAAGTATGCCGACCTGCGCTCAGTCATCGCCGAGGCAGCGGGGTCATACAGAAAAGACGTGCTCGAGGGCAGTTTCCCCGCCCCGGAGCACGTCTTCGACGATTGAGTAGTTGCTCACGCTCTGATCAGGATTCGCCTCTCCAACGAGCGTCGTCCTCGTCCCACTTCTCGTTGCGCTCCTGCGCGGTCTCCAAGGCGTTCTCCGCGTCCTTGCGGGTCGCGTAGGGGCCCAGCAACTTGCGGTAGTCCGACTGCGCGCCTTCCTCGACCTGATGCGTGTAGGTGTTGAACCAGAACTGCCGTTCTTCCTCACCCTCAGCGCTGTCGATGATGCCCATCCCATGACCTCCTCGCCGACGAAATTGTCCTAGAGTTGACTATATGTCCCGTACCAATACTTCCACGACATCCCACAATGTGCCCACGGGCAAGGGCGGCGCTCCTCTCGGCAATCTGACGCCCGGCGTCGTCGGTCCGACCCGGAAGGTCCCCCGGACCATCGAACGGCCCGAGTACGTCGGCAAGGCGACCGCTCAGGAAGGCGAGGGTTCGAATTTCTACACCCCGGAAGAAGTCGAGCTGATCCGTGAGTCGGGCCGGATTGCCGCCGGATCGATCGTCGCTGCGGAAGAGTACTGCGTTCCCGGCCGGACCACGGAAGAGATCGACCGGGTCGTTCACGAGTACATGTGCGACCACGGGGCCTATCCTTCGACCCTCGGCTACAGAAATTTCTGGAAGTCGGTCTGCACGTCCCTCAACGAGGTGATCTGCCACGGGATTCCCGATTCCACGGTCCTTGAGGACGGGGACATCATCAATCTTGACGTCACGGCGTACAAGAACGGCATGCACGGTGACACCAACCGAACGCTGTTGGTCGGCGATGTCGACGAAGAATCCCGTTTGCTGGTCGAGCGGACCGAGGAATCCCTGAACAGGGCCATGAAGGCCGTGAAGCCGGGCCGCGAGATCAACGTAATCGGGCGCGTGATCGAAAAATACGCCTCCCGTTTCGGGTATGGAGTGGTCCGTGACTTCACCGGGCACGGCGTCGGTCGCGAATTCCATTCGGGCCTGATCATCCCCCACTACGACGCCGCTCCGGCCTACAACACCGTGATCGAGGAGGGCATGGTCTTCACCATCGAGCCCATGCTGAACCTGGGAACCGTCGATTGGGAAATGTGGGACGACGACTGGACCGTCGTGACCAAGGACCGCAAACGGAGCGCCCAGTTCGAGCACACCATGCTCGTGACCGCGGACGGCGTCGACATCCTGACCCTCCCGTAGCCCGCCCGAGATATACAGAACACCCTCTAGGAGCCTCATGCCTCATTCTTCGCCGGACCGCCCCGAGGTCGCAGTACAGCAGGATCTCAGCGCCGGTCACGAGTTGCCCCAGCCCAAACCGCACGAATTGGCCATCGGCGTCGACATCGGCGGGACCGGAATCAAGGGTGGCGTGGTGGATCTGCGCAACGGTTCTTTGGTCGGCGAACGGTACCGGATCGACACCCCGAGTCCCGCGACTCCGGACAATGTGCTTCCCGTGGTGCGCGACATCGTGGAGGAGCTCCAGTCCCGCGAGACCGTCCCTGTGGCCGAAAGCGCCATCGGTGTGGACTTCCCGGCGATCGTCAAGAACGGTGTCACCTGGTCCGCGGCAAACGTGGACGAGTCCTGGATTGGTGCCGAGCTGCGGAACCTCGCCGAGGACCATCTGGGAAGGACCGTCTACGCCGTCAACGACGCCGACGCCGCCGGGCTCGCGGAGGGAATCTACGGACAAGGGCGAGACAACGACGGCCTGATCATGGTCATCACGCTGGGCACGGGCATTGGCTCCGCGATCGTCCACAACGGCGTCCTGGTTCCGAATTCCGAACTGGGCCACCTGGAGATCGACGGCTACGACGCCGAGTCCCGCGCTTCCGTGAGGGCCCGTGAACGCGACGACCTGTCCTGGAAAGAATACGGCGCACGGTTGCACACCTACTTCTCCCGAGTCGAGGCGCTCTTCTCCCCTGATCTCTTCGTGATCGGTGGCGGCGTGTCGAAGAAACCGGAAAAGTTCATGCCGTATCTCGAGGACATCCGGACGCCCATGGTTCCCGCCGCGTTGCGAAACAACGCAGGAATCGTCGGTGCGGCGCTGTGGGCCGCCGGCCAGCCGGGAGAACGCGAGCATCACGACCAGGACCTGCGCAGCTGATCCCACTCTGCTGGGGTCGCGCGGCGGTCTCGCCGTCGTGCATGGTGTCCTGTGGGTCGGATGCCCCGTTTCCCAACGGGCGGGCATGACGACCGACAATTCCGCCACACGGCACGAGAACGGGCCAGGTCAGAGACCTGGCCCGTTTCCCGTTAAAGTGAAGCGCCGGTACCTGACGGCTTCCCCTCCGCAAGTACCGGCGACTGAGTCCTATCTAACCACACTCTTTCGTCGAGGTCTAGAGCAGAGTCGGCTGATCCGGGTCTTCCGGTTCCTGGGCGGGTTTGGCGGGCGATGTCCGGGTACGCTTCTGCGACGCCGTCTTGGATTTCTTCTGCGTCCCCTCGGCCTTGTTCCCGGTCTCGGCGCTTGCAGATACCTCGGTCTCGCCCGATCCGGCATCCGCCGCGGCGGCCTCGGACGCGGAATTCGTCGGACCGTCGCCGGACTGGGTCGTCGACGCGGCGGGCCTCTCGGATCCCTCGCGCAAGTTCTCGATGGCCCTCTCGAAGTCCGTCAGACCGTCGAAGGCCTGGTAAACGCTCGCGAATCGAAGATAGGCGACCTCGTCGAGGCGCTGGAGAGGATCCAGAATCGCCAGGCCGACGTCGTTCGCGTCGATCTCGGCCAGCCCTTGGGCGCGAATGGATTCCTCCACTTCCTGGGCAAGCAGAGCCAGATCGTCCTCGCTGACCGGACGCCCCTGGCAGGCCTTGCGCACCCCCGAAATGATCTTGGCGCGTTTGAATGGTTCCGTGGCCCCCGAACGTTTGATCACGTTCACGGAGGTCGTCTCCAGGGTCGAGAATCGACGTCCGCACGAGGAGCACTGCCGGCGACGCCTGATCGACGAACCGTCGTCGGCGACCCGCGAGTCGACAACGCGCGAGTCGGGATGGCGACAATACGGACAATGCATATCAGGAGTCCCCTTCGGTGTCGGAATCCTTGGTTCGGGCCGCAACGGCCGCCCCATGGGCCGGGAGATCCTCTGCGCGGGACAGGGCTTCGACGGCCGGACCCACCTGGTCCAGGGCCTCCGCGGAGTAGTCGATGATCTGCACGGCCTTCATGAACGACGTCGTGCACAGCCCACTGCTGTACCTGGCGGAACCGCCCGTGGGCAACACGTGGTTGGAACCCGCGGCATAGTCGCCCAGGGGAACCGGGCTGTAAGGGCCCAAGAAGATCGCGCCCGCGTTCCTGATCCTCGCGGCCACATCGCCCGGACTCTCCGTCTGGACCTCGAGATGCTCGGGAGCGTAGGCATTGGCGACGTCGATGCTCTGGTCCAGGGAGTCGGTCAGGATCACCCCAGATTGCGGACCGGTCAGGGCCGTCTCGACCCTTTCGCGGTGCTTGGTTCGGGAGACCCGCTCCGCGAGCGCCTGGGCAACCCGATCCGCCAGGTCTTCGGAATCGGTAATCAGCAAGGACCCTGCGTGAGGGTCGTGTTCGGCCTGCGACAGGAGGTCGGCCGCCACGTAGTCCGGGTTCGCGTGCCGATCCGCGATGACGGCGATCTCCGTGGTGCCCGCTTCGCCGTCCACACCCACCAGAGAACGCAGTTGCCGCTTGGCCATCGCGACGAAGATATTGCCTGGTCCGGTAATCGTGTCGACCGGTTCGAGGGTTTCGGAGTCGTCGAATCCGTAGGCCATTGCGCCGAGGGCCTGCGCGCCTCCGACGGCCCAGACCTCGTCGATGCCCAACAAACCGGCAGCGGCCAACGTGGTCGGGTGCGGCAGCCCGCCGAATTCCTTTTGCGGCGGCGTGCTCACTACCACCGATTCGACGCCGGCCGCCTGGGCCGGAACCGCATTCATGATCACGGAGGAAGGGTACACGGCCAGGCCGCCAGGAACGTACAATCCCACGCGCCGAACGGGAGTCCACCGATGTGTTAGGCGCGCGCCGGGGGCTACCTCGAGGTGCGCATCATCCGGTCTTTGGACCGCGGCAAAGGCTCGCGTCCGTTCGATGGCGGTCTCGAGTCCCTCGCGCACCGCGGGGTCGAGATCTTCAACGGCCCGATCGATCGCGTCCTGGGGAACCCGGAGTTCACCCTGTTCGACGCCGTCGAACTTGGCCGCGAGCTCTCGCAGGGCAACGGATCCGCGGGACTTGACGTCGGAGAGAATCGAGGCCACAGACTCCTCCGCCGAGGAGACGAACTCGCTCGTCTGGCGGGGCACGATCGACCTCAGCCGAGCTTGGCTCGGCCGCTGTCCTCGAAGGTCGAGAACGCGCATCGACGGAGGCTGGACAGGTCTCGGTTCTGTAGTAGTCACCCGTCCAGCTTATCGTCCGTCGCCGTCACGTACGGCCCGGAGGGTTCACACACCGACTTCGACGGCCGGTGACGACGACTTCTCCAAGCACGAGGACCCGAAGAGGACCTTCAGGTCTCCGTACAGTGCCGGATTCGGGTTCACCCTCAGCCTCGGCGAGAGACGCATCAGAACATCCTTCGTCCTGCACGTCAGGTTGATGCGCACCTCCGCGTCTCCCCGATGATTCAGCAGGATCGTCTCCAGCTCGCGCAGGTTCTGCTCGGTCGCACGGTGCTCCGGGAGCGTGAGGATGATCGGCCCCTTCTGCCCGTCGGCGTCGATGTCGGGGACCTTGAGCTCCATGGCGGTGATGGTGACGCTTCCATCGTCACGGCGTTGCAGACGCCCCTTGATCGTGCAGATCAGGTCCTCGGCGAGCACGCCCGAAATCGGGGTGTAGACCTTCCCGAAGAACATGACTTCCATCGAACCGGTCCGGTCCTCCAGTTCGACCCGCGCGTAGGCATTGCCGCTGGTCTTGGCCACCTTGCGCTGTACCGAGGTGATCATCCCGGCAATGGTGACGATCGAGCCGTCCGGTTTTCCGTCCTCGTCCAGAAGCGACTGCACGGAGGAGTCCGAGAGCTGGCCCAGAGTGTCGTCGAGCCCTCTCAGGGGATGGTCGGAGACATACAGCCCGAGCATTTCCCTCTCGAAATTCAGTTTGTCCCGGCGCTCCCATTCGGGAACATCGGGAATCGCCACGGACAGATCCGTGGTGGGGTCCTCTTCTTCCGCGCCGAATCCACCGAATAGGTCGAATTGGCCGGCGGCCTCTTGGCGCTTGACCGAGACCGTGGAATCAATGGCTTCCTCGTGGATCAGTGACAACGCACGACGCCGGTGCCCCAAGTCGTCGAAGGCACCCGCCTTGATCAACGACTCGATGGTCCGCTTGTTGCAGCACACCGCCGGGACCTTCTTGAGGAAGTCGTGGAAGGAGGCGAACTTTCCTTTCTCCTCCCTGGTCTCCACGAGTGCGGAGACCACGTTGGCGCCGACGTTGCGCACCGCTCCCATACCGAAACGGATGTCCTCCCCCACTGGCGTGAAGTTCAAAGCCGACTCGTTGACGTCCGGAGGCAGCACGGTGATGCCCATGCGCCGGCACTCGTTGAGATAGAGCGCGAGCTTGTCCTTGTCGTCGCCCACCGAGGTCAGGAGTGCCGCCATGTATTCCTGCGGATAGTGGGCCTTGAGGTACGCCGTCCAGTAGGAGACCAGCCCGTAGGCGGCCGTGTGAGCCTTGTTGAAGGCGTAGTCGGAGAACGGCAGGAGAATGTCCCACAACGCCTTGATGGCCTCTTCGGAGTAGCCGTTGTCCAACATGCCCTGATGGAACGTCACGTACTGGCGATCCAGTTCGGCCTTTTTCTTCTTGCCCATGGCTCGTCGCAGAATATCCGCTTCACCGAGCGAGTAGCCGGCGACCTTCTGCGCGATGGCCATGACCTGCTCCTGGTAAACGATCAGGCCGTAGGTCGTATCCAGGATCTCGGCGAGCGGTTCCTCGAGCTCCGAGTGAATCGGCGAGACTTCCTGGAGCCCGTTCTTGCGCAACGCATAATTCGTGTGCGAATTCGCGCCCATGGGTCCGGGGCGGTACAGGGCCAACACGGCCGAGATGTGCTCGAAGTGGTCCGGTTGCATGAGCTTGAGCAGCTGCCGCATGGGGCCGCCGTCGAGCTGGAAAACGCCGAGGGTGTCGCCGCGTGCCAGGAGACGGTACGACTCGGCGTCGTCGGTATCCAGACTTTCGAGGTCCAGCGAGAAATCTCGGTTGGCCTGAATGTTCTCAATCGCGTCCGAAATGATCGTCAGGTTCCTCAGGCCGAGGAAGTCCATCTTGATCAGGCCGAGTCCCTCGCAGGTCGGATAGTCGAACTGCGTGATGACCTGGCCGTCCTGCTCACGACGCATGATCGGGATGACGTCGATGATGTCGTGGCTGGACATGATGACGCCGGCCGCGTGCACTCCCCACTGACGCTTGAGGCCTTCCAGCCCCTCGGCAGTCTCGAAAACCTTCTTGGAATCCTCGTCCGAAGACAGAAGTTCCCGCAGCTCCTCGGCCTCGCCGTAGCGCGGGGCTTCCTTGTTGTAGACGTCCTGCAGGGAGATGCCCTTCCCCATGACGTCCGGCGGCATCGCTTTGGTCAGCCGCTCCCCCATGGAGAACGGGTAGCCCAGCACGCGGGAGGAGTCCTTGAGCGCCTGCTTGGCCTTGATGGTCCCGTAGGTCACGATCTGTGCGACCTTGTCCTCGCCGTATTTCTCGGTCACGTAATGGATGACCTCTGACCGGCGGCGATCGTCGAAGTCGACGTCGAAGTCGGGCATCGAAACACGATCCGGGTTGAGGAAGCGCTCAAAGATGAGATCGTGTTCGAGCGGGTTCAGCTCGGTGATGCGCATCGCGTACGCGACCATGGAGCCAGCGCCGGATCCGCGGCCCGGACCGACCCGGATCCCGTTGTTCTTGGCCCAGTTGATGAAGTCCGCCACCACCAGGAAGTAGCCCGGGAAGCCCATCTGGGTGATGATCCCGACCTCGTACTCGGCCTGCTTGCGCACCTGGTCCGGGACGCCGTCCGGGAAACGATAGTGCAGCCCGTTCTCGACTTCCTTGACGAACCACGATTCCTCGTTCTCACCGGGAGGGCACGGGAAATTGGGCATGTAGTTCGCGCTCGTGTCGAACTCGACGTTGCAACGCTCGGCAATCTCCAGGGTGTTGTCACACGCCTCGGGGAAATCCCGGAAGAGTTCCCGCATCTCCGCGGCAGACTTGAGGTAGAACTCGTCGGCGTCGAACTTGAACCGCTTGGGATCCTGGATCGTCGCTCCGGACTGGACACAGAGCAAGGCCGCATGCGCCTTGGCATCCTCGGCGTGCGTGTAGTGCAGGTCATTGGTGGCGACCAACGGCAACTCGAGGTCCTTGGCCAGACGCAACAAGTCGCTGGTGACCTGCTTCTCGATGCCCAGGCCGTGGTCCATCAGCTCGCAGTAGTAATTGTCCTTGCCGAAGATGTCCCGGAATTCCGCGGCGGCTTCCCGCGCTTCCTTGTACTGACCCAGACGGAGTCGGGTCTGCACCTCTCCCGACGGGCATCCCGTGGTGGCAATCAGACCGTCCGAATAGAGGTTGAGGAGTTCGCGGTCCATGCGGGGCTTGTACAACTGCCCTTCCAGCGACGCCCTCGAGGATGCCCTGAACAGGTTGTGCATCCCGTTGGTGGTCTCCGCGAGCAGGGTCATGTGCGTGTAAGCGCCACCGCCGGAGACGTCGTTGCGGCCACCATCGGCAAATTTCACACGGGTACGGTCCTGCCGAGCGGTCCCGGGAGTCACGTAGGCTTCCACACCGACGATGGGCTTGATGCCGGCGTTACGGGCCTTGTTCCAGAAATCGAATGCCCCGAACAGGAATCCGTGGTCGGTCGTGGCCATGGAGTCCATGCCCAGTTCGTTGGCGTGTTCGAACAAGTCGTCGAGGCGCGCCGCGCCGTCGAGCATCGAATACTCGGTGTGGACGTGGAGGTGGGTAAAGCCTTTGGATTTTGCCGCGGAAGTCACTGAACCATATTAGGACTTCCAGGTGCCCAGAGCATCCCCGGATCTCATCGACTCGAGGGCAAACCGCAGGTCAGGCGAGTATTGGCTGTCGAATTCGGTGTATCGACCCGTGCCAGGGTGGTGGAAGCCGAGCCGGTGGGCATGCAACCACTGCCGAGTCAGGCCGAGCCTCGCGGCAAGTTTCGGGTCGGCCCCGTACGTCAGGTCTCCGCAGCACGGGTGGTTGAGGGCCGAGAAGTGCACGCGGATCTGATGTGTCCTGCCGGTCTCCAGGTGAACCTCCGCCAGGGACGCCGGCCCGAACGCCTCAATGACCTCGTAGTGAGTCACGGCAGAACGGCCGTCGTCGACCACCGCGAACTTCCACTCATGACCGGGGTGGCGGCCGATCGGTGCGTCAATGGTTCCTTGGAGGGGGTCCGGGATGCCCTGGACCAGCGTGTGGTAGACCTTCGTGACGGTCCGTTCCTTGAAGGCACGTTTGAGCAGGGAATAGGAATTCTCGTTCTTGGCCACGACCATGAGGCCCGAGGTCCCGACGTCCAATCGGTGCACGATCCCCTGACGTTCGCCGGCTCCGGACGTGGTGATACCGACTCCGGCCGCTGACAGGGCGCCCAAGACGGTCGGGCCGTGCCAGCCGGGCGAAGGATGCGCGGCCACGCCCGAAGGCTTGTCCACCACCACAAGGTCCGAGTCCTCGTGGATGATGCGGAAGCCGTCGACGCTCTCCGGAACGACCCGGACCTTGTCCGCCGGATCCGGTACATCAGCCGAAATCACGGCTCCCTCGTTGACCTTGAGGGACTTGGCGACCTTGACCGACCGGCCCCGTTCGGTCACCGTCACGCGGCCGTCCGCGCACCACGACGCCGCCGCGGAGCGGGACTGGTTCGTGCGATCCGCGAGGAAGGCGTCCAGCCGGGTACCGGCGTCTTCAGAGGACACCGTCCATTCGTGCTGTCCCAAGACGTATTCGCTCACGATGCGCCTCCTTCGGCCTCGGTGCCCGCGGAATCACCATGACGCCCCTCCAGGGGAATCCCCCGGAGCACGAGGATGGCAATCACCGCAATGCTCACACAAATACACGCATCGGCCACGTTGAAAATCGCATAGTGCGGCACCGATACGAAATCCACCACGTGTCCCCTCCCGAATCCGGGCTCCCGGAAAAGCCGGTCGGTGAGGTTGCCCAGAACTCCCGACAAGAGTCCGAACAGGGCAAGAATCCACCCCCGTGTGCCCGCGCGCGGCAGGTAGTAGAGAACAATCGCCGCGACCACAACCATGATGATCGTGAAGACCCAGGTCACCGACTCGCCCATCGAGAAAGCGGCCCCAGGGTTGCGGATGAAACGCCACCACAAGAGACCGTCCACCACCGGTATCGCTTGTCCCTCGACCATGTGAGTCACCACGGCCAGTTTGGACAACTGGTCTCCGAGGTAGAGGACCACCAGGAGCACCAATCCGGCCATGTGGTAGACACGACGACGCCCGGTGGTCGCGGTCCGTGCGGCTGCTTCGCTCACGCTTGCTCGTACTCCTGACGATGCTCTTGAAGGGATCATGGTGCCCGATCCGGCAACGGGGCCAGCAGAGAAACTCTGCTGGCCCCGTCAATGCCGGTCCTACGCTGTGCGGACCGTCGGCCTAGCGGGCCTCGGTCGGCTCCACGCGGGGCGACTGCTCCAGATCCGTGAGCTTGCCTTCCAAGTAGGCCTTCAGATCGCGGCGGTACTTGGTCTCGAAACTGCGCAGGGTCTCGACGTCGGTCTCCAGATTGGTCTTGGACTCCTCGAGGGAGGCGAGAATCTCGGAGCGCTTGGCCTCGGCCTCGCTCAGCATGGAATTGGCCGTGGTCTGGCCTTCTTCGATGAGGCGTGCCTTCTCGGACTCGCCCTGCGACACGTAATCGTCGTGCAGACGCTGGGCCATCGCGATCACGGCGGCGGCGGATGCCGCGGACTCGGTCGACTGGCCCTGGACGGTATTCTGTCCGGTGGCCCCGGCCGTCTGGACGCCGGCCGCGGAACCCGAGTTCTCGCCCGACACCGAGGAATCGGCCGGAGCTGACTCATCCTTCTCGGCCGCGGTCGGAACCTGCTCGTTGCTGGGGTGGATTTCGGAATCGAGGTTCTCCGGTTCGACGTCGGAGCTCGAGTCCGATTCGACGTTCAAGGCTGCCACGGAGGCGGCGTCGGCGCCCTGGGCCCCGGCCGAATCGGCGCTCTGCGAGCTCGAGGTGCTGTTCGCGCCATCGGCGGAGGCCCCACCGGCCGCGGGGTCGATCCCCGATTCCTCAAGCTTTCCGCGAAGCTCCTCGTTCTCCTTGTTCAGACGGCGGAGTTCGGCGACGACCTCGTCCAGGAAGAGATCGACCTCTTCCTGGTCGTACCCTTCGCGGAACTTCGTGGGTTGAAAGGTCTTGTTGATGACCTCTTCCGGAGTCAATGCCATGAATAAACACCTCTTGTTTCGTCGATGCGGCGGCAGTCGCACCATAGGTCTGCGCGGGCAACCCTCGGTAGAGGATTCCCGCAAGTCTGTGTCTCCGAGCCCAGGGCTGATGTCGCGTGGCTCGTCCCTGCATCACATCTTAATGATTCACACGCGAGGCTATGAGAAATATCTGGGTATACGCTGAGCGCCGAATGCGGCGTCCGGTCCGGGCTCACGGCCCGGTAACCGTCTACATGAGCATGGAGCCCAGGGACGATCCGACGATGGCACGTACGATGCTCAACGCGATCAACAGGACCAGGAACCCCATATCCAGGGAAACGGTCCCGATGCGCAACGGCGGAATCCACTTGCGCATGAGCCTCATCGGAGGATCAGTGACGGTATAGACGGACGAAGCGAACACCAGGGCGACACCCTTCGGACGCCAGAAACGCGCGAAGGTCTGCACCCAGTCCAGGATGAGCCTGAACATCAGCACCAGGAACGCCAAGTAGAGGACGAAGTCAATGATGGCCAGAGCCGAAATCACCTGGTTGCACCTTTCTCACGCCGGACGGATCGATAATTATCGGCCTCAGCTCTGGTTGAAGAGCGAGTCGTCCGTGTCGGGAGCCGACGACGAAACATCTTCCGAAGCGAGGACCTCAAGGTTCGCGGGGGTGAGCAGGAAGACCTGCTCCGTGACCCTCTCGATGCTTCCGTTCAGCGCGAACGTCAGACCGGACGAGAAATCGACCAGTCGCTTGGCCTCGGCCACATCCATGTCCGTGACGTTCATGATCACGGGGATGTTGTTCCGGAAAGATTCTCCGATCACCTTCGCATCATTGTAGGAACGAGGATGAATGGTGGTGATACGTCGCAATTCGTTGTCGCTTTCGGTCTGTGCCGCGGCACGGTTGATCGGGGTCACGGGAGCGCGATAGTCATCGCGCACCTCGTCCCTGGCTTGTTCGGTGTCTCGACGAGCAGGAGCCGCGGAGCCCTCGGAGGACCGAACGGCTGGAGCCGCCTCACGCACCCCCCGCTCAGGGGCGGGTCGACTCGCACCATTTCTCCGCTCCTCGGTTCTGGCGGCTTCCGACCGACGCGGTTCGGCCTCAGCCTCGGGTCGCGCCGAGACCGCGGTCGCGGCTTCCCCGGCTTCGGCCTCGCGCGGCGCTCGTTCCTCGTACTGGGCATACGGCTGTGCCGCAGTTTCGGGCTCGGCCCGGCGCTGTTGAGGCGCGGGTTGATGCGACGCGGGCTGGGCCTCGTACCCGTCGTCGGCGAGGCCAAGAAAGACCATCGCCTGGCGCAGTGTTCCGGCCATGTGAACTCCTCGAGAATTGTTCGTTGAGACGGGCGCTACCCGCCAATGGCTCCATTATTCCCACCGACTTGGGCAATTGCAGTCGGCAACACGCCTGATCCAGGGAATACTCAGGTGTTGCTGGGACGTCGACCCATGATCGCGCTGCCCACGCGGACACTGGTCGACCCCCATCGTATCGCCTCGCGCATATCGTTGCTCATCCCCGCCGAAATCTTCCAGGCCTCGGGATGGCGGTGCCGCAATTGCACGCTGAGGTTCCACAGTTTCTCGAACGCCTGCCCCGGAGCCGTTCCGAGCGGGGCCACGGCCATCAGGCCGCCGACACGGAGACCGTCAGCCTCGGCAATGTGGTCCGCGATTCGCCAGATGTCCTCGGGGTCAGCTCCGCCACGGGCGCCTTGAGCGGCTTCTCCCGGCGTTGCTCCGGCGTCATCAAGACCGACCTGGATCAGGCATTCGAGTCCTCCGCTGGCTGCTGAGGCCGGCTCGGGCCCCTCTTCGGACTCGTACCGGGCCACGGCGGACCGGTAGGCCTTGCCCAACGCACTGGCGAGTGAGGATCGATCGACCGAGTGGACCGCCGTCGCGTACTTGACCACGGACTTGGCCTTGTTCGACTGCAGCTGGCCGATGTAGTTCCACGCGGGCGGGTCCCCCTCCGCGTAGCCGGCGAGCGCTGCCGCCTTGGCGGAGGCCTCCTGGTCGCGGTTCTCTCCGAAAACGCGCACCCCGGCGTCGTACAGGGCTGCGACGTCGGAGGCCGGGAAGAATTTCGTCACGGTCATCAACTCCACGCCACCAGAGGCTGGGCGGAGATCTCGGGGCGTCTCGGCCGCCCATTCGTCGATCTCCGCCCGGACGCGGGCGTGCGCTTCGGCGAGCTCTTTCGCCCGTTCGGGGGCGTAACTCAATTCACTCAAGGTCATTGTCCTTCCTTGGCGGTCAAAGGGGCGACGTCCGAGAAGCGGCCTACCGCGCCGAGCCCTCGGACCGCCACACGAGACCCGCAATTCGTCCTTGCCCTGGGGCGCGGCGGTGCGAGTAGAGATCCTGCGTCTCGTACGTGCACTCATCGTGCTCTCCCGGTTGCACCTCCACCCCCAGGTCCTGGAGCTGAATACGGGCCGCACGAGGCAGATCGAGAGCCGGCGTGTTCCAGCGCGTGGTCGAGGCGATCCCCGCATGCGTCCGGCTCGACGCAGCCACCATCTCTTCCGGAACCTCGTAGCAGTCGCCACAAATCGCAGGCCCTATCCATGCGCGGATCTCTCGGGCATCGTATGACTTCAGGGCATCGACGACGTTCGGCAGGACCCCGTCCAGCAGGCCCTTGCGCCCCGCGTGGGCCACGGCGAACAGGTCCTCGCGCTCAGTGGCCAGGACCACCGGCAGGCAATCGGCCGTCATGATCGCAAGAGGTCGGCCCGTGGCCGTGACCGCAGCATCGGCGACAGGAGCGAATTCACGTTCCTCGTGCGGGCTCAACCCCGCCGGCACCACGGGCGCCTGATCGGCGTCGGCCACCCGTGTTCCGTGGACCTGCTCGAGGAAGAGCAGCGTTCCACCCTCAACCCCCATGGCCTGTTCGAGGAGGCGACGATTCTCCTGCGGATCGGAAGTTCCCGGTACATGCAGACCGAGGTTGCCAGCCCCCAGTCCGGTGAACCCGATGGACACGCCATGGGGCAGGTCCACGCGATGGCGGAGGACTTCCGATCTCGGGCGCGGAACCGCTCCGTCGAGAGAGGATGATTTGTCGGTCATGGTTTCTCCTCGGCCCTGGGGTCGGTATCTGTCCGGGACAGAAAGAACGGGGCGGGACGATCATCTCGTCCCGCCCCGTCGGCTTCACACGCGTCTCATTAAGGGTTACTTCAGGAAGTCGGGGACGTCCAGGGAATCCTTGCCGGACTTCTTGGACGACGAGGAGCTCTCTCCGTCGTTGCCCACGACCGGGGGCAGGTCCAGGTCGAAGCCGGCGTTGGCCGGAACATCCGAGTCGTCCTGCCACTGGGACCCTGACCCGCCGCCGAAGGAGTTGCTCGAGTAGGAGCCGCTGCCCCGCTGGGGGTTCTCGGCGACCTTGGCGGGCTGCGATGCACCGCCGCCATAGGTCTGCTGGGTCTTCTGAGCCTGGTTCGCCGCCGCGTTGTTCTCGTTGCTGTTCGTCTCGGGGTTGAGCGAGTCGAAGCCCGCAGCGATGACGGTGACACGGGCTTCGTCGCCCAGGGCGTCATCGATCACGGCGCCGAAGATGATGTTGGCATCCGGGTGGGCAACTTCCTGCACCAGGCGAGCGGCCTCGTTGATCTCGAACAGGCCGAGATCCGATCCGCCCTGAATCGACAGGAGCACACCGTGCGCGCCGTCGATCGAGGCCTCGAGCAACGGAGAAGCTATCGCCAACTCGGCCGCCTTGACGGCCCGATCCTCGCCCTGAGCGGAGCCGATACCCATCAGAGCGGACCCGGCCCCCTGCATCACGGACTTGACGTCCGCGAAGTCGAGGTTGATCAGACCGGGAGTCGTAATGAGATCCGTGATGCCTTGGACACCGGAGAGCAGAACCTGGTCTGCCGACTTGAATGCGTCAAGCATCGACACGTTGCGGTCGGAGATGGACAGGAGTCGATCGTTGGGGATCACGATGAGCGTGTCGACCTCGTCGCGCAGTGCTTCGATACCGGTCTCGGCCTGGTTGGACCGACGACGCCCCTCGAAAGTGAACGGACGGGTCACGACGCCGATCGTCAACGCACCGAGCGACCGTGCTATGCGGGCAACAACGGGAGCACCGCCCGTACCGGTTCCGCCGCCCTCGCCGGCCGTGACGAAGACCATGTCGGCCCCCTTGAGGACCTCCTCGATCTCTTCGTCGTGATCCTCGGCGGCCTGACGGCCGACCTCCGGATTCGCACCCGCGCCGAGTCCGCGGGTCATCTCGCGCCCGACGTCGAGCTTGACGTCGGCATCCGACATCAGCAGTGCCTGGGCGTCGGTGTTGATCGCGATGAATTCGACACCGCGAAGACCGACCTCGATCATGCGGTTGACCGCATTGACGCCGCCGCCGCCGATGCCGACGACCTTGATGACGGCGAGGTAATTCTGGGGAGTTGTTACGTCCATGGGGATCCTCGTCTTAGCGTGTGAAGCCGAAACACATGATTCCGTAGCTTGAACCGTCACTTGAAGGTTGAGATTCAACACTCGGCACCTGCGCCCAGCTTGTTCCTATACCAGGTCTACAGTACCAACCACCTGTTGCCGTGTCGTACCGATTTGCCGATTGGAGTCTAAGAATTTCCGGCAAATATTGTGTCCTGACTCAGAAATTTAAACCTCTACTAGAACCTTCAGTTTGTGATTCCGCGACTATTTGGTGACCGGTCGGTCTGGGCTCGAGACATCGTAGACCGATGCACCGCCGCTGTCCTTCAGGCCCTGCACCAAGCTGTTCAGGACCTCGGCCTTGTAGTCGCTGTCTTCACCGGTGCCCCACTTGACCTTCGACCCGTCCTTCATGTCCAGCTGAATGTTGTTGGATGACTCGGCGTCGACCTTGTTGAGCTGGTTGAGCAGGGACCGTGGCAGCGTCTGCAGGGCCTGCACCGCGGAATCGAAGGCGTCGCTCTTGACCGCATCCGGACCGCCGTCGAGCAACGGCACTCCGGCTTCCTCGACCGACTTCTTCGACCCGATGGCGACGCCGTCCTTGTCGACCAGAATGTACTGGTCCCCGGACTTCACGACCGCCACGGGGGCCCGCTCGTGGATGGTCACCACGAGTTCGTGCGGCGGGTGCGCCTCGATGCTCACGTTCTGCACGGCGATGTCGTCACCGACCTTGTTCTCGACGTCCTTTGTCGTGACGCGTGTCAGAGGCTTGCCTTTGAGGGAGTCCAGAGACTTCTGGAGGGAGGCCTTGTCCGTCAGGTTGGCCCCCTCGATCGTGACCTTCTGTGTCGCGAGCAATGGCGAGAAGAAGACGATGCCGAAGAACAGGACTGCGGCCACCACGAACACGCCCAGGCTCAGGAGGACTTTCCGTCGTCTGCTGCGCCAAGGCCTCCCCTGGGCATCTCCGTCCGAAGACGATGAGTCTGCACTGCTCCTCCCCACCCTGCGGCCACGATCGGCGCGGCGTCCGGGGAAGGCAACAATGTTGTCCTGATCCGATTTTTCGCCGGCAGTGCCTTCCTCGGGGTCGGGATGGGATGATCGATCGGCCCGAGTTTCCCGGCCGCCCTCTTCCCCCGATGCCTCGTGCCTCGTCAACGCGCCGGGCGTGGTTTCTGCGGTGTCCGGCGACTCGGCCTGGCCCGAATCTTCTACCGGCACCACACGGACCTTGGACGGATCGTTGACACGAACCGTCGCCGGTTCTCCGGACTCGGAGGATGCTGATGTGCCTGCGGCCGGCTTCGTCTCGGTATCTTTCTTGCCCTGGTTGCTGCGGGGCAGACGCGGCCTGCGTGCCGGACTCACGATTCATCCCGGGCCGTGGACGGCCCGCCTTCGGACAGTTCGTTGAGGATCTTGTCCCCGAACGTGGTCACGTCACCTGCCCCGATCGTCATCACGATGTCGCCCTCGGAGGCCGCGGAGGCCACACGTCCTGCGGCTTCGCCCGAGCTGGACGCGTACCTGACCTCAGTGTGACCGGACTCGGTGATGAGGCGACTCGTCACGCCCTCGATCGGCTCTTCTCGCGCCGGGAAGATATCGACCACGTACGCCCGGTCGGCAAGAGACAGGGCTTCGGCGAATTCGACCGCAAATTCTCGCGTGCGGGAGAACAGATGAGGCTGGAAGACCGCGTACACGTTGTGCCCGCCCGACGCCGTCCGAGCGGCTTCGAGGGCCGCAGCGACCTCCGTCGGGTGATGCGCGTAGTCGTCGTAGACCCTGACTCCGCGGCGTTCGCCCTTGAACTCGAACCGGCGTGCCGATCCGGTGAACGCGGTCAGAGCCCTCGCGGCGTCGGCCGCGTCGAACCCCCCGATGAGAGCGCAGCACAGAGCTGCCGCGGCGTTCCTCAGATTGTGCTGGCCCGGGACCGATAGCTCCAGATCGGCCGTTCCGGTCAGATTCGTGCTGCCCGCTCGGAAGTCCCAGTCCACCCTGGCTGTGCTTCGGGTGCCTTCGCCGCTGATATCCGTGATACGGAGGTCGGCGCCCTCGTTTGTCCCGTAGGTGACCACGGGACGGTTCTCAGCTCGTCGGGATTCGGCGAGCGCGCGGGAGCCGGCGTCATCCTCGCAGGCGACCAAGACGCCGTCGTCGGTCATGGTCTGCACAAATCGATCGAATGCGGCCGTCACGGCCTCAGGGCTACCGTAGAAGTCCAGGTGGTCGGGTTCCACGTTGGTGACCACGGCGACCGAGGGGTTGTATTTGACGAAAGAGCCGTCGGATTCATCGGCTTCGGCGACGAACCAGTTCTCGGGGCCCGTGGCGCCCAGCGCGGCATTCGTGCCGAGAACAGCGACCGTCGAACCCACTGCAAAAGACGGACGGGCACCCAGACCATCAAGCATCACGGCAATCATCGAGCTCGTGGTCGTTTTCCCATGCGTGCCGGCGACGGCAATCGTCCTCGAATCCGCCATCGCCGATGCCAGAGCATCCGAACGGTGGATCACGCGAAGGCCCGCGGACCGCGCCGCGGCGAGCTCGGGGTTCGACTCCTTGATCGCGGTGGAGACGACCACGGTCTGCGCACCCTCGATATTGGCGGCGTCCTGCGGTACGAAGACGCGAGCGCCTTTGCCCTCGAGCACGTCCAGCGCCGCGTTGTGTTTCATGTCGGATCCACTGACGTCGAGGCCGCGAGAGACCAGCAGGTCCGCCACGGCGGACATGCCTGTCCCGCCCATCCCTATGAAGTGCACGCGTCCGAGGTCCTCGGGGCGAATGCGTTCAGGAAACGGTGGGTTCATGGATTCGGGCAGCAATCCCTGCTGCTCCCCCGATCTGTGCGATGAGCCCATGGTCAGGCGCTCCCTTCGTGTCGCGCCGATTGTGCGATCAATCGGGCCATGTGCTGTGCAGCATCCCGAATACCGTGACGGTAACCGTTCGAGGACATCCGGTCCAAACGCTCCTGGTCGGTCACCGTGGACAGCACGTTGTCGACGAACCATTCGGCCGTGAATTCTTTGTCCTCGACCATGAGGCCGGCCCCGGAATCGACCAGGTCCTTGGCGTTGAGGGATTGTTCGCCGTTGCCGATCGGCAGAGGCACGAAAACGGCAGGGCAACCGACTGCGGCGACCTCACTGACCGTCGCGGCTCCGGAACGGGCCACCAGGAGATCGCATGCGGCGTAGACGTTCTCCATGCCGTCGATGTATTCGACCTGATGGTAGCCCGGGGCCTCGAGCGGTGCCCCGTCCGCGCCGAGAAGTTGTTTCCCCCGACCCGTGATGTGCAGCATCTGGACGCCGGATTCTTGCCACTCGGGCCTCTCGACGACGTCGGAGATCGTTCGGTTCATGTTCTGGGCACCCAGCGATCCGCCGGTGACAATGATGGTCGGCAAATCCTCCTGGAGCGAGAGGAGCTGGCGTGCCCCCGCGCGCTCGGCGGCCCGATCGCAACCGGAGATCTGCGGACGCATGGGCATGCCCACGTGTTGTCCGTGAGGAATCGGTGTCCCTTCGAAGGCCGTGGCCACGACCGCCGCCCGACGCGCACCGACCTTGTTGGCCAGACCTGGGCGCTGATTGGCCTCGTGGATCACGACTGGGATTTTCTCCTGGGCAGCCGCCAGATACATGGGCGTGCACACGTAACCGCCGACGCCGACCACGACGTCGGCCTCATTCCGGCGCAAGATCTCGCGGCCCTGGTTCACGGCGCGGCGCAACCTGACCGGAAGTTTGAGCAGATCCACCGTGGGCTTCCGCGGCATGGGAACTCGATCGACGAATTCGAGGTCATACCCGGCCTCCGGGACCAGCCGGGTTTCCATTCCCGACGCCGTCCCGACCGCGACGATGCGGGATTCCGGCTCCATCTCCCTGACGGCGTTGGCGATGGCGAGCATCGGAGAGATATGCCCCGCGGTTCCGCCTCCCGCAACGACTACGGACAGTGGCTTGGTCATGGTCTCGTCTCTCCCAATGGTCTAATGGTCTGTCTGCCCCCTGAATCAGGGCCCTGCGAGCGGTCCCTAGTTTACGTGTGCGTCGTCGGGGTCGAGGGATGTGAGGCTCATGGCCGGGTGCGTGGGCGTCTTGGCCAAAGACATCGCGAACCCGGAGGCGAATAAGGACATCATCAAGGATGTACCTCCGTACGAGATGAACGGCAACGGAATGCCGATGACAGGAAGCAGCCCGGTGACCATGCCGATGTTGACGAAGGTCTCGCCGACGAACCACGCCATGATTCCTGCGGCGGCCAACCGGACGAAGCGATCGCTCGACCGGAGGATGATGCGTGCCAGGCAGAGCGCCAGCACGGTGAACAGAGCGATCACCACGCAGGTACCGATGAATCCGAGCTCCTCGCCGAGGATCGCGATGATGTAGTCGTTGTGCGCCTCGGGCAGGTAGCTGTACTTCTGACGGGATTGGCCCAGGCCTTCTCCCCACCACGATCCTGTGGCCAGCGCCGCCATGCCCGAGTTGGCCTGGTAGCACTCCTGCCCCTGCGTGCAGGTCGAGGGGAAGAGCCAGGTAATGACTCGGCTCAGGCGGTGTGGGCGAGCGACGACGATCAGCACCATCAGCGCCGCCCCGATCAGCAGGGATCGAGTGAAAATCTTGCGCGGAGCACGAGCGAACCACAGGGCACTGACATAGATCAGTGCGAAGACGATGCAGGTACCCGCGTCACCACCGATGATCACCAGCCCGCAGACACCGAGAAAACCAAGGCACGAGGGAAGCAGTGCTTCCCGGGCGCTGGTGGCAACACGCGTGGATTTTGCCAGTGACCAGACGACCCAGAGAAGCAGTGAGAACTTGGCGATCTCGGAAGGCTGGAAGCTCAGCGGTCCGAGGCCCAACCAGTTCCTGTTTCCGTTGACCTCCTTGCCCAAGGGGGAAAGCACCAGCAGAAGCATGAACAGCGATATCCCCATCAGCCAATACGTCAGCTTCCGGTTCTTCCAGACGGAGATCCTGATCCGGCTTGCCACGAACATCGCGACGATGCCTCCCAGGGCGAAGAGACCCTGCCTCAGGAACAGACCGTACGGGGACTGCCCGTGGCTGAGCTGTTCGACCGAGGAGGCCGAGAGCACCATCATGCACCCGAGGATCGTCAGACCGATCGAGGAAACCGCTATCCCCACCGAGGCGCTCGTCATCGACCCCGTGGCCACCCAGCGGTACAGGGGCCTGGTCACGTACCTGTAGCCCTCGGCGAGTCGGGTCCACAGGGTGTCCTTGCGGCGGTTCCGCGGTTGTTCCGGGGCTGCGGTACTCATGAGGAGCGGTCGCCTTCGTCGGGGTCGTGGTCCTGGATGCTTTCTACGAGCTCGGTGACCGATTCGATGAAAGCGTTGCCGCGCTCGGCGTAGGTCGTGAACTGGTCCATCGACGCCGCCGCGGGCGCCATGAGCACCGTGTCACCGGGTTCGGCCAGATCGTGTCCGAGACGCACGGCCTGAGCCATGACGGCCCGGCCGTCCTCGACGGGGGCCGAGATTCCCTCGGCGGCACGGAGCACCGGAACGTGCGGCGCGTGGCGGTCCAGTGCTTGGAGCAATGACTCGGTATCGGTGCCGATCAGCACGACGCCCTTGAGCCGATCAGCGTGCTTCTCGACGAGTTCGTCATAGGCGACGCCCTTCGACAGGCCCCCGGCAATCCAGATCACCGGAGAGAAGGACGCCAGCGAAGCGTCCGCGGCGTGGGGGTTCGTGGCCTTGGAATCATTGACCCAAAGAACGCCGTGCGTGGTGGCGACAGGCTGAATCCGGTGTGCCCCGGGTTCGTACGAACGCAGGCCGTCACGCACGGCGACGGGCTCCACACCGGCAGCCCGGGCGAGTGCCGCCGCGGCCAAGGCATTCTCCACGGTGTGCTTGGTCGGCAATTCGCCCGTGTCCTGGACCGAGGCGAGTTCGGCCGCGGAGCTCCGCCGTTCTTCGACGAAAGCTCTGTCGACCAGCAGACCGTCCACGACTCCGAGCTGGGACAAGTACGGCGTGTCGGTCGTAAAGGACACCGCCCGGCATCCCTCCTGCACGTCGGCGTCCTCGACCATCTTCTCGGTGAGGGGTGCGGATGCGTTGTAGACGCACGCGACCTTGGTGTTCTCGTAGATCCTGGCCTTGTCCGCCTGGTAGTTCTCGTAACTGCCGTGCCAGTCGATGTGGTCCTCCGCAATGTTGAGGACCACGGAGGCCAAGGGTTCGAGCGATGAGGACCAGTGCAATTGGTAGCTCGACAGCTCAACGGCGAAGACTTCGTACTCGACCGGGTCACGAAGTGCGTCCAGGATGGGTGTGCCGACGTTGCCGACGGCGATGGCCTTGAGCCCAGCCGCCTGCAGCATGGATTCCGTCATTCCGACCGTTGTCGTCTTGCCGTTGGTCCCGGTCACGCACACCCATTCGGCGGTCTTCCGGCCTTCGCGCCGGCGCAGCCTCCAGGCCAACTCGACCTCTCCCCAGATTTGGATGCCTTCGCGCGCGGCCTGGGCCAGGATTCCGAGGCTCGGCCGCAGGCCCGGTGAGGTCACGACGACGTCCGGACGTTGCCCCTCGACGTCGGGCAATGCGTCCATCGCGTCGTCGCCGAGCGTGACGTCCGCCGCGCCGACGATCTCGAGGGTCTGGCGTTTGTAGCGGTTCTCCTCGGTGTCCTTGCCGTCGACGACCACGACTCGTGCGCCGAGTTCGATCAGCGTATCCGCGGCCGCGAAACCTGACACCCCGATCCCCGCGACCACGACTCGCAGGTCCGCCCAGTCGGAGTCCCAGGTCGTCAGGGACTCGAGGCGCGGGTTGCCGACGTCGGGATTCTCTTGGGTCGATCGCATCAGAGCGTCACACCTCCATGACTGATGAGCCAGTCACCGTAGAACACTCCCAGGGCAAGGGCGACGAAGAGGCCGGCAATGATCCAGAAGCGAACCACCACGGTCACTTCCTTCCAGCCCTTGAGCTCGAAGTGGTGCTGCAGCGGTGCCATCTTGAACACACGCTTTCCTCCCGAGATCTTGAAGTATCCGACCTGGATGATCACGGATGCCGAGATCATGACGAAAAGACCGGCCAACAGGACCAGGAGGATCTCGGTCCGGGTCAGCATGGCGAACGCCGCGAGGGCTCCGCCGAGTCCCAGGGATCCCGTGTCGCCCATGAAGATCGTCGCGGGAGACGTGTTCCACCAGAGGAAGCCGATCAGCGCGCCCACAAGCGCCGCGGCGACCACGGACAGCTGGGCGGGATCGCGTACCTCGTAGCAGACGGCCCCGGGCGACACGGATTCGCACAGGTGATTGGCCTGCCACATCGAGATCATGAGGTACCCCGAGAAGACCAGAATCGATGCGCCCGTGGCGAGACCATCGAGCCCGTCGGTGAGGTTCACGGCGTTGGTGGTCGCCGTCGAGATGAGGTTCGCCCACACCACGAAGAGGATGATGCCCAGGATCGGGAGACCGAAGGAGAGATCCAGCCACGGGATGTCCCTCGTGAAGGAAATGTGGGTCGAGGCCGGTGTCCATCCGTTCTCGTTGGGGATCGTCAGGGCGAGGACACCGAAGATGATCCCCACCGTCCCCTGCAACAGGATTTTCCCCTTGGGCGTCAGGCCGAGGGACTGTTTCCGGGCGATCTTCTTGAAGTCGTCGATGAACCCGACGCCGGCCATTCCTATCATCAGGAACAGCAGAAGCAGAGCGGACACCGACGGAACGGGGTTTCCCCCGAATACGAGGCCATTGATGGCCAATGCGAGGAAGAACGCGAGAAGGGTCGCGACAATAATGACGACGCCGCCCATAGTCGGCGTGCCGCGCTTCGTCTGGTGGCTCGTGGGGCCGTCCTCACGAATGAATTGGCCGTACTGCTGCCTGACCAACAATTTGGTAAACAGCGGCGTTCCGACGAGCGAGAGGATGAGGCCAAAGGCCGCCGCCAGCAGAATGGAGATCATGCGGTACTTTGTGCCTTCCTACCTTGTTTCGGGTCCGGTCGGGTCGACGCCGGTTCGGTCCTGAGCAACTCTATCCCCCAAGTGGAGCAAGCCGGCATCTCTGGAGGACTTGAAGAGGGCAATGTCGCCTTCACGCAGGTCACGTCGGAGAATTTCGAATGCTTGCTCGGTCGTCTCGACCCACACGGCTTCTTCTCCCCAGGAGCCCTCCAGGTGGGCGGCGTTGAAGATTGGCGCCGCTTCCTGGCCGATGGCGATCAGCTTGGGGATGTTCAGGCGAACGACGTCCCGACCGAGTTTATCGTGTTCATCGCGCGAGGCGTCGCCCAGTTCGAGCATGGCGCCGAGCACAGCCCAGGTGCGACGTGGCGGTTCGGCATCGCGCCCCATCTGGGCCAACGTCCGCAGTGCCGCGGCCATCGACTCGGGATTCGCATTGTAGGCGTCGTTGATCACGGTCACGCCGTCGGGCCGATCGGTGCGTTCCATGCGGTACCGGCTGACCGCCCCCAGCTCGCTGAGAGCTCGGGCGATGTCTCCCGCGGGAATTCCCGCGGCGTGCGCAAGGGTCGCCGCGGCCAACAGGTTGTACACGTGGTGTTCGCCAATGAGTTTGGACGCGACCTCGTACGAGTCCCCCTCGGGGAACGTCAGACGGAATTGGGGACAGCCGCTGTGGTCGGTCCTCACCTCGGAGGCGCGGACCACGGGCGCTTCGATGTCCCGCACGTGGCGTCCTTCGACCCCGAACCAGGTCACCTCGGCCGTGGCCTTGTCCTCCATGGCAGCAACCCTGGGGTCGTCGAGATTGAGCGCGACCCCGCCGGTCGGCACGACGCCGTCGGCCAGCTCCGACTTGGTGATCGCGATGTTCTCGACGCCGCCGAATTCGCCCGCGTGGGCGGTACCGACTTTGAGGATGGCCCCGAAATCGGGATTCACGATGTCGCAGAGGTATCGAATGTTCCCGACGTGATTGGCCCCCATCTCGATCACGAGAAACTGGGTGTCCCAGTCTGCGCGGAAAACGGTCAGCGGAACGCCGACCTCGCCGTTGTACGAGCCGACGGGTGCCACGGTGGGACCGTGTTCGTTGAAGATGCCCCGGAGCAGGTCCTTCGTGGTCGTCTTCCCCGCCGACCCGGTGATACCGAGCACGGTCACCTGGCCCTCGGACTTGAGGCGACGCACGATGTCGTGGGCGAGACGGCCCATGGCTTCGACAACCTCCGGAACGATCACGCTGGGAAGGATCCGGCCTTCGTCGTCGCGAATCTCCCGTTCGGCGAGGGCGAGCGGGGAACCAGCCTCCCGTGCGCTGCCGATGAATCGGTGCCCGTCCGTGACCTCTCCCGGCTTGGCGATGAACAGGGTTCCTTCGACGACCTCGCGCGAGTCGGTGGTGGCGGAGGTGCATCGCACCGAATCTTCCGCCCCTTCCTCGAGCCCGACCAGGGTGCCCTGGACGGCCTCGGCGATTTCTCGTGCTGACAGTTCGATCATCGGTTTCCTCCTGCGGCGTTTCGGCGCGCCTGCCACGTGCGAAGCGCGCTCCGCAATTCCTCACGATCGTCGAGGGCGTTGTCCACCCCGGCGATGTCCTGACTGACTTCATGACCACGGCCCGCGACGAGGATCGAGTCTTCGGGTCCGGCCAGTTCCACGGCGCGTTCGATGGCTCTCGCCCTCGGGGCAACGTTCTCGACCGTTCCGGCCCGAGCGCCGGCTTCGATGGCCTCCCGCGCGCCGGCCGCCACCGCATCTCGGATGGGGCCCGGCGCCTCGTTGTGGGGATCGTCGTCGGTCACGATCACCACGTCCGAGTTGCGTGCAGCGACCGCACCCATCGTGGGACGCTTCGTCTGGTCGCGCTGTCCCGTGGCTCCAAAGACGATAATGACCTTGCCCTTACTGTCGGTGCCGGGGTCCACCGCGCCCAAGGCTCGCTCGAGCGCATCGGCGTTGTGGGCGAAATCGACAATTGCCACTGGCTCCTGGGAAATGACCTGCATCCGTCCCGGGACCAAGGGCGTCAGGGATTCGGGGGCGGACAGCACGTCTTGGAGGGCGCGTTCATCGACCCCCGACTCTGCAACCATGGCCACCGCGAGGGCGGCGTTGGAGACGTTGAAGTCGGCCGGAAGTCCGGTCGTTGCCCGAAGTTCTCGTCCGTCGCGGTGCGTGAGCACCAAGCTGTGTCCGATGCCGTGCGGTTGGACGGCAGTGAGCGTCCAGTCGGCCGGCTCCTGATCGGCAGGCTGTTTGCTTCCTCGCCCGTAGTCGGTCCAGAGGGTGATCACGGCCTGCTCCCCCTGGGCGTCCCGGGCCTTGTCGGCCATGGAACGGCCCCAGGCATCGTCGACCGTGATGACACTGCGGCGAGAGTGGGACGGCGTGAACAGCTGGGCCTTCGAGGAGGCGTAAGCATCCATGGTGCCGTGGAGATCGAGGTGGTCCTGGGTCAGGTTGGTGAAGCCGGCGACGTCGTACACGAGCCCGTCCACCCGCTTGTAGTCCAGCGCGTGGGAGGAGACCTCCATCGAGGCGGAGGTGATCCCGTGTTCCCTCATGACCGATACGAGCGAGTGGACGTGAGTGGACTCGGGGGTGGTCAGCTGGCTGGGGATCGCGTGGCCTCCGGCGAGGATTTCGATGGTCCCGATGAGACCGGTCGTGTGCCCGAGAGCCGCCATGATCGCGTTGATCATGTACGTGGTGGTCGTCTTGCCGTTGGTGCCGGTCACGGCGAACAGACGCTGGACCTCGGGCGAGGACGGCTGGCTCGCATACACCAAGGCGGCCAGTGGCCCCACGACGTCGCGGACTCGTTCGACGACGAGTACCGGGATCTGAAGCCCCAGTGCCCGGACGGTCGACAACCCGGTCTCGTCCGTCAGCACGGCGACGGCGCCCCGGCGTGTCGCGCCCTCGATGAAGTCGGCTCCGTGCGCGTTCGCGCCCGGAAGGGCCACGTACAGGTCGCCTGCCTGTACTTCGCGGGAGTCCATGCTGATACCGGTCGCGGTCACCTCAAGGGTCCCCTCGGTCCGCACCGAATGGCCCTGAGCGCCGATCGCGTCGGCCAGCTCTCGAAGGCTCCGTGGGGCAACGGACCGCGGACGCAAGCTCTGTGCGGTCCCCTCCAGACCGGTACTGCCGATACCGGAACCACTCTCCGCTGGCTCATCCTCAAGGGGCATGGGGTGCGATCCTTCTCTTCCGTGTGGTTTTTGTGTGTGTGACTCGTGGGGGCCTGCGCCGCGCGCTCCCCCGAGCAATAGCTTAGTATCGCGTTCTATTCATGATCGCCGTCCGTGAACTTCGGTATCTCGACGGGTTTCGAGGTCGAGTGCGGAACCTTGTAGTACTGCAGGACCTTCTCCATGATCTTGGAGAACACCGTGGTGCATCCAATGGCGGTCACCTCGCCCTGGGGCCGTTGGAGCACGATGCCGACCAGGTACTGCGGGTCATCGATGGGGGCGACGCCGATGAACGACGTCGTATATCCGTCATAACCGCCGCCCTTGTCCGCGGGGGCCTCGGCGGTACCGGTCTTGCCACCAACGCGCCAGCCTTCGACCGCGGCCTCTTTGGCCCCGCCTTCGGTGACAACCGTCTCCATAATGTCCTTGACCTGCTGGGAGGTCTTCTTGGAGACGATCCTCTTGCCCTCGGAGGCGGGATGCTTGTTCTCCTTGCCGTCCTTGTCGACCACGGCATCGATGATTCGGGGCTTGAGCTGCACTCCGTCGTTGGCCACGGCCTGGTAGGCCATCATCGTCTGCAACGGCGTCTGGGACACGCCCTGCCCGAACAAGACCGTGTACTGCTGGCGTTCGTCCCATTCCTTGGCAGGGGTCAGAATTCCTCGGCTCTCGCCGGGCAGCTCGATACCGGTGAGGGAACCGACACCGAACTTCTTGAGCCAATCGTGTCGCTGGTTCTTGTCCAGTTGCTTGCCCGCGAGCACGGTTCCCGTGTTCATCGAGTCCGCGATAATACCGGTCAGAGTTCTCTTCTCGGCACCGTGATCGAAGGCGTCCGTGAAGGTCTGCCCGTCGATGTGCAGCTCGGCCGGAACATCGAATCCGGAGGTCGGCGTGGAAAGGCCTTCTTCGAGGACGGCTGAGGTCGTGAGGATCTTCTCGGTCGAACCCGGCTCCGTCGCAGCGCTGACCGCTCTCGCGGCAAAGTCGCCGGAATCGGCGTCCTCGTAATTATTGGGGTCAATCATCGACGAATCGGCCAAGGCGAGGATCGAGGCGTCCTTGATCCTCATGACGACGGCGGTCCCCCACTCCGCTTTCAGCTCGTCGGCTCGGGCCTTGACCTGCTGCTGTGCGAAGTACTGGATGTCCCGATTGATCGTCAGCCGGACGGTCTTGCCGTCTTCGGCGGGCTGGTTGATGTCCTCGCCCACCGGAATGCGGATGCCATCCGCACTGATTTCGTAGACTCGTTCGCCGTCCTTGCCCGTGAGGTCCTTGTCGAATTGGAGTTCTATGCCGCCCGCGGCGCCCTCGGAATTCAGGAAGCCCACCACGGAGCCACCGATGGATCCGTCGGGATAACTGCGCTTCGATACGGGCTCGCTGTAAATGAAATCCGCACCGATGTCCATGATCGCGTTGTAGACGTCCGGCGTCACCTCCTCGGCGACGACGGCGTACTTGCTGTCCCCGTCGAGGCTTTCCTTGACCTCGTTGTCCGGCTTTTTGAGGATGTCGGCCAACTTGTAGACCACGTCCTGGACACTGAGCTCTTCCTGCTTCTTGTCCTTGTTGTACCGCTTGACCGGAGCCACCGCGGTCTGGTCGGCGGTGATTTTGTAGCGTTGGATGGAGCGGGCCAGAACATTGCCCTCGGTGTCGTGGATTTCACCACGCAGGGCCGGGATCTTCTGGGTGCGGCGCCGATCGTCGAGGGCTTTCTTCGCGCGGCCCGTGGGATCGATGGCCTGGACATAAAAGAGGCGCCCGACCAGAAGCGCAAGCATGGCCAAAAACGCCGAGATGCCGATGAAACTGCGCCGCAGGATTCCCTGTGCCTCTCCCGTCTGGGGATCGCGATCCTCTTCGACGTAGCGCCCATCGCGGGGACCCTCTTGGCTGGGGTCGCCCGGCCGATCCTCCGTAGAATCCACTGACTCCTCTTCCTGCCCCGGGCCTACCGACCGGGGGAAACGTCGCAACGGGTGGTTGGCTCGCGCCTCACTTCACGGTGACCGGCGCGTCCGGTACATGACGTGCCGTCGTGGCGGAAGTTCTCAGTCTAAAGCCTGGCACGGACGATACGGCATCACGTGGGCCTGTATGCTCCGCCACGGCCGCGGTTCGGGTGACCTCGTGGGTCAGCCGTTGCCGTGGTTCGCGTTCTGGCCGTTGCCGCCCTGGTCTCCACCGTTGTTCGCTTGCTGGTCGGAGTTGGAGGATCCTTCGTCCTTCTCGGAATCGGAGTCCTTCTTGTCCTTGTCCTGCTGCTTCTTCTGGTCCTCTTCGGCCTGCTTCTTCTGCTTCTCGGCATCCTTGGCAGCATCCGTGTCGCTGCCCTTGGGCGGATCGATGAGGTTGGTCTGGCCGTTCTTCTTGGCCTCCTCCGGATCCGACGGCGCCTTCTCGGCGGGAGTCGGCGTCCCGGAGACGGTCGAGTTCTTCAGGTCCAACTGAGCCTGGTCAGACGCGGAGACCATTCCGAGCTGCGAGGCCCTGATGGCCAGGTTCTGCGGAGCCTGGTGGTACTCGTTCTCCTGGCTGATCTTCTGGTTTTCCTCGGAGAGGCTGCGCTCCTGGTCCCGAAGGTGCACCAGGTCGTACTGATTGGACGACATCGAGATGTTCAGCAACAGCACCACGCCCAGCGTGACGCAAACACCCAGGATGGTCGCGACCACCATGGACAGCCGACGACGCCGACGAGCGACCGGCTGCACGGCCAGCGGCTTGCGGCGGCGGGGTTCCGCCGCCTCGGCGAGCTCATGCTGCTCATCCTGAATCTCGGCGTCGCCGACGACGCGAAGGTTGCGTCGCTCCTTGACCGCGCTCAAATGGAGGGCGGCGGGTACACCGTTCTCGGTTTCCGAGTCTGTGTACTGCGGTTCTGCACTCATGCTGCCGTCCTTGATTCACGGATACGTTCGGCGGCACGCAGTTTCGCAGATGCCGCACGCGGGTTGCTGTCAATTTCTTGGTCGGTTGGACCTTCGGCGCCCCGTGTCAAGACCTTGACTTCGGGCTGATGCTCTTCCAACTCGACCGGAAAACCTTTGGGAGCCTTGGATACGGCCAACGCCGCCACAGCTCGCTTCACAATTTTGTCCTCAAGTGAGTGATAGCTCACCGCTACGACACGGCCGCCAATACTGAGAGAATTCAGTGCATCGGGAACGGCCCGTTCGAGAGTCTCAAGCTCACCATTAACTTCAATGCGCAGGGCCTGGAAAGTACGCTTGGCGGGATGCCCCGAATTGCGTTGCGCCGCCGCCGGAATCGCCTTTCGGAGGATGCTGACCAGTTCATCGGTCGTCGTAATTCGGTGTTCTTGGCGAACCTCAACCAGAGCTTTGGCAATTCGACCGGCGAATTTCTCCTCGCCCCAGTTCCTCAGGATGCGTCGGAGGTCGTTTTCGTCATATTCGTTAACGATGATTTCAGCGGTCAGCGCATCACTCGAATTCATGCGCATGTCCAAGGGTGCGTCGTATGAATACGCGAAGCCCCTCTCCTTCTCGTCCAATTGCAAGGAGGAGACGCCCAGATCGAAGAGGACTCCGTCGACGCTGGGTATTCCGCGCGAGGACAATACTTCCGAGATCTCGTCGTAGACGGCCTGGACCGGCACGAACCGATTGCCGAATCGCTTCAGGCGCTGGGCCGCAAGCGCATGCGCCTGTGGATCACGGTCGATTCCAATCACGGTGAGTCGCGGGAACCTATCCAGGAGATTCTCGGTGTGCCCGCCCATACCCAACGTCGCATCGACGACGATCGGGGAAGATCCTTGCAGCGCGGGTTCCAGAAGGCCGATGCAACGTTCGAGCAGAACCGGCACATGGCGCTCATGGGCCGGGCGCATACCGGCTGAGGTCTCTGCGTGCACCCAGGGCCTCCGTTCCATGGTCCGGCCAACGCCCGGTCGTTGGCTTTCGCTGCGTGACATCCCACGGCGATGCAGAGCTCTGATACCTGATCCCCATCCAAACAAGTTCGGCCCTCATTCGGCCTGGCTCAGGGGAAGTTGAGCCAGGACGATTCCGAACTGCCGGCTGGAGACCACATACCAGAGGTCACATCAGACCGGGAATGACTTCTTCGTCGGTCGCGGAGAATTCCGATTCCTTCTCCTGCAGGTACTCGTCCCAAGCCTGAGCGTCCCAAATCTCGGCCCGGGTTCCGGCGCCAATCACGGCGAGCTCTTTCTCAAGTCCTGCATACCCCCGAAGCGACGGCGGGATGGTGACCCGCCCCTGCTTGTCGGGGACTTCATCCGAAGCGCCGGAGAGGAACACGCGAATGTAATCTCGGGCCTGCTTCGACGAAATCGGCGCCTGGCGCATCTGTTCGTGCACCCGCTCGAATTCCGCCTCGCTGAAGACGTACAAGCACCTTTCCTGCCCCCTGGTCAAAACCAAACCCTCCGAGAGCTCATCCCGGAATTTGGCGGGGAGGATCAGTCGCCCTTTGTCATCGAGACGGGGCGAATACGTTCCGAGGAACATCTCGCCACCGCCTCCCCTGGTCACATTCCGTGCATCCGCCGTTTCGGATGCGAGGGAAGATAAGGAACCACCCTTGCCTCCCCTGCTTGCCCCACTTTACTCCACTTCCCTCCACACGCAACACCTTCGCCCCCATTCATTCCCTCTTTCCGCAGATCAGCCCCAAAATGCCGCGTGTTCCCGGGGGTGGGGCGTGGTGGAGGAAAATTTGACCGCGCTTCGAACCGCCGCGGATTGCGGCCGATGTGGGCACGAAAAAGGGCCGATACCGTTTCCAGGTATCGGCCCTTCGCCCGCGTGGAGGAAAGTGGGGCGGAATGTGGAGGACTTAGCTCAGTCCTCCGCGCTCCTCCCATTTTTTCTCAAGTTTCTGCATCAGAGTGGATTGGTTCTGGGGAGAAGTGGGGCGGTCTCCGCGGCTTTTCGCCCTTCCCTTCCCCTTGCGGGAGGATCCCTTGCTCGTGGCCATGTAGACGCCGAGTCCCATCAGCAGGAATCCGACGACCCCCAGGACGATGAGTTTGGTGGCTACCCCGGCCAAGACAACGGCCAGGCCCACGATCGCGACGACGATGCCGAGCACCAGATAACGCACGGACACTCCGCCCGAAGCCCGCGACGACGAGCCTTCGGAATCCATCGATCGAGCGAATTTGGGATCCTCCGCGTTCAGCTGCTGCTCCAGCTGTTCGAGAAGCTTCTGCTCGTGTTCGGACAGTGGCATGGTCATCTCCTCTTCCCGGGATGGGGGATGTCAATACGGTGGGGACCACCGTGTTCCATCCGTCCATTAAGAATAGTGCTTCTCGCGCACAATTTCACTGCCGAGACGGCCATTCCTCGCTCTCCGGTCCATCACCGGTCCGGGTCCCCTCCGCTTTTTCCTGTTTCCTCTCGTAGCGAGGGGAAATGCTGCCTTCCAAAAGGGTCGCAGGACGAAGACCGCTGGGACCGAATTTCGCCCAGATCAGGTCCATGGTGGATTCGGCCTGCCCCCACTCTGCTTCGTGCACGAACGTATCCTCCGCCCCTTGATCCCACAGCGACAACTGCCGCCCGGCGTCGTGGGCATCGAACTTTTCCGCTCTGACCCCGACCAACCGGATCCTGCGCGGAAGCGGCCCGAGGTCGTCGAAGAGTCTTGCGGCAGCCTCGTAGACATCACGTCCCGTGGTGGCCCCCTGCTCGAGAGCTCGTGCCCGACTCACCGTGTGGAAGTCTTCGTCGCGGACCTTGATGGCAACACCATAGGCACGTCTCTCCGCGGCCCTGATTCTTCTGGCCACATCGTGGCTGAGTTGGAGCATCGCAGACTTGATCTCACGCACGTCGTCGGTGTCGTAGCTGAAGGTGTGTTCCGCGCCCATGGACTTCTCAACGTGCTCAGTGACCACGGGGCGGTCGTCGATTCCCCGGCACAGTTCGTACAAATGGGCGCCTGCAGCTTTGCCCAGGCGCCGCTGGAGCAAGGAGTACGGGGCCTCCTGCACCGCCCCGACCGTGTCGAACCCGGCGTCGTGGAGGACCCGTGCTGTTTTTTCCCCAACGCCCCAGAGCTTGCGAACCGGCAACGGGGCGAGGAACTGTTCGGCCATGGACCCGGGTACCACCCACAGGCCATCCGGTTTGGACCCGGTCGAGGCCATCTTCGCCAGAAACTTGTTGCTCGAAATGCCGATCGAAGCCACCAGCCCGGTTTCTTCGTTGATCCTGCGGCGGATGTCCCGTGCGATCCCCACCGGAGGCCCCAGCCGTCGAATTGCTCCGGTGACGTCCAGAAAGGCCTCGTCAACGCTGACTTGTTCGAGCCGATCCGTCACGGACCCGAGGATCTCCATGACCTTTTCCGAATACGCGCGGTACTGCCCGTGGGACGGTTCGATGTACACCGCGTGAGGGGCCAGTTGTCGAGCCTTCGCCGTGGGCATGGCGGACCCGACGCCGAGGGCCCGTGCTTCATAGGACGCGGAAAGCACCACGGATCTCGACCCGGAACCGGCGACGACGACCTGTCGCCCCACGAGTTCGGGCCGGGTCAGCAGCTCCACGCCCACGAAGAACGCGTCCATGTCCACGTGCATGATGACGCGATCCCGGGAAGCCTCCTTCTGTTCTGGCACTGCTCCTCCAATCGCACATCCGACCAGTAAAGTGGAACGTGCTCTCCACCCCTACTATTCCTGCTCGCATCGCATACAGGAAGTCAGGAACCGCTACCGTGAATGATTCCGGACCGAAGCCTCACGCATCCACGACCCCTCCCTCGAACGCCTCGAATGCGGACAGGGCAGAGGCTGAGAAGCGGTACGTCGAATTGGTCGACGAAGCCATCACGGATTTTCTGACCAGGCAGCGCCTGGTGATGCTCGAAATCTCACCAGAGGCCATGCCGCTGGTGGATCACATCGAGACCCTGTGTTCCGGCGGCAAACGTATGAGAGCGCTTCTCGCGTACTGGGGATGGCGGGCCGCGGGAGGATCCGCCCGGGCCTCTGAGATCGTCCGTGCCGGGGCGGCCATCGAGCTCTTCCAGTCGGCGGCCCTGATTCACGACGACATTATCGACCACTCGGACACCCGTCGCGGGCGTCCTTCAGTACACCGCGCCTTCGAAGCGATGCATCGGGACGAGGGCTGGTCCCTCAATGGGGAGGAATTCGGAGTGATGGGCGGGATCGTCGCTGGGGACCTCTGCCTGTCGTTCTCCGAGGCGGTTTTCGCGTCAATCGGCAGCCAGCAGGCCTCCATCGGTCGCGCCCGTCGCATATTCGACATCATGCGGACCGAAGTCATGGCCGGCCAGTACCTCGACGGTCTTTCCGAGGTCATGGGGACGGAAGACCCGGAGGAAGCCATCCATCGGGCGTCCACGGTGATTCGGTACAAATCGGCCAAGTATTCCTGCGAACATCCCCTGAGCCTCGGAGCCGCTCTGGCCGGTGCCGACGAGTCGCTCCTGAAGAGCCTCTCGGACTTTGGGCTCCCCCTGGGGGAAGCATTCCAGCTTCGGGACGACGTCCTCGGCGTTTTCGGGGAACCAGAAGTCACCGGGAAGCCAGCGGGTGACGACCTGCGTGAGGGCAAACGCACCGTACTCATCGCTCTCGCAGAAAGAACCGCCACGGAAGAGCAGGCGATGTTCTTGGAAAACCACCTGGGTCAACCCGATATGGACGATCAAACAGTGGAGGCAATGGTGGACATCATCCGAGACACCGGAGCCCTGGCCGAGGCGGAGAGCATCATCCGGACCACAGAGAGGCAGGTGCAGGCCGCCTTGCGGAAGATCGACTCGGACCCGTCAATCATTGGAGCTCTGGAGGATGTGGCCTCCAGGGCCTTGCACCGCTCCTCGTAGACCCGCCGCAGTCCCTCGGGCGAGGAACCGGAGGGACTGCGGCGGTCGAGCGGATCACCAGGCCAGGGCCTGTGCCCTCCGTCGAATCTCGGTCTTCTTTCCTGCGTGCAATGCATCGATGGGCCGTCCGGGCAGGGACTCGTCCTCCGTGTACAGCCACCGGATCGTTTCTTCGTCGTCGAAACCCGAATCCTTCAGCACGGTCAGGGTCCCCTTGAGGGAATCCAGGACGCCGTCTTCGCGCATGAATAACGCGGGCACCCGGCGAACTCCCTCCTGGTCTCGGACGGCGATCAACTGCCCTTCGGTGATCAGGGTGTGGACTCGTGTGACCTTGACGTCCAGGGTCTCGGCGATCTCGGGGATGGTCGTCCATTCCCCCACGAGGTCGAACAGCTCGGCAATGTTTTCGTTGGAATTCACGTCTCCAGGCTAAACCAGTCAGGCCCTTCGCTCCTCATCCCTCGGCGATCCCCTAGAATCGGTTCAATGAAAAGGACTGCACCGGGGCCTTTGACCGGCCGGAGACTCGAGGGCAGATATCTCCTCGGCGACCTCATCGCGCGCGGCGGGATGGGAGTCGTCTACCGCGCCCAGGACACCCGCCTCGCCCGCCCCGTGGCGATCAAGGTGCTCAAGGAATCTGTGGGCGCGGCGCCGGACACGCGGGAACGATTCGTCCGTGAGGCCCAGGCCGCGGCGGCCATCTCGGATCCACACGTCGTCTCCGTGTGGGACCAAGGCGTGGACGAATCCGCGTCCGATCCGGTGGTCTATCTCGTCATGGAACTCGTGGACGGTGCCACGCTGCGCGACCTGATCAAACGTCGGTCTCCGATGACCGTTCGGGAAGCGCTTCGGGTTCTGAGGCCTCTCAGCCAGGGACTTGCCGCGGCGCACCGGACGGGTCTCGTGCACAGGGACGTCAAGCCCGAAAACGTGCTCACCTCCCCGGAGGGCTCGGTCAAGGTCACGGACTTCGGCCTGACACGCCACGTCCAAGCCGAATCGGCCACCTTGAGCCTGGTGGGATCGGCCAATTACATTGCCCCCGAACTCGTGCGGCGGCATCCCGCGGGCAAGCCTGCGGACATTTACTCCGTGGGAATCATCCTCTACGAGATGCTCACCGGCGTCCCGCCCTTCCGCGGCGACTCGCCCTACGCCGTATCCATGGCTCACGTGGACGACCCCATGCCCGACCTGCGCCAGAGGTTCCCCGACGTCGACCCCGAGATCGCGGAGATCATCGCCTGGTGCTGTGCCAAGGACCCGGAGGCGAGGCCTCAGGATGCGGACGCACTCCAGGGCGAGCTCGAGCATCTCCTTCAACGGTTCTCGGAGGAGGCGCTGGATCGAAGGCCACCCGGCTATCGAGACGACGCTTCCGACCTCTTCAGCGGCTTGGAGACCGCGAGCCACACGAACGCCATGCAATTGGCGCCCTTCGCTCACGGCGGTCCCCCGGGCTCTTCCCAGAGCGTGCACGAAGCACCCTCCGCGACGCAGAAGGACGGGGCACGGACGGCTGAGGACGCCGACGAGCCCTCGGGCCCTGACACCACGAGCGTTCATGCACGGAGGTCTCTGGACGACGCCACCCGTGTGCTGCCCGAGGGAGCCGTGGCCGATGAGTCGGCTGAACGGTCATCCGCGCACGCGGCAGGGTCCGTGGCTTCCGGATCAGAACCCAGCGCACATCAGGATCCCGCGGTACCAACTCATGTCCTCGGCTCGACCGAGCCATATCGGGCCTGGGTGTGGTTGCTCATCTTCGTCCTGGCGGCGTGCATGGTCGCTTACCTTGGCTGGTTGGCCGGCGTGACTTTTCTGGCCCAGGGCTCCGCCGACCCGTCCGTAGGGGCCGCGACCTTCGCCGTTCAGGCTCCGCCCGCCTAGCTCACGCACCAGGCGGACGGGCCCAGCAGGCACCATGGCCGGGCGACGTCGGCCGCGACGAAGCTACCGCTTCGAGAGGTACTCGGCGACCAGGAAAGCGACCTCGAGGGACTGCATGTGGTTCAGCCTGGGATCGCACAGCGTTTCATAGTGGTCGGCGAAAGCGGTTTCGTCCACGGCATCCGATCCGCCGAGGCACTCGGCCACGTCGTCACCTGTCATTTCCACGTGGATTCCGCCAGGAACGGTGCCGAGGGCTTCGTGGACCTCGAAGAATCCGCGAACCTCATCCACCACGTCGTTGAAACGTCGGGTCTTGTATCCCGAAGGCACTGAGATCGTGTTGCCGTGCATGGGGTCGGTAACCCAGACGACCTTCGCCCCGGAGTCCCGGACGCCCTCGACGATTCGGGGCAGGCTCTCGCGGATCTTCGACGCACCCATGCGGGTGATGAAGGTCAGGCGCCCCGGACGACGCTCGGGGTCCAGGGTATCGATGAGTCGGAGGACGTCGTCGACGTCCGTGTTCGGGCCGAGCTTGACGCCGACCGGATTGTGGACCTTGGACAGGAAGTTCACGTGGGCATCTTCCAGGTTGCGGGTTCGCTCCCCGACCCACAGGAAGTGACCGCTCGTCCCGTACGGAAGATGCGTCCGCGAATCGATGCGAGTCAGCGCACGCTCGTAATCCAGGAGCAGGGCTTCGTGGCCCGCGTAGAATTCAGTCCCCTTGATCGCCTCGAAGTCCGCACCGCACGCGTCCATGAACCGGATCGCGCGATCGATTTCTCGCGCCAGGGACTCGTACCGGGCGTTGGCGGGGTTGGACACAAACCCCTTGTTCCACTCGTGAACAAGGCGAAGATCCGCGAAACCACCGGTTGTGAAGGCCCGAATCAGGTTCAGCGTCGATGCGGACGTGTGGTATCCACGCAACATGCGATTCGGATCATGCCGCCGCGAGGCCTCGGTGAAGTCGAAGCCATTGACCATTTCGCCACGGAACGAAGGCAACGTGACGTCCCCGCGTGTCTCGCTGTCGGAAGAACGAGGCTTGGAGAACTGTCCCGCCATGCGCCCCATCTTGACCACGGGCATGGAGGCTCCGTAGGTGAGGACCACGGCCATCTGAAGCAGTGTACGAACCCTGGCACTGATTTTGTCGGCCGTCGCGTCCAGGAAGGTTTCCGCGCAATCGCCTCCCGTGAGGAAGAACGCTTTTCCTTCGGCGACGCCCGCCAGACGCTGCCGCATCTGGTCCACCTCACCGGCGAACACGAGCGGGGGCACGGACTCGAGCTCCGAGACCACCGTGCCGAAATCGGGGTGGTCGGCCCAGTTCGGTTGCTGGTCGGCAGACAATTCACGCCACTCGTCCAGTCCCGGATAATTCTTGGCCTCGGGAGCGGGCTGGTTCCGGAACGGGGTGAGCGGATTCTGATTCTGTTCTGCCATGTCGACCAGTTTACGGACACACGTCAAAACGTGCGCACTCAGAACATTTGTGTCGAATATCGAGACGAGCGATCGGGCCGTCCTGCGACCGGCGCCACATCGGCGCCCCCACGCGGTTGTCCGGAGTTACTCCTTCGCCGAGCCGGCGTCGTCCTCCGCCGCGCCGTGCGAACCGGTGCGCCGGTTCTGGGCCTTCTTCACGCCGTCCTCGACACGCATCCTGGCTTCGTGGAATTTGTCCTCCACACGGTCGAGACCGGGGCGGATGCGTTCGCGCGCCGAGTCGAGGCCGGGTTGGATCCGATCCCGGGCGGTCTCCACGCTCGCTTTGGCGGAATCGACCGAGGCCTGAGTCCGCGTCTTCGCGTTCTCCAGGATCTCGGCCACGGCGGCCTTGGCATCGGCTACCCGCTGCTTCTCCATGGCGTTCTTGACCGTGGACGCATACAGGTCCACGTACTCCTGGCCGGACAGTTCCTGAATGGCCCGAATGATCTCGTCCGCGACCTCACGCTGAACGGAATGTTCGGCCTCGCGGCCGGCGAACCGGGAGAAGTCCAGGGGCTCCCCGATGATCGTGCGGACGGGGGCAATACGGCGACCGTCGCGCGAGGTCCGGCGCGGGATCTTGTTCCCCTTCGGCTGGACCTTCTCGGTATTGACCATGGCCACAGGAATCACCGGCACTCCGGTCTGGATCGCGAGCCGGGCGACGCCGATTTTGGGACGGTAGAGCCGGCCGTCGGGTGAGCGTGTGCCTTCCGGATAGATGCCCAAGAGCTTTCCGTCACGAAGAGTCTGCGCGGCCTGACCCAACGATTTCGCGGACTTGTTCCCGCCGGATCGGTCCATGGGAATCTGGTTGATTCCCTTGAAGAATGCGGCGGTCGCACGTCCGACCAGCCCCTGACCGGTGAAGTATTCCGACTTGGCCAGGAAGTACACCTGACGGTCGACGGCCACGGGCAAGAACACGGAGTCCGCGAAGGAGAGATGGTTGGACGCCAGGATGGCGCCCCCGCGATCCGGTATGTTCTCCAAGCCTTCCGCCTCGGGACGGAATACTCCATTGACCAATGGCCCGACGACGAACCGCTTGAGGAACATGTAGAGCACAGGTGTTTTCCTTTCGGGTGACTGCTGCACGCCATGGTTGCGCCGCGTGACGTATAAGAGCCTAGCGGCTCCGGAGCATGTTGCCCACGATTCGGTTGCCACGTCGATTCTGTATGACGTGACACAATGATTCTATGGGCCACATCACAGATCACCTCGGGAAACGGCGCGACGTCGCTCCCGCTGGCCGGGGATATTCCGGCGACGTCGACGTGTCACCAGCCCAATGGGACGGCGGCCCGGACGGGGTGCTGGTTCTCCATGGCTTCACGGGGTCCCCGCACAGCGTCCGCCCGCTCGCGGCGAATTTCGCGGAGGCCGGCTTGGCCGTCGAGATGCCGTTGCTCCCTGGGCATGGGACGACGGCGCACGACATGTCGACGAGAACCTGGAGGGAATGGACCCAAGCGGTCGATGAGGCGTATTGGAATCTCCGGTCCCGAGCGGAGAAGGTAGCGGTCGCGGGTCTCTCGATGGGAGGGGCGCTGGCGCTCCACCTCGCGGCCAGGCGCAGCGTCGAGGCGGTCGTGCTGGTGAACCCCGGCGTCGTCGATCCCGTCAAGGGAATGGCCTGGGCCCGTTGGTTGGCCTACGCCATTCCGAAAATGCGCGGCGTCGGTGACGACATCGCGAAACCCGGAGTGACCGAAGGGGCCTATCCTCAGACGCCCCTGAGAGGCGCCGCCCAGCTGCACGAACTGTTCAAGGAGACCCGTCGCGTCCTGCCCGCGGTGACCGCTCCCGTGCAAATTTACCGGTCCCTCGTCGACCACGTGGTCTCGGACGCGAGCCACGAGTACCTCATGACGCATCTGGTTCCCGAACCCGAGCTCGTTCCGCTGCCCTCGAGCTACCACGTGGCAACCCTCGACCACGACGCCCCAACGATCTTTCGGGGCTCCCTCGCATTCCTGGAGCGGTGCGGCCTGCGACTGCCCGGCCAAGACTCGTCACCGTTCCCCACTCTCGAAACGAAAGAAAGGACGTCATGAAGGAAACCACGGTTGAGCTCTATCAGCAGTTCGATCCGCGCACGAACACGACCGATCTGCTGGAATCCAAATTCCCCGAGCTGATGGATCAGCTCCTGTTCAAGATCCAGCGCTCGGAAGGACAGTGGGAAGGGATCACGGCCGCTCGCTTTCGTCAGGACGTCGTGTCCTTGGCCAAAGGCCTCATCGCTGCGGGCATTCGTCCCAAGGACCGGGTCGGAATCATGTCCCGCACGCGCTACGAGTGGGCGGTCGCGGACTTCGCGATCATGTACGCCGGCGCCGTGACGGTCCCGGTCTACGAGACCTCGTCCCCATCGCAGGTGGCCTGGAATCTCGGGGACTCTGGGGCCACGGCCGTCATCGTGGAATCGCGGCAGCACGCGGCGGCGGTTCGCCGAGCAGCCCAGCACGAGGAACTCAACGTCGAGAATGTCTGGCAGATCGATGCCAAGGACTCGGACAAGGATTCCCTGGCTTCACTGCGAGCGCTGGGATCAGATGTGGACGATGAGACTCTTGAGGCCGCACGAACCTCGAGCGGGCTCGAGGACATGGCGACCATCATTTACACCTCCGGAACCACCGGCAGACCGAAGGGATGCGTGCTGACCCACGCCAATTTCGTGAAGCTGTGCGCTTCGGCCAGGCAAGCGATTCCGGAGGTCGCCAACGATGAGAACTCCACGCTGATGTTCCTGCCGTTGGCGCACGTCTTCGCTCGGTACATCCACGTGCTGTCGATCGACGTCGGGGTCGTGGTAGGCCACAGCCCGGACCTGAAGAATCTCACGAGCGATCTGAAGAGTTTCGCCCCGACCTTCCTCCTCGTGGTGCCTCGTGTGTTCGAGAAGATCTACAACGGAGCCCGCGCTCAGGCCCACGACGCCGGATCGTTGAAGGGAAGAATCTTCGACGCGGCCGAGAAGATCGGCGTCGCGTGGTCGGAGGCTCTCATGTCCGGAGGCAAGGTCTCGCCCATCCTGAAGGCCAAATATGCGCTGGTCGACCGGTTGGTCTTTTCGCAATTGCGCGCGGCGATGGGCGGACGGGTCCAGTACGCCGTCTCCGGGGGCGGCCCCCTCGGGCGGCATCTAGGACATTTCTTCCACGCGGTCGGCATCAAGATCCTCGAGGGGTATGGCCTGACCGAAACGACCGCCCCGGCCTCCGTCGGAACGGTCAAGGACTTTCAGATCGGGACCGTTGGTCCCCCGTTGCCGGGCATCGGGATCAAGATCGCCGACGACGGCGAGGTCCTCTGCCGCGGCGTCGGAGTGATCGATACCTATTACAACAATCCCGAGGCCAACCGGCAGAGTTTCACCGAGGATGGCTGGTTCCGCACGGGAGATGTCGGCGAGCTGACGGATCGCGGAATGCTCAAGATCACCGGCCGCAAGAAGGAAATCATCGTGACCGCCGGAGGCAAGAACGTGATTCCGGGAGCGGTCGAGGACGAGTTGCGCAAATCGCCGCTGATCTCTCAGTGCCTGGTCATCGGTGATCAGAGACCTTTCATTTCTGCCCTGGTGACCTTGGACGCGGAAGCGCTCGAAAGGGAGCTTCCCCGACTCGGTCTCGATCCTGGGCTCACCCCGGAGCAGGCAGCGGAGAAGGACGCGGTCAAGGATGAGATCCAGAACGTCATCGATCGGACGAACGAAAATGTCTCCCGCGCCGAATCGATACGCGCGTTCCGCATCATTGCCCAGGATTTCACGGAAGAGTCCGGGCACATGACGCCGTCGCTCAAGATCCGCAGGCCACAGGTCCTCAAGGACTACTCGGACGTCGTGGAGAGCATCTACGCGGCCGGCAAACCTTCCTGACTCGAGACGACCGCGCTCGTGCGGTGACCGCTCCGTCGAAGGCCCGATGAGCCGAGTCGACCCCGCCCTGGCCGGCGCGGCCGACTCGGCTCATGAATTGCTCAGTTGCCCGGAACCTCCAGTCCGAGGAGGGCGTTCTCGACCGCCTCCGTCAGCGCCGGGTGGATCCAGAACTGTCCTCGAGCCATCTCGTGGGCGGTCAGTCCGAAGCTCATGGCCTGGATCAGGGGCTGGATCAGCAGGGACGCCTCGGTGCCGATGATGTGGGCCCCGAGGAGCTCCCCCGTGTCCTTTCTCGCCACGAGCTTCACGAAGCCCTGGTCGTCCTCCATCGCCCAGCCGTAGGCGACGTCGCCGAAGTCCTGGACCTTGACCGTCACGTCGAATCCCTGGACGGCCGCAAGGTCCCTGGCGTCGCTCTCGCTCATACCCACCGAGGCAATCTGGGGGTTGGTGAAGACGGCGTGCGGAACATACCGCTCGTCCGTGCTGCGCAGGTCATCCGGGTGCAGCAGATTGTGCTGCACGGTGCGTTCCTGGGCGTTCGCCAAGTGCTTCAGTTGCGTCACGGAGCTGACATCTCCCAAGGCCCACACGCCGTCAACGGGTTCCCCGGCTGCGAGCACCCGCTGGTACTCGTCCACGGCGAGGACCCCGTCACGAACGTCCAGCCCTGCGCCCTCGGCGTCCAGACGGTCCACGTTGGAGACCCGTCCGGTGGCGGCCAGAACCACGTCGGCCGCGAGCGTTTCGGAGGAGCCACCGGATTCGATGGTCGCCTCCAGACCTTCTCTCCCCTGCACGATCGAGGAGATGGTGGTGTCCAGCCGCAGATCCCACTGGTCCGAGGCTTCACGCACAAACCGCTCGGCGATATCCTCGTCGTGGTCTCGCAACAGACGACGAGACCGGTTGATCTGCACGACCTCGGTACCCAGCCCGTGAAAAATACCCGCGAACTCCGCGGCGATGAATCCGCCGCCGAGGATCACGACCCGTCGCGGGAGATCCTCGATGCGCATGATCGTGTCCGAGGTGTGCACGCCCGGAAGATCGATTCCAGGGACGTCCGGGAGCACGGATCGTGATCCTGCCGCCAAAACCACTTGTCGACCCCGCAGAAGCTGACCGGAAGCGGTTTCTACGGTGTGGGGGTCGCGCAGGGTGACGAATTCGGTCCAAAGATCCACGTTCGGGAGTTTTTCTCGATACTCCAGACCGGACTCGGAAATGGCGTCGATCCGACCGAAAATGCGGTCCCTGATCTCGCGCCACCGGACGTCGGTGCGCTCCATCGAGACCCCCAGACGATCGTCGTCGAGCCCATGGACCGCGGTCGTGGCCGGGTAGGCGAACATCTTCGTGGGGATGCATCCCTTGTTGAGGCACGTCCCGCCGAAGACGCCGCCGTCGACGATCGCGACCTTCTTGTCCTTCCATTCTTCGTCGATCAGGCTGTTGCCCGACCCGGACCCCACCACGATCAGATCGTAGTCATGTACCTCATGCGTCACCGTCACGTCAGCTCCTTCTCGTGCGACTATCGAGCGGTCATCTCCGGGGCCTGCGTCAGCACCAGGTCCCTTGGCCTTTCATCCTTGCGAACGCACCGGGCCCCGGCTTCATTCCATGGAGCCGGGGCCCGGTGCGGCCATCTCGATCGCTGCCCGAGTCCGTCACCGCATCGCGGCGGCGCGGGACGAGGGCGATCGCTGGTTCAGCTCTCGATCACGATGACGAGATCTCCACCGGCAGCCTGTCGGATGTCGTTGAACATGACACGCGAAACCTTGCCTGATGTCGGCGCGGTGATCGATGCTTCCATCTTCATCGCTTCGATCGTCGCGACCTGGTCGCCTTCGCTGACCTCGTCCCCCTCCGCGACGGTGATGGTGACGGCCCCTGCGAAGGGGGCTGCCACGTGACCCGGATTCGACGTGTCCGCCTTCTCTGCGGCCTTGACGTTGGACTCCACGGATTCGTCCCGGACGTCAATGGACCGCTGCTGGCCATTGAGGGTGCACATCACCTGGCGCACGCCCTTGTCGTTCGGTTCCGAGATCGCCTGGAGCGTCGCGAGCAATCGCACGCCCTTGCCGAGGGAAATGACGTGCTCGCGCTTCTCCACCATGCCGTACAGGTAGTCCCTGGTGTGCAGTACCGAGACGTCCCCGAATTCTTCGGTTGCCTTCTCGAAATCTCCCGTGGGTCCGGGGAAGAGCAGACGGTTCAGTGTCGCACGCCGGGTCGCCGAATCTCCCTGGAGCGCCTCCTTGTCTTCCGAGGACAACTCGGTAATCTTCGGTTGTTCCTTGCGGCCCTCGAGCGCCTTCGACCGGAACGGCTCAGGCCACCCCGCGGGCGGGGTTCCGAGCTCGCCGTTGAGGAAGCTGATCACCGACGCCGGGATGTCGAATTTGGCGGGGTTCTCCTCGAATTCCTTCGGATCGACGTTCATGCCCACGAGTTGCAGTGCCAGGTCGCCGACCACCTTGGAGGACGGGGTGACCTTGACGATGTCTCCCAGCATCCGGTTCGCCGACGTGTACATGTCCTCGATGGCCTCGAAATGCTCTTCCAGACCAAGGGAGATGGCCTGCTGACGCAGGTTCGTCAGCTGGCCGCCTGGAATCTCGTGCTGGTAGACCCGACCCGTAGGAGCGGTCAGCCCCTTCTCGAACGGTGCATAGATCGATCGCACGGATTCCCAATACGGTTCGAGGGAGGAGACCGCGTCCAAGGACATCCCCGTGTCACGATCCGTATTGGCCATGGCCGCGACCAGGGCCGAGGCCGATGGCTGGCTCGTGGTTCCGGCCAGCGCGGCACAGGCGACGTCGACCGCGTCGACCCCGGCGTCGGAGGCGGCCAACAAGGTCGCCAGCTGGCCTCCCGCGGTGTCGTGGGTGTGCAAGTGGACCGGGATGGTCGGGAATTTCTCGCGCAGGGCGGAAACCAAACGACGAGCGGCCTCTGGCCTGAGAAGCCCGGCCATGTCCTTGATCGCGAGGATGTGGGCGCCGGCCTCGACGATCTTTTCCGCCAGATCCAGGTAGTAGTCGAGCGTGTAGGTCTGCTCGTCCGGGTCCAGCAAATTACCGGTATAGCACATGGCGACCTCGGCCACGGCCGTCCCGGTGCCGCGGACGGCCTTGATGGCCGGCTCCATCTGCGACACGTCGTTGAGGGCGTCGAAGATCCGGAAGATGTCGACGCCGGTTTCGGCCGCTTCCTGGACGAAAGCGTCCGTCACGTCGGTGGGGTACGGGGTGTACCCCACCGTGTTCCGGCCGCGCAGCAGCATCTGGATCGGAATATTGGGCATCGCCTCCCGCAGCAGGCGGAGTCGCTCCCACGGATCCTCACTCAGGAACCGAAGGGCCACGTCGTACGTCGCGCCTCCCCAGGCCTCCATCGAGAACAGTTCCGGCGTCACGTGCGCGACGGCGGGCGCGGCCGCCAAGAGGTCACGGGTGCGGATGCGCGTCGCGAGCAGGGACTGGTGGGCATCGCGGAACGTCGTATCCGTGACCGCGAGGGGCTTGTAATCGCGCAGAGCCTGGGCAAATCCTTCGGGACCGAGGTCAAGCAGCTTCTGACGCCACCCAGCCGGAGGTACATGGTCCGAGCCGTCGAAGGGGCTGCGGAAGGGCTCCTCGACCTTGTCACCGGGGAACCTCGGCAGTTTCGTCCGAGGGTCGATGCCCTCGATCCTGGGCCCATTGGGCTGATTGACCGTGACGTTCGCCAGGTAGGTCAGCGCCCTCGTCCCGCGGTCCGAAGAATGCTTCTTGGTCAGCAGTTCGGGGTGCTCGTCGATGAAGGGCGTCGAGACGTCGCCCGCTTGGAAGGTCGGGTCTTCGAGCACCGCGGCGATGAACGGGATGTTCGTGGCGACGCCTCGAATCCGAAATTCGGCCAAGGCGCGCTGGGCTCGCTGGACCGCCGTACCGAAGTCCTTTCCCCGACAGGTCACCTTGCAAAGCATCGAGTCGAAGTGCGGGGAGATTTCGGCGCCCGCGTAGACCGTGCCGCCATCCAGGCGCACCCCCGCGCCACCGGCCGATCGGTACGCGTTGATCTTGCCGACGTCGGGCCGGAAGCCGTTGGTCGGATCCTCCGTGGTGATGCGGCACTGGAGCGCGGCACCTCGAACACGCAACGAATCCTGGCTGATGCCCAGGTCCTCGAGGCTCTGGCCTGCGGCGATCCTCATCTGGGACTGCACGAGGTCAATGTCGGTGATCTCTTCGGTCACGGTGTGCTCGACCTGGATACGCGGGTTCATCTCGATGAACACGTGCTGCCCGGCTCGTTCGCCGACCGTGTCGACCAGGAACTCAACGGTTCCCGCGTTGACGTAACCCAGCTCCTTGGCAAATTTGACGGCGTCCCGGTACAGGTTCTGCCTGATCTCCTCGTCCAGGTGGGGTGCGGGAGCGATCTCGACGACCTTCTGGTGACGGCGCTGGAGCGAGCAATCGCGCTCGAAGAGGTGAACGGTCTCCCCCTCGGCGTCGGCCAGGATCTGCACCTCGATGTGGCGCGGTCGCAGCACGGCTTGTTCCAGGAAGACCGTCGGGTCGCCGAATGCGGTCTCCGCTTCGCGCATGGCCGCAGCGAGGGCATCCGGAAGCTCCTCACGAGTGTTGACCCGCCGCATGCCTCGTCCGCCACCGCCGGCAACGGCCTTGACGAAAATCGGGAAGCCGATTTCGTCGGCTTCCTTGATGAGCTTGTCCTTGTCCGCTGAGGGCTCGGTGGAATCCAGTACCGGGATTCCGGCTCGCCTCGCTGCCCTGAGCGCTTCGACCTTGTTTCCAGCGAGGTCCAGGACGTCCGCGGGAGGTCCGATGAAGGCTATGCCTTCCCGCTCCGCGGCCTTGGCCAGATCGGGGTTTTCCGACAGGAATCCGTAACCGGGATAGATGGCGTCGACCCCGGCTTCTTTGGCCACACGAATGATCTCCTCCACATCGAGGTAGGCCCGCACGGGATGACCTTCCTCGCCTATCGGGTAGGCCTCATCCGCCTGCTGGCGATGAATGGAGTGACGGTCCTCGTAGGGAAATACGCCAACAGTTTTGGCGCCCAGCTCGTACGCCGCGCGGTAGGCACGGATGGCGATCTCGCCGCGGTTGGCGACCAGGATCTTGGAGAACATTGATAACCGTTTCCGCCCCGGCTCGCGAAAGGTTTGCGAGCACCGGACTTGTCTCGACGATCGGAGCACTTCAGCTCAGTGGTATGTCGTATCTTACGGGCTTCCGTGATTGCACTAACTTAGTAGACCACCCCGCGGTCCAAAACTTTGTGACGTCCGATCACCGTTCGCATTCCGGAGTGTTCAATTGCGGATCCTGCGGTCATGATTTCGATTCCGAGCCCGGTATGATGTTGGGGCATTTGGTCGTCGACATCATCGCGAGGTTCGTGTGACGCAGGTTGTCAGTATCAGTTCCCTCAAGGGCGGCGTCGGGAAGACCTCGGTGACTTTGGGGCTGGCCTCTGCCGCCGCCGTTCAAGGGCTCAGCACTCTGGTGGTCGACCTGGATCCTCATGGGGACGCCAGCACCGGCCTGGCAGTCTCCACACACACTTCGGAAGGCGCCGACGCCGCCACGGTCCTGAGATCGCCCAGAAAGAAAGCCATCCGATCGGCACGTGTTCCCGCAGGCTGGCGCTGGGACCCCGCCGCTGGCCCTCGGCCCCGCCTGGACGTCATCGTCGGTTCCTCCGGGTCCGTGGCCTTCGACCACCTCCCGGCGACCCGGAAGAACTTGAGTCGATTGCGGACGGCGCTGTCTGCAACGGAGGACTATGACGTGGTCCTGATCGACTGCCCACCCACGCTCAACACGCTGACGATGATCGCATGGGCAGCATCGCAGAAGGTCCTCGCGGTCGCCGAACCGAGCCTGTTCTCCGTTGCCGGCACCGAGCGAACGATGCGCGCCATCGCCAGGTTCGAATCCGAGAATGAGTTCAAGGTCGAGGCAGCCAGCGTCGTCGTCAACAAGGTCCAGGAAGGCTCGGCCGAGCACCGGTACCGCATCGAGGAGATGAAGGGAATGTTCGGCCGCCTGGTGGTCTCTCCGACGATCACGGATGACCCCTTGTGGCAACAGATCCAGGGTTCGGCCTCCCCTGTTCACGCGTGGACCGACTACCGGTCAGCAGAGACCATGGCCGTGGCCTTCGACACGATTCTCAAGGGTCTTGTGGCCGGCTGATCCCGTTGCGCGGCGACATGGCGGGCATTATCCGCCACGTGGTCCGCGACCAATCGCTGGCGGGGCGGATCAGCCCGCGGCGTTGTTTCGAGCGGCACGTCGTGCCGAGAGCTCGTCCCCGGGGAAATCCTTGCCCTCTTCCGCGAGAGGTCCGCGCATGTCCTCGCCGGGCATGGTCGAGAGGTTGGTCTCCAGCTCTCGCCAGACTCGCCCGACGGCGATTCCGAAAACTCCCTGTCCGGCCTGGACGAGATCGATGACCTCGTCGGGTGACGTGCATTCGTAAACACTCGCACCATCGGACATGAGCGTGATCTGGGCCAGGTCTTCGACGCCCCTGGCGCGCAGGTGCTCGACCGAGGAACGAATCTGCTGGAGCGAGACTCCGGTGTCCAGCAGGCGCTTGACGATCTTCAGGACCAGGACGTCACGAAAGGAATAGAGACGCTGGGTCCCCGACCCCTTGGCCCCGCGGACCGTGGGCTCCACCAGTTTCGTCCGGGCCCAGTAATCGAGCTGGCGGTAGGTGATACCCGCGGCCTTGCATGCGATGGGGCCCCGGTACCCGATGTTTTCATCGAGGGCCACGAGATCGTCATCGAACAACATGCCCTGGCGGCCCGTCGGAGGGGCCGGGACGATGCCTTCCATTCCGGGGAGGAGCTGTTCGTCGAACTCGGGAGGCTCGACCGTGTGAGGGACCTCCGAGGATGCGATGGTGAGACGATCCCGCTGCGGGTCGTTGTCCGATCCATGCTGGCCCACGCGGGTCCTCCTTCAATCAGTGAGGTCATCGTCCGAATTAGACGTTAGAGCGACGGAGCGGGCTAATCAAAGACATTCGTCCGTGTCTTGCCGGTTGCTCGTCGGTCACGTCCCCCGCGCCTTGCCGTGCGAGTGTGCCCTACTCTACCAACTCTTCTCGACGAGGTCCGCGACCAGCGTGGCGTGCAGGTTCGTGCACAGCGCCGAAAGCTCCCGAGCCGTGCGCGACGCCTTCTCCTGGGATTCCTCGTCCCGACGGCTCGCCATGGGCGCAATCGTCTGCCCCACCAAGGCGACCTCTCGGTCGGCAGCCGCACGGAACGGTCGCAAGTGCCTGGGCTGGAGACCATGCGCGGTGAGTTGGGAACACAGGGAGGTCACCTGGGCCGCGTATTCGTCGAAGGTCCCGTCCGACTGCTCCTGAATCAGGCCGTAATTGATCAGTTCGCGGAGCATGGGGAGATCCACCGAGGTGTGACGGGACAGCTCCCGCATCGTGTACCGGCGCGGCTGCTGCGGCCGCGCTCTCACCGCGGGGATTTCCCCACCGGGTTCACCGGCTTCGGACCCGCTCTCGGGGAAACCCTGGCGCTCGAGCTCGTCGACCTTCGCCTTGATGACCTTGAGCGGGAGGTACTGGTCGCGCTGGAGGGTCAGGACGATACGGAGACGTTCGATGTCTTCGCTCGAATACTTGCGGTATCCCGTGTTGGTCCGTTGGGGGAAGACGAGACCTCGATCTTCGAGAAACCTGATTTTGGAAGCGCTCAGGTCCGGGAAAGACTCTTCGAGGTAGCTCAGGACCTGGCCAATGGTCTTGTCCTTGGTTTTCCTGCCGGAGTCGCGCTCGGACGAATCGTCGTTGTTGTCGTGTTGCGTCGTCGTCATTTCGACGCCGCCCTACTGAGCGTCGCTCGCGTAGTAGATGAAGGCGAACTTCCCGATGCGGACCTCGTCGCCGTTCTTGAGCGTCACGTGGTCCACGCGGTCCCCGTTCACATACGTTCCATTGAGCGAGCCCACGTCCGTGAGGTCGAAACGACCCGCGTTGAACTGGAACAGTGCGTGGCGGCGCGAGACGGTCACGTCGTCGAGGAAGATATCCGCCTCCGGGTGACGGCCGGCGACGATGCCGTCGTCGTTCGTGCCGCCTTTGGCCATGCTCGCGTCCAGCAGGAAACGGGCGCTGTGCTGAGGCCCTTCCTGCGCGATGAGCAACGCCGATTCGGAAGGCAGGGCCTTGATCGCCGCGATCTCTTCTTCGGCCAGTTGTCGTTGGTGTCCTGCATTCGCGCCGGGCGCGGTCACGCCGAACGCGGTCGTGTCCGGGCTCGGATCCTGATGATCGGTCATATGATTCTTCCCCTTCGATCGTGGGCGCACGCGGGCGCCTCAGCATGGCTCAGCGGGAGAAGGCTGAGGGGCCTTCCCCCGGAGCCGGGTCCGTCCACTCCGACACGGCGTCATGCATTCTCCCGTTGCGGGAGACAGCGACGCGTGAGGTTGGACCTGGACCTGAGACTTAAAGTCTAGCGTTCAGACCTGAAAAGGACTGCCCACTGGACTCGGCAATAGTGATGAATTCCCTGACAACTCCGTCAGATCAGGAGATTTCGGCTTCGTAGGCCTTCGCGTCGAGCAACTCGTTCAGGGACTCGGGGTCGGAAGGGCGCACGCGAACGAGCCAGCCCGCGCCGTACGGATCCGAGTTGAGAACCTCCGGCCGATCCGCGAGTTCCGTGTTGACCTCCACGATTTCGCCCGCAACCGGCATGTACAGGTCGGAGACCGACTTGGTCGATTCGACCTCGCCGAAGGATTCGTTGGCCTCGAACGCCGACCCGCTGTCCGGAAGATCAACGTAGACGACGTCGCCCAAAGAGTCCTGGGCGTGATCGGTGATGCCCACGCTGACGACTCCGTCCGAGTCCGCGGCCGAGATCCATTCGTGCTCAGAGGTGTAGGAAAGTTCGGCGGGGATAGTGCTCATGAATCGCCCTCTCGACAATGAAGGATTGCAGTGATGATGCCGGTGTCGACCGAGGTCGACACCGGCATCAATATTACACGGGCCACGTGGGGCGGGGTGCTAGATCACACCATCCGAGAAGTGGTTCGGATTACCGAAACGATGGGCCGTGATCGACACTGCTTGTTCGCGAACGAACGGGAGCATTTCGACCCGTCCGGCTTCGGTGACCTCACCGTGGTAGACCGCGACGTCGGGGCGGCCGTTGAGGGAGTCGAATACCGACCCCGAGTCATCTCCGATGTAGCGGATACGACATCCCTCGAAACGGGTTCCGTCGAGATCCCTGGGCTTGATGTCCCAGATTCCGCGCAATGCAGTGCGCCAGGCCTCGTCGGTCTCCACCGTAATGTTCACTCCGGCCGAGTCGAGGGCACCCCGGACGTATACCGGCAGTTGCCGGGAAACGGAGAGTTCGACGGGGGCCTCGGCGGCCAGCCCGGCGGCCACGACGCGCAGGACCTCCGCCAACGAGGCGTCCTCGTCCCCGCGCACATGCACCTTCTGCGGGACGTAGCGGAGAATATTCCGTTCGATACCCAGCTGGGAAGGATCGTGGCGAACGCCGAACTCCGAGCTCCACGCTTCGGCGTCCGCCGACACGGACCGCGAGAGGAACTCGATCTCCTCGCGGGTCAGGGCGTGCGGCTCGCGTGCCCTGTTGAGGAGCTGGTTCACGTTCTCGTTGGACGGCGAGGCAATCGCGGAAGCGGGCTGGGAAGTCCACTCGCCCAGGGCGACCAGGTAATTGGGTCCACCCGCCTTGGTCCCCGAACCGACCGTGGACTTCTTCCACCCGCCGAAGGGCTGACGGCGCACGATCGCGCCGGTGATCCCCCGGTTCACGTACAGGTTTCCTGCCTGGACACGGTCCAACCACGTAGCCAGCTCGTCCGAGTTCAGCGAGTGAAGGCCCGCGGTCAGGCCGTACTCCGGCGCGTTCTGGAGCTCGATGGCTTCCTCGAGCGTCTTCGCCTTCATCACGCCGAGGATCGGCCCGAAGTATTCCGTCATGTGGTATTCGCTTCCGGGCTTCACGCCGGAGCGGACCCCTGGCGACCACAGCTTGCCGGACTCGTCCAGTTGCTTCGGTTCGATGATCCACTGCTCGCAGTCACCCAGCGTGGTCAAGCCGCGCTTGAGCTTCCCTTCCGGAGCCTTGATCACCGGTCCCATCTCCGCCCGGATGTCGGTCGGGTATGCGATGTGGAGGGACTTGACCGCATCGACCAGCTGGTTCCTGAAACGCTTTGAGGTCGCTGCCGTGCCGACCAGGATCACGGTCGAGCAGGCGGAGCATTTCTGGCCGGCATGTCCGAACGCCGAATTCACGACGTCCTTGACGGCGAGGTCCAAGTCGGCGTTCGGGGTCACGATGATCGAATTCTTCCCCGAGGTCTCGCCGAGAAGCGGCAGATCCTTGCGGAAGGACCGGAACAGTTCGGCGGTCTCGTATCCTCCGGTGAGGATCAGCCGATCGATGTCGGGGTGGGAGACCATCGTGCGCCCCAGGTCCCGCTCGGACAGCTGGACCAACTGGAGGACGTCCCGCGGGACGCCGGCCTCCCACAGGGCATCGGCGATGACGGCGCCGCAACGCTTCGATTCGCCAGCGGGCTTGAAGAGGACCGCTGAGCCTGCCGCCAGCGCCGCCAGGGTCGAGCCCGTGGGGATGGCGACCGGGAAGTTCCACGGCGGGGTGACCATGGTGACCTGGGAGGGGTGGTACTGGGCGCCGTCGACCTTCTCCAGGGCTTCGGCAAGTCCCGCATAGTAGTTCGCGAAGTCGATCGCCTCGGAGACCTCCGGGTCCCCCTGATCCAGCAATTTGCCCGCCTCGGACGCCATGACCTCGAGCAGCTCCGCGCGCCTTGCACCGAGAACTCGACCTGCCTTCCGCAGGATCTCGGCACGCTCATGGGCCGGGCGCGATCCCCATTCCCGGCCGGCCTCCTTGGCGCGAGCGACGGCGTCGAGGACCTGGTCTTCCGAGGTGAGAACCGACTTCTCCACGAGTTCACGTCCCAGGTCCGAGTTCTCGGCCCGGGCCAGAATCTGCTTGCCCCACTCACGGTTGTGGGCGAGGGACGTGTCGGTGTCAGGCGTGTTGTCAAAGACTTCGCCCGGGGAGTAGACGTTGTCCACGGTCTCCTCCGAGCGGTTCTGCTGCCTCTTCGGCGCGGGAATCTCGGAGGTGACCTTCTCGAGCGAGCGCTCGAAGCGCGCCTTCTCGCGGTCGAAGAGGAACTGGCTGTCGTTCAGATCGAAAATGGCCGACATGAAGTTCTCGCTCGAGGCGTTCTCCTCGAGGCGGCGGACCAAGTAGGAGATGGCGACGTCGAATTCTTCGGGACGCACCACGGGCGTGTACAGCAGCAGCTGGCCGACGTCTCTCCGGACCACCTCGGCCTGCTGGGCCGCCATGCCGATGAGCATTTCGTACTCGACGTCGTCGAGGACGCCGCGGTGTTCGGCCAGCAACCAGGAGAACGCGATGTCGAACAGGTTGTGGCCCGCGACGCCGAGGCGGATGTTCTTGGTGTGCTCGGGCCTGAGCGCATAGTCCAGGACCCGCTTGTAATTGGTGTCCGTGGCCTCCTTCGAGTCCCAGGTGGTCAAAGGCCACTTGTGCACCACGGCTTCGACCATTTCGAGCGAGAGGTTGGCCCCCTTGACCAAACGAACCTTGATCCGCGAGCCGCCGCTCTCGACGCGTCGTGCCGCCCACTCCTGAAGGCGCTCCATGGCCTCGAGGGTGTCCGGCAGATAGGCCTGGAGCACAATTCCGGCCTCGAGGTTCTTCAGGTGCGGCTGGTCCAGAATCCGAGTGAAGACCTCGATCGTCATGTCGAGGTCCTTGTACTCCTCCATGTCCATGTTGATGAACTTCTGCGTCCCGGCCTGGGCCGCGTACTCGTAGAGGGGAGTCAGGCGTTCGACGGCGCGATCGACGACCGCATCGAAGGACCAGGGAGAGTGCGGTCCCGAGACGGCAGAGACCTTGATGGACACGTAGTCGACGTCGTCCCGGCGCAGGATGCGCTCGGTCTCGCGCAGGCGATGCTCGGCCTCCTCGTTGCCGAGAACGGCCTCGCCCAAGAGGTTGATGTTGAGCTTGTTTCCCCCGGACGTCAGATGCTTGATCGCGGGACCGAGCTTCTCGTCCCGGGCGTCCACGATCAGGTGACCGACCATGTCCCTCATCGCCTTGCGCGCCACGGGAATCGTGGGCCAGGGCATCTTGGGGGCCACGACTCCGCCCGCACGGACGGCCGCGCGCAGGTGCGGCGGAAGGAATTTGGGCACGATGGGCGCGAGCCGTCCGAGGTTCTTGCCCGCCGCGGCGTCGTCCTCGGGACGAATGACCTCGTCAACGAAACCCACAGTGAATTCGAGCCCGTGGGGGTCCTTGAGGACGCCGGCCAGCTGCGCCGCAGCCTTGTCCTCCGGAACGTCCCGAGAGGCTTCCAACCAGCCCCTGACAATCTTTCCGGCCTCTGTGGCCATCTTCTGGTATTCCACGGAAGCGAAAGGGTTCGACGACAAAAAATGCCTCCTCTAGAAGTTGCGGTGCCGCAAAGACAGCCGACAGCGTACGTCTCCATTGACGTGTGCGCACAGCGCGCTCCGGTCCAGTATGTACCATGATTTCAGTTAGAAAAAGTTACTGAAATTTACGATTACCCGTAAGTTCGGCTCATGGATTGAGGAACATGCTCGACGTCCGGAAACTGCGCGTCCTCCAGGAATTATCCGCCCGAGGAACCCTCGCGGAAACGGCGGATGTCCTGGGGTACACCCCGTCAGCCGTTTCCCAGCAACTGACCGCCCTGGAGAAGGAGTGCGGACACCGACTCCTCATGAAACAAGGGCGGACGGTCGCGCTCACACCGAAGGCCCGGATCCTTGTCGAGCATACCGAGAAAATACTGCACGAGCTGACGCTTGCACAGACCGCTCTCGAGTCCACGGACGACTCCCCCGCGGGCACTGTCCGTCTCGCCATTTTTCAGACCGCGGCGATGGCGTTGCTGACGGACACGCTCGAGGCCCTGGCCGAGACACACCCTGACCTCAAGGTCGAAGTGCTCCAACGCGAACCGGAGGCGGCCCTGGAGCACACCTATATGAGAGACGTGGACCTGGTGATCGCGGAGCAGTACCCGCACCACGCGGTCAGAGAATTCGCCGAGCTCGACTCTCGCCCCCTGAACGAGGATCCCGTCATGCTGGCCGTCGCGCCCGAGTCCGAGGTCTACTCGATCGAGGACGCCGCCAGCGCACCGTGGGTCATGGAGACCCGCTCGAATGCCAGCCGCAGCTGGGCGGAGCATGTCTGTCGGTCCGCAGGATTCGAACCGGATGTCCGATTCGAATTCGACGACGTCAGGACGCACATCGACCTCGTGGAATGCGGCCGGGCGATAGGCCTCCTCCCCGGTTTCGCCTGGGCCGGGTCGACACCCCGAGTCCGCCTCATCGAGCTCCCGAATCTGCCGCACCGACGAGTCTTCACGTCGGCCAGGCGTGACATGGCCCAGAGGCCGGCCATCGAAGCCGTTCGACGCGCGCTCGAAACCTCGGCCATGAAGGTCAAGCTCTTGTAGAACCTCACTCGTGGCCGCGGGGTTGGGAAGTACGCGCGGCCGCACTCTTGTCGAGCAGAATCTTGGCGGTCAAGGAGTCCACGACGAGGTCGGTTACCGCTCTGGCACGCAGAGCACCGAGGAGCGCACCGGCCCGGTGAGGGCCGGAAACGACGCACAGCCGCCGACGGACACGAGACAGCTCGACCGGCGTCGGCCCCGACGCCCTCCTGTTCATCTCAATGTCCTGCCACGTCCCGTCCTCCCTGAGAAGCACGGTGCAGATGTCACCCACAACGCCCTCTCTGGAGAGCACGTCGAAATCCCTTTCGTCGAGGTACCCGGAACTGTAGACGTGGGACGGAACCGGACCATTCAGCGCTCCGACCCCGAAGACGGCAACATCGACTTGAGATTGAAGGTGGAGAACGCTCCGAATACTCCGCTCGCGCCACATGGCCTGCTTCGTGTCGGCGTAGTCAAAGAAGGCCGGCACGGGGAAGTGGACAATCTGGGAGCCGAATGCCTCGGCCACCGAATTCAGGATCGCCCCCGTGTACGGGATTCCTGATCGACGGGCATTGCCCGCGCCGTTGAGCTGCACCACAACCGAGTCCGGAACCTTGCGCGGAACGAGGTGACGCGACATCTCCGTGACGGTCGACCCCCAAGCCATGCCGAGGACCGTACCCGGCTCCATCATCCCGTCGAGGGCCGACGCCGCGACCCGGGAGACTTGCTCCATCTGCCCGATCGGCGAGGAACTCCCCCGGATCGGAACGACCTGCGCGTGGATCCCGAAGATCTTTTCCAGACGACCGCCCAGCTCGTTGCGTTCACTGGGCGCGTCGGCCACGGTGATTCGAACGAGCCCGGAATCGCGAGCGTACTTCAGCAACCGGGACACGGTTGCCCGGGACACGTCGAACTCCTTGGCGACCGCATCCATCGTCTGTTCCTGGACGTAGTACATCGTCGCCGCTTTGTGAGCCAAGTCATCACGTTTGTTCATGTTTGAACCCTTGAGGTGAACGTTCGTGCAGAAGTGATGATCATTCTTTCACGATTGGGTAAGAATGGAGGAATCGGGTCCTCGGCGCCACCGCGCCGCGCGGACGCGATCGGAATGAACCACCGCGATCAAGGAGGCTCCATGAAAACCGCCGCAACCCACCTCACCGCGGCTTCCCGCCACCAGGCTCTGCAGGAAATGTCGGATGCCGAAGGTGTGGACGTCCTCATCATCGGCGGTGGAGTCACGGGCGCAGGCATCGCTCTCGACGCGGCGACGCGCGGTCTGCGCACGGCCGTCGTCGACGCCGGCGACTGGGCTTCCGGCACGTCGGCCTGGTCCTCCAAGCTCGTCCACGGTGGCCTGCGCTACCTACTCAACCTGGACTTCAAACTCGTCGCGGAGGCCCTCAAGGAACGCGGGCTGCTCCTGACGAGTCTGGCCCCGCACCTCGTCAAGGCCCAGCCCTTCCTGTGGCCGCTGAAGATGCCGGTCATCGAACGCAGCTACTCGGCCGTCGGTATCGGAATGTACGACGCCATGGCCATTGCCGGCGCCCGCGGGCACAAGACCGTGCCGACGCAGAAGCACTACTCCAAAAAGGGTGCCAAGCAGATTTTCCCGGACATCAAGGACTCCGCCCTGACCGGCGCCATCCAGTTCTACGACGCCCGCGTCGATGACGCCCGACTCGTCATCGACCTCATCCGCACCGCGGCCGGATACGGCGCGCTGGCCGCAAGCCGCACCCAGGTCACCGGCCTCCTGAAGTCCGAGACCGGGCGCGTGGTCGGAGCCAACATCACCGACCTGGAGACCCAGGAGGTCCACGAGGTCAAGGCGAAGCACGTCATCAATGCGACGGGCGTGTGGACGGAGGAGACCGAGAGCCTGACGGGTGAGGAACGCGGCCTGCAGGTCCTGGCCTCCAAGGGAGTCCACATCGTGGTGCCCCGCGAGCGCATCAACGCGGAGTCGGGAATCTTCCTGCGAACCGAGAAGTCGGTGCTGTTCATCATCCCGTGGCAGCGCTACTGGGTCATCGGCACCACGGACACGCCCTACGACCAGGACGTCGCCCGTCCAGTGGCCACGGCCGAGGACATCGACTACATCCTCGACCACGCCAACGCGATCCTCGATGCCCCTCTGACGAGGGACGACATCATTTCGACCTATGCAGGCCTCCGCCCCTTGCTCCAGCCGGGAGTCAAGGGCCAGGATTCCACCCAATCGACCAAGGTTTCGCGTGAGCACACGGTGGCCGAGGTGGTACCGGGCATGTCGGCCATCGCGGGCGGCAAGCTCACGACCTACCGCGTGATGGCCAAGGACGCCGTGGACTTTGCGCTGGGTTCCGTCGCCGGGGCCCGACCCTCGGTCACGGAGGACATCCCCTTGGTCGGGGCCCAGGGGTACCGGGCCGCCGTGGCGCGTGCCGGGGACATCGCGGAGGAGAACGGTTGGACCGCCGCTCGCGTCGAGAGCCTTCTGGATCGTTACGGTTCCGAGATCGACGACGTGCTCGACCTCGTCCGCGAGGACCCGGAGCTCGCACAGCCGCTGAGCCATGCCCCCATGTTCCTGCGGGCCGAGGTTCTGCTTGCGGTCCGGTACGAAGGCGCGCTCCACCTCGAAGACGTCCTGATGCGACGGGTCCGCCTGGACCTCGAACAGCGGGACCGCGGTCTTGCCGCGGCCCCCGAGATCGTCGACATTTTGGCGGCCGAGCTCGGGTGGGGCGAGAACGAACGCCAGCGCGAGCTGGACAACTATGCGCAGCGGGTTCGCAACATCGCCCGCGCGGAGGAGGAAAAGGATGACGCCGGTGCGTCCGACGTCATCACCTCAGACCCGGAGATCATGCCGCGCAAGGTCCTGGGTTCCGACTGATCCGATGCTGCCGGGCCGGGCGGGAAGCCAGAGCGCCAACTGCCCGGCCCCTGTTCCATCCATCCCACACCTACCCACCGGTCGAGATCCGGTGTCAGTAACACAGACAAGGCACGAAGACGTGCCGGAAAGTGAGCGGTCATGACCGGTTCATTGCTCGCCGACGGGTCCACCGGGATCCTCGGCTTCGCCCCGCAACTCCTGGACAACGGGGTACCGACAACGCTCGGCATGTTCGCCTCAGAATTCATCGGCACCCTTTTGCTGGTGCTGCTGGGTTGCGGCGTCGTTGCCGGCCAGGTCCTGTCACGCACCAAGAACAACGCCGGTGGCTGGCTCATGGTCGCTTTCGGTTGGGGTCTCGGTGTGTATGCGGGAGCGTACGCGGCCTACGCGACCGGCGGCCACCTGAACCCCGTGGTCACCTTGTCCTTCTGGGCCGCCCACAAGGATCTCAGCGATGGCATCCCCGCGACCTTCGGCAACGTGGTCATCTACATTGTTGCCCAGATGATCGGCGCGATCGTCGGTGCCATCCTCGTCTACCTGACGCACAAGAAGCACTTCGACCTCGAGGCGCCTGCCGCCGACAAGCTCGGCGTCTTCTCGACCGGTCCGGAAATCCGGGCCTACGGCTGGAACTTCCTCACGGAGGTCGTCGCGACCTTCGTGCTGATTGCGTTCATCCTCTTTTCCGACAAGACTCCCAGCGAGATCGGGCCGCTTCCGGTCGCTCTCGTCGTGGTGGCCATCGGTATCTCGCTCGGCGGACCGACCGGCTACGCGATCAACCCCGCCCGTGACCTGGGGCCGCGCATCGCTCACGCCATCCTTCCGATTCGGGGCAAGGGGTCCTCCGACTGGTCCTACTCCTGGATCCCGGTCCTCGGACCGATCGCCGGCGGTCTCCTCGCAGCACTGGCGGTTCCGCTCATGGTGGCTCTCTAGAAAACCGGGTCGCAAGGACGCGGCCCATCAGGAAAGGCAATCCGAATGACGAACCAGAAAGACGGCACAAGGAACAACGCGTTGTTCTCCGAGACTATGAATACAAACAAGAAATACATCCTCGCCATTGACCAGGGAACGACCAGCTCCCGGGCCATAGTCTTCGACAAGAACGGCCAGATCATCACGGTCGGCCAATACGAGCACGAACAGATTTTCCCTCGGGCCGGCTGGGTCGAACACGACCCGCTCGAGATCTGGCGCAACGTCCGCAAGTCCGTTGCGGACTGCTTCTCCGATGTCGAGATCAACCACCACGAAATCGCCTCGGTAGGTATCACGAACCAGCGTGAGACCGCGGTCGTCTGGGACAAGAACACCGGCGAACCCGTGTACAACGCGATCGTGTGGCAGGACACCCGGACGCAGAAGATCTGCGACGAGCTCGCCGGCGACGAGGGTTACGACAAGTACCACGATCGCGTCGGTCTGTCCCTGAACACCTACTTCGCCGGCCCCAAGGTCAAGTGGATCCTGGACAACGTCGAGGGTGCCCGCGAGCGCGCGGAGAAGGGCGACCTGCTGTTCGGCACCACGGACTCCTGGGTCCTGTGGAATCTGACCGGCGGAACCGAGGGCGGCGTGCACGTAACCGACGTCACGAACGCTTCTCGCACGATGCTCATGAACATTCGTACCCTCGAGTGGGAGAAGGACATCGCGGACGACTTCGGAATTCCGATGTCGATGCTGCCGGAGATCAAGTCCTCCGCCGAGGTGTATGGATACGGTCGTGCCCGTGGTTTCCTGCGGGGAACTCCGATCGCCGGCATTCTCGGCGATCAGCAGGCAGCGACCTTCGGCCAGGCCTGCTTCGGAGAAGGACAGTCCAAGAACACGTACGGCACCGGCAACTTCATGCTCATGAACACTGGAACCGATCCGGTGTTCTCGGAGAACGGGTTGCTGACCACGGTCGCGTACAAGATCGGCGACCAGAAGCAGGTCTACGCGCTCGAGGGTTCCATCGCGGTCTCCGGATCACTGATCCAGTGGCTTCGCGACAACCTGGAACTGATCGACAATGCCGCGGACTCCGAGGCTCTCGCAACATCTGTTGAGGACTCGGGCGGGACCTACTTCGTCCCGGCGTTCTCGGGGCTGTTCGCGCCGTACTGGCGCCCCGACGCGCGCGGGGTGCTCGTCGGCATGACCCGGTACGTCAAGAAGGCCCACATTGTCCGAGCGGCCCTCGAGGCCACGGCGTTCCAGACTCGTGAGGTCATCGACGCGATGAACGCGGATTCCGGTGTCGATCTGACCGAGTTGCGTGTCGACGGTGGCATGACTGCCAACGAATTCCTGATGCAGTTCCAGGCGGACCTGCTGCGCGTTCCGGTGATTCGGCCGCAGGTCGTCGAGACCACAGCCCTTGGTGCCGCGTACGCCGCGGGTATCGCCGTCGGCTTCTGGAAGGGTGAGGACGACGTCGTCGCCAACTGGCAGGAGGACAAGCGCTGGATGCCCGAAATGGACAACGAGGAGGTTGAGCGCCAGTACCGGCTCTGGAAGAAGGCTGTCACGCGGGCCTTCGACTGGGTGGATGAGGACACGTCCACCGAGTAGCCTGTGACGTGCTGATTCGAACCCCGGAGCGCGATCGGTCGGGTCATCCCGACCGGCGCGGTCCGGGGTTTCGCTCGTTATGGCCCGGGTTCCGTCTTCGACTCCGGGCCCCGATGCGGAAAGGACGCGCGATGACCGAGACCGAAGGGCTCTTCTCGGACGACGCCTTCGACCGCGAACCGCGGGAGGTCGTGCCGGGCGTCATGCATCTGCCCAGATGGTTGACGCCGCGGAGTCAGGGCTGGCTCGCACGGCAATGGGACGCGTGGGGTCGTGGTCCGATTCCTCCGCACTCACCCCTCATCAATGGCCACCCGATGTCGGTTCGGCTGACGACGCTCGGCTGGCATTGGGATTCAAACGGTCTTGCCCCGCGGGCCGAGCACTTCGATCACGCTGCTCCGCTCCCGGTTCCCGACTGGCTCGTCCGTTGGGGACGGAAAGCCGTCCAGGAAGCCTACTCCCCCAGCCACGGAGGAAGTTGGCCCGCCCTCTCCGAAGAGGGAGTGGCAGAATGGGCGCGAGATTACACACCCGACGTCGTACTCATCAACTACTACGAACCGACCGCGAGAATGGGAATGCACCAGGACAAGGATGAACGCTCCGGTGAACCCGTGGTCAGTTTCAGCGTTGGGGACACCGCGATTTTCAGGGTCGGAAATCCACAAACGAAGTCCAAACCGTACCGGGACATCCGGCTGGCCTCCGGCGACCTGGTAGTTTTCGGTGGACCAAGCCGCTACATGTTCCACGGTGTGCCACGAATCCTGCCGAATACGGCACCGGCGGACTGCCCTGTACGGAGCGGCCGGTTCAATATGACCCTGCGGATGACGGGATGGGATACGCAATGACGGCTTCGCCCTCTTCAGGCACAACGGCCTCGGACGATTCGACGGCACGCGCAGAGAATCTGCCGCGGACCGCGTGGGCCAATGGCAGCGCAATGATGCGGGACTATTACGACCACGAGTGGGGCCTCCCTGTGACCACGGAAGCGGGCCTCTACGAACGCGTGTGCCTGGAGGGATTCCAGGCCGGGCTGTCCTGGGCGACGATCCTCGCCCGGAGGGACGCGTTCCGTCGGGCTTTCGCCGATTTCGACCCCGACGTCGTCGCGAAGTACACAGATCGGACCGTCGAGGCACTTCTCCGGGACGCTTCCATCATCAGAAGCAAGCCCAAGATCATGGCCGCGATCGGCAATGCTCGGGCAACTCTGGACCTTCGGGGAGCAGCGGACCAGGATCCGATGCTCCAAGGGTTCTCGCTCCCCCTGCAGAACGGGAGTTCCTTGCAGATAGGCTCCGGGCTTCCGGCTCTCGTGTGGTCCCATGCCCCGGAGACCACGCCCTCTCCGACACGCGCCGAAGAGGTTCCCACCCAGTCCCCCGAGTCCGTTGCTCTCGCCCGGGCGCTGAAGAAGCACGGTTTCCGCTTCGTCGGACCCACGACAATCTTCGCGCTCATGGAAGCGGTGGGCATGGTCGACACGCACTGGGTGGGAAGCCACAAGCGAGCCGTGTCGAAAATCTATTCACCAGAGGGCCGCCGCCACGCGTTCGTGGTCGACTGATAGCGTTCCGGCCCAGCCCCCTCGACCGGCGCACCGTCATCCGAGCGCGAAAGTACCGACCTCCGGGCTCGGCTGGCGTCAAAAAAGGACCGACCGCCGGAGATGCCCCCGACGGTCGGTCCTGGACGTGGCTCCTTGGCAACGCAGTCACCAGGCAGCACTTGGGCGGTCAGTCGACGCCGCGAGTGATCGCCTCCGCCTCGGCGACGGCCGTCTCGTGGGGACGATGGGCGCGGGTCAGGAGGTGGCCACCGAAGACGAGCACCAGGATGGAAACCACCAACGTCACCACGGCCATCCAGTAGGGAGCGCCGGCTCCCACGGCGTCGGACACGGGACCGGCAACCGCGGGGGCGATAGCACCGCCGATGAAACGCACGCCTGAGTACGTGGACGACGCGATCGAGCGAGGCAGGGTTGTCGCTTCCATGACCGTCTCGGTGAGCGCGGTATTCATAACACCCTGCCCCAAGCCGGCGATCACGATGAACACGATCAAGGCAACCACGGACTCGTGCCACACCGCGGCACATGCCATCATGACCGCCAGAAGCCCGAGCATCGCAAACAGGACCGGGCGGAGACCGAACCGACGTGTCAGGATCGGTGCAAGGAAGACGGAGGCGATGGCCAGGGCGACACCCCAACCGAAGAAGACCAGCCCGAGTTCGTGAGCTCCGAATTCAGTGCCGTGCTTGGCCGCAGCGGCCTCGAGAGGATAGGGGCTGTAGGCCAGGAGCACAAAGAAAGCGAAATTGTAGAACAGGGCCGTGAATGCCAGAACGCGCAGCGCCGGGTCCTTGAGAGCCTTGATACCAGCAGTGAAGGCGTGCTTTTGAACGGGTGCGGAGGTGTCCTTCTTGGGCGCTCGCAGAAGGCAGATGATCGCGATGAACCCGATAGCCATGAGTGCCGCGGTGCCGAAGAACGGGCCGCGCCAGGAAATGGAGCCCAACAGCCCTCCGACGAGCGGACCCACGGCCATTCCGACGCCGAGAGCAGCCTCGTACAGCATCACGGCCTGGCTGCTTCCACCCGCCGCGGCTCCGACGATGGCCGAGAGTGCCGTGGAGATGAACAGCGCGTTGCCCAAGCCCCACCCGGCACGGAAGCCGATGATCTCGCCGACGCTTCCCGATGCGCCTGCCAGTGCGGCGAAGGCAATGATCAGGATCAGGCCGACCAGAAGGGTCGTCTTGACGCCAATGCGGCTGGATACCCAGCCGGTGAAGAACATCGCGATGCCCGTGATGAAGAGATAGCTCGTGAAGAGCAACATGGTCTGCCCCGCACTCGCGTCCAGCTCCTTGCTGATGGCGGGCAGGATCGGGTCGACCAGGCCGATTCCCATGAAGGAGACCATGCAGGCGAAAGCAATCGCCCATACCGCAATGGGCTGGCGCAAGATGGATTGCTTCTCCTCCGGGGCCGATTCCGGCTCCTGGGTCCGTGTCTCCACCACGGGGTGCGATCCGGTAGGTGTACTGGTACTCATTCGGTTATTGCCTCCACTGCGTGCGACTGCCTCAATGCGAAGCCGTCACACATTGCCTCACTATATAAATGTGTAGAAGAAAGCACTCTGGCGGCTCCAGAGTGATTTCTCGGTGGATCCGACCGGAGCCTCGTCAGTTCCTGCGGGCCCCGGTCGGATCCTGCTGATTACTACAAAACGTCGAGCTGTTTGCTCAGGGCCTCGAAGATGCCCGATGCCCTCCACAGGGTCTGCCGTTCTTCGAGGGTCAGCTGGGCCAACGCGGGTTGGATTCGCCGCGTGGCCTTCTTCCGGAAGTCATCGAGCGCCTCTTTGCCCATCGGGGTGATATCGATGAGCTGAGCACGACCGTCGAACGGATCCGCCTTCCTCTTGACGAGGCCCTCGGCCTCCAGGCGCTTCAGCACACCGGTCATGGTCGGCTGTGTGATGTGTTCCGCACTGGCGAGGTCACCGATCCGCATGGGCCCCGCCAAGGTCAGGTTCGACAGCGTGCGCAGGACAATGGTCGAGCGCTCACGGCCGCTGTGACGGGATGCCGCGCGAACGAATCGGCTGGCCAGCACGATCAATTCCGTAGCTTTTTGGGAATCGGAAGCGGACAATTCGTTGGCTTCCGAAGGACTGGTATTCAGGTGCGAGTCTGACATAGCATCCACCATACCCCAAGAACCTTAGCTTGGCTAATTACCTGCCGCTCGTCCCCGGCGACTCGCGAGATAAGGAAGGAAAATGGTGCCCCAGATGCTGGCGTTCGCGGCCCGGAACGGTCCCATGTGACCGATGGACCCCACTCCCAGCCGCTTCGGCGAGAACCGGAAGTGCATCTTGCGGGCCCCCGAATAAAAGGACAGCAACATTCGCAACGCCGCTTTGGACATGACGATGTCGTCGGTGAAGGACACCACCGTGATCGGCGACGTGACACTCGCGTACCGCGGAGCCAACCACGGCCGCTCCCCCAGAATATACCGAGGGTAGGCGACCCATGTTCTCCACTGGCTCATGACGCCGGAGGGCAAGTTCCCGAAGAACCTGAGCCGGCGCCCCGGATAGTAGCCGCAGAGCTTCTGAGCGATCGGTCCGACAAGGAAGAACATCACCATTCCAGGCACAGCGGTCTGCCAGGGGGACTTCCAGCCAGAGCCGACACCGGTCGCGGCAAAAAGGCACTGTGTTACGCCGCGATCACCGGCAAGGCCCAGAAGCTGGCCGCCCAGGCTGTGACCGACCCAGGTCACGGGCAGCGTCGAGTCTTTCTCGGCCACCCAGTCGAGAACCGTGCGCGCGTCCCGCGCCCAGTCCAAGATGTCCACCGGTGAGTCCTTGAGCGACCCCCGCAGTGAATCCCCGTAGCCGGAGAAGTCGAAGGTAACGGCCACAAACCCTTGGCGAACGAGCCAGCGTGCAAACGCGTTGTAGTGCCGAGCGCGAGTGGCTATGGCCGGGACCACCAGGACCACGCCCTCGGCCGAAGTCCAGTCGCCCCAGCTCGATACCGAAATCGGCAAACCGCGCTGACTGATCAGTTCGAAGCGCTTGGGTTCGGTGGCCGTCTCCGCGGTCGTGGGCGTTTCGGCTGTCACTCGAGGCTCCTTCCGGCGGCGCTTTCGAGGGCCGCGTACTGTGGATCCGGAGGGGTGAACCCACCGATCACTTCACGATACCGAGCGTATCGGGTATGAGCCAGCTCACCGCAAGGTACCGGGAGCCTGGGCATCGGCTCCGGGCGAGAAGAGAGGAAAACCATGTCACGACCATTCCGGCAAGTCGACGTCTTCGCGCCGGGACCGCAACCGGGGAATCCCGTCGCTGTGGTTCACGATGCCGACGGGCTCACTGACCACCAGATGCAGACCTTCGCCCACTGGACCAATCTTTCAGAGACCACATTCCTGTTGGGGCCAACTCAACCCGGTGCCGACTACAGAGTTCGCATCTTCACCCCCAAGAGGGAGTTGCCCTTCGCGGGCCACCCGACACTGGGTACGGCCCACGCGTGGCTCGAAGCCGGCGGCCGGCCCGGCGCCGAGAACGGACTCGTCCAAGAGACCGCCGCCGGGCTGATCACGGTTCGCCGATCCGACGACGCGCTCTTCTTCGCGGGGCCGCCTCTGTTGCGGGACGAGCCGGCCGACGAGAGCACGCGGAGCACGGTCGCTCAGCTCCTCGATATCGACGTCGCCCGCATCGAAGCCATGCGCTGGATCGACAACGGCCCTGGGTGGGTCGGCGTCGTTCTTCCCTCGGCCGATGACGTGCTCGCCCTCAGACCGCGCATGGGCGAGATCGGTGAGAACCGCCTGAAGATCGGCGTCGTGGGATTCTTCGACTCTCCCGATTCCCCCGCGACTGTGGAAGTGCGCGCCTTCGGCGCCGGTGACGGCAGTCAGGAAGATCCCGTCACGGGAAGCCTCAACGCGGGATTGGCGCAGTGGATGATTCGCGAGGGACGAGCCCCTGCCTCCTACGTCGCACGCCAGGGCACAGCTCTGGGCCGACGCGGCATGGTTCGCGTCGAGGCCGATGGCGAGAACGTGTGGGTGGGAGGGGCAACCCGAACGATCATCAAGGGCTCGGTCGATCCGCTCGGGTAGCCCCACCGCCTTCAGTCCTGGATGCGGACCACCATCTTGCCGGTGTTGGCTCCTTGCATCATCGAGATGAAGGCATCGGTCGCGTTCTCCAGGCCGTCGACCACGGTCTCGTCGTACCGGATCTTTCCCTCACGGATCCAGGCGCTCATCCGCTCCTGGAACTCGCCGGCGTATTCCATGTAGTCGCCGACGATGAACCCCTTGAAGCCCAGAGACTGCTTGACGAAATTCGCCATGTTGTCCGGGCCCGGAGCCGGTTCCGTGTTGTTGTACTGGCTGATCGCGCCGCACAGCGCCGCCCGGCCGTAACGGTTCAGAACGTCCAGGGCGGCCTCGAGGTGGTCGCCACCGACATTGTCGAAGTAGACGTCAATGCCGTCCGGCGCTGCCTTCGGCAGATGCTCCCGAATCGGTGCGTCCTTGTAGTTCAGTGCGACGTCGTACCCGTACTTCTGCACGAGCACGTCCGTCTTCTCCTTGCTCCCTGCCGAGCCGATGACCTTCGACGCGCCGAGCAATTGGGCGATCTGGCCGACGGCCGAGCCCACCGCACCAGCCGCGCCCGAAACGAACACGACGTCGTCCTCCTGCATCTTCGCCACCCGGGTGAGCCCGACATAGGCCGTCAGACCCGTGAGTCCCAGCATGCCGAGGTACAGAGACGGCGCAACGCCGGGGATCTCCGGAACCTCGTTGAACTGTTCTGCCGGAGCCTGAGCGATGTCGCGCCAACCGAACTGGTGCAGCACGAGAGCGCCCTCGGACAGGTTGTCGCTGCGGGATTCCACGACCTTGCCGACCGCTCCACCGGTCATGGTCTCGCCGACCTCGAAAGGAGCGACGTAGCTCTTGCCCGCGGACATCCGACCGCGCATGTAAGGATCGACGGACATGTACAGGTTCTGGACGCGAACCTCCCCCTCGGACAGGTCCGGAAGGTCGACCGACACGGTCTCGAAATTTTCCTCGGAGGGCCAGCCCTTGGGCCGGGAAGCGAGTTGGATCTGCTTGCTGACTTGGGTAGTCATAAATCAATTCCTCTCCAGTGATTTCGTGACCGACTATACTTCCAAACACTGATGTCCCCGATCCGAATTAGCTATCAATGAACCAAACCACGCAGGATCTCAGGTCCTCTCTCCAGCGTCTCGACGGCAATGGGTACGGCGCCTACAAACGCATCAGAGGCACCTACGACTTCGGGACCTTCGACCTCGCGATCGACCATGTGCAGTCCGATCCGTACGCCCCGCCGTCCTCGGTCCGCGTGATTCTTCCTCTCGACGGAACCTCGCTCCCCGAACGCCTGGAGAACGAGCCCGAGGAGCGCGTCGCCGCCGCGGACTTCATCGCACGTCATCTCACCAAGACTCTGTGCGGATGCTCCTACCGAGGCATCAACATCACCAAGCCGGGCCAAGAGGTTCTCGAGCGGTCCAGCGTGGTGGTCCGCCCTGATTCGGTCGAGGTTCGCCTCTCGGTTTCGCTGCCCGCGGCGGGGCGCCGCATCAAGGGGCGCGCTGCGGCGCACCTTTTGACGGACGACCTGCCCGAACTCGTTCAGGGATCCGCACTGCTGGATGGTTTGGATCTCGAGGCCCTCGAACGCCACATCGAGCTGTACACGGACCAGCTCGCGCTCCAGGCCGCGCTGAAGGAGCGGGGCCTCGTATCCTTCGTGGGCGACGGCGCTGTTCTTCCCCGCGCATCGGGCAACTCCGACGTACCTCTTCGTGACGCCGTGGTTTTCCGCTCCCCCGACAGCATGCGGGTCGACTTCTCGCTGCCCAGCGGCCGGACGGTATCCGGCATGGGAGTCCCCCGCGGGATCACAGTGATCGTGGGCGGCGGCTACCACGGGAAATCCACCCTGCTCAGGGCCATGGAACGTGGGGTGTACCCGCATATCGGTGGCGACGGCCGCGAATGGGTCCTGACTGTTCCCGATGCGATGAGCATCCGTGCCGAAGACGGGCGGGCCGTCACGGGTACGGACATCTCACCTTTCATCTCGAACCTGCCGTCCGGCGCCGACACCTCTCATTTCACGACCACGAATGCGTCAGGCTCGACGTCACAGGCCGCCAATCTGGCGGAATCCTTGGAAATCGGGACATCGCTGCTCCTCATCGACGAAGACACTTCGGCCACCAATTTCATGATTCGCGACCCAGCGATGCGACGGCTCATCCCCTCGGGTTCCGAACCGATCACGCCCTTTGTCGAACGCATTCGCCCCCTGCTGGATGAACGGGATATTTCAACGATCCTGGTGGCCGGAGGCACAGGGGCATTCTTCCGCATGGCAGACCATGTGATTGCCTTGGGCGCATACGTACCCTCGGAGGTCACCGACCAGGCTCATCACATTGCGGCCGACGATGCCCCCGAGGACGCGGGCGCCACGGAATCCACTGAGCGTGTCTTCGTAGGGTCCGACGAGAGAATCCCCACGGCCGGCGCCTTGAACCCCTCGGACAAGAAAAAGAGCGCCCGCGGCCGGGGGCTCGGGACGATCCAGGTGGGCCGGGAAGATATCGACGTCGCCTACCTCGCCCAGCTGGTCGATCCTTCGCAGACCAGCGCGATCGCCCAGTGCATCGAGGCGGTTTCGCGGGAACTCGACGGACAGCTGGGCCTCGTGGACGCCGTGGAGCGCGTGTGGCGCCGGATTCGGGAGCACGGCCTGGACGGTCTGGCCGGCGGAGGCCGGCCCCGCGGTGACCTGGCGATGCCCCGCCCCCAGGAAATCCACGGAGCCATCAGCAGGTACAGAAAATTGAAGCTGCGTTGAGAACATGCACGTGGAGCGGGCACTACCTGCAAAGGTAGTGCCCGCTCCACTGCGTCCGTACGCCGTGACCCCCAAGCGTGGGAACCATGGCACTCAAGAGATCACGCAAACACAAAGTCATCGCCGGCGTCTGCGGAGGCATCGCAGAGGCACTCGATTGGAGCCCGAACTGGGTCCGGTTCCTGTTCCTCCTGTCCTTCCTGATCCCCGGCCCACAGGCGATCTTCTACGTGGTGGCCTGGATCATCATCCCGAAGGAGGACAGAATCTAGGCCTTCTTCCGGAGCACGACCACGGCATCCTCGAGAACCGCCGGGTTCCCCTCGGGGTCGGTATCCTCACGCTTCCGGACCTCCTGGACTTCGGTCTCCCATTCGGGGCCGAGGTCCAGGGCCCGCACTTCTTCGCCCAGATCGGGGAAGTCTGCGTGGTGGTGATGTTCGGCCCAGGGCGGAGGTGCCGCATGGGAGACGAGGCATATCCGACCGCCCCGGGCCACGGCACGGCTTGCTCGCCGGAGGACGGCCACGCGGTCCAATGCCACGGGCGACTGGAAGAAACTGCCCGTGACCAGGTCGAGGGCCTCCGATGGCATCCACTGCTCGAGGTCCTCGGCCACGAACGTCGCTCGATCCTCAAGCTGCGCCTCCCGAGCCGCTTGACGTGCCCGGTCGACCGCCGTCTCGGAGATATCGATCCCTGTCGCCTTCCACCCGCGGGCGGCGAGCCACAGCACGTCGCCGCCCTCTCCACACCCGAGATCCACCGCAAGCCCGGGCTCGACGCCGTCGAGAAGGTCCACGAGAGTCGCATTCGCGTTCCCCGACCAGATTCTGTCCTGGGACCGATACCTGTTCTCCCAGAAGTCCTTGGCGGGCTCGGGAGCGGCGTCGTCGAAATCTTGGCCGACCAGATACATGTTCACCATGCCGCCGGTCACCGATCCCGCACCCATCGTTCCCGGAACCGTCAGCGCCGGATTGACGACGTTGCCGATGGCCCAGAGCCCCGGAACCGAGGTGGCCCCGAACTCGTCCACGGACAGAAAGTTGCCCAGGGGCCCGTCCGCTCTGTCCGGTCCCAGGGGCTCCAGGAAATCATCGTGCGGGCGGGAGGCGCCGCCGGCGAACAGGGCGTCGATGGGATACACGCCGTTCTCGGTACGAACCTCCGTCAGGTCTTGTCCGGGACCGTCCACGGCGACCACCGGCTCAGGGGCCAGGCGAACTCCCCGCGATTCGAGGCGCGCCTGCGTCGCCGGATCGACCCCGCCGATTCCGGACGTGAAGACGGTCAGGTCTTCGGACCACTGCCGCAACAACTCGGCACGCATGATGTCGTGCGGGGCCGTGGCCAGCAGCCCGAGGCGTCGGTCGCCGAATTCCCAGCCGTGGCAGTAGGGGCAGTGCAGTACGCTTGTTCCCCACCGTTCGGCCAGGCCGGGGATCTCGGGCAAGACGTCGGTCAGGCCCGTCGCCACGACAACGGCGCGAGCGCCCCGCCTCGTCCCTTCGGTGTCCGTGAGCACGAAATCGCACCCGTCCCGGTCGACGCGCTCGACCCGGGCCTCGACGAAGTCGACGCCGTAGGCTGCGACTTCTTCTCTCCCCTCGCGCAGCAGCTGTGCCGGGTCCTTCCCTTCGTGTCCGAGCACTCCGTGCATGTGGGCCGCGAACCGGTTCCGCGGCATCCCCTCGTCCAGGACGAGAGCCCGACGCCGCGAACGCCCCAGCATTAGTGCGGTGCTGAGCCCGGCGGACCCACCGCCAACAACAATGACATCCCATGTGTTTTCCATGATCTCGACGCTAGACCTGAACACTCAGACATGGCAAACTGTTTTGCGGAAATAGCAAGGAGTGATTTTTGTGGACGAACAGTTGTCCAAGGTGGGCCCACGACTGCGGGCAGCAAGGCAACGGCTGGGCTGGACCCTGGATGAGCTGGCGGATCGCGCGGGCGTGTCCGTGAGCACGCTGTCCAGACTCGAGTCCGGCAAACGACAATCGAGCCTCGAACTGCTGTTGCCCCTGACCCGGCAGCTCGGCATCGGAATCGACGAGCTCGTTCGCGCGGATACCCCGGACCCACGGGTTCGTCGTCGTGCATACCGCCGCAACGGGACCCTCATTGCGCCCCTGAGCCCGGAGGATTCGCCCGTCAACGCGTTCAAGATGACCTACCCACCGCGGAGCACGATGCCCGAACCGGGTGTGCACCCTGGATTCGACTGGGTGTACGTGCTTTCGGGAACCTTGCGACTACGGCTGGGGGACGACGAGCTCGCGCTCGAACCCGGCGAAGCGGCCGAATTCGACACCACCACCCCGCACAGCATGTGCGCTGCCGGCAATCAGGCTGCCGAGGTGATCAGCATCTTCAACCGGGACGGTGCACGCTTTCACACTCACGGGGCGGATGGGTTCCCGGATGACGCCTAGGGTGTCATCGCTCCGAGACCGGTTGGAGAAGACCCAGGTCTGGGTATACCTGTTGGCCATTGCGATCGGACTCGGACTCGGCCTGGGAGTTCCCGGGTCCCAGCCGTTCGCGGAGGCCCTGATATGGCCCGGGCTCGCCCTCCTGATGTATTCGACGTTCTCTCAAGTTTCCCTGACCGAGATTCCGCAAGCGATTCGGGACGGCCGGTTCCTGGCGGCGGCGCTGGTCGGCAACTTTCTTCTGATCCCTTGGGCCGTTTGGGGCCTGGTTCACTGGGCGCCGGACTCCCCCGCCGCCCGTCTGGGCCTCCTCATGACATTGGTGGCGCCGTGCACGGATTGGTTCATCACTTTCGCGCAACTGGGTCGCGGGGATTCCCTCCGAGCCACGGCCCTGGCGCCCCTCAACATGCTCATCCAGCTGCCGCTCGTACCCCTGTACATCAGCCTGTTCGCCAACAATTCCGCCGGACTGGTCCTGGACGCCGACGCCCTGATCCCGGCCGCCGCCGTCATCCTGGTCCCGTTGACCATGGTGGCGTGCACTGAGGCGCTGATTTCATGGGGGTCTCGCGCAGAGGGTTCGAAGCGGCCGCAGGGGCACCGAGGGCGACGCCCCGTGGCACTCGGCCGACTTGCCGCTCTATGGCATGGAAAGCTCGGTGTCCTGCCCGTGCCGCTCCTCGCGGTCGTCATCCTCTGCGTGATGACTTCGCACGCGGGCGAGGTCGTGGCTTCGCTGGACCTCTTGCCGAAGGTCGGCCGCGTGTGTGTGGCCTACCTTATGGTTGCCCTGGTCCTGGCCAAGGTTCTGGCCCGCGCCCTCCATGTGACGAAGGAGCCCGCACGCACCCTGGCCTTCACCTTCGGTACGCGGAACTCCTTCGTCGTTCTGCCCCTCGCGCTCGCTCTTCCGGCGGGGTGGGGCCTGGCGGCCGTCGTCGTGATCATGCAGTCGATCATCGAGTTGCTCGGGATGATCGTTTTCCTGTGGTTCGTTCCCCGTGTCCTCTTTCCGGACGACGCCGTTCCGGACGACGTCGTCGAGGCCCGCTAACGCGCGGCCCCGGCCACGGGCTCGAAGACCGGAACCTTGCCCGTCTCCGGGACGTCGGTTCCGCGGAGGGATGCCCCCTTGGTCTCCTTCATGAACAGGCAGGCCACGAAGCCAATCAGGCACGCGCCCATCATGTAATAGGCCGGGACCAGATCGTTGCCCGTTGCACCGATCAAGGCCTCGTTGACCATGGGCGAGGTGCCACCGAAGATCATCGTCGAGACGTTGTAGGAGATGGCGAAGCCGGCGTAGCGCACCGGGGCCGGGAACATGGCCGGGAACGTCGCCGAAATGGTGCTCAGCTGAGGGATGTAGAGCAGCCCCAGCACCGCGAAGCCGATGAGCGCGAACCAGAACCCCTGGGCCATGAGCATGTACATCGGCACGGCCAGCACGAACAAGGCGATCATCGAGGTGAACCACATCGGTTTGCGGCCGATCTTGTCCGAGAGGGCCCCGCCGAAGGGCATCACGAGCATCATGGCGAACTGGGCGATGAACATGACCGTCAGGGTCGTGGAGCTCTCCATGCCGACCGAGCTCTCCAAATAGGTGGGCATGTAGGTCAACAACGTGTAGTTGACGACGTTGACCGCGACGACGAGGCCGAACACGATCGACATCTGGCGGAAGTGGCCCGTGAACAGATCCCTGAGTCCGCCGCCCACGGAGCTTTCCCTCTGCGTGTCCTCGAGCTCCTCGAAGATCGGCGATTCGGAGAGTTTGGACCTCAGGTACCAACCGATCAGACCGAGCGGGCCGGCAACGAGGAACGGAACTCGCCATCCCCATTCCATCATCGTGTCGTTTCCGAGCGTGAGCTCACCGATCAGAACGATCAGCGAACCGAAGGCGAAACCGCCCAGAGTCCCGAATTCGAGGAAGCTTCCGTAGAACCCGCGGCGCTTGTCCGGCGCGTACTCGGCCATGAAGGTCGCCGCGCCCCCATATTCGCCACCGGAGGAGAAGCCCTGGATGACACGCAGGAGGGCCAGCAGGATGGGCGCGAAGACTCCGATAGTGTTCACATCGGGAATCAGGCCGATGCAGAAGGTCGCCCCCGCCATGAGCACGATCGTCATGGCCAGCACGCCCTTGCGGCCGAGCTTGTCGCCGATCGGCCCCCAGACCATGCCACCGATGGGTCGCATGATGAAGGAGAGAGCCAGCAGGGACAGCGTCCAGAGCTGCCCGTTTCCCCCGGGAAAGAAGTGATGCGTCAGGTAGGCGGTGGACACCGCATAGAGACCGTAATCGAACCACTCCGTGGCATTGCCGATCGCCGATGCTCCCACGGCCTTCCGAACCGTCTTCAGGTCCGGCTCCACCGGGGCGGGCGCGGTCGAGGGGTCGCTGACGCTGGTACGACTCGCGTGAATATGGTTCTTCGGTTCCTGTGCCATAGTTGGCCAATGCCTCGCTGTAGACCCAACCGCACTCCTGCGGCGTACTTTGTCCCGACTGACGCTAGAGGGAGGGTTTGTGGCAGTCAACACGAATACGGGCGCCCAGAACCGGTATTCCGCGGAATAGATGGGAAGTAGGCTGATGAAATTAATTTTGGGACGTGACCTCACTTCCGCACGGTGAGACGCGACTGCCTCATGATGAATCAGAAAATTCCGTTCGAGACGATTGTTCGGCACCACGGCCCCACGGTGTGGCGGGTGTGCCGCGCCGTTCTGGGACCCGGCCAGGACGCGGAGGACGCTTGGGCCGAGACTTTCGTGGCGGCCCTGACCGTCTGGGAAGGGCTTCCGCCCGAAACCAACGTCGAAGCGTGGCTCGTCCGCGTCGCTCGGAACAAGGCCGTCGACGTTGTCCGCTCCTCCGCTCGGCGCGCGGTGCCGACCGCCTCCCCGCCCGAGACCGTATGGGAGGACGATGCGGTTTCCCGCGCCGGGGTCGATCCTGCGGATGCCGCCGTGACGCGGGAGCGCGAGGACATGCTGTGGGGTGCCGTCGATGCGTTGCCCGAACGGCAACGACTCGCGGTGGCCTATCACCACCTCGGCGGGCTGCCCCACGATGAGGTCGCCGACACCATCGGAGGCACACCGGCGGCGGTGAGGCGAGCGTCGTCGGACGGAATGCGGGCCCTGGGACGACGACTCGGCGTATCGGGCCAGGAAGACGATCCCCACGATCTCGACGCGAACACGGGAGGCACATCGTGACATCCCCAGAAGGACTCACCCCGGACTCGTTCCCGGTGAATGATCAGACCATGAAGGCGTTGCATCGGCGTCTGGAGCGAAGAGCCCCGGCAGAAGGCGTCGTCGACATTTCCTACAGGACCCTCGAGACCCCCCTCGGCCGGTTGATGCTTGCCGCCACGACCGAAGGCTTGCTCCGCGTGGCATTCGAGAACGAAGGGTTCGACGCCGTCCTGGATGCCCTTTCCGGCAGCGTGAGCCCTCGCATCCTGGAAGTACCTGCGGCGTTGGACACCCCGGCTCGGGAGATCGACGAGTACTTCGGGGGCCGCCGCCGGACCTTCGACCTGCGCCTGGACCGGACACTGTCCCGCGGGTTCAGGGGTGAGGTGCACGAATACCTCCCCCGGATTGGGTACGGAGAGACCCTCAGTTACAGGGATCTCGCCCAACGGGTCGGGAATCCTCGCGCGGTCCGGGCCGTCGGTTCGGCCTGCGCGACCAACCCACTACCGGTCGTCGTCCCTTGCCACAGGGTCCTGCGAGCCGATGGAGCTTTGGGAGGGTATGTGGGCGGCCTCGAGGCCAAGTCGGCCCTTTTGGAGCTGGAAGCCTCGGGCTAGGAGAACCGCTCCTGGAGGTTCCGAACCGTTCCCGCAATCTTCCCAGGATCGACCACTGGGAATCCTTTGGCCTCGAGGACCTTGGGGTCTGTGATGTCGGACCAGTCGCAGTAGTTGGTCACTGACGTGCCGCCGTCGGCTTTCTCGAAGAGCCACCCCCATCGCCAACCCTGGGGGTCGTTGCCGTAATCCGCGACCAACCATTCGATCCCGTCGTCTCCGATGCGCGTCACGGTGTTCTCGACCTGGTACTTCGTGGTGCCGTCGGTCCAGAGCATGTCCATGACAAAGACTTGGCCCTCGGAGTCCAGGGCTCCCTGCACGGCGTCGCCCTTGGATCCGGGATCCGCGCTGGCCGCCCGAATCATTCCGGATCCGTCCACATCGGCCTGGTTGCGCGGGTCGCGCAAGTATTCGTACAGAGCGTGAGGTGACGCTGCAACGAGTCCGGACGCCGAAACGGATTTTTCTGCGGTGTGAGTCTGTGCCTGTGGTTCGTTCATTCCACCATCGTTGCAGTCAGATCATGGGGCGTCCAGGGCGGTCTCGAGAAGGCGCCTGGCCGCAGTCAGGCTTCCCGGACCACGGACAGCACGGCTTCTCCGTAGTGTTCGAGCTTTTTCTCGCCGATCCCGCTCACCGCGCCCAATTCGGAGAGGCTGGCGGGGGCCGAACGGGCGATCTCGATCAGCGTCGCGTCGGGGAAGACGACGTAGGCCGGCACTTGCTGCTCCTTGGCCTGGCCAGTCCGCCACGTGCGCAGGCTGTCGAAGACGGCCCGTTGCGCGTCGTTGAGCTCGGCCGAAGCCAGCGACGCACCGCTCGCCTTCCTGCCTCGACCCTTCTTGGTCACCGGGCGATCCGGTGCGGACCGCAACATCAAGGTTTCTTCGCTGCGGAGAATCGGCCCGGCCGCGGGGGCCAGGACCAGGGCGCCGAACTCCCCCGTCGTCGAGATAATGCCCCTGGCCAAGATTTGCCGGACGACGGCGCGCCAGGCAACCTCGCTCAAATCGGAGCCGATCCCCCACACGGTCAATTCATCGTGCCGGTACTGCGTCGATCGATCATTCTCCTTGCCGCGAAGTACGTCGATGATCTGTCCGGCCCCGAACCGTTGCCCGCGTTCGCGGTCCAGCCTCACGATGGCGGAGAGCAGCTTCTGGACAGGGACGGTCGCATCCCAGGAGGCGGGCGGGTTCAGGCAGGTGTCGCAATTTCCGCAGGGTTCGATCTCCTGGCCGAAATAGCGCAGAATCTGCACTCTGCGACAGTCGGTGGTCTCGCACAGGGCCAGCATCGCGTCGAGGTGGCGTCGCTGGATCCACCGGAAGTCCTCGCTGCCTTCGGAGTCGTCGATCATGCGACGCAGCTGGACGACGTCCTGGAGCCCGTAGGCCAACCACGCGGTCGCCGGGAGGCCGTCTCGTCCGGCGCGGCCCGTCTCCTGGTAGTAGCCTTCGATGGACTTGGGGAGGTCCAGGTGAGCCACGAACCTGACGTCGGGCTTGTCTATGCCCATGCCGAAGGCGATGGTCGCGACCACCACAACCCCATCCTCCCGCAGAAACCGACGCTGCCCTTCGGCACGCTCCGATTCGCTCAGGCCGGCGTGGTACGCGACGGCGTCGACCCCCTGTTTCCGCAACCAGGTGGCGGTCTGGTCGACGCGCTTCCTGGAGAGGCAGTAGACGATGCCGGCGTCGCCGTCGTGCTCGGTGCGGATCAGCTCGAATAATTGCTGGCGGGCGTTGTTCTTCTCGGTCATCCGGTACTGGATATTGGGCCGGTCGAAGCTCGAGACGAAGTGTCGCGCACCGTCGAGCTCCAGGTTCTGCGTCAGCTCGCGGTGGGTCGCCTCGGTCGCCGTCGCCGTCAAGGCAATGCGCGGGACCTGGGGAAAGCGACCGGCCAGCACGCTGAGCCCGAGATAGTCCTTGCGGAAGTCGTGGCCCCACTGGGCCACGCAGTGTGCTTCGTCGATGGCGAAGAGCCCGATACGCACCCTGTCGAGGAGGTCCAGCGTCCGTGCCTGAACCAGACGTTCGGGGGCCATGTACACGAGGTCGTATTCGTTGTCGACCAACCCCTGTTCTACGGACCGAACGTCTTCCGGCGCCAAGGTCGAGTTGAGGCAGGCGGCCCTGACACCGACCGCTTCCAGGGCATCGACCTGGTCCTGCATGAGTGCGATCAGAGGCGAGATGACGATTCCGACGCCTTCACGGACGATCGCCGGAATCTGATAGCACAGCGACTTGCCACCGCCCGTAGGCATGAGCACGACGGCGTCGCCGCCTTCGGCCACGTGGTCGATGATCTCGGCCTGGTCTCCGCGAAAGTGCTCGTATCCGAAAGTAGAGCGAAGGACGTCCTGGGGCGTGGTGGGCGTTTCTGGTCCGGGGTTCACCCGTCCACGGTATCGGTTCTGGCACGCGACCGGATGCGGCCCTGTGGATGGATGCCCTCCCGTGCCCGTCACAGTGCGTCGAAGTATGTTTTGACTGCCTGATTGGCGATCTTCTGGCCCTCTTCGAAGGATTCGAATCCTACCGAGACCACGGCCACGGAGTAGGCGGCATCGTCTGTGAAAACCGCGCCCATGGACGTGATGTTCCAGGTTCCGTCGTCGTTGGGAAGCCAGCCATTCTTGACCTCGACAGTACGCACCTGCTTGTCTCCGGCACGCCCGTTCTCCATGGAACCGACGCCCCAGCCCTGGGATTCGTCCGCAGGGGACATGAGGGATCTCAAGTACGTCATGTCGTCCGGGTGAACCCAATCGACGCCGTCAACCAGCGCACGCGCCACCTGCACCTGGTCTGCCGAACAGGTGGTGTTGTCACCCCATGTTTTTGCGGAACGCGTGTATTGGACGCCCAATCTGGTGTAGGTCAGATTGATTGCGTTGGCAGAGAGCGCTTCCCGGTCGTCCTGATTGGACGAGATAGTGTCCGACGGGTTGTCCGCCAACGAGCTGAACAGCTCCGCGGTGGCCTCATTGTCAGATTGTTCCACGGAGCGACGGATCAGTTCCCGCTGATCATCGTCGATCTTGCCGCCACGCTCTGCCACCTGCCTCATCACGGACAGCGCGATCGGAACCTTGACCACGCTGGCCTCATAGCTCTCCGTGTCACCGTGGTCGTCGAATTCCTTCTGACGTGAGTGGTCGAAAACGGACAACCCGATTTTGGCCGAGTACTCCGTGCGGAGGGCATCCAGGGTGATCTTGGGGTCGCGCCGGTCACCATTGGTACCGGAGATATCGCCCGAACATGCGGCGAGCAACCCAGTCGCGGCCGCTCCCCCGGCCAATCCCAGGAACGTTCTGCGGGACGGCTCTGCGGCAGAGATCATTCCGATGCGACGGTGCCCGTGCATCGGAAAGGCGTTGTCCACCTCGTGCTGTTCGCCGCGGGATTTCCCTGCATGGTCGGCGATGCCGTTTCGCCTGTGTGGAAACATAACCTTCCACTTTACGTCGCTTTCAGGCACTTCTCGATACCGCAGGTGCTTTTGGAGCATGTCCTTGGGCACACGCCACGATGAGGTGAACAACGACGCCGTCGGATTCGATCCTTCGGCGGCCCGTGGAATCGAGGCGGCAATTTTGGGCCCCGGATACAAAAAAGCCCCGGAGCACCAACACATGGTCGGTGGTCCGGGGCAGTTCCGTCGGGTTGACAGGATTTGAACCTGCGACCCCATCACCCCCAGTGATGTGCGCTACCAAGCTGCGCCACAACCCGAAACCTTGCTCGGACAACGCCCGAGCACTCGATCAATAGTACAGGATCCGGCGCCCGAACGCACATCCGAGGGGCTAGCGGCGTCGACCGCCCTTGCCGTCACGGGAAGCCGATCGGCGTTCGCGCACTCGCATCGAGATTTCGAGCGGCGTCCCTTCAAAATCGAACGTCTCGCGCAGTCGCCGGATGATGAACCTCCGGTACCCGGGGTCCAGGAATCCGGTCGTGAACAGCACGAACTTCGGCGGACGGGAAGAAACCTGCGTGCCGAAGAGAATTCGCGGTTGCTTGCCCCCTCGCAGCGGGTGCGGGTGCGCCGCGACGATCTCCCCCAGGAACGCGTTCAGTCGGCCCGTCGGAATACGCGAGTCCCACGCATCCAGAGACCTCAACAGGGCCGGAACCATCTTGTCCTTGTGCCAGCCGGTCTTCGCAGAAATATTGACCCTGGGTGCCCATGAGACATGGGACAGATCCCGGTCGATCTCACGCTCGAGCTCATCACGACGGTCCTCATCCAGGGTGTCCCACTTGTTGAAGACCAGGACCATGGCCCGCCCGGAGTCGATCGCGAGTTGAAGGATACGGACGTCCTGCTCCGAGAGCGGCTCAGAGACGTCCAAGAGCACCAGTGCAACCTCCGAACGTTCCAACGCCGTCTGGGTCCGCAAGGATGCATAGAATTCCGCGCCCTTGGCCATGTGCTGGCGACGCCGGATCCCCGCCGTGTCCACGAAACGGAAGGGTTGCCCGCCCAATTCGATCAGTTCGTCCACCGGGTCACGGGTCGTACCCGCGATGTCGTTGACGACTGCCCGATCCTCCCCCGCAAGCTTGTTGAGCAACGACGACTTGCCCACGTTCGGTCGTCCGATGATCGCGACGCGTCGGGGCCCTTCGAACAGCTCGGGTTCGGCGTACTGCGAGTGCTCCGGCATGACCTTGAGCACCTCGTCGAGAAGGTCGGCAATGCCGCGACCGTGAACACCGGACACAGGGTGGGGCTCGCCCAACCCGAGGCTCCACAGGGCGGCCGCCTCGGGTTCTTGGTACGAATCGTCGATCTTGTTGGCTGCCAGCAGCAGGGGCTTCTTGACGCGCCGGAGCATCTGGACGATCGCCTCGTCCATCGTCGTGATGCCCACGAGGGCGTCGACCACCAGCACGACGACGTCCGCGTGCGCAACCGCAATTTCCGCCTGCGCCGCGACCTGTGCGTCGATGCCCTTCGCGTCGGACTCCCACCCGCCGGTGTCCACCAGAGTGAAGTGCTTGCCGTTCCATTCGGCCTTGTAGGAGACGCGGTCGCGGGTGACGCCAGGCTTGTCCTCGACCACGGCTTCACGCCGACCGAGGATTCTGTTGATCACCGTGGATTTGCCCACGTTGGGCCGACCGACCACGGCTACGACGGGATCGGGTTCGTCGGTGGGCTCGGAACCGATGTCGAATCCCCAGTCGACCAGAAGTTCCCGGTCTTCGTCCTCGAGCTCGTACTCGTCGAGCCCTGCACGGAGCGCCTCCGCACGTTTCTCGGCCTCTTCGTCATCGAGATTCGCCAGGTGCTCCTCGACCTCGTCCTCGGCGTCGGCGCCGCCCAAGTATTTTTCCTGGTACTCGTCGAAATTCTCAGTCATTGTCGTTGCTCTTGTCGCTCTCTCCATGGTGCTCGGCGGTCGTCGTCCGAATGACGTCGATGACCGCCCGCACCGTCTGGTCGAAATCCAGCTCGGTCGAGTCCACCAAGGTGACCCCGTCGGCTGCTTCGGTGAAATTGTTGACCTTGGAATCGGCGGCGTCGCGCTGGGCGACCTCCAGCTTCAACCGGTCCTCGTCCCCGGTCGCTCCGATCTGCTCCCCGCGGCGCTTCATGCGCGCCTCCTCGCTGGCGGTCAACAGGATCCTCACGGAGGCGTCCGGAGCGACGACGGTTGTGATGTCCCGTCCCTCCGCTACGATCCTGCGCCCGTTGGACACGATCTCCATGCGCTGCCGACCGATGAGGGCGTCGCGCGCCTTCTGGTTCTTGGCCACCACTGAGACGTTCTCGGTGACCCGAGCTTCCCGAATGGCTTCGCGGATATCGATGCCGCCGACCATGATGGTTTCGACGATCGGATCGGTGCCCATCTGGAGCTGGAAATCGTTCGCGGCCGCAGCCACGGCGTCTTCGTCGTCCAGATCGACACTCGCCTCGAGGCACCACCAGGTCAGGGCCCGATACATCGCTCCCGTGTCCAGGTATGCGAGCCCCAGGCGGTTGGCAACCTCCCGGGAAACCGAGGACTTGCCGGATCCGGAGGGGCCGTCCACGGCCACGACCAACTCCGTCCTCCACGCTTCGGTCTGGTCCTCGTGCTTGAACTGGGATGCGGCCGGTTCTGCGGGTACTGCCGCCTCCTCGAGGGCCTCCTGATTGTCCTGGCTCATGGTGTCCTCCAACTCGTCGTTTCCGGCCCGTAGCCGGGCGCTGCAGTGTCTACTCTGCGATCTTCCAACCGCGCTCCGTCAGATCGTGGACCAGGCCGTCGCGGGCCGTGGGGACCACGGATATCTCGACCATACCGACCGGTTGGCCCTGGGAGTGCTCCATCCTCATGTCTTCGACATTGACGCCGATCTCTCCGACCTCCGTGAGGAGGCGGGCGATCTGGCCCGGGGTGTCGTCCACGAGCACCGTGAGCGCGGAGAACGCCTTGGGTGCGCCGCCGTGTTTGCCCGGAATTCGCGCGACGCCGTCGTTGCCCTCCGTCATCAGCTCCGCGATGTCCAGTCGGGCGCCGTCGGCCGTGGGCCGTTCGAGGGTAGCGATGAGCCGGTTCAGGTCCTCGCGCACCCCGTACAGGGTCTCGACCACGGGCCGGGCATTCGCGGAAAGGATCTGGACCCACATGCCCGGGTCCGACGCCGCGATGCGCGTGGTATCCCGGAGCCCCTGGCCGGCGAGGCTCAGGGACTCGAGCGGCGTTTCGCGCAGACGGGACGCCAACAGTGACGACATGACCTGCGGTACGTGTGAGATCAGGGCGACCGTCGCGTCATGCTCTCGGACGTCCATGGTGGCCACGTTCGCGCCCAAATCCGTGGCCAGCCCCCGGGCCAGACGAACCGTTTCGGGTGCGACGTCGTCGTGCTCGCAGATCACCCACGGGCGGGACATGAACAACTCGCCGCGCGCCGCGACAGGCCCAGACTTCTCCCGACCCGACATGGGGTGGGTACCAATGTATCTGCTGAGATCCGCCCCAGTCTCGCGCAGAGCCAGAAGAACCGGCTCCTTGACGGAGGCGATGTCCACGACCGCCGCCCGCGGGTAGTCCTCGAGCGCCTGGGCCACGGTCTGCGCCGCGACATCCGGAGGGGTCGCGACGACGACCAATTGCGGATCAATGTCATCTCGCGCCGTCTCCTGCCCGACCTGTTCGACCAGACGCGCCAAAGACCGACCGGTCCCGATGTCTGCGGCGACGGCTTCGGTGGTCGGAGAGATATCGGAAACCCACGTCTCCACGCCCTGCACGGACAGGCCGAGCCCCACGGAGGCGCCCAACAGTCCGGAACCGACGACCAGCACGGGCCCTGACACCGTCGCGGAAGAATTCCGATTCATCGTCACAGACCCACCGAGGACAGCAGGGCGCCGATTTCGACCTTCGACAAGTTGCGGACCGTCCCTTGCTTCTGGGATCCGATCCGTACCGGCCCCATCTCGGTGCGCACGAGTTTCTCCACGGGGTGGCCGACCGCGTCGAAGAGTCGGCGAACAATGCGGTTCTTGCCGGAATGGATCGTGACCTCAACCAGGAGGTGGCCCGGCGTCGAATCGACGAGCCGGAAATCGTCCACGCGTGCGACGCCGTCCTCGAGGCGTATCCCCTTCTTCATTTCGTGACCGACGCCGTTTTCCATGGGTCCGCGCACCTGGACCAAGTATTTCTTCGGCACCTCGTAGGAGGGGTGGGTCAGCCGGTTGGCGAGTTCGCCGTCGTTGGTCAGCAGGAGCAGCCCTTCGGTCGCAACGTCGAGGCGGCCGACGTGGAAGATTCTTTCCTTGCGCTGCGGATTCAGGTAATCCGAGATGCACGAACGGCCCTCGGGGTCCTCCATGGTCGCGATGACACCCTCGGGCTTGTTGAAGGCATAGTAGACCTTGGAATCGTCCGTCTGGATGGTCACGCCGTCCACCTGAATGTGTGCCTTGCGCGGGTCCACTCGGACTCCGAGCTCGGTGACGACCTCGTCGTCGACCATCACTCGGCCCTCGGAAATCATCATTTCGCACACACGGCGCGAGGCGACACCGGCCTGGGCCATGAGTTTCTGCAGACGGACGCCGTCACGGTCGTAGACATCCAGGCGGTCGGCCGGTTCGGCGCGCGGGCGCCGGGGACGGTGCGGTCCCTTGTACTCGTTGTCGGGCCGGTATTCGCCGCGCTCCCGCGCGAAGATCCTCCCGGCCTGCCCCTTCCTGGGCTTGAACTTCTTGGCGTCGGACTTGTTGGCGCCCGATTTCACGGAGGGCTTCTGCGACCGTCCCGGGGCTCCGGGGCGCCCCGTACCCTTGAAATTCTTGTTGTTCTTGGACGCACCACCGCGCGCAGGGGGTTTTCCCTGCGCTCCTCGCGAGCTTCCTCGCGAGGAATTCTTGCCGGTGTTCTGACGTCCCGTCGATCTGTTGGCCATGATGTGTTCTTTCGGTGGTGTTGATCCAATTCTTTGGTGCGCGGCAACCGTGCCGGGTCGGCAAGGCTCCGCCGATCAGCCGCCCTGGAGGCGCTGTTCGTATTCGCCGATGTCTTCCACATCGGGAAGGTACGGCGAAATCTTGGGGAGTTCGTCCAAGGACTCCAACCCCATTTTCTCGAGAAACAACGGTGTCGTCACGTAGAGAATCGAACCGGATTCCCCCGGTTCGTCGTCTTCCGTGACAAGCCCCCTGGTCTTGAGGGTTCGCACGACGCCGTCCACGTTGACCCCGCGAATGGACGAAACTCGTGCTCGGGAGACGGGCTGGCGATAAGCGATGACCGCGAGGGTTTCCAGTGCGGCCTGCGACAACTTCGAGGTCTGGCCCTCGAGGATGAAACGTGAGACCCACGGCGCGAACTCTGTCCGAGCGTAGAGTCGCCACCCTCCGCCGACGCGACGCAGTTCCATCCCTCGTGGCTCTCGGGTGCCTTGACCGTCTGAGGAGTCCTCATCCGTGACGCCGTCGTTCGCGAAGGATTCAGTATACCCGTCATAATCCCTGGCCAGTTCATCGAGGGCTCGTTCGACTCGGGACACGGGCACCAGCAGGGCTTCGGCCAGCTCGAATTCGTTGACCGCCGTCTCCGAGACCATCAGGATCGCCTCGACTGCAGCTTTGATACCGCCCGGCACCAGATCCACGCGACCCGGTTCTGACTTCTCCGGCGTCGTCGTCTCCTGGTCGGTCTCCGTGGTCTCGCTCATTCTCCGTCCTCCCCCGCGTAATCGTCGTCGGCCAGACGCGCCGCCGTCCAGCCCTCCTCCGTGCCGACCCAGCGGACCGACAATTCTTCCAGGGGACCTTCCTGAACGAACCCGACGACGCGGTCCCGGTACATCTCGAGCAGGGCGAGGAAGCGAACGACGACGACCAGCATGTCCTCGGCGTCCGAAACCAATTGGGTGAACGTGGCGGGCGTTCCGTCCATGATGAGCGCTGCGATGTGTTCAGCCTCGTCGCGCACGGTGACCCGGGCCCCGTGCAGGTGGTCCAGACCGACTTCGGTCGACTCCTCGCGTTTGGGCCGCATGGCATTCTCGGCGATCTCGGCCAGTCGTTGCGGACTGGTGGTGACAATGAGTTCAGGGAGCAGGTTCGCGAACTCGGGTTGCAGGCCTCCCGGCCGGGGGAACCTGCTGTTCTCGGCTTCCATGCGATCCGCCAGAACGTGTGAGATGTCCTTGAACGCCTTGTACTGCAGGAGCCGCGCGAAGAGCAGATCGCGTGCCTCGAGCATCGCGAGGTCTTCCTCGTCCTCGACCTCGCCCGCGGGGAGCAGACGAGCGGCCTTGAGATCCAGGAGGGTCGCGGCGATCACCAGGAACTCGCTCGCTTCGTCCAGGGCCTTCTCCAGACCCGTGTCGCGCAGCGCCCGAACGTATGCGATGAATTCGTCCGTCACGGCCGCCAACGCGACTTCCGTGATGTCCATCTCCCGCTTGGAAATCATCGAGAGCAGGACCTCGAACGGCCCCGCAAAATTCTCCAGGGACACCGCGAACCCGGTGCCCGCAGAGTCTGCGGGCACCGGGTCCTGGGCGACGGCTTCGTCCGTGCCCTGGGAGCCCGACCGCCCTTCGCCCGGAACGAGTTCCGGGTCGGCGGGAATCCCCGAAGCGGTCGGTCTCAGCGAGACCCTCCTCGACTGATGAGCTCCTTGGCCAGCTCTCGGTAGGCGACCGAGCCCGTGTGCGTGGGCGCATAGCTGAGGATCGGCTCGGCGGAGACGGTCGCGTCCGGGAATTTGACCGTGCGCTTGATCACGGTGTCGAAGACCTTGTCCCCGAACGCGTCGATGATGCGCGCGATGACTTCCTTGGAGTGAAGGGTTCGCGAGTCGAACATGGTGGCCAGGACGCCGTCGATCTTCAAATCCGGGTTCAGCCTGTCCTGAACCTTTTCGATCGAGTCCACGAGCAGAGCAACCGCACGCAGAGCGAAGAACTCACAAATCAGAGGGATGATGACGCCGTCCGCCGCGGTCAGGGCGTTGACCGTCAGGAGACCGAGCGACGGCTGGCAGTCGATCAGGATGACGTCGTAGTCGTCCTTGAGTTTCCTGAGGGCACCGGAGAGGACCTGTTCGCGAGCCACCTCATTGACCAGCTGCACTTCGGCGGCAGACAGGTCGATATTGGCCGGCAGAAGATCCATGTTCTCGAATTCGGTACGACGAACGGCCTCGTGGACCTCGACCTTGCGGTCCATCATCACGTTGTAGATCGTCGTGTCCAGTTCGTGGGGGTTGACGCCGAATCCTGCCGACAGGGCGCCCTGCGGGTCGAAATCGACCATGAGAACGCGGCGGCCCAATTCGGCGAGCGCCGCACCGAGATTGATGGTCGAGGTCGTCTTGCCGACGCCGCCCTTCTGATTGACCATGGCGATCACCCGTGCCGGCCCGTGGGAGTCCAAGACGGCCGGTTCCGGGAACTGCCGGATGGGACGCCCGGTGGGGCCGAGTTCTGGTTCGGAGTTCTGAGTACTCACGCACACCCTTTTCAGATCGTTGGGCACATATGACTGCCCTTAACCCTACAACCCGCCATCCCTCAGATACGGATCGAGGTGGCCCCGAAGCGCACGCCCCATCTATGGGGTGCGGATCGGGGCCACCTCGATGCCGGGAGGAGCAGGTTATCGGTCCTGGACCGCGGTTGCGGACCCCGTGCCCCCGGAAGAACCTGTCCCCTGGGTCGCGGATGCCGAGGCGCTCTCGACGGGGACGGCCTGCTTGTCCTCCCCATCGATGTCGCCGTGGAAGTCACCGCCCATCGTCGATTCGTCGAATTTCAATTTCCCGTCGAGCACCTGATGGACTCGGCCCATGTCGATTTCCTTCGACCATTTGCCCATGAGGAGGGCGGCCACGGCGTTGCCCGTGAAGTTGGTGAGCGCACGGGCTTCGGACATGAAGCGGTCGATGCCGAGGATGAGACCGACCCCGTCCACCAGGTCCGGACGGTGGGATTTGAGCCCGGCCGCGAGGGTCGCGATTCCCGCGCCGGAGACGCCGGCCGCACCCTTCGAGGCGATGATCATAAACACCAACAGCGAGATCTGCTGCCCGAGTTCGAGGGGCTTGCCCATCGCATCGGACACGAAGATCGACGCCATCGTCAGGTAGATCGCCGTCCCATCCAGGTTGAAGGAATAGCCGGTCGGGACCACGATTCCGACCACGGGCTTCGAGACTCCGACGTGTTCCATCTTTGCGATCAGACGGGGCAGCGCGGCTTCGGAGGACGACGTCGAGAAGATCAGCAGGTACTCCCGCGCCAGATACTTCATGAGTTTGAGGATGTTCACCCCGGTCGCGAACTTCAGCAGCGCGCCCAGGACGACCACGATGAACAAGATACAGGTGATGTAGAAGCCGATCATGAGGATCGCCATCTGCCCCACGGCTTTGAGCCCGGTCGATCCGACCACGGCGGCCATGGCCCCGAAGGCGCCGACCGGCGCAACCCACATAATCATTCCGAGCAGGCGGAACACGAGGGCCTGGACGTAACCGACGAACTTGAGGATCGGCTTGCCCGCCTCCCCCATCCGCTGGAGAGCGAAACCGACGAGGAGGGCCACCAGCAATGTCTGCAGGATCTTTCCGGAGGTCAGCGACGAGAGCAAGGACGTGGGAATGATCCCCATCAGGAATCCGGAGAGGCCTCCGGCCTCTCCACCCTCGGAATCGCCCTCCGGCGTGTATCCGGTGGGTTCGTAGTGGAGGTTGTCTCCCGGGTGGAGCACATTGCCCACGATCAGGCCGATGGCGAGGGCGAATGTGGACATGACAAGGAAGTAGATGATTGCCATGCCACCGACTTTCCCGACGGTGATGGCCTTGGCCACCGAGCCCACGCCGAGAACGAGGGTGCAGAAGATGATCGGTGAGATCATCATCGTGATGAGCTTGACGAATCCCTTGCCGAGCGGCTCCAGGGACTTTCCGACACCCGGTGCGACGAGGCCCACGATGACTCCGAGGACGACCGCCAGGATCACCGAGACGTAGAGCATGTGGGTACCGTCTTTGTACCACGGCTTCTTCGCTGTGGACTGGTCCATGACGCTCTCCTTTCAGGTTCGAGTCGATTGATGCTTCGTGGCCCGAACCATGGTCGGGCTCGGCGAAGGTATTCAAGAAGTATGGTGGTCTAGGCCACAAGGAGACAATTGTGGTCATTAAGTTCTTGACCGTCCAGCGATGCCTGTTCGCATCCGCACGTGAGGAGAGTCCGTGTCGCCCCAGGAAACGAGCCGTCCCCGCCTCGTCGCAGGGACGAGGTCCTCGTGGGCTATCGCTCGGATTTTCCTGCTGACCCAAATGGTGATCGTGGTCATCGTGTGCGCGTCGGTCGGCGCTCTTCTGTATTGGCAGATCCAGGATTCGGCGCGGGAGCAGGCCTCGGAGATCACGCGCGCCGAGAGTGCGACCCTGGCCCACGACCCCTTCGTCGTCGAAAACATCACGTCGGGCCACCCGACGGATCGACTCCAGCCCTACGTCAAGGACGTCCTGTCGAACTCCTCGGTCAGCTTCATCACGATCATGTCCCCGGACGGAATCCGTTACACCCACCCCAGCGACGACAAGATCGGTCGGCATTACATCGGGGACATTTCCCGCGCCCAACACGGCGAGACCATGACCGTGGAAGAAGAAGGCAGCCTGGGCGTCTCGATGCGGACCATCACACCGATCCGTGGGGACGACGGCTCAATCATCGGGCTGGTGTCCACCGGGGTGACCATCAGCGAGATCGCTGCCGTGGCCCACAACGGCGTGCCCGCCGTCGCCATGATCGCCGGCCTCCTGCTGCTCACGACCACGTTCACGACCCTGTTGCTCTACCGGTACCTGAACCGCGCCACCCTGGGATACAGTCGCGATGACATTCTGAAGTCCGAGGCCACCCGCTCGATGGCGGCGATGCTGCGAACCCAGAATCACGAACACCGAAACCGCATGCACACCGTGTTGTCCCTCTTGGACCTGGGCAGGCTCGACGATGCCCGAAACTTCGCGCGCGAGGATTTGGCCTCCTCCGAGCAGAACGAGGTGCATTGGGGCAACTACAAGCAGCTCCCAGGCGTCACCGCACTCCTTGCAGGCAAGAGAACGGAAGCGGAGGAACGCCTTATCGATCTCGGGCTCAACATCGAGGGCGAATGGTCCGACATCCCGCTGTCCGAGGTCGAGCTCGTGTCCGTGGTCAGCAACCTGGTCGACAACGCGATGGACGCTGTGGCCGATTCGCCCGAGCCGCGGGAGGTGGAGGTCGACCTGACCGAAACCCATGAGGGATGGGAGATCGTCGTCGCCGACACCGGATCCGGAGTATCGAGGGAGGACGAGCGGAAGGTGTTCGAATGGGGATACAGCACCAAGCCTTCGGGACCCGAAGGTCGCGGCGTCGGCCTGGCCCTCGTCCGAGGCACGCTCCTCCGCCACGGTGGCAGCATCGGGGTGCTCAGTGACGGCGGGTCGGTGTTCACCGCCAGAATCCCCAGACCCCGGAAGGAGGCCCGATGACCACCTACCGCGTGATCGTGATCGACGACGAGGAAATCACCGCGTCCGCCCATGCCCAATTCATCAGGGAACGTCCCGACTTCGAGGTCGCCGGCACCGCGTACAACGCACAGGGCGCCATTGCGGCCGTCAAAGCTTCCTTCGCCAGGAAAACCCCCGTGGACCTGCTTCTTCTGGACATCAATCTTCCGGATCGGTCGGGTCACGAGGTCGCCAAGTTCTTGCGCGCCGAAGGGCTGCCGGTCGACGTGATCATGGTGACGGCGGACCGGGACGCCTCGAGCCTGCGCACCGCCTCTCTCCACGGGGCGTTCGGGTACCTGGTCAAACCGTTCACCCTGGAGCACTTGGGCAGAAAGCTCGACTCCTATTCGGCCCATCGGGGCAGGGTCCCCGCCACGGGCGAACTCGATCAGGCCGCGATCGACAGTTTCTTCCACCGGAGCGAGGACGAAACGCGAGCCCTGCCCAAGGGGCTCTCCCAAGAGACCCTGGTCAATATCGTCCAGGCGCTCTCCGAACACGACTCGGCCTATTCCGCGCGCGAAATCGCGGACCGCATGACCCTTTCCCGGGTCACGGCACGCCGGTACCTCGAGTTCCTGCACGCCTCCCGCCGGGTCGAGAGGCGACCGCGCCACGGCACCCCGGGCCGCCCCGAACTCGAGTACGCGTGGCGCGGTTGACCCCCTGAAGCCCCTACGACGATTCGCGGGTCAGGATGTCTCTCAGATTGTTGAGCACGGACATGTCCTCGATCGTCGAGGGGACCTTGTAGTCCTCCCGATCCGCAATCTGCCTCATGGTCTTCCGAAGGATCTTCCCGGATCGGGTTTTGGGCAGGCCCTCGACCACACGAACCTCCTTGAAGTCGGCGACCGCCCCGATCCTGGAACGGACCATGCCGACCAGCTCGCTCGCGAGATCCTCCTCCGTGATGCTCTCGCCCTGCTTGAGCACCACGTAGCCGGACGGCCGTTGCCCCTTGAGCGGATCGGCGACGCCGATGACTGCGCACTCGGCCACCGCCGGGTGAGAGCCGAGCACCTGTTCCATGGCCCCAGTCGACAGGCGGTGACCCGAAACGTTGATGACGTCGTCGGTCCTCCCCATCACGAAGACATACCCTTCTTCGTCCAGGTACCCCGAGTCGCCCGTCGCATAGTAGCCGTCGAAAGCGGTCAGGTAGGAGGAGATGAACCTGTCGTCATCGCCCCACAACGTGGGCAGAGTCCCCGGAGGCAGCGGCAGCTTCAACGCGATGTTCCCCTCCGTACCGGCCTCCACCGGATCGCCCGAGGGGTCCAGAACGGCGACGTCGTACCCGGGCACCGGCACGCTCGGTGACCCGGATTTGATGGGCAGGGGTTCGAGGCCCCGAGGGTTGGCCGCGATCGGCCACCCTGTCTCCGTCTGCCACCAGTTGTCGACCACCGGAACCCCCAGCAGTTCCCCCGCCCACTGGTAGGTGTCCGGGTCGAGCCTCTCCCCCGCCACGAAGAGCGTCTCCAGGGAGGAGAGGTCGTAATTTGCGGCCAATTCTCCGCTCGGGTCCGCTTTGCGGATGGCCCGAATCGCGGTTGGAGCAGTAAAGAGGACCTTGGCCCCGGCCTCTTCGACCACGCGCCAGAAGGCCCCCGCATCCGGAGTGCCGATGGGTTTCCCCTCGTACAGGACCGTCGTTGCCCCCGTCAGCAAGGGCGCATAGACGATGTAGGAATGGCCCACGACCCACCCGACGTCGGAGGCGGTGAACATGACCTCGCCGGGACCGACGTCGTAGATGTTCTGCATCGACCATCGGAGTGCGACGGCGTGGGATCCGTTGTCCCGGACCACGCCCTTCGGTGACCCGGTGGTTCCGGAGGTGTAGAGGATGTACAGCGGATCGGTCGCCCGGACGGTCGTGCATTCGGCGGGGTCGGCCTCGCGCACGGCCTCGTCCCAGTCCAGCCATCGGGTCGGTGACCCCTGCGACCTGGCAGCCGCTTCCGCGACCGATGTCTCGAAGCCCGTCCGCGCCCTGACGAACACCGCGCCGACCGGATGCTCCGCCAGCTTCAGCGCCTCCTCGACGGCGGGAATGTATTCGACGCGCCGCTTCGGTTCAACGCCCCCACTCGTGGTGACCACGGCCTTCGGCTCGCAGTCGTCGATGCGGGCCGCGAGCTCCGCGGGAGCGAATCCGCCGAAGACCACGGAGTGGATGGCGCCGATTCGCGCGCAGGCGAGCATCGCGACCATGGCCTCCGGGATCATCGGCATGTAGAGAAGAACTCGGTCGCCATGGCCGATACCGGCGTCGGCGAGCGCGCCTGCGAAGCCACTCACCCGCTCGAGAAGTTCACCGTAGGTGATGTCCTGCTGGGTCCCGGTCACGGGCGAGTCGTATCGAATGGCCACTCGGTCTCCGCGACCGGCTTCCACGTGTCGATCGACCGCGTTGTAGCAAGTGTTCAGTTCGCCGTCCGGGAACCACCGGTAGATCGGTGGCCTGGATTCGTCCAGCGCCCGGGTGGGAGGAGTGGCCCAGTCGATGCCTTGGGCGGCTTCGAGCCAGAATTCTTCGGGTTGCTCGACGCTTCGTTCGAAGACTTCGCGGTACGTGGTCATGTCACCGGTTCCTCACATGTGCTCCGTTGCAAATGGTTCCGCGCCCGGAGGTTCCGAACGCGCGGAAGATTTCACCAATGTAGTGGTCTGACTCACACAAAACAAGACTCTGTATACACACCACGAAAAATTGGCCGCTGACATCCCGCAATATTGCGGACACGTTGCGTGACGAGGGGCACTTCTGTATACATAGAGGCACGGATCAGACGACGCCGACGCAGGGAGAACAAGTTCATGAGAGCCTCCGAGCGCGCATACCAGACCCTGCGGACCGACATCATCGAATGGCACCTCGAGCCGGGGACCACGGTCAACGAGGTCGAGCAGGCCCAGCGTCTCGGGGTCTCACGAACGCCCATCCGTGAGGCCTTCTCGCGACTCATGTCCGAGGGCCTGGTCGAACCCGGGCCGGGGCGCGGCGTCGTCGTCACGCCCGTCTCGGTGACCAACGTGAAGGCCATGTTCGAATTGCGCATCGCCCTGGAGACCCAGGCGGCGGCCCTCGCGGCACTCAAGGGCCGGTCCGAAACCTTCGGGCAACTGGCCGCCCGTCTCGACGAGGCGGCCACATTTCTGGATGACGACGACGCAGATCGCAGCTCCTACTACCTCCTCGTCGAGGAGATGGACACCGAGATCGACCTCGCGGCCCAGAACACCTATCTCACCCAGGCCCAACGACAGTTGCGCACCCACCTCGGACGAGTCCGGAAGCTGTCCAAGGGCAACGAGAACCGTCTCATGGCGGCGGCCCACGAGCATGCCGCCATTTCCCGGGCCATCAGCGCGGGCGACGTCGAACTTGCCCAAGCCGCCGTGCGCATCCACCTGTCGAACGCGCTCTCGGCGATTCTCGACGCCGTCCCGGAACGACACGACCACGAGGGCGACCGCATCAACGCCGCCTGAGGCAATCCACCGTACGAACACCTCGACCGAGGAAGAAAGGACATATCCCGTGACCGTCAATCATCACGTGCGTGTGCACCGCAGCGAAGAGAACCTGGCTCGCGAGGACCAACTCGCCCACAAGATCGCCGAAGTCGCCTCCGACCCCGTGGCGATCGACCCGGCTGTCGAGGACATGGTGATCAACCGCATCCTGGACAACGCGTCCGTCGCGATCGCGTCCCTCAACAGGGGCCCCATCATCGCGGCACGGGACCAGGCGCTGACCCACCGCCCCGGACCCGGCGGATCCGGCTCGACCCTCTACGGCATCGCCCCGGAACGGACCAAGGTTTCCCCCGAGTGGGCGGCCTGGGCCAACGGCGTGGCCGTGAGGGAACTCGACTACCACGACACCTTCCTCGCGGCGGAGTACTCACATCCGGGGGACAACATTCCGCCGATTCTCGCAGTCGCGCAGCATGCTCAGCGCTCCGGGGCGGATCTGATCCGCGGTATTGCCACCGGGTACGAAATCCAGATCGACCTGACCAAGGCGATCTGCTTGCACAAGCACAAGATCGACCATGTGGCCCATCTCGGTCCCTCGGCCGCGGCGGGCATCGGCACCTTGCTCGGCTTGGACACGGAAACGATTTTCCAGGCCGTCGGCCAGGCACTGCACACCACGACCGCGACCAGGCAGTCACGCAAGGGCGAGATCTCGACGTGGAAGTCCCACGCCCCCGCCTTCGCCGGCAAGATGGCCGTTGAAGCAGTCGACCGTGCCATGCGGGGCCAGACGTCGCCGGTACCGATCTACGAGGGCGAGGACGGCGTCATCGCATGGATGCTCGACGGCCCGGACGCATCCTACGACGTCCCCCTCCCCGAGAACGGAGAGGCGAAGCGCGCGATCCTGGACTCCTACACCAAGGAGCACTCGGCCGAGTACCAGGCTCAGGCCTGGATCGACTTGGCCCGCAAGCTGCATCGCGAGCGCCCCGAGATCGCCGATCCGGAGAAGGTCGAATCGGTGGTCCTCCATACGTCCCACCACACGCATTACGTGATCGGTTCGGGCGCCAACGACCCCCAGAAGTACGACCCGAAGGCATCGCGGGAGACCCTGGACCATTCGATCCCCTATATCTTCACCGTGGCTCTGCAGGACGGCGAGTGGGACCACAACCATTCCTACGACGCCGAGCGCGCAGGTCGCAGGGACACCGTTGCCCTGTGGCACAAGGTCACGACCGAAGAGGACCCCGAGTGGACGCGTCGTTACCACTCGCTGGATCCGGAGGAGAAAGCCTTCGGTGGCCGAGCGGAGATCACGCTCACCGATGGAACGGTGGTGACCGAGGAGATCGCGGTCGCCGACGCCCACCCCCTCGGAGCGCGGCCCTTCGCCCGCGAACAGTACATCGGCAAACTGCGGTCCCTCGCGGAAGGGTCGGTCACGGACACGGAGCTCGATCGCTTTATCCAGGCGGCCGAGAATCTTTCGGACCTGGGCCCGGGCGATCTCGATGCGCTCACCGTGACCGCGGCCGGGGAACTGAATACCGGAGCGAAAGGACTGTTCTGACATGCTGTACCCCTCAACATCCCCCGCACAGAAACGGCTCGATCTGCGTCGCATTCTCGCTGACGGCCCCCGCAACGGCGGAACCATCAAACAGTTCCCGGGCGCATACACCCCGATTTCCGCGAAGCTCATCGAGGAGAAAGGGTACGACGGCGTCTACATCTCCGGGGCGGTCATCGCCAACGAGCTGGGGTTCCCCGATATCGGCCTGACGACTCTCACCGAGGTAGCCCATCGCGCCGGCCAGATCGCGCGCATGACGAACCTTCCGGCCATCGTCGACGCCGACACCGGGTTCGGAGAGCCGATGAATGTGGCCCGGACCGTCCAAGAGCTCGAGGACGCCGGCCTGGCCGGTTGCCACATCGAGGACCAGTTCAATCCGAAGCGTTGCGGTCACCTGGACAACAAGAACATTGTGGACGAGGACACGGCGATCAAACGCATCCGTGCCGCGGCCCAGGCTCGCAGGGACGAGAACTTCCTGATCATGGCTCGCACAGACCTTCGCGGCGTCGACGGCTTGGATGCCGCGGTCGACCGTATGAAGGCGCTGGTCGACGCCGGGGCCGATGCAATCTTCCCGGAGGCCATGAAGGACCTGGGCGAATTCGAAGCGGTCCGTGAGGCCGTGGACGTCCCCGTCCTGGCCAATATGACGGAGTTCGGAAAGTCCAGGTTGTACACGACCGATGAACTGTCCGATTCCGGCGTGGATATGGTCATCTACCCGGTGACCTTGTTGCGCAGCTCCCTCGGGGCCATGGAGAGAGTACTGGACGACATCGCAGCACACGGTACCCAAGAGGCATCCGTGGATGAGATGCTCACCAGACAGCGTCTCTACGAACTGGTGGACTACGAGGCCTACAACGCGTTCGATACCGGAATCTTCAATTTCGAGGTGCCCGAACGGTTCCAGTAACCCGGAAGCATCTGCACGACACAGGCACAACCGATTCGAAGGAGAATCACATGACCACGCAAGACGACATCAAGAAGGGCCTGGCCGGCGTCGTCGCGGACACGACCGCGATCTCGAAAGTCAACCCTGACTCCAATTCCCTGCTGTACCGCGGTTACCCCGTCCAAGAGCTTGCCGCGAATTGTTCCTTCGAAGAGGTCGCGTTGCTTCTGTGGACGGGCGAGCTTCCCGGGGCGTCGGATCTGAAGGAGTTCTCCGAATTCGAGGCGGCGCACCGTGAGCTCTCCCCGGAGCTCAAAGCGGTCATCGACGCGCTCCCCACGGACTGCCACCCCATGGACGTCTGCCGCACCGCGGTCTCTGTGCTGGGTGCACAGGACCCGGCGTCGGAGGACGACTCCCAGGAAGCCAACCTCACGAAATCCAAGAAGCTGTTCGCCGCGATGCCCGCCGTGGTGGCCTACGACCAGCGGCGGCGACGCGGCGAGGAGATCATCTCGCCACGTGCGGACCTGGACTACTGCGACAACTTCCTTTACATGACTTTCGGTGAGGTTCCGGCCGCGGAGGTCAAGAAGGCTTTCCAGGTCTCGATGGTTCTCTACGCCGAGCATTCCTTCAATTGTTCGACGTTCACCGCGCGGACGATTGCATCATCGCTCTCCGATCTGCATTCGGCCATCACCGGCGCCATCGGTGCTCTCAAGGGACCCCTGCACGGTGGTGCCAACGAGGCTGTGATGGAAACCTTCGACGAGATCGGGATCCGGAAGGATGAGTCCGAGCAGGAGGCCGAGAAGAGGGCCAAGGAGTGGATGGATGATGCCCTGGCTCAGAAGAAGAAGGTCATGGGATTCGGACACCGTGTGTACAAGAACGGCGACTCCCGAGTTCCCACCATGCAGGACGCCCTGACCGACATGATCAAGTACTTCGGCCGGGAAGAGATGCTGGGCCTGTACAACGGTCTGGCCAACTCGATGGACGAGGCCAAAGGCATCAAGCCCAACCTGGACTACCCCGCTGGTCCGACCTATCACCTCATGGGTTTCGATACCCAGACCTTCACGCCGCTCTTCGTGGCGGCTCGCATGACGGGCTGGACGGCACACGTGATGGAACAGCTGGCCGACAACTCGCTGATTCGCCCGCTGTCCGATTACAACGGACCGGACGAACGCCACGTCGAGAAGTGATGGCCTGAACCTCACGACCGGACCCGAGGAGAGCCGTGGCGCGCATGCGAGACCTGCGTATCTTGCGTGCGCGCCACTGCTCGTTGCGCCGCCTGCCGCCCAGAACCTCGATCTTTCTGGCCCTGACCGTCAACCGGAGGCTCGGAAGGCGCCGTACGTGGCCTTCTCTCCGAGGTCTCCAGGCAGACGAGATCGGTAGGTTTCCGGTGTCCGGACAAGGATCTTCTCAACGTCGTCGGCATCGGATCGCGCGCTCGGGACAGTCTTTTCGCCGACTCTCAACGGGGCACTCGTGCTCGGCGAGCGCGATGGAGACGTCGGACCGCCCCTGTGCGATCCCACCCACCTAGGGGCGGTCTGCCGTAGCGCCTAACCGAGTGCCCGCGGATGGCTCGTGAGAAACACCTCGCGGAGGGTATCGGCGGTGACCTTGGTATATATCTGTGTCGTGGTCAGCGACGAGTGACCGAGCAGCTCTTGGACGACCCGAATGTCCGCACCGCCTTCGATCAGGTGCGTCGCGAAGGAATGCCGAAGCGTGTGAGGGGAAAGCTCGGCCGTGATGTTTGCCCGCTCCGCGGCCTTCTTGAGCACGAGCCAGGCTCCTTGCCGGGTCAGGCGCCCCCCGCGTGCGTTGAGGAAGAGCGCGGGAGTGCCTTTTCCCTTGGATGCAAAGAGCGGACGGGCCCGGACGAGATAAGAGGATATTGCCTCGTGCGCGTAGGAGCCCACCGGTACGAGACGCTCTTTTCCTCCTTTGCCCAGCAATCGTACGACGCCGCCCGCCACAGGGTCGCCGTTCGGATCTTCCTGGACGTCGCGGCCGTCCGGGCCGAAATCCGAGGACAGGTCGTCCCGGTCGACGCCGATGCTTTCCGAGATTCGTGCGCCCGTCGAGTACAGGAATTCCAGGAGTGCGGCGTCACGAAGTCCGGCAGGCGTTTCCCGGTCGGGGGCCTCCAGTATCCTGGTCACGGTCTCGACCGGCAATGCCTTGGGAAGACGCTCCCCTGCGCTGGGCGGTGTGACGGTTTCGGCAGGGTCGTGCTCCGTGAGGCCCTCGAGCAACCAGAATTTGTGCAGCCCCCTCGCCGAGACGACGCCGCGTGCAACGCTTCGGGTCGACAACCCGCAGCCGCCGTCAGTCTTGGGCCGTGCCAAGTATTGGATGTAATCCCGCACATCGTCCGTGGTGATGTCACGAGGTTCCCGCACGTGTCGCTGACCGACGAGGAAGCTCAGGTATCGGTCGAGGTCACGGCGGTACGAGGTCAGCGTGTTGTCCGAGAGTCCGCGTTCCACGGTGAGGTGTTGGAGATAGCGGCGAACGGGTCGATCGAGGCCCGTGGGGCGTTCCTGCTCACTCACCGGACTTCGACTCACGCAGATGTTTGTGCGCCGGCCAGGGCTCTTCGGGGTCACGCAGATCGGCGTGGTCGCGGTGAATACTCGCCCAGGTCGCGAGGATCGCGATATTGGCGGTGGGTGAGTGCAGACCAGTGGCCAGGACGGCGCTGACGGCTTCTTCCATGGGAACCCACCTCTTCACGATCTCTGCCTCCTCATCCGTGCGCTCAGTCAGGTCCTCTTCCGCGACGTCGTTGATTCCGCGGGCCAAGAAAATACGGTTCGCCTCGGTCGAGCATCCCGGCGAATTGTTGAATTCGGCGAGCGTGTGCCAGGTCGATGCCTTGAGATCGGTCTCTTCCGCCAGCTCGCGCTGGGCCGCGGCGAGAGGAGATTCGCCCTCAACGTCGAGCAGGCCCGCGGGGATCTCCCACATGTTCATTTCCACCGGTTGGCGGTACTGGTTGATGAGCAGGATTTCGTTGTTCTCGTTGAGGGCAGCAATCGCGACGGCGCCGGGGTGCCGCATGTAATCGCGGAAGAGTTCGTCACCGCCCTCGGTGAGGGCGAATGTCTCGCGGACGACGTCGAAGATCTGGCCCTCGAACGCGGTCTCCCGGGAGATGAGCTTGCGCGGATTGACCCTGTCCTGAGGCAGCCCGATGGCCGAAAGGTCGGGGGTCTGGGTCTCGTCGTGGGATGCAGTCATGCCCCCAGGCTACCGCCGGAGCGAGGGTCCCCCGGAGTCGGCCTCCGCGGGACAAGAGCGGGGCATCCGCCGAGGCAGGAGAAAACTTTTGACTGACCTGGTGGTTTAACGCAAAAAAAATGGTTGACGCAATTTTTCCGAAGCAACTTTCCACACACTCGTCCGAAAAAAGCTGCCCGCGATTCCGTGGTGTGTATTACAGTCCTGTCACCAACCTGCTGTTGCATATGAAAAGCGGCCGATTGCGAAACGCAACACTATGCTCGATCGGAGTGGACCGCCGCCATGTCTGGTCCGGCTGTCGGCACACCATCTCATGCCACGGCGCCACGGAGTCGCGGCGACCAGGAGGCCGACAGTCAGGGTTTCAGCACCCAGCGGGAGGTGGGCAACAGCCTCCGCGCCAAGGACACCGAGAGGCAACAAAGCGTACTGGAATTACTGCTGAAATCCCTATTCCATCGAAATTATCAGTAGGTCACCCATGAATTTCCTTTGAAGATTCCTCACTCTGCCTTTCGCCCCACTGGCGGCGGCCATCTTTGCCTTCGCATCACTCTAGATTATCGAAACTGACGCGACTCTCATGGCGAGTCACGTCCTGTGGATTGCCTCGGATATCAATGCTCCGGCGGCCAAAACCCCGGCGACCGCTCCAAAGCTCGACCGCAGGCTGGAGGATGTGACCAGAAACCGGCACCTGAATATCGCCAAGTTTCTGGACAGCCCCGAATCTTCCGCCGGCGGGGCGGAATTGCACCTCCTGGTCACCAATCCCGAGCATCACTCACAGAGGCTTTTGGACAACGGGTATTCTCCCTTCACCCCGGGCTACGTGGTCACCGCCGTGGAATCATTCGGCATCTATCTTGCCGTCTACGCCGCATTCACCGCGTTCTTCATCGCCACCGCACTCGCGGGCAGGCTCGTGGCTCTGGGACTATTGTGTCGGGTTCCGGTTCCTGCGATCGCGTCGTGGACCTCGACCAGTTCGCGGTCCCGGCCAGGTCCTGACCGCACGGAAACGCAGGGCCGCCGTCATCCCGTGATCGGGAGACGACGACCCTGCGTCCTCTGGTAGGCGGCCTACTTGGTGCGTTCGAGGGCCGCCGCGACCAGTCCGCTGAACAGCGGGTGCGACCGTGTCGGGCGCGACAACAACTCGGGGTGAGCCTGCGTCGCCACGTAGTACGGATGTTCCGTGGCGGGTAGCTCCACGAATTCGACGAGACGCCCGTCGGGGCTTGTCCCGGAGACCACGAGTCCTGCCTTTTCGAGATCCGCGCGGTAGGCGTTGTTGACCTCGTAGCGGTGACGGTGCCTCTCCTCGACCTCCGTCGTGCCGTAGGCCGCAGCGGTCACGGACCCCTCGACCAGCTTGGCTGGGTACAGACCCAGTCGCATGGTTCCGCCCAAGTCCCCGGCGCCCTCGACGAACTGCTTCTGTTCCTCCATGGTCGCGATCATCGGGGTCGTCGTTTCGGGTTCAAATTCGGTCGAGGACGCATCCTCGAGGCCGACGACGTTCCGGGCGTACTCGATGACCATGCACTGGAGCCCCAGGCACAGACCGAGAGCGGGAATGCCATTCTCCCGGGCGTACGTGAGCGCGCCGAGTTTTCCTTCGAGACCACGGATCCCGAATCCGCCGGGAACACAGATCGCGTCCACGTCGCCAAGCTGGTGGGCGGCTCCGTCCGGCTGCGCGCAGAGGTCAGAAGCGATCCACTTGAGCCTGACCTTCGCATCGTTGGCGAAACCGCCGGCCCGGAGCGCTTCCGAGACCGAGAGATACGCATCGGGCAGATCGATGTACTTGCCGACCAAACCGACCGTGACCTCGTGCGTCGGCTCGTGGACAACCTTGAGCAATTTGTCCCATTCCTCGAAGTCGGCGTCCTGGTGGTCCAGGCCCAGGTAGTCGAGGATGTAGGTGTCCAGATCCTGGTTGAACAGGGTCTTCGGGATGTCGTAGATGCTGGGTGCGTCGGGGCAGGAGATCACGGCTTCGGTATCGACGTCGCACGCTCCCCCGACCTTGGCCTTGAGTGGCTCCGGAATGTCCTGAACGCACCGGAGGACCAGGGCGTCCGGGATAATACCCAGCCCGCGGAGCGCGGCCACGGAGTGCTGGGTCGGTTTGGTCTTGAGCTCGCCCGAGGGCCCGATGTACGGGATCAGCGAGACGTGGAGGAAGAAGACGTTCTTGCGTCCGACGTCGCGGCGTACTTGGCGTGCCGCCTCCAGGAAAGGCTGGGACTCGATATCACCGACCGTTCCGCCGATCTCGGTGATGATGATGTCCGGGGCGTCGGCGGTCCCTGTGGCCCGGCGCCTCATGCGGGATTTGATCTCGTCCGTGATGTGCGGGATGACCTGGACGGTGTCCCCCAGGTACTCGCCGCGGCGCTCCTTCGCGATCACGGAGGAGTAGACCTGGCCGGTGGTCACGTTGGCCGAGGCGTCCAGGTTCTCATCCAGGAATCGCTCGTAGTGCCCGATGTCCAGGTCCGTTTCGGCACCGTCGTCGGTCACGAAGACTTCGCCGTGCTGGAAGGGATTCATGGTTCCCGGATCCACATTCAGATAGGGATCCAGTTTCTGCATGGTCACCGAAAGACCGCGGGATCGCAGAAGGCGACCGAGGCTTGACGCGGTCAGCCCCTTGCCCAGGGACGACGCGACACCACCCGTCACGAAGATCTGGCGAGTCAGTTTTTCGTCGTTTGGAGTACTTGCCGGGGATGTCTGAGTATCGTTCACCACGGAATTCAAGCCTAGCACGCGAGGGTCTCTGCCTGCCCAGGAATTATGACCGAAGGCAGGTGTCCGCGACGACCCGGAAGGGACGTCACAGCTGGTCAGCGTCCTGCAAAAGCTCCTTCGCGTGGGCGCGTGCGGCCTCGGAATTCTCGTGCCCTGCGAGCATTCGGGCCAGCTCCACGGTTCGTTCGTCGACCGAGAGCACGTTGACCTGACTCACCGTTGAATCATCGGACTTCAGAACCAACACGTGACGATCCGCATAGGCCGCGACTTGCGGCAGGTGCGTGACCACCAAGACCTGGACGTGTTTGGCCAAATGCGCGAGTCGCTTTCCGATCTCCACCGCGGCCTTGCCGCCCACGCCGGCATCCACCTCGTCGAAAATAAACGTGGGCACCGGATCGACCTCCGCGAGAACGACCTCGAGAGCCAGCATGACGCGCGAGAGCTCGCCGCCCGAGGCACCCTTGCCCAAGGGCCGAGGGCTCGCGTCCTGATGAGGTGCGAGTTTGAAAACGATGGTGTCCTTGCCGTCGGGTCCGAATTTTTCGGCTTCCTCGATCTCCACGACCAGCGATGCGTTGGGCATGGCCAAGGCTTTCAGCTCGGTGGAAACCGCGGCGGCAAGTTTCTTGGCCGCAACGCGTCGCAAGTCCATGAGTTCCAGGGACTGCTGGTGCATGTCCCGACGGAGGGTCCGCAGTTTTTCCTCGAGAGCCTCGGAACGGGCGGGATCATCACTGAGTTGGTCGAGGCGAGCCCTGTTGGTCTCGGCCCACTGCAGGACCTCGGCGATGTCGGCACCGTACTTCCGAGTGAGCTTCTTCAGCGCCGAGCGCCGGGCTTCGACCTCGCTCAGTCTCCCCGGCCCCTCGGCGTTGAGGTCCGACAGGTAACCCGAGAGCTCATCCCCGATGTCCGAGGCCTGGATCATCAGGTCGCGGACCCTTTTGGCGAGTGCGGCGAGCGCGGGGTCTTCTTCCGCCTCCTGGGCGAGCGCCCTATGCGCCGAATCCAGGAGCACGGACACGGTGACGGCTTCCAGGTCGGCGTCGTTCCCGCCCACGAGTGCGCCCTGAGCCGTTTGAGCTGCCCCGCGCAATTGTTCGAGGTTGGTCAGCCGCGCGGATTCGGCGTCGAGAGATTCTTCCTCCCCCGGTTGCGGCTTGACGGAGTCGATTTCCTTGAGCGCCTGGCCGAGGCTCTGGGCCTCGAAGGCTCGCGCCCTGGCGTTCTCCCTGACCTCACGGAGCTCTCGGGCCGCAGAACGGTATTCTTCGTAGTTCGCGCGGTATTTCTTGAGAGAGGTCGCCAGCTTGCTGCCCGCGTAGGAGTCCAACGCGCTGCGTTGCGCTTCGGCGGAGCGCAGACGGAGTTGGTCCGACTGCCCATGGACGGCCACGAGGGTCTCACCCACGCGTGCCAGGACACCGATGGGGGCCGCGGCACCGCCGATGGTCGCCCTGGACCTCCCGGAGGCATTGACGGTGCGCGAAAGGATCAGCTCGTGAGGGAGCTTGTCCGCGAGGTCGTCTCCTTCGATCGGGTGGGCTTCACCTCCGGCCTCATCTGTCAGTTTCAGGGCAGCGTGATCATCCGGAAGGCGGACGACGGCTTGGGACAACGCCGATTTCGCGCCGGAACGTACCGCGGCGGCGTCGGACCTGGCGCCGAGAAGCATGCCCAGCGCGGTGACGACCATGGTTTTGCCCGCGCCGGTCTCGCCCGTCAGAACCGTCAGGCCTGGTCCCAGCGGGAGGGTCGCATCCGTGATGACGCCCAGGTCCCGGATGTGGATTTCTTCGATCATGAGTCCTGTGTCTCCTCACGGTCGTTGTCGCCACGGTGCCGACGTACGGGTCCTCTCCAGCCCCGCGTCGGGAGGTCGAATTTCTTGACCAGCCGCTCGGAGAACGGCGCCGGGTGGATCCGGGCGAGCCGTACCGGCTTGTCCGAGCGCTTCACTTCGATGCGGGATCCCGGGGGCAGCTCATTGGTCCGGCGCCCATCGCACCATAGGACCCCATAGTGACCGTTGGCCGGGAGAACTTCCACGGCCATCGTCGAGGACGGAGCAGTCACCATCGGGCGGGCGAAGAGCGCGTGGGCGCTCAAGGGGACCATGAGCATGGCCTCGACCTCCGGCCACACGATCGGGCCCCCACCGGAGAAGGCGTACGCGGTGGACCCGGTGGGGGTGGCCATCACCACGCCGTCGCACCCGAAAGTGCTCAGCGGGCGCCCGTCGACTTCGATCACGACTTCGATCATCTTTTCCCGGTTGCCCTTTTCGATGGACGCCTCGTTGAGAGCCCAGGTGTGGGTCAGGATCTGGCCCTGGCTCCACACGACGACGTCGATCGCCATACGTTCCTCGACCGTGTACGTTCTGTTGACGATGTGATCCACCGTCTCGTCCAGATCGCTCCGCTCGGATTCGGCAAGGAATCCCACGTGCCCCAGGTTCACGCCGATCAGGGGAATATCGGTGTGACGGATGATTTCGGCCGCCCGCAAGATGGACCCGTCACCGCCCAGGACGACGCCCAATTCGATGTCGTCCAGAGCTACGTTTTCGTTGATCACCTGCACACCCACGGATTCGGCCTCGGTGCCCCGAATAATTTCCAGGTCCCCTCGACTCATGACCGGGATCAACCCGGCCTCCCGGAGGCGCACGCACGCCTGGGCCGCCGCCGTGGTGGCTTCCGGGCGTCCGGTGTGCGCGAACAAGAGGATCTTCCGACTCATGTGCTGTGTGCCTTCCGATGGGAGCAAGTGTGGTTCCGATGCGGAATCCGTATTCCTACATTAGGCGACGAGACTGACACTTTAAGGCTTTCCGGATGCGGTGCCCGCCGGCGGCGCGTTGGCCGCTTGCCCCGTCGGTGCCGTGTCCGGCCTGCGAAGATGCAGGAAATATTCGAGGTTTCCGTCCTGGCCCGGCAGGCTCGAATCCTGGCCTGCCACGATCTGGAGACCGTGTTCCAGAGCGGCAGCGCGCACCGCGTCGATGGCCACCGTGCGGTCCTCCCGGTTTCGCACCACGCCACCTTTGCCGAGCTTCGACCGACCGACCTCGAACTGCGGCTTGACCATCAGGATCAGGTCGCCGCCAGGGCGTGTGACATCGGACAAGGGGCCGATCACCAGGGTCAGTGAGATGAAGGAGAGGTCTCCGACCGTCAGGTCCACCGGTCCGCCGATCGCCTCCGGAACGATGTTCCGAACGTTCAGTCCCTCGATGGACTCAACCCGCGGGTCGCGTTCCACCACCGGGCTCAGCTGTCCGTGCCCCACGTCCACCGCGACAACGTGTCGGGCTCCTGCTTCCAGCAGGACCTGGGTGAAACCACCCGTCGAGGCACCAGCGTCAAGGCACCTGCGGTCGCGGACGACGACGTCCGGGAAGGCCCGAAGCGCCCCCGCGAGCTTGTGGCCCGCGCGGCTGACATATTCGTGGTCGACCGACGGAGAGATCGTGATCTCGTCCCCGTCGTTCACCTCGTGTGCGGCCTTGCGGATGATCTTCCCGTTCACGGCGACCCGCCCATCGGCCACGATTTTCGTGGCCAGCGTGCGCGACGATGCGCTCCCGAGCAGCACCAGGTGCTTATCCAGCCTCACTCGGTCCCGTCCGTGGTCTTCGGGTCGTCTCCCTCGGCCGCGGCGGGTCTGGCGATGCTGTCCACGAGGCCCTTCGGGAGAGCCGAGGGGTCCTGGTCCAGCAGGCGACGTAATTCCCCGTGCAACCTGTCGAAGATTTCGGCGTGCTCGTCCACGGGCGACTCATCGAGCAGATCCAGAATCTCATCGAGCGAGTCCGCGGTACCCCGATGCGCGAAAGCATCCAGAGCCGCCGTTCGCTGCTCGGCGCGGGCCTCCCCTGTGTCTGAGAATTCTTCGGCGTCGGCATACTCCTGGCCGGCGTCGTATGCCCCGCCCGCCGTGTTCTCTACCTCGCTCATGACCACACGGTCTCCGAACGGGTCGCTTCGTTCTCCCGGGGGTGCGCGGCCCACCATGCAGCCATGGCCGTCCTCCAGCCCAGGATGCTGGGAGTCCCCTCGCTCACCTGGGTACGGACCGTGGTCGCGTCGGCCTCCGCCCGGGCGGCACCGTCGATCTCAGCGACCGCGGCCCCCTGGCCTCCACGGACCTCGGGATTCCGGTATTCATCGAACAGTTCCCTCAGGTTGCCCACGACGTACGTGGGGCGCTCCTCAGTCCGTGCCTCCAACACATCGTTCATCGACTGGACACCGGTCATGACGGCGATGCTGGGGAGACCCGCCTGGTGTGCGCCGGAAATGTCCGTGTCCAGGCGGTCACCGATGACGACGGGGCGTTCGACGTCGAGCCTCTCGACAATCGTGGAGAAAATAGTGGCACCGGGCTTGCCGGCAACGAGTGGTTCGCGACGCGTGGCCGTGGCCACCGCATGAACCAGGGTCCCGTTCCCAGGGGCAATACCGCGTTCCTTGGGGATCGTCATGTCCGTGTTGGACACGACCCACAGAACGTCCTTGTCGGCCAGCGCGTACGAGGCTTCGGCGAGCTCCTGCCAGCCCAGACTCGGGTCGAATCCTTGGAGAACGGCTTGAGGACCGTCCTCGAGCCCGACCACGTCGAGCCCGGCCGACCTCGCGCATTCGGCCAGAGCCTCGGAACCGCAGATGCCCACGGATGCGCCGGAGCCCAAGTGGTCGGCTGCGAGACTGGCGGCGGCCTGGGCGGAGCTGACGACGTGGTGACCATCGGTCGAGAGTCCCAGGGAGTTCAGATGATCCGCCACGGCACCAACCGAACGTGAGGCGTTGTTGGTCACATAGGCGACCGCGATGCCGTCGGCGGCCGCGCGGTTCAGGGATTCGACCGCACCGTCGATCGGATCCGGGCCCGCGTAGACCACACCATCGAGGTCGGAGAGTATCGCGTCGAAAGAGGAAATCAGCGAACTCATGGACGGATCAGTTGTCCTCTCCACGGGGTTCCTGGACGGGTTGCGTCTCCGGATCGCGGCCGGTCTCGTCTCGTTCGACGACATCGCCCTCTTCCTTCGCCTCTTGTGCGGTGTCCTCGACGGCCTCAGGGTCAGGATTCGGTCCGCCGGCCGGGGTCAGCTCCTCATGATCGGGCGAAGACAGCTCGTCCGTGGGGCCCGGAGCCCTTGTCTCCTTCTGGTCGATCATGGCCTCGGTGAGATCGACGCCTTCTTCGCCGTCCGGAGCAGGTGCGGCAGGTTCTTCGTCCGGAAGAACCTCGATCTCGTAGATTTCCGGTTCTTCGAACTGCCCCTGGCCCAGGGCCGCTTCGGCGACGACCGCCAGGCGCGCCCACGAGGTTGCCTCCTTCGAGCGGTCCATGTCCTCGAGCACGTCCGCGTAGGCGCTGAATAAGCGCGGACTGTAGGAAAATGCCTTGTTGCGGTTCAGCTCAGGGATCTCGAGGGCGGATTTGGCCTTCTCGAGGTCACCTTGGTCCCGGTAGATTCCGGAGACGACCATGGCCAGCTCCGCCTTCTGTGAGCCGCTCAGATCAGTGAGGCTCGGGTCCTGAGCCGTCTCAAGGGCCTTCTTCTCCCGTCCGAGGGCTCTCTCCGAATCCACGATCAGGGCAATGTGCTCATTGCTGCCGGTCATGCGGCGGTGGGTTCTGAGCTCCCGCAACGCCGTGTCGAAGCGCTCCGCGACATAGGCTGCGATCGCGGCAGCTTCTCTCACTGCTGCGACTCGGCCTCCGCGGCGCACCGCTGCTTGAGCGTGCTCGAGAGCGAATTCCGGGTCGACCTCGAGGTACTGACTGACCATGACCAGGTGCTTGCCGACGGCCTCCGCGTTGTCCTTCTCCAGGACACGCAGCTCGCGCAGGACCGACTTGTCCAGCTCCCTACCGGTGACTTCTTCGTCGATCTCGGGGGCCTTGGGACGGGACTGACGATAACCGGCCCTCGATGGTTTCTGCTCACGGTGGTCCCGTTCGAATCGGCCCTGAGGATCTTGGTCGCGGCGCCGCGGGTCCCGGTCGGAGCTGCCGTACGGTTTGCGGTCGTTGAAGCGGCGCTCCCGATCGCTGCCGCGGCCGCCATCCCTGTTCCGGTAGGCTTTGCCGCCCTTGCGATCGAAGGCGCCCCGCTCCGACCCACGGTTCCGGTCTCCCCCGCGTTGCGAATCCCTGCGGTCGTCCTGAGCCAAATTGGTTCTCCTCTGTCTGCGTTGTACGGGCGGCGTCGACGTCGGTCGACGCCGCCCGGTCCTGGGACAAAGTTTACGCACCCCGGATGCCGTTCAGGGCATCGGGCCACCGGACTTCGCGCATGACGTACGCCTCGGCGTCTTACCGGAATGCATTCTGTCCCGTGAGTTTCTGCCCAAGAATCAGCGTGTGAACCTCATCTGTTCCTTCATAGGTCCTGACGGACTCGAGGTTGTTGGCATGCCGCAGTGGCGGGTAGTCACCAGTGATTCCGTTACCGCCCAACACGGTACGCGCCTCGCGACAGATCTCGATCGCAGCTCGGGCGTTGTTCAGCTTTCCGACGGAGATCATGTGGTTCTCAATCGTCCCCTCGTCCTTGGCCCGCCCGATCCTCAGCGCCAGAAGCTGTCCCTTGTTGATCTCCAGGGACATGTCCACCAGCTTCTTCTGCGTCAACTGGTAGGAGCTCAGCGGTCGACCGAACTGTTCGCGTTCCTGCGCATACTCCAAGGCGGCCTCCACGGAATCGCGGGCCGACCCCATGGCACCCCAGATGATCCCGTATCTCGCTTCGGTCAGGCACGCGAACGGCCCCCGCAATCCAGGGTTCTCCGGGAGAATCGCGTCGGCGGGCAACCGCACATTGTCGAAATCAATGGTGCACTGCAAGGACGCACGCATAGAAAGTTTCTGTTGAATGGGCTCCGCGGTGAAACCAGGCGTATCGGTCGGGACAATGAATCCGCGGACGACGTGACCGTCTTTTCCGTGACCAGGGGTACCCGAATCCTCGGCGGGAACCTTGGCCCAAATCACGGCGACGCCGGCAATGCTGGCCAGGCCGATCCAGCGCTTGTGGCCGTTGAGCACCCACTCGTCGCCCTCCTTGTGGGCGTTGGTCAGCATGGACCCCGGGTCGGAGCCGGCGGTCGGCTCGGTGAGCCCAAAACACCCGATGATCTCGCCCGAGGCCATCTTCGGCAACCATTTCTGCTTCTGCTCCTCGGAGCCGTTCTTGTAGATGGCAGACATGGCCAGAGAACCTTGGACGGAGACGACGGTGCGTAACCCAGCGTCGCCCGCCTCGAGCTCCTGCATCGCCAGACCGTATTCGACGGCAGACCGTCCCGCGCAACCGTATCCGCTCAAGTGCATCCCGAACAGACCCAGCTCCGCCATCTCGGGCAAGAGCTCGGTGGGAAGTATTGCCTGATCGAACCATTCGGCGATCCTGGGGCGAATCCGCCGGTCGACGAACTCCGCTACACGATCCCTGACCTCGAGCTCGGTGTCCGTGAACTGTGATTCGATGTTGAGCAAATCGGTGGGGTGTTTCGACATGAGATGAATTCCTTACTCTGCTGTGGTCTGTTCGAAGGGGGATTCGGTGCCGTGGTCGGCGTGCCGTGCCAACCAGGCCAGGATCGCTTCGCGGTCCTGGTCAAGGCCCGGGGGCCTCTTCGAGTAGGAAACCTGGGTGCGACTGAAACCAATAGGGTTCTTGATGCTGGGGACGCCGTCGTCGTCCGTGCCTGCGTTCACCACAGGGTCGAGCCCGAGTTCGTGGGCGAAGTCGACTCCGCCGGCGACGTCGAGAATCGGAGAGCACGGGAGCCCAGCTTCCCTCAGCTGCCGGAACCATGCGTCGGAACTCTGTCCACGCAGAACTTCTTCGATGATCCCCCTCAACTCGGAACGATGCCGGTTGCGCTCGGGCATGGTCGAGTATTTCGGGTCCTCTGCGAGTTCCGGCCGCCCGAGCTCTCCCGCGAGCACACGGAACTGGGCATCGTTGCCGACACAAATGACGAGCTGCCCGTCGTGGGTGTCGAAAGGTCCGTACGGAAAGAGGCTGGGGTGTTCGTTGCCCATCCTGTGCGGTACGTTGCCCGCACCGACGTAACCCGACGTTTGGTTCGCCAGTCCGGACAGCGCCGACGAGAGCAGATCGAGGGACAGATGCTGACCCTGGCCGGAGGTCTCCCGCTCACGCAGTGCAGCCAGTATGCCGACGGCCGCGTGCAACCCGGTGACGACGTCGAAGAGCGCCACGCCCATGCGCTGAGGAGGACCGTCGGCGGACCCGGTCAGGTCCATCATGCCGGAAACGGCCTGTGCCAGCAGATCATATCCAGGCAGTGCGGCACCGCCTTGGGTTCCGAACCCGGTGATGCTCGCATGAATGAGACGGGGCCACCTCCGGGCCACCGATTCCTCATCCAACCCGAATTTCTCCAGCCCGCCGGGTTTGTAGTTCTCGATGAAGACATCGGCGGTATCAATCAGCCTGTAGGCCGTTCGCAGGTCCTCCGGGTCCTTCATGTCCAATTGGAGACCGTGCTTGCCCCGGTTCACGCCGAGATAGTACGTGCTTTCGCCGTCTCGCTGAGGGGGCTTCCACTGCCGGGTATCGTCCCCGGTCGGTCCTTCGACCTTGATGACCGTCGCTCCGAGGTCCGCCAACAACATCGTGCAATACGGTCCCGCCAACACACGCGAGAAATCCGCGACGACGATACCGGACAATGGTCCTCCGGAATCGCGATCGAGCGTGGTCCCCTGATCGGACATCCATAGCCTCCTCATCGAGATGTGCCAGGGACCACATAACCACCGGCGGGATGCGGATCACAAATCGCGGAGGAAAGGACGGGTCACAAAAGGATGGCCCGCCTGATGGCACGAAAAAAGGGCCACGCCTGCACCGACTACCCGGGGCATTGACCCGGCAACGGTGGAGGCGTGGCCCAAAGAACACACGCGATTCAAACACGGTTAAAAAAAGGTGGGGGAACAGTGCCACCCGCCCACAACAGGCAGACAACACCACTC
>JAKDJD010000058.1 GCA_030454085.1 Kocuria sp.
GAGCAGGCTCCCGTTGAGCAGGCTCCCGTTGAGCAGGCCCCTGTTGAGCAGGCTCCCGTTGAGCAGGCTCAGCCCGAGGCTCAGCAGGTTCCCGAGCAGCAGACCTACGAGGCTCCCGCCCAGGAGCAGGTTGCTGCCCCGGTTCAGTCCTCCGCTGCAACTCACACCGTGTCCGTTGGCGACACCTTGAAGTCGATCGCCGATCAGTACGGCGTGTCCGTGGATGCCCTGGTTCAGGCCAACGGCTCCGTCGTGACCAACCCGGACCTGATCTTCCCGGGCCAGACCCTGGAGATCCCGGCCGCGTAAGTGAGGCCTGTACAACTCACTGCGGTGAGTCCGTACACTTCTTGAGATCGTGCCCCGCCCTGTCCACAGGGCGGGGCACGATTGTTTTAACCCGTTCTCGGCCATGACTAGACTGGTACGGGACCCGCGCGTTCCCGCCCCAGGAGTCGCGCAGGGAAGAGACACCGCCAACGGAGCAGGAGAATTCATGACTGCCATTACGCGTGACCAGGTCGCACACTTAGCGGCCTTGGCTCACATCGAGATGGACGAGACCGAGCTGGAATCGATGTCCTCGGAGCTCGACGGGATCGTCGGAGCGGTGCAATCGGTATCGGCAGCGCCGATTGACGACGTCCCACCCACATCGCATCCGCTTCCGCTGTCCAACGCCTTCCGGGAGGATGTCGTGGGAGAAACCCTGACCAACGATGAAGCGCTGAACAACGCGCCCGATGCCGAGGACGGTCAGTTCAAGGTCCCGGCCATCCTGGACGAAGACTAGGAGGGCGCGATCATGACCACGAATCAGAACGCACTGATCACACTCAGCGCATCCGAGGCCGCCGAAGGCCTGCGCAACGGCGACTTCACCTCGGAGCAGCTGACCCAGGCCCACCTGGATCGTATCGAGACCACCGAGGGCACCGCCGTCGACGCCGAGGACCGGTCGCGCGGCAAGACCGGCCTGAACGCGTTCCTGCACGTGAATGCGGAGCAGGCATTGGATGATGCGAAGCAGGTGGATGCTGACCGCGCCGCTGGAAATCAGTTGCCTCCGCTGGCCGGTGTCCCGATCGCCGTCAAGGACCTCATCGTCACCACCGGGCAGCCCACCACGGCCGCTTCCCGGATGCTCGAAGGATGGATGAGTCCCTACGATGCGACCGTCGTCCAGAAGATCCGTGAAGCCCGGTTGCCCATCCTGGGAAAGACCAACCTGGATGAATTTGCCATGGGTTCCTCGACCGAGCACTCGGCATTCGGATGCACGCGGAACCCGTGGGACCTCGACCGCATCCCGGGTGGTTCCGGTGGCGGGTCCGCTGCCGCAGTGAGCGCCTTCCAGGCTCCGCTGGCCCTGGGCACTGACACGGGCGGGTCCATCCGTCAGCCGGCATCCGTGACCGGCTCGGTGGGAGTCAAGCCCACCTATGGATCCGTTTCTCGGTACGGCGTGATCGCCATGGCGTCGTCCTTGGACCAGGTCGGCCCGGTGACCCGGACTGTTCGGGATGCGGCCGCGCTTCACGAAGTCATCGGCGGGTACGACGCGCGCGATTCGACCTCGATCAACGAACCCGTGGGACCGTACCTGGCCGAGGCCGAGAAGGGCGCCTCCGAGGGAGGCCTCAAGGGGCTGAGGGTCGGCGTCGTCAAGGAACTGACGGGTGACGGTTTCCAGAGCGGCGTATCCCAACGTTTCCAGGAGTCCTTGGAGCTTCTCCGTGCCGCGGGTGCGGAGATCGTGGAGGTTTCCACGCCTCACTTCGACCATGCACTGGGCGCGTATTACCTGATCATGGCCTCGGAAGTTTCCTCCAACCTCGCGAAGTACGACGGCGTTCGCTTCGGCTTGCGCACGCTGCCCGCGGAAGGCCCCGTAACCATCGAGCGCGTCATGTCCGCGACCCGCGCCGCAGGATTTGGTCCTGAGGCGAAGCGGCGCATCATCCTGGGTACCTACGCGCTGTCCGCGGGGTACTACGACGCCTACTACGGTTCCGCCCAGAAGGTCAGGACCCTGGTGCAGCGTGACTTCACGAATGCTTTCGAGCAGGTGGACGTTCTCGTGTCGCCGACGTCGCCGACCACGGCGTTCAAACTCGGTGAGAAGACGGATGACCCTGTGTCGATGTACCTCAACGACATCGCGACGATCCCGACCAACCTCGCGGGCGTCCCGGCCATTTCGGTGCCAGCCGGGCTTGCTCCGGAAAACGGACTGCCCGTCGGGGTCCAGTTCATGGCCCCGGTCAAGGAGGACGCGCGGCTTTATCGCGTGGGCGCCGGTCTGGAAGCCGCGCTCCAACAGCAATGGGGCGGAGGCCTTCTCGACCAGTTGCCCGAGACCGAGTCCCTGATCGCCGCCCGGACGCAAGGAAGTGCCAAGTAAATGTCAGACGAGATTTTGTCCTTCGACGAGGCAATGGCCAAGTACGACCCCGTACTGGGTTTCGAGGTGCACGTCGAGCTGAATACCAAGACCAAGATGTTCGACGACGCCCCGAATGCGTTCGGTGACGAACCGAATACCAATATCACCCCGGTGTCCCTGGGCCTTCCGGGAGTACTTCCCAAGGTCAACGGAACAGCGGTGGAGTCGGCGATCAAACTGGGTCTGGCCCTCGGCTGCGACATCGCGCCGGTGAGCCACTTCGCCAGGAAGAACTACTTCTACCCCGATACGCCCAAAAATTTCCAGACCTCACAGTACGACGAACCGATTGCCGAGAACGGTTCGGTGGATATCGAGCTCGAGGACGGTACGCAGTTCACGGTCGAAATCGAGCGGGCGCACATGGAGGAAGACGCGGGCAAGCTGAGCCACAAGGGTGGCGCAGGCCGCATCCAGGGCGCCGAATACTCCCTGGTGGACTACAACCGCTCGGGCGTACCTCTCATCGAGATTGTGACGCGTCCGATCTGGGGCGCGGGGGAGAGGGCTCCGGAACTGGCCAAGGCGTACGTCAAGGCGATTCGAGAGATCGTGAAGAACCTGGGTATCTCGGACGCACGCATGGAGCGCGGCAATGTTCGCTGCGATGCCAACGTGTCGCTGAGCCCCAAGGGATCCGAAACCCTCGGCACCCGTACCGAGACCAAGAACGTGAACTCGATGCGCGCCGTCGAGCGTGCGGTGCGCTACGAGATCTGCCGCCACGCGGCGGTTCTCGATGCAGGGGAGCAGATCGTCCAGGAGACCCGCCACTGGCACGAGGACACCAGGGAGACGACCTCCGGCCGTCCCAAGTCCGACGCCGACGACTACCGCTATTTCCCCGAACCGGACCTCGTACCGGTCGTGACGAACGCGGAGTGGATCGAGCGGTTGCGGGCCGAGCTTCCGGAACCTCCCGCCGAACGTCGTCGTCGGCTCCAGGCCGACTGGGGCTACTCGGACGAGGAATTCCGGGACGTCGTCAACGCCGGTGTGATGACCGAGATCGAGGAAACCATTGCCGCGGGCGCCAGTGCGTCGGTCGCCAGGAAGTGGTGGATGGGGGAGATCTCGCGCCTGGCGAAGGTCCGCGAGATCGATCCCGGTGATCTGGGCGCGAGCCCCGAGACCGTCGTCGAACTGGACGGGCTCATCCAGGAAGGGAAGATCAACGACAAGATCGCCCGCCAGGTGCTCGAGCACGTGGTAGATGGAGAAGGGACCCCGGGGGAGGTCGTCGAGAAACACGGCCTCGCCGTCGTCTCCGACGAAGGCGAGCTCTCGAGCGCGGTCGACGACGCCTTGGCCAACATGCCCGACGTCGCCGAGAAGATCCGCGGAGGCAAGGTCCAGGCGGCCGGTGCCGTGGTCGGCCAGGTCATGAAGGCCACCCGCGGCCAGGCCGACGCCGCCCGCGTGCGTGAGCTGATCCTCGAAAAGCTCGGCGTCGAAGGCTGAGAACGTGCTGTCTGCAAAGCCGAGGGGCGCCCGGTGGCCTAGCTGGTCGATCGGGCGCCCCTCGGTCTTTGTCCGGGTCGAGGCAAGCCCCCGCCGGAGAGCCACAGCCGTCGAGTTGGCAATTATGTGCATTTCCGCCGGCGAGGTGGCGGTTTTGGGACGAATCCCGACGTTTTCGGTCCCACAACTGCCACCTCGTGACGCAAGGGGGCCTGGGGCTCGTGGAGACACGTGGCGGTTACCCGATGCGGTGGCGAAAACCCACGTCAGGAGGGGGTTGAACCGCCTCCGAACGGGGGAGATCGGCTCCGCATCGGGGTAGTGCCACGCAACCTTGTCCGGGGACAGCCACGGTGCGCCCAAGAGACCCGCCCACCGGATCCCGCCCGGGGGGGGCTAGGAGTCGATACCGAGACAGTTGAGCAGGAAGGCGTACTCCCAGGCCGTGTCCTCCCACTGTCGATACCGTCCGGATCCGCCACCATGACCGCCGTCCATCTCGATGCGCAGCAGGATCGGGGCCGTGCCAGTGGTGAACTCTCGGAGCTTGGGGACCCACTTGGCGGGTTCCACGTAGAGCACCCGGGTATCGTTCAAGCTCGTCACCGCCGCAATGGGCGGGTAAGCCACCGGACGGACGTTCTCGTAAGGGGCGTAGGAAGTCATGTACTCGTAGACTTCCTTGTCCTCGATCGGGTTGCCCCACTCCTCCCACTCGAGAGCGGACAGGGGCAGATCCGGATCGCTGATGCTGGTCACCGGGTCAACGAACGGGACCGCGGCCAGGACACCGCAGTACTTTTCAGGGGCCATATTGACTATCGCGCCCATGAGTAGGCCGCCCGCCGAACCGCCATAGGCGGCGATGCGGGACTCGTCCGCCCACGGTTGCGCAGCCACATGATCGGTGACCGCGACGAAGTCGGTGAACGTATTGGTTTTCTGCAATTTCTTGCCCTGCAGATACCAGTCGCGGCCGAGCTCGCCGCCACCCCGCACGTGAGCCACCACGTAGACCACACCGCGGTCGAGCAGGCTCAGACGCGATACCGAAAACCCCGGATTCGAACTGGCCTCGTAGGATCCGTATCCGTACTGGATCACTGGGTGAGGGGTCTGCAGGTCGGCGTCGGCCCGGTGGATCACCGAGAGCGGAACCATCGTCCCGTCGGGGGCGTGTGCCCACTCGCGATGGGCGACGTAGTCCTCGCTCCGGAAGCCGCCCAGAACCGGGGTCTGCTTACGGAGTTCGAGCTCGTCCAACCCGGGGAAGTAGTCGTACTGCCGCCACGGCGTCACATACGAGATGTAGCCCAGACCCACGACGGGCGAACGCAACGCCATCGCCGTGATCTTGGCGGTATAGAGCTCCTCGCCGGAGAAGGGTTCCACGGGTTCGGGGAGGTCGCCGCCCTCGAGTGTTTGCCGAATCGCGTCCAGGCTGATGAACCCGGCCTTCTCGAGCCCGTCCTCACGCAGGCTGGCGGCCAGGTGGGTCTGGTTGAAATGGAAGCCATTGAGTCGTCGCGTCGACGACGCCGGCACCACTACGGTCCACGCCGAGCGCAACTCGTCCATCGACAGGCCCGAGAGCGCGGATTCGTAGTCGACAGCGGTCAATTCGCCATTCGGCGCCTGATGGTCATGGCACAGCAGAACATAGGAACGACCATTCAGATCGATCGGTTCGGCCGAGTACAGAACCCGTTCGTCTCGGGGGATGACCACGTGGGCGACGGGTGCCCGTCCCGACCCGGCGGCCTCGAGGTCGGCGAGAGCCAGGAGTCGCGTCTCGTTGTACTCCGAGCACCCGACGTCGATGCACAGATGCTTCTCGTCCGCGGTCGTCTCAGTACCCAGCCACAAGGCGACATCCTCCTCGTGGTGAAGGACCAAGTCCTGACCCACGGGCGTGCCGAGCCGGTGCGAGCGCAATTCGTAGGGGCGCCACGAGTCGTCCACCAGGGTGTAGATCAGATGCGACCCGTTCGGCGTGAGGAAGCCGCCGGCGAATACCCCCTCCACGACGTCGGGCAGGAGCGAGCCCGTGGTCAGGTTCTTGACGTACTGATCGAAGCGCTCGTCGCCGGAATCATCGACGGAGTACGTCAGCAACCGGCCGTCCTCGGTGACGTGGAAGGACCCGAGCGCGAAGAAGGGGAGGCCTTCGGCCAGCTCGTTGCAGTCGAGGAGAACCTCCTCGCCGTCGAGGGCGGCGTCCGCAGGAACTTCGGGCGGGGTCCAGTCCGCGCGCAGATCACCGGTGTTCAGGGCGGGGACACGGCAGAAACTCGCGTAATTCTTTCCCTCGACGGTTCTGCGGAAATACCACCAGTCGCCGAGCCGGTTGGGGACCGACAAATCGGTCTCCTGGGTTCGGGATCTGATCTCCCCGAAGATCGAGGAGCGCAGCGTCCCGAGCCCCGAGGTCACGGCCTCGGCATAGGCGTTCTCCCGCTCGAGGTGTTCGATCACCTGGGGGTCGTCCTTGGCTCGAAGCCACTCGTAGTCGTCCACGACGTCGTGTCCGTGCATCGAGCGCGTGGTCGGCGCTTTCCGGGTCTCCGGGGGCACGGCGTCGGTATTCCAGGTGGGGCGTGCGGTTTCACGAGAACGAGGTGAAGTCATGCATCCCAGCCTACGTTCGAAAGCACCGGCGCCGCCGCCCCGGACGGACGTTCCTACCGAATCTCCGTGGTGTCGACGGCCTCGCGCGTGCGACGAGTCAGGGGGTAAGCGAGGGCCAGGAGGATCACCCACACCGCCCCGATGATGAGGGACATGCGAGTGTCCTCGAAGAACCCGAGAAGCACGACGACGCCGATCATGAAGGCCAGCGCGAGCCAGGAAGCGGCCGGCCACCAGGGAGTCGGGAAGCGGGAGGGCCCCGAGCCCTCGCGGGAGCGTCGGCGTCGCATGGCCAGGTGCGTCACCAGGATCATGACCCAGACCAGAACCGTAGCGAACGTCACCAGGGTTGCGACGTAGAGGAATGCATTCTCGAAGAAGTGATTGACCAGCACCCCTGCCACGAGCACGATGCCCATCGCGGCCACCGTCATGCTGGGAGTGCCCCGCGACGATACTCGGCTGAAGGAGCGCGGCGCGAGACCGCGTTGGGCGAGACCGTACAGCATCCGCCCGGCCCCGTAGATGTCCGAATTGATCGCAGAGACGGCAGCCGTAAGAACCACCACGTTCAGGATGTGGGCGGCCGCCGGGATGCCCAACCCGGAGAAGATCTGTACGAAAGGAGAGCCTTCGTCGCCGATGCTGCTCCAGGGGTAGAGGGACATGATCACGCCCATCGTGAGGACATAGAAGAGCAGGATGCGCACCGGGACGGTGTTGATCGCCCCGGGGATGGATTTCTCGGGGTCTTCGGCCTCGCCCGCGGTGATTCCGATGTTTTCCACGCCCCCGAAGGCGAACATGACCACGGTGAAACAGGCCAAGAAACCGGAGAACCCGTGAGGGAAGAAGCCACCCTGTTCCCACAGGTTCGTCACGGACGGCTGGATCTCCTGGTGCAACTGAACACCGAAGACGATCAGTGCCAGGCCGCCGACGATCATCGCCACGATGGCACCGACCTTCACCAGGGTCAGCCAGAACTCGACCTCGCCGTAGACCTTCACCTTGGTGAGGTTGACCGCCATGATGATCGCGACGACCGAGACGATCCATATCCAGCTCGGCGTGGTCGGGAACCAGAACTTCATGTAGAGGGAAAAGGCCGTGACGTCTGCGACGGCGACTAGCGCCATCTCGAAAGCAAAACTCCATCCCGTGACGAATCCCGCCCAGCGGCCCAAATATTCGGTCGCATAGTCGGCGAAAGAGCCGGGGACCGGGTGGACCAGGGCCATTTCGCCCATGGCACGCATGACCATGAACACCGCCGCACCACCGATGACGTACGCCAGAAGCACCGAGGGGCCGGCGAACTGGATGGCGTCCGCGGACCCGAGGAACAGGCCCGTGCCGATGGCCGAGCCGAGGGCAATGAAGCGAATGTGACGCAGGGTCAGCCCGCGCCTGAGCGACGTCTGCGGGTTGTCGGCGACGTCGCCCGCGGTTCCCGTTCCGCCCCTTCTCGGGGACGGGTTTTTCTCCTGGCTCACGGTCTTCCTTCGGGGCGGTCGATGATGGTGCCGCCCGGTCCGACACCGGACGACCATGAGACAGGGTACGCAATGGTCTCGCTCACGTCATAAATGTCATGACGTTTCACGTGGGTGCAGTATGACGCCGGTACTTGACGCGCGCTCCGCCCATGCGAAAACCTTGTATCGGGTCAAGAGAGCCAGCGCAAAGCCCCAGCTTGCTGGCCGGCAACCCTCCAACCGCGGTGGGGTGCCCTGGGTGAGGACCTGGTGGTCGCGAAACAGCGATCGCAAGCGCGGGCGCGGTGTGCCCGGTCGTCTCGATCAGTGAGACTCGTATTCCCCGGTGAACCAGAGGGTTCCGGGTCGACCCGGGTGCTGATGGATCGGAAGACGGCCGGTCGCTCCATGCCCCTCGACATTGACAGGAGCAAAAATGAGCACTCAAGGTCTTCCCACTCCTTCCGCACCGCAGGGCTGGAAGTTCGAGACACAGCAAATTCACGCCGGACAGGATCCGGATTCCGCGACCGGTGCGCGGGCATTGCCGATCTACCAAACGACGTCCTTCGTGTTCGACGACGCCGAGCAGGCGGCCAACCGCTTCGGGCTGAAGGAACTCGGCCCCATCTATTCGCGCTTGACGAACCCGACCCAGGAAGTCGTCGAGAACCGCATCGCTGCGCTCGAAGGCGGCGTCGGCGCCCTTCTGGTCGCGTCCGGTCAAGCAGCCATCACCATCGCGATCCTTAATATCGCGAGGGCCGGGGACCACGTGGTCGCGAGCCCCAGCCTTTATGGCGGCACGTACAACCTCCTCAAGCACACCTTGAGTTCCTACGGCATCGAGACCACATTCGTGGAGGACTTCGACAACCCGGAGGCCTGGCGTGCCGCGGTCCGGCCGAACACCAAGGTTTTCTACGGCGAGACCGTGCCGAATCCGCGTAGCGACGTGTTCGATATCGAGCCGTTGGCCGAACTCGCTCACGAAGTCGGTGTGCCGTTGGTCGTGGACAACACGGTGCCCACCCCGTACCTCGTCAAGCCGTTCGAATGGGGCGCCGACGTCGTCGTGCACTCGGCGACCAAATACCTCGGAGGGCATGGAAACAGCATCGGGGGCGTGATCGTCGATTCCGGCAATTTCGATTATTCGAAGTACCCGGACCGGTTCCCGCAGTTCAATACCCCGGATCCCAGCTACCACGGCCTGGTCTTCGCCGAAGACCTCGGCCCCAACGGCGTCTTCGGGGTCAATCTCTCCTACATACTGCGGGCACGTGTGACCCTGTTGCGTGACCTCGGTGCCTCCATCTCGCCGACGAACGCATTCAATATTTCCATCGGCCTCGAAACTCTTTCCCTTCGCGTGGAGAGGCACGTCGAGAACGCTCGCAAGGTCGCCACATGGCTTGAAGCTCGTCCCGACGTGACGCGCGTGCACTATGCGGGTCTCGAGTCCTCGCCCTGGTATGACCTCGGCCGGAAATACGCGCCCCAGGGCGTCGGAGCGGTCGTCGGCTTCGAACTCGAGGGGGGTGCGGAGCCGGCCCGGACCTTCGTGGATTCCCTCCAGCTTCACTCCAACGTCGCCAACATCGGGGACGTGCACTCGTTGGTCATCCACCCCGCCTCGACCACGCACTCGCAGCTTTCGGAGAAGGAGCTTCGCGATGCTGGCGTGGCTCCCGGATTCGTCAGGCTCTCCGTGGGGCTGGAGCACATAGACGACATCCTGGCCGATCTCGAGCACGGTTTCGACGCGCTGACATCCGCGGACGGCGCGACCGTATCCGCAGAACCTGTATCCGCGAACGGGCAATAGACGAACGAGGAGCAGACGTGACGATCGTTGGTACCGGTGCGCGCAAGGCCGAGACCAGGGGAGACGGCGTAGTCAATTACTACGACGTCGGCGACCTTCTGGTGGACTCCGGCGCCGTGATCTCCGATGCCACCATCGCGTACGAGACCTGGGGGACGTTGAACCAGGACGCGTCCAACGCCGTCCTGGTTCTTCACGCCCTGACCGGGGACACGCACGCGGCGCACGGTGAGGCCCCGGAGGGGGCGAGTGATCTCGAGCGCCGGGCAGCCGAGGAAGAAGGCTGGTGGGAAGGGCTCATCGGACCGGGTGCAGCGATCGACACCGACCAGTACTTCGTTGTGTGTCCGAACATCATCGGCGGCTGTTACGGATCGACCGGGCCGTCGTCCCCGGCGCCGGCGACGATCGATCCGGAGCGGCGTCCGTGGGGATCCAGGTTTCCCCTGACCACGATCCGGGATTCCGTGCGGGCCGAAGCCGTGCTGGCGGATGGCCTCGGAATCGACCAGTGGTCCCTGGCGATCGGAGGCTCGATGGGCGGAGCCCGTGCGATCGAGTGGGCCGTGACCTTCCCGGACCGGGTACGCCACTGCGCCACGATTGCTGCTGGGGCCGAATCGACGGCGGAGCAGCTCTCCTGGGGCCAGGCCCAGGCGCTCGCGATCCGGCAGGACCCGAATTATGCCGGGGGAGACTACTATTCGGGGCCCTTCCCGATCGATGGCCTGGGGCTGGCCCGCCGCATCGCCCATATCACCTATCGATCCGCGACCGAACTGCACTACCGTTTCGGTCGTCACCCACAAGGCGACGAGGACCCTTCGGGGCCGTGCGTGAACACGCGGGGTCGTTACCGGGTCGAAAGCTACCTGGACCATCAGGCGTCGAAGCTTGCGGGCCGATTCGACGCGAATTCCTACCTGTGCGTCAATGACGCCCTCATGAGCCACGACGTCGCCCGAGGCCGAGGCTCTCTGAAGGAAGCCCTCGCACGGGCGACGTGCGGATGGACGATTGTGGCCGTGGACTCGGACCGCCTGTTCTACCCCCGGGATTCGGAGATACTTGCGCGCTCCCTCCCTGAACCCGTGGAAGTGGGGTATATCAGCTCACCGAGTGGCCACGACGCCTTCCTGATAGAGACCTCCCAAATCAGCAAGTTCCTCCGTGCGGGCGATGCGCTGCGGGACGCCCCCTTGGGGTCGTCGGGCCGGGACTGACGAGGAACCCTTCCGGACGGCGGCGTCGTTGACCCGACACCGGCAACGACGTCGGGCGGTGGGCCGTACGGCCCTGGATCGTGAATAGGATGGGACTCATGACTCCACATCCCACCGTCGAATTCTCGCGCCCTGAATCCGAGCGTCCCGGGACGCACCTCGTCCTGATGCTTCACGGCTACGGTTCCCACGAAAAGGACCTCCTGGGGCTTCTGCCGGCTCTTCCCCAGGATGGCTTCACCTACGCGGGAATGAGAGCACCCGACCCGGTCCCGGGCGGCGGGCCCGGGTACAGCTGGTTCGCCCTCCAAGGCACGTTTGGCCAGGACATCACCGCCGACGTCGAAGAAGCCCAGCAAGCGGCCGCCGACGTCGTCGCCTGGATCGAGAACAACGCTGAGGGCTACTCGGACGTGACCCTTTTCGGGTTCTCCCAAGGAATGGCCGTCGCGACCTCCGTGTTGCGTCATCGCCCGGATCTCGTCCGCGCCGTCGTCGGGTTGTCCGGATTCGTTCTGGACGCCCAGAGCGACTTCCTCGACGACGCCGCACTGTCGTCTCTGTCCCCGAAAGTTCCCTTCTTCTACGGACGCGACCAGGAGGATCCGGTGATCCCGTCCGACATGGTCGCCTTCAACCTCGATTGGCTACGTGACCACACCCAGGTGACCAAGGTCCTGTACGCAGGCATGGGCCATGGCGTGAACAACCAGGAGATGAAACACGTCTCCGAATTCCTGCAGTACTCGCTTCGGTAAAACTGGGGGCGAGACGGCTTCGTTCCGCGTGGTGGCGTTGTTGTGCGGTTGCGGCGGTCAGAACTGCATGAGAGTGCCACTTGGCGGTGGGGTGCGGGTCGCGGGCCGCGGGTGCA
>JAKDJD010000081.1 GCA_030454085.1 Kocuria sp.
ACGACGTCGGGGCCTTCTCGGCCGCGCTGACGAGTGCCGGGCCAGCCCAGGGGCTCTGGATGCCTTGACCGCGGCCCGGCCGCACTGCGAGGACCGCTGATCGGTGGCGGTTGCCAGATTGAGAGGTGGATTCCTCCGTTAGGTGGCGTTGTAGCCGCCACGTAACGGGGGAAAACGCCACCGAATCGGGTCACCACCACCTGAGAGGTCGGAAGCGCGGCCCAGGACAGACCCCGCGGTCATCAAGAAACCCCCTGGATCGTTGGTATTTCAACGATCCAGGGGGTTCCTGGCTGGCGGAGACGGGGGGATTTGAACCCCCGGTCGGGTTTAACCCCGACCCTTCATTAGCAGTGAAGTCCATTCGGCCGCTCTGGCACGTCTCCACGATGTTCGCAGGATACTTCGACGACGACGAAGTAACCACGGAACAGCCTTAATAGCGTACCGACAACAGCGGGTGCCGGTCAAAAGGGGCATCGTGCGGGGCAGTACTCTGGAGTCCATGGCAAGAACTCAACGCATCGTGATCATAGGCGCCGGACCGCGCGGGCTCTCTGTGGTGGAGAGACTGGCAGCCCACGCGGCGGTCCGTACCGAGAAGAACCTTGATGTTCACCTGGTCGATCCCTTCCCTCCGGGAGCGGGGCACGTATGGCGCAGTGATCAGTCGCGCCTGTTTCTCATGAACACGCCCTCTTTCTTCCCGACTGTCGTGCCCTCCGACTCGACGATTTCCGCGGCCGCCTCGGACGGTTCGTGCCCTCGTCCGATACCGGCGGTTCGCGGACTGACATTCGAGCAGTGGCGCCGCAAGGTCGCCGACGACGCCTCGTTCCCGTTGATCGGGCTGTCGGACGACGACATGCAAGAAGCCCGAAACCTGAGCCGCGAGGGGTTCCCGTCCCGGAAGATCTACGGCACGTACCTTTCGGACGTTTTTGCCCGGCTCCGCGCCGACCTGCCGAAAACCATGGCCCTGACCTATCACGCGCAGGAAGCCGTGCGCATCGATCACGGCGAGAAGAACACGGGCAGGCCCTATCTGGTGGAATTGGGGGACGGCGTGATCCTCTCTGCGCACTCCATCGTGCTCGCTGTGGGGCACACGGATGCCAAATTGCGTGACGACCAGCAAGATCTCATGGAATTCGCGGCAAGACGCCGATTGCACTACTGGCCACCTGCCGTCCCGGCCGACGTCCGCTGGTCCGCACTTCCGGCGGGTGAGAATGTGCTGGTCAGGGGGATGGGGCTGAATTTCCACGACGTCCTGGCCCAATTGACCGAAGGGAGGGGCGGCCGGTTCGACGAGGACCAAAACCACCCGAACCGGTTGCTCTACACCCCGAGCGGTCGCGAACCGATGGTGTGGGCGGGATCCCGCAGGGGCACGCCGTACCGCGCGAAAGCGGTTCTGGATTCCTATTACCCGCGGTCCACGGACAACAAGTTCTTTACCAAGGCGGCCGTGGAAAGAATCCAACAGTCCGCGAGGTCCGAAGGGCGCGAGATCGACTTCGAGATCGATTACTGGCCCCTGATCCGGCGTGACGCCCAGTGGAACTATTACCGCACTCTCGCGAGGACCAATCCCGAGGCGATCGCGGGGGAGGCTGACGAGTTCCTGACTCAAGTCGACGCGGTTCTTTCCTATACCGCGGACGCCGCCTGGTGGAACGAACTGGACCGACTCGTCTCCGACAGGGTCGACAAGAAATTCGTGTTCACTCCGGAACGGCTGCCGCGACCCTTCGATGGGCAGAGTTTCCAATCGCACGAAGAGTATGCGGCCGCCGTCGTGCACTTCCTTGACCGGGACGTCGTCGCTTCCTTTGACGGCGAGGACAGCCCCCTCAAGATGGCCATAGGATCTATGAACCAGGCTCGTGCGCTGGTCAAATACGCCGTCGCGAATCGGAGCATTTCGGACGAGTCGTGGATTCGAGGCCTCGAAAGGAAATTCGGCGGCCTGGTCGAGGGGTTGGCGTCCGGCCCGCCCGTGCTGCGCATCCAACAGATGGCCGCCCTGGTGAGGGCCGGCGTCGTGCGTTTCCTGGGTCCCGACCCGGTGTTCACCGCGGATGAGGACGCCGGGTGCTTCATCGCTTCATCACCCTGGGTCCGGGACGAGCCGGTGCATTCGTCGTGGCTCGTGGAAGCGCTGGCCCCGGCCAATGATGTTCGCGTGACGACTTCTCCTCTTCTTGGCCGTCTTTTCGAAGACGGACTGGCGAGGCCGTGGCAGATGCACTTGGCGGATTCCCCGGCCCCGGTCCCGGCCAAGGGCCTGGACGTCACGACACCGCCGTACCGGGTCGTCAGGGCGGACGGGGAAACCGAACCCGGGATCTTTGTTCTGGGGCTGCAGCTCTCCTCCGCCCAGTGGGGCACCGCGATCGCAGCAGAGGCCGACGCCGACCTCGGCCTCGGATCGAGTACGGTCGCGGACTCGAACCGGGTTGCCGGGGCTGTCTTCGGTTGACGACCGCCCCGGCTCACACCGGCCGGCCAGGTTTATGGTTCGAGGTGCTGCACGGCGTAATCGGCTTCTTCGGGAGTGAACTTTTCCCCGAATTCTGAGGCCAGCTGATCACGGATCTTCTCCGGGGACATGTGCATCTGCTTTTGGTAATCTTTCGCTTTCTCGAGCGCGTTCTCGTTCCAGTCGGCCGTCATGGTGTCGATCGCGTACTGCGCGGCCTCCGGGCTGAACTTCTCTCCGTACTCGGAGGTGAGCTGGTCGTAGACGCCTTGTTTCGACATGTGCATCGTCTTCGCATACGAATTGGCCTTGGACAGGGCCGACTTGTATTCGACCGGCACCGAAGACGACGTCGAATCTTCCGCAGGCTTCTCCGGGGCGGTGGATTCTTCGGCCGCTTGAGTCTCTTCCACCACGGGAGCACTGGTGTCCGCGCTCGAGGTTGCTTCCGCGGACGAGGAAGACGTCGAGGGGGCAGCGGTCTTTTCCTTGCCTCCACCATGTCCACCGATCACTGCTATGAGGAGGACGATGATCAGGAGACCCAGGCATCCGAGGCCCCCAAAGAGTCCCTTCTTCTTTTTCTTCCCTGCGGAATCGGCGCTGACTGGCAGGGCTTGGGTCGTATTTCTCACGGGTAACCTTCCAAAAGTGAAATAGAAACCTGCGTGTAAGCTCAAAGGTCTCTGTTTATCTACTTAGCATTCCTTGATTGGTGAAGGTGCCGGCCGAGGCGGGCACAGAGCCCAAAGCCTGACTCGGGGAGACCAACTCGTCGGCTCATGACGATAAATCTGTTTCTGACCAGGCCTTTTGGGCGGGTGCGGCGAGTGAGAGCATGGGGATGAGCCGCGGCGGACCAACGGGCCGCGGTCGTCGGCTGGCGCGGAGTCAGCCCGCTCGTGTTCCTTCGAGGAGGCGTTTCATGGGCACCACAATTCGGCAGCAGTATTTCCTCGAGCCAGTAGGGCTCGCCGAGCGAGTCGGGATCGACTCGATAAGGAGCGGAATCAACGGTGATTCCGGAAGCATGACATGGTCCGGCGGAGCGTCGTGGACGATTCAAGCCGCGAACGTCAGGAAGGTTCTGTGATGTCCACTCTCGAATACACAGCATCCGACAGTCGGTCCTCCACGAGGGAGGTCCCGCGAACTCGGGGCAGGATCGTGGTCAGCTGGCTCACGTCCACGGACCACAAGACCATCGGCTACATGTACATCATTACGTCCTTCACGTTCTTCCTGC
>JAKDJD010000059.1 GCA_030454085.1 Kocuria sp.
GCGGGGGGTCCCCGCCGCGGACATCCGAACGGGCCGCGCGGACCCGGCGGGGGCCGGTTCCCTCGGGAAGGAACGGGCCCGCGCCGTGCGCATACCTGGAAGGACGTGGGTCAGCCCTTGGCGTCGGTGTCTCCCGAGGCATTATCGGAAGGTCCATTCACGGAATCACCGTGACCGCCGCCCTTCTTCGGGGAGTCTTCCTCCTTGTCAGCCCCCGCAGGCAGGTCGCCGGCGAGGACCTGGGCCTTCTTCTCCTCCTCGGGATCCTCGAACTTCGGGGCGCGCCCGTCCAGCTGGAGTGAATCGGGGAAGAGCTTGGGTGCTTGTCCGAAGGCTTCCTTCGTCGAATGGATGACCTGGCGCCCCAAGGCCAGGTTCGCTCCCCCGCCGACGACGGCGCCGAGACCGAAAGGCAGGGCACGGCCGAGCAGCGCCCCGGACTGTCGGGCCAGGAAGCGCTTGACGAACATGTTGCGGATCGTTTTGGAGACGCTGAATCCCTTGTCGTCTCCCTTGCCCATCATGAGGCCCCATTTGTTGGAGATCCCCGACGCCCGACCGGACTGTCCGAGAATCTGTTGCATGAGCACCTTGCCGTCGTCGCCCAGCATGAGGGCCATGACCATGGTCCGTGCCTTCTCGGGATCCTCGATGTGGGCCCCGTAGAGTTCGGCCACGGACTGGGCATAAATAGCCGTGCGCTCCAGGTAGCCGCCGACGGCGACGACCGACAGCCCGACCGACGTGGCCGTGCCGATCCCAGGGATGAACGCCGAGGCGCCGACCGCGCCGCCCCCGACGGTCACGTCCCTCAAGTAGAGGCGCTCGAGGCGGCGAGCGATCTGTTCCGGAGTCTCGTCCGGGTGCTTCTTCCGAAGCTTCTTGATCGAGGTGACGACCATGGGCCGCTGGACACGCAGAACCGTGTCCAGGGCCTTGTTGAGAGCGGGCTTCGGTTGCCCGTTGTCATCGAATGCATTCTTCATTGCGGAATCAAAGGGAAACTTCGGTGCCATGTTCACATCTAACCACGTGCTCATCGGGGGTCCACAGGTCTTAGCCGAGAGCGGAGAATCCCGGGCTCAGCGCGCCGAACCCCTCAAGTTCCCAATTCTCGCACGAATTCCTGCGTCTGCAGAGGGTCCAGGACCTCGGCTGGGTGCGGCCCGGCGTCGAGCCACCGACGCTCGAATCCGAGTGCCCGGTCCACCAGGCCGGGTCCTGCCGCAAGGATCAGGTTTCCTTCACCCTTCCTCCTGATGAGGCCGGCATCGGCCAGCGTCCACGCTCCCGAGGCGACGCCGACGCGTGGATCAGAGCTCGCGGCGTCGGCCAGGAACCCTGCCTGTCGGGCGAAGAAGTGCAGGCCGGCGTCGTCGCCCACGTTGACCGCCAGCGCACCCCTGGGCGACAAGAGGTCGAGGCACTCCGCGTAGAACTCGCGGCAGGCGAGATGTTCCGGGGAGTCCTTGCCGGCGAAGATGTCGACGACGACCAGGTCGAACCATTTCCCGCCGTCGAGGCCCGCGGCGGAGGCGAGATGCGGCAGGGAATCCCGTGCATCATCGGTCAGGAGACCCAACCGTGTGCCCTCCGGAAGTGGCAGTCGGTCCACAACCAGCGAAGGCAGCTCTCTCTCGATATCGACCGCCACTTGGCGCGATCCCGGCCGTGTGGCTTGAATGTACCGGGGAAGAGTCAGTCCGCCCGCGCCGAGGTGGGCCGCGGTCACCGGCTCGCCGGGCGCCGCGATCGTGTCCACGACGTTTCCGACGCGGCGCAGGTACTCGTAGAAGATGTTTTCGGGGTGGTCCAGGTCCACGTGGGACTGCTCCGCGCCGCCGATCTCGAGCACAAACCCGCGGTCGCTGAAACCGTCCGGCAGGATTTCCGCGTGCAGACCCGAGAAACCGAGGTGAACCCGGTGGCCGCCGCTCATACGATGAATTCTCCCGCCTCGTGCCGGTAGTGGCTCTTGGGCTCAAGCTGGATCGTCGAGTGGGCGATCGACACCTCGAAATGCTCGGAAATGCAGTTCTGGAGGTCGCAGAGCATCTGGGCGCTCTTCCCGTCCTCAAAGCACCGATCGTCCAGGACGATGTGTGCGCTCAGAACGGGGAGATCGGTCGAGATGCGGCTCGCGTGAAGATCGTGGACCTTCACGACCTGCGGGTGGGATTCGAGATGGCGCCGGACCGCGTCCATATCGAGCCCGGGAGGGGCACTTTCCAGGAGCACGCTGACCGATTCGCGGAGAATGAAGACGGCTCGAGGAATGATCAGGACTCCGATGAGCAGAGCGACGACGGCGTCGGCCTGCATCCACCCGGTCCACGCGATCACGAGGGCCGAGACGATCACGGCGACGGAACCGAGCGCATCGTTGACGACCTCCAGGAATGCCGCCCGCAGGTTGAGGTTCTTCTCGCCCCCGAACAGCACGGCCATCGCGACGATATTTCCGAGCAGCCCGATCGCGCCGAATACGATCAGTTCACGATCGGCCACCGGTTGCGGGTCTGAGAAGCGTTGGATCGCTTCGATGACCACCATGATCCCGACGACGATCAGGACTGTCGCCTGAACGGCGGCGACCAGGATCTCGACCCTCTTCCACCCCCAGGTCCGGTGCTCCGTGGCAGGCCTGGCGGAGAGCACCGCGGCGCCCAGGGCCATGCCCAGGCCCGCGGCGTCGGTCAGGACGTGGACGGTGTCGAAGAGCAGCGCGAGGGAACCGGTGAGGACCGCGCCCAGCGCCTGGGCGAGGAAGATCGCGATGGAAATTCCGAACGCGACGGCGAGCCGGCGCCTCCCTGCACCGGCCCCGTGCTGGTGACCGTGGTCGTGGTGGTTGCCCATCGGAACCCACACCCCCATTCATAAGCATTTGCTTATATTTTAGCCGAGGGCCCATGGCCGGTGGAAGGGTGTGGCCGTGCTGTTATCTCACATCGAACGCGCGGAATTCACCCGTGGGATCGGCGTCCCACCGCTCGACGTCGCTGACGTGACCCGCCGTGTCTCCCGACGTCAGCGCCGCGTAGAAAGCTTGGACTCCCTCCGAGGGGCCCTCGACGACGACTTCGACGCGCCCGTCCGCCAGGTTTTCCGCGTATCCGAGCACGTCGTGCTCTTTGGCGACGCCGCGGGCCCACCACCGGAATCCGACGCCCTGGACCCTCCCGGAGACCAGCGCCTCGAGGCGCGCCTCCGGGAGGTCGACGGCGGCGTCGTCCTCATCCTCTGACTGGCGTCTGCCACGGATGGAGTCCCAAAGTCCCATGGTGCAACTCCTAGGCCAGCTGGTCCGTGGCCGGGGCCTCCGCGATGGCTTGGGCGATCGGGGTGTCGCCATCCGTGAAGGGCAGGGCCTTGCGAATGGTCGAGTCGTCGGCCAGCACCGCAACCAGAACCCGTGCGACGTTGGCCCGGGAGGCCTTCGCGTCCGAGCGTTCGGTCGTAACGGTGATCTTCCCCGTCGGCTCGTCGAGGGACAGGGCGGTCGGGCCGACCAGGGTCCAGTCCAGATCGCTTTCGCGCAGGTGCTGGTCCGATTCCGCCTTGGACTGGGCGTAGGCGTAGAAGTCCTCGCTCTCGGGGACGCCGTGATCGAAGGACGCGCCCAGGTAGGAGACCATGAGGTAACGCTTGACCCCCGCGGTCTCGGCGGCATCCATCGAACGGTTCGCGGCGTCGCGATCGACCTCCCACGTGCGCTGAGGGGCTCCGCCGCCAGCACCGGCCGACCAGATGATCGCGTCGATGTTCTGATCCTTGAAGACCTCGGTCATCTGCTCCGTCGACAGGTCGGAAATGTCCTTGACCAAAGCGTTGGCGCCGGTTTCCTCGACGTCGGCGACCTGGTCCTGCGAACGGATGATCGACGTGACGGTGTGCCCGGCCTCGGTCAGCAGGGGTGCGGCCAGGAGCGCGACCTTGCCGTGTCCACCGATGATTCCTACATGTGCCATCTTCGTTCTCCTTCGCTCTGACGAGTGTCCTTGCTTCTGGTTCAACTGTTCCACACGCCGATCTATGCCCGAAAGGGTGCGTCGGGCGGAATGCCGGGGGTGGGGGTTACCCGATTGAGAGATGGTTCCCGTCGTGGGGTGGCGGGAGACCCAGCGCGCCACCCGCACCAGCCGCACCACCAGCCGTCCGGATCACTCATCGCCCGGGCCATGAAGATGCCGTATTCAACCCGTCCGCACCGGATTGGAAGCCCCCGCTCCCCTCTGCTAAAGTGGCTCTCGCGCTGATCGGCGGCCAGGTGCCGCTGTGCTGATGCGCAGGCCTCCTTAGCTCAGTCGGTAGAGCGTTTCCTTCGTAACGAAAAGGTCGCCGGTTCGATTCCGGCAGGGGGCTCTCGTTGTGAAGGCCCCGGAACTACTAGGTTCCGGGGCCTTCATGCGTTCCGGCCCTGCACCGGTGGCGCAGCTCGCGCGGCGCTGTGGGATGGGCCGCGTCGGCGTCATCAGCGGAACAACAGGCCGCACCAAGGCGTTGGGGAGATGAGAGAACAATGTTGTCGAGACAGAGCGAGGTAATCAGTGTCCACAGACTTCCACCGCAATGAACGTGCCGCCAATCTCCCTGCGCGACTTTCCCGTTCGTGGTTGCTGACATCCGCCATCTCGTTGGAGTCCTACAAGACGAACTACGAGTCCGAAGCCGATTCCGTCATCCTCGACATGGAGGACGCCGTCCCGGCCGACCAGAAGGAACAGGCACGCAAGAACGTCGTCGAGGCGTTGGACAACGGAATGCGGGCCTGGGTCCGCATCAACGACATCAACACCGAGTTCTGGGAGGACGACCTCGCCGCCCTCTCCAAGGCCGAGGGCCTCCGCGGCATCGTGCTCGCCAAGACCGAGCACCCGCACCACGTGACCCGCACGGCCATGATGTCGCGCGCCGGTACGCCGGTCATCGCCCTGATCGAATCGGCGATCGGCATCGTCAACGCGGTCGACATCGCCAAGGCACCGGGTACGTTCCGTCTGGCCTTCGGCATGGGCGACTACCGCAAGGACACCGGCATCAGCAATGACCCGATGGCCCTCGCGTACCCGCGCTCCACGCTCGTGGTTGCATCCCGCGTGGGAGAACTGCCCGGCCCGATCGACGGACCAGCCAACGGTCTCGACGGCCAGGAGCTCCTCGACGCGAGCCGCCAGAGCGCCTCAATGGGCATGACGGGCAAGCTCACCCTCAACCCTGCCCAGACCGACACGATCAACCACGGCCTGGCGCCCTCCGAGGAAGAAATCTCGTGGGCCCGCGAAATGCTCGAGAGGGAAGAGGGCGGTGCCGTGCCCAAGGACGGCTCCTATCTCCCCCGTCTGGCGCGCGCCCGCAAGGTGTCCGAGCTCGCCCAGACCTACGGTATGTGGGGTCGCTGATCGAACGACGACGCCGCCCGGCCCGCTCCGGACGACGCCACACCAATGCCCCGGCTCCGAACTTCGGAGCCGGGGCATTGCGTTTTCCCTGACGTACGCCGCGCCGGGAGTTGGGTGAGTGCCGCGCCGGGTGGGGCGTTGGGCGTCCGGGCGAGGCGGTGGTTCCGGATGAGGTGGTGGTTCCGAGCGCGCCGGCAAATTCGGGTGGGGTTCGCGACGATCGCTCTGCGAGCCACCTGCGCTGCCCCCAGATCCCGCTTCAGACCCGCCTCAGATCCCGCGTTGCGAGGTGGTTGCCCGATGGGGTGCCGGTTTCCCGCATGTGCGCGCCGTTGGCACCCCTGATTTCGCCCACGTGAGGTGGCGGTTACCCGATTGGGAGTCATTGGCCGGCCTCAGGTGGGGGTTAGAGAACCACGTATTGGGGGGCAGATGCCTCTCAATCAGGCAACCGCCACCCAACAGCAGCTCGATACCGGCGGCGTCGTCGACAATCCCCTCCGGATCAGCACGAAACTGCCACCTCGATCCCGCGCCCCCTCGGCCGAACCGTTCAGGAGAGCCGGCCGTCCCGCATCGTGACGGTAGCGTCGACCGAGTCCAGCAGGTCGGTCTCGTGCGTAACCATCACGGTCGCGACGTCGAACTCCCGCGTGACCTCCCGCAGAAGGTCGACGATTTCTTGGGAGCGCTCGTGGTCCAGGGCGGAGGTGGGTTCGTCGGCCAGGAGCAGGGCCGGATCGCCCATGAGCGCCCGTGCGATGTTGACCCGCTGGCGCTGACCGCCCGAGAGCTGGTGGGGTCGCCGGTCCCCCACGCCCCCCAGGCCTACTCGCTCCAGGAGCGCGTCGGCGGCACGGGCCTTCTCCTTGAGCCGCGCGCCGCGCAGTCCGCGAATGTGCTCCGCGACCAGCAGCTGCTCCCGGGCCGTGAGCGAGGGAATGAGATTCGGCTGTTGGAAGACGACGCCGATCTGTTCCCTCCGCAACCCGGCCCGCGTCTTCTCCGACTGCCCCACGGCCTCGATCCCGTTGATCCGGACCGAACCGCTGGTCGGCTCGACGAGGGCGCCGGCGACCGCCAGAAGCGACGACTTTCCGGATCCGGATTCTCCGACGAGCGCGGTCATGGTTCCACGCTCCGCACGGAAGTCCACGGAATCCAGTGCCGTCACCGTCCGGGGCTTGCCGTCGGCGGTGGTTCCATCCGGGTACTCGAGAACGACCTCCCGAATTTCGAGAGCCGGACCCGTGCCACGGCCTGAGCGGCTTGATGTGGTTGCGTGTTCTGCGACGTGACTCATCATGATCAGTTGCCTCCTAGAGCAATGAGGGGATCGATTTTTGCGACCTTGCGTACTGCGACGAGGGAGCCGAGCATCCCGAGCACCCAGATCCCGGCGGCGGGCAAGAGGGTTGTTCCCGCGCTGAGCTCGAAGGGGACCCCATTCTGGGCCAACCAGCCGAGTCCGGCGCCGAGCCCGAGCCCGAGGACCGCTCCGACGGCAAGCACGATGCCCGCCTGACCGACCGCGTCCTTGACCAGGTACCGTCCACCGGCGCCGAGGGCTCGAAGGATCGCGATGTCACGCGTCCGCTGAATGGTCCACACCGTCAGGAACGAGACGGTGACCAGGGCGGAGATGCCGTAGAGGAAGGCCTGCATGGTCAGCAACGACGAATGCTCCGACGAATAGGCAGGCAGACCAGAGAAGGAGTCCTTGACCTTCGAGACCACGGTCCCGGATGTCTTGGCGGCGTCGTTCCAGGCATTCTTGTCCAGGTCTCCATTGAGGGCCATCGCGGTGCCGACGACGGCGTCGTCGCCCGTGGAGGGAACGTGCGCGATGCTCTGCCAGGCAGAGGTGTCGACCCAAGCGACCGGGCTGTGGCTGTAGTACTCGTCGGGGACCACGCCGCTGACCGTGAACTTCTGGCCCGAGATGCTCACCTCATCGCCGACACCGGCACCTTGGTCGTCAGCGATCGATTGGGACACGACGACGTCGCCCTGCCCGGGATCGGCCGAGCCCTCGATGGCCTCGCCGGCTGCGTGTCCCACGACGTCCGACTCGTCCGGGACACCGACGACGGCCACGCCCGCGGAGCTGTCCGCGGCGAGCTGGGTCTGGGTGAATCCGACCGGGACGGCGGAATCGACACCGTCGGTTTGCTTCCACTTCGAGGCCTGGGACTCGGTGATCTGCGAAGCGGCGAAATCGACTTTGGCGTCCTTGCCGGCATCCCCGGAGCTCTCGGAGTCTCCGGAGGCGGGGGCGCCGAAGGCGAACCGGTCGGGATTGATCGAGGTGAGGGCCGAGGTGTTCTGGGATGCCAGACCACCTGTGAGACCCGTGAGCATGACCAGGAGGAGCGTGATCAGACCGACCACGGACCCGATCAGGGCGAACCTCCCCTTGGCGTAGAAAACGTCTCTGATACCGACGAACATCGCGGTTCCTTTCCTGTGGATTTCGTTGGTACCAACTCTTCCGGGCCGGCCTCGCGCGCACATCGCAAGGATGGATGAACCTTCGATCAACCATTCGGTTGATGCCCCTCGACCGACTCGCCGCTAGGCTGATTCCTGTGAGTTCAGCCCAATCCCTCGAGCCTCGAGACGCCCCGAGTCGCGTTCTGCAGACTCTGCGCATCGCCTTGCACGTGATGTTCGCGTTCCTTCTGGGCTTCGGCCTGATTCGCTATCTCGTCGGCAGCTCCGACACCCCGAACCCGGCCCCCAAGATCTGCGCGGTGGCCACCGTGCTCCTGATGGGGGCGGTGTATCTCATCGGCACCGTCTGGGAGAACCGATACGCCCGGGCGCTGCGCTCGGGACGAGTTACCACGGCGTCGAACCCCCGACGATTCGCGGGCTGGTGGCTGACCTGCGTGACGCTCGCCTGGATCGCGCTCCTCCTCATTTCGGCAAACTTCGTGTGGGTCGTCTTTCCCCTGATGTTCCTGTACCTCCACTTGCTCCGGCTGTGGCGTGGGGTGATTGCGGTCGGGATCCTGTGGGTCCTCTCCTCGCTCGTACCCCTGTGGCAGCTCGCGAGCGCGGATCAGCTGGACCGTTTTTCCCCGGGGTCCTTCCTCGGCCCCCTCCTGGGTGCGGGCCTCGCGATCGTGATTTCGACGGCGTACCGCGCACTGCACCACGAGGCGCTCCACCACCAGCGTGTCGCGGAGGCACTGCGCATGGCCCAGGCCGAACTCGCCGAGAAGGAACACCAGGCCGGACGCATGGAGGAGCGGGACAGGCTTGCCCGCGAAATCCACGACACGGTGGCACAAGGTCTGTCCTCGATCGTCCTCATGTCACGAGCAGCCTCCGCGAGTCTCACCGGTGGACGACTCGACGAGGTCGGCTCCCGGATCAGCACGATTCAGGAAACCGCCTCGGACAATCTCGAGGAGGCAAGGCGCTTTGTGAGGGACTTGTCCTCTCCCGCGTTGGGACGGTCCTTGGTCTCTGCGCTCGGATCCGCGTGCGAACGGACGCAGGGACGAGCGGCTGCCGAAGGCGGAGAGTTGCGTTGCACCCTGCGCACGGAGGGCGCCGACCCTTCCGGACTTCCCGAGACGGTGGCCTCGGCCCTGTTGCGCGCGGCCCAGGAGGCCCTGGCCAACGTGGTCAAGCACTCCCGGGCGGACATTGCCGTGGTCACCCTGGCGGTATGGGACGCCGAAGTCGCTCTGGACGTCTACGACGACGGCCGCGGTTTCGACACCGCCTCCTCCGCATCTTCCGCGTCCTCCGCCTCCGGGGCGGACAACGCAAAAACCGAGGGCGGCGTCGGCGGCGGTTACGGTCTCCTGGGTCTGCGCCGTCGCCTCGAAACGCTGGGCGGGAGCCTCTCCGTCGATTCGGCGCCGGGCGAAGGAACCGTGGTGGGTGTCCGCATCCCGCTGACCTCGGCCCCAACCACCTCGACCCCAACGGCCTCGGCCCCAACCACCTCGGATGAGGGAGGAGAGCAATGACATCCCAGATCAAGGTTCTTTTGGTGGACGACCACCCGGTGGTCCGGGCCGGATTGCGTGCTCTTCTGGACGGATTCGAGGAGGTCGTGGTCGTGGCCGAGGCCGGCGACGGCGGGTCCGCGCTGCGGATCGCCGAATCCCACGCCGGGACCGAGAGCTCGATCGACCTGGTGGTGATGGACATTCAGATGCCGGACATGGACGGCATCACCGCCACGGCAAAATTCAAGGAGAAGCAGGGGCCTCCCGTACTGATTCTGACCACGTACGACACTCAGGCAGATATCGTCGCGGCCGTCCGCGCCGGAGCACTGGGGTATCTCCTCAAGGATGCGCCCCCGGAAACCCTGCGACGCGCCGTCGTCGATACTGCGGCCGGCAAGAGCACTCTGGCCCCGGAGGTCAGCGCGGCCCTCCTGGCCAGCATGCAGAAGCCCGAGCAGAGGCTCTCCGACCGAGAGACCGAGATTCTGCGCCTGTTGGCCACGGGGCTGAGCAACCGAGAACTCTCCAAGAAGCTGTTCATCTCGGAGGCGACGGTCAAGACCCACTTGGTGCACATCTATGACAAGCTCGAGGTCGAAAACCGCACCGCCGCAATTTCGAAGGCGCGCCAGAACAAACTGATCTAGACCCTCGCGGATGCGCGTTGCGGAAGATGGCGGGCCGTCGCCGCCGCGGCTTCAGGCCGGATTCCTCGGGGCTCCCGCAGGGCGACTCCCCGTGGGGCTACTCCCCGTCGTGGTCGCCGCCGTGCGCCTCGCTACTCGGCGCACCATCCTGCCCGTCGTTCTGTCGCTGCTCATGGAGGGCCTTCCTTCGGTCGTATTCCCTCTTGAGACGCTGACGCGGATCGCTCTGCGAGCTGCCCTGGGCCGGACCGACGAAGATCAGGAGAGTCCTGACAGCCCGGTTCTTGAGACGGAACATGAACGTGAACTCGTCATCGCGCGAAGAATCGGTCATCGGAACCCCTCCATTAGTTTGTACACAAATTCATTGTACGCAAACTATATGCTGGGTCGGAACCGCTTAGAATTTGTTTCGGCCGACATGGAACCGGTCGTCATCAGAACAGGGGAGCGCGAGGAATGGATCAAGAAGAATTTCCGGCCGAGGACCCGCTAGCCCTCGAAAGCCAGGTCTGCTTCGCCATTTCGTTGGCGTCACGGAGCGTGATCGCGGCATACCGACCCGTGCTCGAACCGTTGAATCTGACTCACCCGCAGTACCTGGTCATGCTCGCCCTCTGGCAGCGCTCCCCGGCGTCGGTCAAGGATCTGGGCGAGCGGCTGAGCATCGACTCGGGGACCCTGTCGCCTCTGCTCAAACGCTTGCAGGCCCAGGGGTACATCACCCGCGAACGCAACGGGTCGGACAACCGTTCGCTGGATATCGCGCTGACCCCGAGTGGGCGGAGCCTACGCCGCGAAGCGGAGAAGATACCGGGCATCATGATGGAAAGACTCGGGATGGACAAGCAAGAGCTCCAGGCACTGCACGCGTCGATGATGAAGGTCGTAGACCACGTGCGCCATCAGCAGTAACCCACCGGCTCGGCCCGCCGAACGACGACGCTGGGCCGCCGCGAGACGACAGCACTCCCGCACGCCTCAATCTCCCGGTCCGCTCCCCACAGGGACCGCGAGCGATCACCGGCGTCCTCAGAAACTTCCCGTGGCTCCCCCACCGCTGAATCCGGCGCCCCCACCGAAGGATGTCCCGCTCGACACACTCCCACTCGAGGGGTGCGTTCCTGGTCCCGAATAGAGTGTCGGCGACGCCGCATAGAGAGGCAACCACGCGCCAAAGGAGGACGCGTATTGGGTGAAGACCTGGGGGTCGTCCTTCGGGTCGAGCTCTTCGCCGTTCTTCCTCGCCTCTTCGCGGCGACGTTCCCGTTCGTCCTCGTCCCCGGGTCGCCGCGGATGGTTGAACCTGTACGTCCGAAACGCCTTGCGGGTCTCCGGGTCGACCTCCGCGCCAGGATTCTCCCTCAAGTATTCGCTGATTTCGCGGTCAGCCTTCCGATACATCCTGCGTTTGCTGTACCGATAGAGCAGGGCGACGATGAGGAGCAGCAAGAGGATCGTTCCCAGAGCAAGGTATATCGCATTCTTTTCCCAGAACCCTTGCTCCTTGCCCGGGGAAGAGATCCCCTGGAC